>NZ_JAIUHT010000001.1:0-864386 GCF_020165255.1 Mesorhizobium sp. CA12
AAGGACGGCGAGATCCGCGGCCAGATCGAGAAGGCGATGTAGGGTTCGGAAGGATTGCGGTCACTTTGGAAGCCGGCGGGACAGCGCCCCCCTCTGTCCTGCCGGACATCTCCCCCACGAGGGGGGAGATCAGATGTCACGCCGGCTTTCGCCAATCACCAGCGTTGCAGGAATGGCGAGGCGATGGAACTGGTAATCTCCCCCCCTCGTGGGGGAGATGGCCGGCAGGACAGAGGGGGGCGCGAAGGAACTCGGCCTGAACTCTGTCGGCAATTATGCCTTGTCGCGGATCTGCGTCAGCGTGCGGGTCGGCGTGATCGCTTCGGGATCGAGTTTGATCTCGACGATTGCCGGCTTGCCGCTGGCGCGCGCGCGTTCGAAGGCCGGCGCGAAGTCGGCGGTTTTTTCCACCGTCTCGCCATGGCCGCCATAGGCGCGGGCCAGCGCCGCGAAGTCCGGGTTTTTAAGGTCGGTGGCGACGACGCGGCTCGGATATTCCCGCTCCTGATGCATGCGGATTGTGCCGTAAATGCCGTTGTTGACGACGATCACGACGATCGGCAGGTCATACTGGACAGCCGTCGCGAACTCCTGGCCGTTCATCAGGAAGCAGCCGTCGCCGGCGAAGGCGACCACGGTGCGATCCGGGAACAGCGACTTGGCGGCGACCGCGGCCGGCGTGCCGTAGCCCATCGAGCCGGAAGTGGGCGCCGCCTGCGTGCCGAAGCGGCGCGAGCGGTAGAAGCGATGCACCCAGGTGGCATAGTTGCCGGCGCCGTTGGTGAGGATGGCATCCTCCGGCAGGACCTTTCCGAGATAGTCCATGATCGGGCCCATCTGGACCGCGCCCGGGCCGGTCTGGGGCGGCGTCGACCATTCGAGATAGGCGGCGTGCGCCTTTTCCATCTCAGCCGCCCAGGCGGGCTTGGCCGTTGGTTTGCGCTTGGCAAAAGCCTCGACAAAAGCGGCGGGCGACGCGTTAATCGCTATCGTCGGCCGGTAGACGCGGCCGAGCTCGCCGGCATCTGCATGGACATGCACCAGCGCCTGGTCGGGGTAGGGGCTCTTCAGCAGCGTGTAGTCCGAGGACGGCATCTCGCCCAGGCGGCCGCCAAGCAGGAGCACGACATCGGCTTGCTTGATCCGTGCCGCCAACTTCGGATTGATGCCGATGCCGACATCACCGGCGTAGTTCGGATGCAGATGGTCGAACAGCATCTGGCGCCGGAAGGAGCAGCCGACCGGCAGCGACCAGGCCTCGGCGATCTGGCGCATATGCGCCACCGCTTCCTCGTTCCAGCGCGTGCCGCCGAGAATAACGAAGGGCCGCTTGGCATTGCTCAGCAACATCTCCAGCGCGTCGAGCTCGGCTTCGCCCGGGCGCGTCTCGACCGGCGTGTGCGGCAGCGCTTCCGGAGCCTCGACCGCGCTGGTCAGCATGTCCTCCGGCAACGAGATGACCACCGGGCCGGGACGGCCGGAGGTTGCGACGGCGAAGGCACGGGTGACGAATTCTGGAATGCGCGCGGCGTCGTCGATCTCGACCACCCATTTGGCGATGTCGCCGAAGAAGCGCTTGTAATCGACCTCCTGGAAGGCCTCGCGCTCCTTGGCGTGGCTGGCGACCTGGCCGATGAACAGGATCATCGGCACAGAATCCTGCATGGCGATGTGGACGCCGGCCGAAGCGTTGGTGGCGCCGGGGCCGCGGGTGACGAAGCAGATGCCGGGCTTGCCGGTCAGCCTTCCCTGGCAGTCGGCCATCATCGCAGCACCCCCTTCCTGGCGGCAGACGATGGTGCGGATCGAAGAGTCATGCAGCGCGTCGAGCACCGCGAGATAGGATTCGCCCGGGACGCAGAAGATGCGGTCGGTGCCGTTCGCTTCGAGCGCCTCGACGATCAGTTGTCCGCCGGTTTTCATTTTGCTGCTCTCTCCAGTTCGGCAAGGATTTCTTGCGTGTGTTCGCCAAGGCGCGGCGAGGGTCGTTCATAGACGAGCGGCGTGCCCGACATCACCATCGGCGCGCGCACCGAAGGCAGGCGATTGCCGTGGCCGTCGTCGAGATCGAGCCGCATGCCGCGCGCGATGGTCTGTGGGTCGTCGAACATCTGGCCAATGGTGTTGATCGGGCTTGCCGGCACACCGGCAGCCTCGAGCTTCGCCAACAGCGGATCGCGGTCCCAGGTGCTCAGCGTCGCGATGATCAGCTCGCGCAGCTTCACCCGGTTGGCGACGCGGGCGGGGTTGGTGGCGAAATCCGGATTGGCGGGCAGATCGGTCAGCCCGACCGCCGCGCAGAGCTTGCCGAACTGGCCGTCATTGCCGACTGCCAGGATGATGTGGCCGTCCCTGACCGGCAGCACCTCGTAAGGGGCGATGTTCATATGCGCATTGCCCATCTGCACCGGCGACTTGCCGGAAATCAGATAGTTGAGGTTCTGGTTGCCGAGCGCCGAGATCTGGCTGTCGAAGAGCGCCATGTCGATATGCTGGCCCTCACCGGTCTTTTCGGCGTGGCGCAGTGCCGCCTGGATGGCGATCACCGAATAGAGGCCGGTGAAGAGATCCGAGATGGCGACGCCGGCCTTCTGCGGCTCGCGGCCGGGCTCGCCGGTGATCGACATCATGCCGGCCATGGCCTGGATGATGAAATCGTAGCCGGCGCGCGGCGCGTAGGGACCGTCCTGGCCAAAGCCGGTGATCGAGCAATAGACGAGGCGCGGATTGATCGCCTTCAGGCTCTCGTAGTCGAGGCCGTATTTCTTCAGGCCGCCGAGCTTGAAGTTCTCGATCAGCACGTCGGCGGTGGCGACCAGCTTGCGCAACGTCTCGGCACCGTCGGGCTTGGAGAAATCGACGGCGATGGAACGCTTGCCGCGATTGCAGGAGTGGTAATAGGCGGCCGACAGGTTCTCGCCGTCATGGCTCATGACGAAGGGCGGACCCCATTTGCGGGTATCGTCGCCGCCATCGGGGCTCTCGACCTTGATGACATCGGCGCCGAGATCGGCGAGCAACTGTCCGGCCCAGGGACCGGCCAGGATGCGGGCGAGCTCGATAACGCGGATGCCTTTCAGCGGAGGGTCGGCCATGGATCACCGTAATGGGGTCGGAAACGCAGGCTCTATCAACAGCAGCCGCACCTGTCACGGCCCTTGCAGTGGGCCAAGCCGGATCAGGATTTGAGCACGCTGTCCGCCCAAGCGACGAAATCATTCATGACGGCATCGCGATTGATATCGTTCAGGCTTTCATGGCGGGTTTCCGGGTAAACCTTTGAAACCAGATTCGAAAAGCCCATGGCCTGCATGCGCGTTGCCAGGTGATGGACCGCCTTGCCGTAGTCCGACGCAGGGTCCTTCTCGCCACCGACAAGGTTGATGAAGAGATCGCGGCGGACGCCGGTGAAGCTGGAATCCTTGCCGGCGTAAAGCGCCATGTCGACTACGTCGCGCCACATCGAGACCGACGCATCCCAGCCGCAGAGCGGGTCGGCGATATATTTGTCGACCTCGACCGGGTCGCGCGACAGCCAGTCGAACGGGGTCCGGTGATTTGGCACCGCCTTGCCCCAAGCCTGGAAGGTGAGCTTGGGCAGAAGCCGCGACGGCACGTCGGAGCCGAGCCGCATCCGCTCCCAGCCTAGAATGCCAAGCGCCAGTTGCCCGAGCCGGCCTTGCGAGAAATTGCCGTTCCAGATCGCGGCGGCATGGACACGCCCGGAATGGCGCAGGACAAAGTTCAGCGCCACCGAGGCGCCCAGCGAATGTCCAAAGGCGATCACCGGCAAGCCGGGATGCTCGGCCGCGATCAGGTCGTGCACGGCCTCGACATCGGCGATCACCTTGGCGATGCCGTCGCTATCGGCGAATTTGCCGAGCGGCGCGTCGGGCGCCTTCGTCGCGCCATGGCCACGATGGTCATGGGCATAGACATGGAATCCGCGCGGCGCGAGATAATCGGCAAAGCGGGCATAACGCGCCGCGTGCTCGGCCAGTCCATGGTTGATCTGGACCACGGCGCGTGGCTTCGCCTCCGCGTGTTTCACATAGAGGTTGAGGTCGGCCCCGGTCGGTGAGGCCAGGCTGGTCTTTCTGTCAAACGGCATGTGTCGCTCCCTCGGCGACTGTTGGGCGCGGCGTTTGCCGGCGTCAAGAGGATGAGCGCGCTTGCGAACATGCCAATGGGAAGCGCTCAGCTGGGGATTGTTTTTTCGAGCGGCGAAAAAGATCGCAATTCTGACACGTCGACTGTTCTAGTGTGACGTATCCAATACGGTTCAATGATCGCCAGGAGAGCGGGATGCGGGTTTGGGCATTATGGGGTTCGATGGTGCTGGCGCTGGCCGGTGCCGGGGTGGCGCATGCCGACGTGAAGATGAGCGGCACGTTCGTTGCCGATAGCGCCTGCCCGGCGACGCAGGCCATCAAAAGCGGCAAGAACCCCGGCAACATCTCGACCGAAGCCGGCAAAAGCTACGACCTTCTTGCCGGCAACAAGGACGAGCCCACGCACTACCTTATCCAGGTGCCGGGCGCCGACCCAGAGCGGCGCTGGGTGAAGATCAGCTGCGGTCATGTCAGCGGCGGCAGCGCTGCGACCATGCCGGCGCCTTCCGGCCAGGCCAAACCGTCGCCGTCAGCCTCCGGAAAACCCGAATATGTCTTTGCGCTGAGCTGGCAGCCGGCTTTCTGCGAGACCAAGGCGAGCAAGCCCGAATGCAAGGCACAGAGCCCGAGCGAGTTCGATGCCTCGCACTTCACGCTGCATGGGCTGTGGCCGCAGCCGAACGGCAATTTCTATTGCCAGGTCTCGGCGAACGACAAGGCCAATGACAATCCGGCGCATTGGGGAGACCTGCCGCCGGTCGAGCTCGACGCAAAGACGCGTGCCGAGCTCGACCAGGTGATGCCGGGCACGGCGTCCAGGCTCGAGCGCCACGAATGGATCAAGCACGGCACCTGCTACGGCAAGAACCAGCAGGACTATTTCTCCGACGCGCTGAACCTGATGCGGGCGGTGAACGCCTCGGCGGTGCGCGATCTGTTCAACAAGAACATCGGTAAGCAGCTGACGTCGGATGCGATCCGCGGCGCCTTCAACCAGGCTTTCGGTCCCGGCGCCGGGGATCGCGTACGCGTGTCCTGTCTGGTCGACCCGTCGAGCGGCAGGCGTATGATCGGCGAGATCACGCTCGGCCTGTCCGGTCCGATCGGCCCGGACAGCAAGCTGGCCGATCTCCTGATGGCGTCTGCGCCGACAGCCAAAGCCGGCTGCCCGAAGGGCACGGTCGACGCGATCGGTTTTCAATAGGCGAGAATTTTGGTCAGCCCGTTCTTTGTCAGGCTGATCGGGAGGCCGCCTGCAGGATGACAGCCTCGCTGCCAGGTTCGCCGACCACGCGGTCGCGGCCGCTCAACTTCGCCTTGTAGAGGCGCTGGTCGGCCAGCGCGAAAATGTCGGCAAGACAGCGCGTCGTCTCGCTGACGGTGGAGACGCCGGCACTCACGGTGATGTTGTAGCGGCCGGTATGCGCCGAGGTCTTCGTGGCGTTCCTGATAGTCTCGCCGAGCAGCCTGGCCGGCGCGTGCGACTGTTGCGTCAGCACGGCGAATTCCTCGCCGCCGATGCGGAACACCTGATCGTTGCCGCCGACGGTCTCGGCCAGCAGGGCAGCCATCGATTTCAGCACCTTGTCGCCCTCGGCATGACCGAAGCTGTCGTTGATCGACTTGAAATGGTCGACGTCGACAATGAGCAGGCTGAGCGGCTTGCCCATCCTGATGGCGGACGACACCGCGGACTCGCCGTCGGCATCGAAACTGCCGCGATGCAGCAGGCCGGTGAGGCCGTCGCGGCCGACATATTTGATCAGCGCTTCGTAGCGTTCGCGATAGGTGAGGGCGTCGAAAATGTCGGAGAGGCCGCGCGGCACGGCGACATCGTGGTCTTCGACCCATTTCAGATAGGCGACGAGCATGCCGCTATAGGCAAGCGCGGCGCCCATCTTGGCGAACCAGCCGCCGAAGAAGACCTCGAGCGGCGCGCCGGCGACGAAATGCAGCGCGGTGAAGAAGCCGGCCTGATCGAAGGTGAGCACGCAGGCGACCGATGCGAGGATGCGCATGAATGGCCTGGCGCGCAGATAGCTGCCGAGTTTCTCGTAGAGCAGGATGATCAGGATGGAGTCGACGAAGAGCAGCGAGGTGCCCCAGACCATCAACCAACCCATCTCGTCGATGAAGGCGATATCGGGAAGCTTGCCGCTTGGAAGTGGAGCGATCGCGTGCAGGCGCAGGACCAGCACCAGCCCGATCATCACGGCGTTGCCAAGCAGCAGGCCGTAGATCGGCTGGCGAACCGTCGCCGCATCCTCCTTCATGTAGAGCAGAAGCAGCATGACGAGCTTGCCGGAGAAGAGCACGGCGGAGCCCGGCGACACCAGCCCGAACGGCAGCGCGACATAGAAGACGCTGGCAAGGTAGGTTTCGAGGAAATGCATGACGCCGAGCGCGCAGATGAACACGCCAAGCCCGATGCGGCGCCGGAAACGGAAAAGCGTGACCATGGCGCCGAAATAGAGAACCGCTTCGGCAAGGAGCAGGGCACCGTTCAGCACGTCGTCGATCCGATCCTTCCCCGAAACCGCAGCATGGCCGCGATTTCCCAACCTAACATCGTTTTGAAGGCGAATGGTTAAGCTCTGATTTCGCACGATCGCGAGAGCGCCGAAAAAAGCCCTGAGTGAATTTGGGGCGCCGCAAACGGGCGAATCGGCGCGGATTGGCGCGTTTCGCGCCGAAAGCGATTGCCGTTCGACGCTTCATCGCCTACATAGCGCCCAACCCCCATCCACCTTGACACTTCAGTTTCCAGGGAAAGCGCGCGTGGCTCGCCAGTTCATCTATCACATGTCCGGCCTGTCGAAGGCCTATGGCACCAAGAAGGTGCTCGATAACGTTCACCTGTCCTTCTATCCGGATGCCAAGATCGGCATTCTCGGCCCCAACGGCTCGGGCAAGTCGACGATCCTGCGCATCATGGCCGGGCTCGACAAGGAGTTCCAGGGCGAGGCATGGCTGGCCGAGGGCGCAACCGTCGGCTACCTGGCGCAGGAGCCGCAGCTCGACAACACCAAGACCGTGCGCGAGAACGTCATGGACGGCGTCGCCAGGAAGACCGCCATTATCGAGCGCTACAACGAGCTGATGATGAACTATTCCGACGAGACGGCGGACGAGTCGGCCAAGCTCCAGGACGAGATGGACCGGCTCAATCTTTGGGACCTGGAGCAGCAGGTCGAAATGGCGATGGACGCGCTGCAGTGTCCACCGCCTGACTCCGAAGTGACCAACCTGTCGGGCGGCGAGCGCCGCCGCGTGGCGCTGTGCCGGCTGCTGCTCGAACAGCCCGACCTCTTGCTGCTCGACGAGCCGACCAACCATCTCGACGCCGAGACCACGCAATGGCTGGAAAAGCACCTGCGCGACTATCCGGGCTCGGTGCTGATCATCACCCACGACCGCTACTTCCTGGACAACGTGACCGGCTGGATCCTCGAGCTCGATCGCGGCCGCGGCATCCCTTACGAGGGCAATTACACCAAATATCTCGACGCCAAGGCCAAGCGCCTGATCCAGGAAGGCCGCGAGGACGACGCCCGCCAGAAGTCGATCTGGCGCGAGCGCGAGTGGATCCAGTCCTCGCCCAAGGCACGCCAGACCAAGTCCAAGGCGCGTATCAAGGCCTATGAGGAACTTGTCGAGCAGTCGCAGAACCGCAAGCCGACCGACACGCAAATCGTCATCCCGTCGAGCGAGCGCCTCGGCAATCTCGTCATCGAGGTCGAAGGCCTCAACAAGGGGTTCGGCGACGAGCTCCTGATCGAGAACCTGTCGTTCAAGCTGCCGCCGGGCGGCATCGTCGGCGTCATCGGCCCGAACGGCGCCGGCAAGACGACGCTGTTCAAGATGATCACCGGCCAGGAAACGCCGGATGCCGGCTCGATCCGCAAGGGCGAGACGGTGCGGCTCGGCTATGTCGACCAGAGCCGCGACGCGCTCGACCCGAACAAGACGGTATGGGAAGAGATCTCCGGCGGCGCCGAAGTCATCAAGCTCGGCAAGCACGAGGTCAACAGCCGCGCCTATTGCTCGTCGTTCAACTTCCGCGGCGGCGACCAGCAGCAGAAGGTCGGCAACCTGTCCGGCGGCCAGCGCAACCGCGTCCACCTGGCCAAGATGCTGAAAGGCGGCGGCAATGTTCTTCTGCTCGACGAACCGACCAACGACCTCGACACCGAGACGCTGGGCGCGCTGGAAGACGCGCTCGAAGCCTATGCCGGCTGCGCCGTCATCATCAGCCACGACCGCATGTTCCTCGACCGCATGGCCACCCACATGCTCGCCTTCGAAGGCGACGCGCATGTCGAATGGTTCGAGGGCAATTTCGAGGAATATGAGAAGGACAAGCTGCGCCGCCTGGGCGCCGAAGCGGCGACCCCGCACCGCATGACCCACAAGCGGCTGACGCGGTAGGATCAGTCCCCAAGGGCGGCGAACAAAGCAGGGTTCTCACATGGCTGACTGGTCCGCCGCCCAATATCTGAAATTCGAGGACGAGCGCACGCGGCCGGCGAGGGATCTGGTGGCGCAGGTGCCGGTCGATTTTCCGCGCCGCGTCGTCGATATCGGCTGCGGTCCGGGCAATTCCACCGAGCTTCTGGTCGAGCGCTGGCCGGACGCCGAGGTGCTTGGTTTCGATACTTCGCCCGACATGATCGAGAAGGCGCGGGCGCGGCTGCCGAATGTCAATTTCGAGCTGGCGGATGCCGCCGGATGGCGGCCCGAGCATCCCGTCGACGTCATCTTCGCCAACGCCGTCTTCCAATGGCTGCCGGAGCATCCGGCGGTGTTCCAGCGGCTGATGGGATTGCTGGCGCCCGGCGGCGCCCTCGCCATCCAGATGCCCGACAATCTCGGCGAGCCTTCGCACCAGCTGATGCGCGAGACCGCGGCCGAGATGCCGTTCTCGGCGAAGCTCGAGGGCGCGGCGCGCGGGCCGCTGCCGCCGGTTTCCTTCTACTACGATCTTCTGTCGCCGCTCGCCGACCGGCTCGACATCTGGCACACCATCTACAACCATCCGCTGGCCGATGCCGAGGCGATCGTCGAATGGGTCGAGGCGACGGGGCTGAAGCCCTTCCTCGATCCGCTCGATGCGGATGAGAAGAAGCTGTTCCTCGACAGCTACACCGCCAAGATCGCCAAAGCCTATCCGAAAACGGCTACCGGCAAGGTGCTGCTGCGCTTCCCGCGCATCTTCATCGTGGCCAAGCGCGCTTGAGCATCCACCACCTGAATGCCAGCGGTGGTTGTCGAATTAAGCTGGAATAAACCGGGCAAATGCGACAAGTGTAGCGCCTCGCCTCGGCACAACTTGGCGCCCCCTCGGACGGATTGGACATGCATCGCGTCATCATCAGCGGCATCGGTGCCGAAATCCCTGAACCCGTCATCACCAATGAAGAGCTGGTCGCAAGCTTCAACAACTGGGTCGATACCGAGAATGCGCGCCGCGCCGACACCGGCGAGCCGCTCTTGCAGAAATCGGACAGCGACTTCATCGTGCATGCCTCCGGCGTGAGAAGCCGCCATGTGATCGAGCGCGAGGGCATCCTTGACCCGACCCGCATGTCGCCGCGCATTCCGGCGCGCCCGGACGACGCGTTGTCATTGGAGGCGGAGTTCGGCATCGCCTCGGCCAGGAAGGCGCTTGCCCATGCCGGGGTCGACGGGTCGGATATCGACCTGGTGATCTGCTCGGCCTCGCACCATCAGCGGCCCTATCCGGCCATCGCCATCGAGATGCAGGAGGCGCTGGGAACCAAGGGCGCCGGCTTCGACATGGGGCTTGGCTGCTCTTCCGCCGCGGCGGCGCTGCATGTCGCGGTCAACCTGGTGAGGGCAGGGGCGCACAAGCGCATCCTGGTGTCGACGCCGGAGATCATCACCGGGCATCTCAACTTCCGCGACCGGCAGACGCATTTCATCTTCGGCGACGCCTCGGTCGCCATGGTCGTCGAGGGGCTGGCGCAAGGCGAGAAGCGGCCGGGGCGCTTCGAGGTGCTCGACACGCGCACCTGGACGCAGATGTCGAACAACATCCGCACCAATCTCGGCTACCATACGCGCACCGCCCAGGACGATCCCTACATGATCAACCTGGAAGGCAATCTCATCAAGCAGGTCGGCAACAAGGTGTTCAAGGAAGTCACCGTCGCCGGCCAGAAATTCATCGTCGAGTTCCTGGCCGAGCACGGGCTGACGCCGGCAGGCATCCGCCGCTTCTGGCTGCATCAGGCCAATGCGCGCATGAATGCGATGATCCTGAAACTGTCCTTTGGCCACGACGTCGACCATGACCGCGCGCCGATGGTGCTGGAGCGGCTCGGCAACACCGCCGGGGCCGGCGCGATCGTGGCGCTCTCGGAGAACCATGCCGACATGAAGGCCGGCGATTTCGGCCTGATCTGCGCCTTCGGCGCCGGCTATTCGATCGGCGGCGCGCTGCTCAGGATGCTTTAAGCCGGCGCGAAGGGCACCAGCATCGGCACGCGCCTGGCGTAATCGTCATAGGCCGGGCCGAGCTCGCCGCGCAGGAAGCTCTCTTCCAGCCGCGCCTTGACGACGACGCCGACGAGCAACAGCGCGGCGCCGGCGATGCCCCAAACCGTGCCCTTGACGGCCATGGTGGCGAGGACGGACAGCAGCAGTCCGGTGTAGATCGGGTGGCGGACCAGGCCATAGGGGCCGGTATCGATGACGCGATGATCAGCCTTGGCGGTGACGTTTGCCGACCACAGCCGGCCGAGATGCAGGCGCGCCCACCAGGCGAAAGCGATGCCGATGGCGATCAAGGCGACGCATATCCAGGCCTCGGCAAGCGTCGGCGTCCACAGCCGCAGCCTGCCTGCATAGCCGTGCGCCGGCACGAACAGCAGGATGGTGCCGGCGAGCCAAAGGACCCGATAACGCGCCTCCGACTTGAGATCGGCGCGCTTTTGCGCTGGGTCTGCCCAGGCAGCGGCAAGGAGCCAGGATACCACCCAGAACAGCCAAAGCGCCGCTACAGCGTGTCCGACCTGCATGATCGAGCCTCCTCCCTCCCGATATAGCGCGCATCGTTTATGACGGCCGCACGGCGGCAATGCGACGCGTGTGCAGCGGGGCGGCGTTTTCTGGTAATAACGTCGTGATCGCCATCAAACGATGTGATCGGATCATCAGCGCTTTCGACTGGACCGCCTTCTCAGCGGCCTTTAGACCAGCGGCATGCAGGAAACGAACCTAGAGCTTTTTCCAGCGGCCGAACCGACAATCGACATCATGCCCGGCCGCAAGCTGACGGCAAAGGCGGCGGCGCTCTATGCCGCTCCGCACGACCATTTCGAGACGAGGGCGGTCGAAGAACTGCGGCTCGGCTTCGACGGCATCGAGGGCGATTTCCATGCCGGCGCAACGCGGCGGTCGGGCGGGCGCGAGCCTTGGTATCCGCGCGGCACCGAGATGCGCAACGAGCGGCAATTGTCGCTTGTGGCCGCGGACGAGCTCGCCATCATCGCGCAACGCATGGGGCTCGAGGAGATCAAGCCGGAGTGGATCGGCGCCAATCTTGTGGTCGAGGGCGTGCCGCATCTTTCGATGCTGCCAGCCGGCTCGCTGATGTTCTTCAAGGGCGGCGTGACGCTCAAGGTCGACGGCCAGAACAAGCCGTGCCGGTTCGCCGGGCAGTCGATCGCCGAGCATGTCGGCGCAGCGGATCAGGAGGCCACCGCGCTGCTCTTCCCAAAGGAGGCGAAACGGCTGCGCGGCCTTGTCGCCTGGGTCGAGAAGCCGGGCGTCATAAGAGCTGGCGAAGAGATTTCCATCCGGGTGCCCGAGCAGTGGATCTATCGGGCCTGAACAAAGAGGCCGCGCCGCTTTCGCGGCGCGGCGTTCGCGGTTAGGCCGCCTTGCGGTTCTTGTTGGCGCCCTGCGCCATTACCGAGACGTGATCCCATTTCTCCCAAGTGGCAATGCGGTTGGCATATTCCTGCCGGATCATCGGCAGTCCGCCGTCGCCGAAGAACACCCTGAGCGGCGGCTCGGCGGCATCGACGATCGCCAGCATCGCCGGGCCGGTCGCTTGCGGATCGCCAGCGACGGAACGGCTGCGGCGCTCGGCCATCGCTGCGCGGACCGGCTTATAGGCGTCCAACGGCTTGGAGACCCTGGCCGACGGCCCGGCCCAGTCCGTGGAGAAGCCGCCCGGCTCGACAAGGGTGACGTGGATGCCGAAGCCGGCGACCTCGAGGCTGAGCGACTGGCTGAAGGCTTCCAGCGCCCATTTTGAGGCGTGATAAAGGCCGAGCGAGGCAAAGGCGTTGACGCCGCCGATCGAGGAGATCTGGATGATGTGGCCTGAGCGTTGCGCCCGCATGACGGGAAGCACGGCCTGGGTCACCCAAAGCGCGCCGAAGACGTTGGTCTCGATCTGGTCGCGCGCCTCCTGCTCGGTGACCTCCTCGACGGCGCCGAAATGGCCGTAGCCGGCGTTGTTGACGACCACGTCGAGCCGGCCGAAACGCCTGTGCGTCTCGGCAACAGCGGCGTCGACGGCTTGCTTGTCCGTGACATCGAGCTGCATGGCAGCAACCTTGTCGCCATATTTCTCGACGAGATCGGCGAGCGTGCCGGCATCGCGGGCAGTGGCGGCGACGCGATCGCCGCGGGCGAGCGCGGCCTCGGCCCAAACGCGGCCAAAGCCCTTCGACGATCCGGTGATGAACCAAACTTTATCAGTCATGATCTGCTATCCTTGCCCAGAGGGCGATGAATTCGGGGGGTAAACGGAGGAATCTCCGTTTATCCCCATGTACGGCGCCGCCGCCGTTTTTCCAGAGGCGGCACCCGAATTAATTGGCGGGATGCGGCGTAGAGGGCGCAGACGCCTATTCGTCCTCGTCGTCTTCCTGAAGCAGGCGTGTAGCGCGCCAACGGGTGAGCACCTCATTGGTCCGCCCGATGACGAAGAAGCGCGCCGAATCCCGGTCATAGCCCTCGGCGAGCAACTTCTCATAATCTGTGTGGACATGGCGGACATGGGCGATGGTGGCCAGCCATACCGCGATCGTCGGGGGCAGGGTCTTCATATGCACGGAACCGGCGTCGGCGCGGATCTTTTCCATGTCGGCATAGGGCGCAAGCGGCAAAAGCGCGGTCAGCGCCTTGGCGATGGCACGGCGGCGGCCGGTGGGGGCGCTCATTTCTCGTCTCGCCCGGCAATCGTCGCTTCCGGGAAGGCATCCGTGGAAGCGTAATAAGGCTTGATGTCGATGACCGGTGTGCCGTCGAGCACATCGATGGCGTCGATCTCGATCCGACCGGCCTCGATGTCGAGCGCGGCGAGCTTCGCTACATGCAGGCCGACAGGGTTGGGCCGGGCAGGGGAGCGCAGCGAGAAAACGCCTTTCGCTTCAGCCGCGTGGCGCGGTTTCTGCACAATCAGATTCCGCGGCGCGTGATGGAGCCAGGACAGGATGACGACGTGGCTGGCGCGTTCCAGGTTTTGCAACCCCAGGCGATAGGGCTGGTCGATCAGGATTGTCGCGGTTCGCCCGGTTTGCCGGGCGGCGCGCATGTTCTTGGGGCAATCCTCGCGACTGGTCCATGGTGAGACGATGCGGCCGATGAAGCCCACTTGGCCGTCCGGCGGCAACTGCGCCGGGTCGGCAGCAAGAAGCATTTCACCTTGGCGTGTCTCAAACATCCTGTTCATCCCGCCCAGAAACCGCCTGCCGGCGCGGATCGCGGCTGCGCCATTTTCTTGTCCGGAAGCGACATAGCGCTTGCCAGGGTATCAAAATCGACATAAACATATCTTTATATCTTTCAACGAGAGCCCGCTCATGCATGTCTCGCTCGACACAATGGTAGATACATTGAAGGCGGCGGCCGAATCCAGCCGGCTGCGCATCCTGGTGCTGCTTTCACGCGGGGATCTCACCGTCTCCGACCTCACCGAGATCCTCGGCCAGTCGCAGCCGCGCGTCTCGCGGCACCTCAAGCTGCTGCTCGATGCCGGGCTGATCGGCCGCTATCAGGAAGGGTCCTGGGCTTTTTTCAGGCTGACCGACATCGATAATTCGCGCGATTTCGTCCAGCGTCTGGTCTCGGCCATAAGCGAGGCCGATCCGCAGGTGGTGCGAGATCTCGAGCGGCTGGCGGCGGTCAAGCGCAAGCGGCAGGACCGGGCTGCCGAGTATTTCTCCGAGAATGCCGCGAGTTGGGATCATATCCGCTCGCTGCATGTGCCGGACCGCGCGGTGGAAGCGGCACTCATCAAGCTCGTCGGCAAGCGGCCGTTCCAGTCGATGCTCGACCTCGGCACCGGCACGGGCAGGCTGCTCGAAATCTTCGCGCCGCTCTACCGGCGCGGCGTCGGCATCGACATGTCGCGCGAGATGCTGAGCGTGGCGCGCGCCAATCTCGACAAGGCCGGCATCGCCAATGCGCAGGTACGCCAGGGCGACATCTTTTCGCCGCCGGTCGAGCGCAACGCCTTCGATCTCGTCACAATCCACCAGGTGCTGCACTATCTCGACGATCCCGCGCGCGCCATCGCCGAGGCGGCGAGGCTGCTCAGGCCATCAGGCCGGCTGATCGTCGTCGACTTCGCGCCCCACGCGCTCGAATTCCTACGCGACCAGCACGCCCATATGCGGCTGGGCTTTTCCGACCGGCAGATGTCCGACTGGTTCGCCGAGGCCGGCCTCGATCTCGAGGACAGCCAGGAATTCGAGCCGCGTGGCGGTAACGAGGCAAGGCTTACGGTGAAGCTCTGGCTCGGCCGCGATCGGCGACTGCTGATCGCCGATCCATCCAATGACTCGCTACCCGCCAAGGCATATCCAATGGGGGAAACAGCCTGATGAACCAGTTCCGCTTTTCCCGCCGCCCCGACATCGGTGACAAGGTCCGGGTCTCGTTCGAATTCTTCCCGCCGAAGACCGACGAGATGGAAGCAAGGCTGTGGGACACGGTTACAAAGCTGGAGCCGCTCAAACCGAAATTCGTCTCGGTGACCTACGGCGCTGGCGGTTCGACCCGCGAGCGCACGGCGCGCACGGTCAAGCGCATCTTGAACGAGACGACGCTGACGCCGGCGGCGCACATGACTTGCGTCGATGCCGCGCGCGATCAGGTCGACACGGTCATTCGCGAATTCGCGGATATGGGCGTCAAACGTTTCGTCGCGTTGCGCGGCGATCCGGCGGCCGGTGTCGGCGCAAGTTACCACCCGCATCCCGACGGCTATGCCAATGGCGCCGAACTGGTCGGGGCGCTGAAGAACGCCGGCGATTTCGACATCTCGGTCTCGGCCTATCCGGAAAAGCATCCGGAAAGCCCGGATTTTGCCACCGACATCGATATGCTGAAGCGCAAGGCCGACAATGGCGCGACGCGGGCGATCACCCAGTTCTTCTTCGACAACGACCTTTACGAGCGCTATGTCGAGCGGGCGCGCCGCGCCGGCATCTACATCCCGATCGTGCCGGGCATCCTCCCGGTGCATAATTTCACCCAGGTCGCCAATTTCTCGTCGCGCTGCGGGGCGCTGGTGCCGGCCTGGCTGGCCGAGCGCTTCGAGGGCCTGGAGAACGACCCGCAGACGCATGCCCTCGTGGCCTCCGCCGTGGCCGCCGAACAGGTGCTCGACCTTGTCGAGCGCGGCGTCGGCGACTTCCATTTCTACACGATGAACCGCGCCGATCTCGTCTTTGCCGTCTGCCACATGATCGGCATCCGCTCGCATGAGACGGAGGCGGCGGGTTCGGCCGCCGCATAGGGCAGGCTGCAACGGAAAAGGCCGGGTAGAACCCGGCCTTTTCGAACTGTTTGGACTATATCTCGGTACTGGTCTTCCCGGTTTTGGCGGGTCAGGGAAGAACACCTATGATAAGGGCACCGATGAATGCGAATGCGGCACAAATCATCAACGCGTTGATCGGCCTCGTCAGTCCCATGCCATAGCCTCCTCTTCAGAGCTATGGCCGGAATCTAGAGTCATTTGGGTTACAGGCAAGCGGAAAACGTGCTGCAATGCGACATGATTGTGGGATTTGCGACTTCCGATTTATCGTTAGCCGTTGAAACTCTTCGGCAAAAGCCGCCTCAAGCGTTGTGAATAAATTGTGGCGGAGCCGTGGCATGACACCGCTACCATCGGCCAAACAGGCGACCGTCTATGGTGACCAGGCCGAGTCCGATCAGCGCCATGCCGCCGATTTCGAACAGCGCCAGGCGCTCGCCGAGGAACAGGAAGCCGAGCAGCACCGCGCTGACTGGCACGACCAGGGTGACCAGCGAGGCATTGGTGGCGCCGGCCGAGGCGACGAGATTGAAATAGAGGATGTAAGCAAAGGCGGTTGAAAGCAGCGCGAGGCCCAGAACCGCGGCCCAGACGGGCGGCGAGACCGAGAAAAGCCCCGCGGGGCCATACCCAATCAGCACGAGCGGGATCATGATGATGGTCGATGCGGTCAGCTGTCCGGTGGCGACGACGGGTGACGGCACGCCCTTGAAGCGGCGCGCGATCATCAGGGCGACGGCGTAGGAGATCGAAGCGCCGATCAGTGCGAACTTGGCCCACACCGGTCCGCCAAGCCCGGCAAGCAGGCCGGGTCCGATCATCACCGCGGTGCCGGCGACACCGAGCGCGATGCCGGCGAACTTGTTCCAGGACAGCTTCTCGTCGGTGGTGAGCGCATTGGCCAGGATCAGCGTCCAGAACGGCGTCGTGGCGTTGAGCACCGAAGCGACGCCGGCGCCGAGCTGCGTCTGGCCGGCGAAGATCAGCGAGAAGGGCACGACGTTGTTGGTGAGCGCCAGCAGGAAGAACAGGCCGGCATGCGGGAAGGCGAGCCGGAACGAAGGGCCGCGGGCTGCCAGATAGAGGTGAAGTGCCGCCGCGGCGATGGCGACGCGAAACAGCACCAGCGCCAGCGGATGGATCTCGGAAACGGCGATGCGGGCAAAGAAGAACGAACCGCCCCAGATCGCGCCGAGCAGGAGAAGCTGCGCCCAATCCTTGAGCGTCATCGCTCCGCGCGTCGGCGCGGCGCCGGCCGTAATCGACATGTCCTGTTCCTCCCCGGGGGCCGATCGCAACCTCGACCCGTAAAGCATCTCAAGAACCGATATCGGGTTCGGCGGCAAGGGCCACCCGAAACCTGACCGGTGGTTTAGCGTCGCCAAAATGTGCAGCAGACCGCTCCGGGTAGCCAAGACACAGAACTGTTTTCTTTGGCGGCTAGCTAGGATTAATTGTGCGCGCTCCAGACCCGAGGATTCGTCCATGCAGCGATTCGAAAATGCCCGTGAGGCGGCACTGGCGCTTCGTCCCGACGATCCGGTCTACTGTTTCCGCCCGCAGGTGCTGAAGGAGGATGCCCTGCAGTTCATGGGCATGTTTCCCGGCAAGACCGCTTACGCGGTCAAGACCAATGGCGAGCAGATCGTTCTCAAGACGCTGGTGGAAGCCGGCGTCAGCGCCTTCGACGTCGCCTCGCCCGGCGAGTTCGCCGCCGTGCGCGCCGTCTCGCCCGACGCCGAGATGCTCTACATGCACCCGGTCAAAGCGCAGTCGGACATCAAGCTGGCGCTTGAAAAATACGGCATCCGGGTGATCTCGCTCGACCATGAGGACGAGATCACCAAGCTGACGCGCGTCGTGCGTGCGCTCGATATCGATCCTGGCGCTCTCACCATCTTCGTGCGCATCCAGACCAAGGGCCACGCGGCTTACGAGCTGTCGAAGAAGTTCGGCGCCGGGCCGGCCAATGCGGTCGAGCTTGCCGAGCGGCTGAACCGCACCGGCTATAAGGTCGGCCTCTGCTTCCATGTCGGCAGCCAGATCGAGGATCCCGATACCTATGAACGTGCGCTCGCCTCGGCGGACTGGGTGCGCAACCGTCTGACCTTCGACATTGCCGGCCTGGATGTCGGCGGCGGCTTTCCCGCCGAATACGGCCACGATCCCAACCGCAGGCAGGTCGAGATGCCTTCGCTCGGCCAGCTTATGTCGCGGCTGGCCGGCGACCTGAAAGAATATCAGTTCGACCAGATGCCCTTGGTGGCCGAGCCCGGACGCGTGATCGTGGCGCGATGTCTCTCGCTGATCGTGCGTGTGCTGTTGCGCAAGGGCAAGCGGCTCTACATCAATGACGGTATCTGGGCGTCGTTGTCGGATTCATGGACCGGCAAGATTACGCTGCCGGCCCGCTTTATCCCCGATCCCGCGATCCGCACGCGCAACGGCAACGAAAACACCATCGTGCCGTTCAAGGTCTGCGGCGCGACCTGCGATTCCGTCGATATCCTGTCCAGGCCATTCTGGCTGCCGGAAACGGTCGACACCGGCGACTGGATCGAGATCGGCCATATCGGCGCCTACTCGCTGTCGCTCAGGACACGCTTCAACGGCTTCTTCCCCGATACATTCGTCGAGGTGACGACGCCGTTCGACGAGGGCGATGCGCCGCAGGGGTTCGCGAGTTTGGAGACGATGGCGGATTAGGAGTAGGGAGTAGCGAATAGCGAATAGCGAATAGTGTGTAAGCGAAAGAAGCGCCGGCCAACCCTATTCGCTACTCTCTATTCGCTATTCGCTCTCACAATTTCGCCAAAAGCTCCGGCGTCGGCCAACCATCCACCGGCAGGCCAAGCCGCATCTGCTCCTTGCGGACCGCCTCGCGCGTGTTGGTGCCCAGGATGCCGTCGACGGTGCCGACGTCGTAGCCCTTGGCCTCTAGCTTGGTCTGCAGCGCCTTCATCTGGTCACCGCTCAGGCCTTGCTCGGGCGTGCGCGGATCGAATTGCGGCGCGCCGGCAAGGCGGCTCGCAAGCACTGCCGCCGTCAGCGCGTAGGTGAAGGACTGGTTCCATTCCAGATAGACGTCGAAATTGTCATAGGTCAGGAAGGCGGGACCCTTGCGGCCCATCGGCAGCGCCAGACCAGCCTTGAGACCATTGTCGATGAGCGGGTTGCCGTTGGGTTCGGTGACACCCCATTGCGCCCATTGCGACAGCGGCAGCTTGTTGGTGCGGCCGGTCTGGTCCCATGGCATCTCGTCGGGGACGCGCACTTCCTGGACCCAGGGCTGGTCGCGCTTCCAGCCGCGCGACATGATCTTGTCGGCCGTGGTCATGATGACGTCCGGCACGCTGTTCCTCAGATCGACCTTGCCGTCGCCGTCGCCGTCGACGCCGCGCGCCAGATAGTCGGTCGGCAGGATCTGTGTCTGGCCGATCTCGCCGGCCCAGGCGCCCTTGACGTCGGCGGGCAGCACGCCGCGGTCGATCAAGGTAAGCAGCGGCACCAATTGCTGCCGAAACAGCTGGGGACGGCGGCAATCATACGAAAGCGTCACCAGCGCATTCAGCGTATGGAAGTCGCCCTGGACGGCGCCGAAGTCGGTCTCCAGCCCCCAGAAAGCAGCGATGATGGCCGGCTGGACGCCGAACTCCTTGTCGGCGCGGTCGAAGATTTCGGCATATTTCTTCAGATTGGCCGCACCCTGCTTCAGGCGGTAGGCCGAAATCATGCGGTTGGCGAATTCGGTGAAAGTCTGGGTGAAGACACCCTGGGCGCGGTCGCGCGCCAGCGCCCGCTGGTCGATGGTGGCGTCCTCCAGCGCGTCGAGCCCGACGGCGCCGACGCCGGCTGCCTTGGCTTCTGCCGCGACGCCCTGTTTCCAAGCCTCGAAATCGCCGCCGCATTCCTGCGCCGCTGACGGCAGCGCAAGCGCGCCGAGGAAGAGCGCCGCCAGGATTTCAACGCGCAATCGCATCGCTTTCCTTTCGAGACCGGCGCATGACCCGATCGCGACCCCGGATGGGATCGGACGGGCGCATGCGAGGATTTCAAAGCTCCGGAGCCTCGCCAGGCACTCGCACGAGTACGCCGCTCCAGATTACCAGCGGTTGCATGTTTCGCCGCCCGCCGTGTCGAAAAGCAGGCGCGGCGGCCGATGTCAACGGGTGTTCTGCCGCAGCCACTTCTTCCAGGCAGCTTCCGAGCCGTTGAAGACGTTGATGTCGGACTTGCCGGTCATGCCGGGCACGATGCCGGTGCCGGTGTACTGCCAGAAGGTGAAGGGGTGGCTGCCGTATTTCTCGCGCGGATGGCCGGCGACCGAGCGCAGCCAATAGGGATAGCCGCGGAAGGTCGCCAGTTGGTTGTCGTCGAAGAAGTCGACCGAGGTGTAGATGATCGGCTTCTTGCCGTAATAGCGCTCGACCATTTGCAGGAAGACGGTCATCTCGCTGCGCACCGTGGCCGGGTCGGGGCGCAGTCTGCAGGTCGGCGATTTCGGGTTCCATTCCATGTCGAGCACCGGCGGCATTGCCGACGGGTCTCTCGGGACATTGGCGATGAACCAGCGCGCCTGGGTTTCGGCCGGCGTGCAGAAATAGAAGAAATGATAGGCCGCGCGCGGGACGCCGGCGGCCCTTGTACGCGCCCAGTGCTCGTTGAAATAGTCGTCGAAACGATCGCCGCCCTCCGTGGCTTTGATGAAGGCGAAGGAGATGCCGCTGGCCCTGGCGGTCGGCCAGTCGACCGAGGTCTGGTATTTGGAGACATCCGTGCCGTGGATGGCGTAGGTCCACGGTGCGCCGCTGTCCCACTCATGCGGCTTGGAGTCCTCGAATTTGGGCGCGCGCACAGCAACCGTCTGCGACGACGGCGACAATGGTGAGAGGTCCTCCACGGTCGAGCAGGCGCCCAGCAACGTAAGCATCAGGATGGCCGCAAGACGGCGCATGATATCCCCCGAGCCGGGATCAGCCGGCCGCTGATGGGTCCTTCATTGATGGCGGTCGCTTACGCGGGCCCCCTCCGGACGATCTCCCCACAGGACCGTCACAGTCGCTCATTTGATCGCCGAACATGGTTGATAATCCATTGACGGCGCTCGACGATGCCGGCGATTTTGCGGAAGCAATGGCGGCAAATCGATGACATAAATCGCGCCGGCGAATCCAAAAGGCGGGGAAAGATGCGGGCTGTCGTGAAGTTCATCAAATGGCTGCTTGGGCTTGTGATCCTGGCGGTGGCGGCACTCTTCGCCTGGCTCTATTTCGCGCCACCGGAGCTGATCCGCGTTGGCTCCGGCTACTCGGCCAAAATCGTCTGCTCGAATGTCTTCATCGCCGGCCGCGACGCCAAAGAGGTCCTTGCCGTCGACGTGCAGGCGCCCGGCCACCCGTTGCTCAAGCTGATGAAGGTCTCCGTCGACAAGGAAAGGGGACTGGTTTCGGCGGGCTTGCTTTGGGTTCTCGGCAAGAGTGTTGCTGTCGAGCGCGATGGCGTCGGCTGCGCGTCGGTTCCGGACGGCGACACCGGTAAGGCAAGGCAGACATCGCTGCGTGCCGCGCCGCCGGCGGCGGCGCAGCCCGACGCGCTCTGGCCCGATGGCGAGCGGGTCGATGCTTCCCAGCACCCCGAGGTCGCGAAGATCGTCGATGATGCCGCGATGGCCGGCACCGGCATGCGCGCCATCGTAGTGGTGAAGAACGGCCGTATCGTCGCGGAGCGCTATGGCAAGGGCTTTTCGGCCAAGACGCCGCTGCTTGGCTGGTCGATGACCAAGACGGTGAATGCCGCGATCGTCGGCACGCTGGTCAAGGACGGCAAGCTGGCGCTCGATAACAAGGGGCTCTTCGCACCGTGGAAGGCCGACGGCCGCGCCGCCATCAGCCTTGCCGACATGATGGCGATGTCGAGCGGGCTGGCGTTCAACGAGGATTACGGCGACGTCGCCGACGTGACCCGCATGCTTTATCTCGAACCGGACATGGCTCGCTTCGCCGAGGCACAACCGCTGGCCGGCGAGGTGGGAAAAGTGTTTTCCTATTCGAGCGGCACAGCGGTGATGCTGTCGCGGCTGTGGCAGGACGCGATCGGCGACAAGGCGAAGGCGCTGGCATGGCCGCGCACGGCGCTGTTCGAGCCGCTCGGCATGCATAGCGCGGTGCTCGAGACTGACGAGCAAGGCACCTTCGTCGGCTCGTCGTATCTCTATGCCACGGCCCATGATTGGGCGCGCTTCGGCCAGTTCCTGCTGCAGGGCGGCGCCTGGAACGGAAACCAGATCCTGCCCGCCGGTTTCGTCGACTGGATGCGCGAGGCCGCACCGGCCTCAAAGGTGTATGGCAAAGGCCAGGTCTGGATCGAGGGGCCGGGCGATGAGGAAAATCCCGGCGCGGGCGTCGCCGCAGGCCTACCCAAGGACACTTATTGGATGGAGGGCCATGACGGCCAGACGGCGGCGATCATTCCGTCGGAGCAGTTGGTGGTGGTGCGGCTTGGATTGACGCCGGGCAAGTTCGGCTATCGACCACAGAGGATGGTTGGGGCGCTGGTGAAGGCGCTGCACTGATCGCGTTTTTTATTTGCGGGATCCGATGACGCCGAGCCAGGCGTACCCGCGATAAAGCGTTCTGAAACGGAAGGTTGCGCCAGTGCGCTGCGATTCCGATTCAAGCACGTCGCGCAGCGAGGCGCGCGGCGCGACATGGAATTTCCGCAGCCAGCCGCGCAGCAGGGCGCGGAACCAGCGTGGCAGGCCTTCCTGCTGGCCAAAGTCGACGACATGCAATGAGCCGCCGGGCGCAAGCGCGGCGAGTGCGGCCGAAACCGTCTTTTCCCAGCCGGGGATCATCGACAGCGAGTAGGACACGAAGACGCGGTCGAACTGCGCGATGCCGAAGAGCGCCATGGCATCGAAGTCGGTTGCGTCGCCACGCGACAGCCTGACTTTGTCGGACAGGCCTTCGCGAGCAATGGCCGCGCTAGCCGTCTCCAGCATCTCGGCCGAGATGTCCAAACCGAAGAAGCGCGCATCCGGATAGCGGCGGGCGGCAAGCGCAATGTTGCGGCCGGTGCCGCAGCCAAGCTCCAGCACGGTGCCGCCTTGCGGCACGTCCAGCCCGTCGATCAGCCGGTCGCGGCCGAGCAGGTAGTATTTGCGGGTCAGATCATAGATATGGCGCTGCCAGCGGTAGACGCCGTCCATCAGTTCGGCATGGCTGGCCGGCAGCTCCGTCGTGCTCATGCCGGCCGCTTCACATAGAGATGGAAGCCGCCATAAATGGCCGAGCGGTCTTTTGCCGAAAATTCGCGCGAGGCGTCGGCCTCGTAGGTCCACTGGTCGAGCAGGGAACTGGAGACACGGCCGGGCAGGAGGCTAGGTTCGGCCGCGGTGCGGAAGATGACGCGCGCGCCGGCCGAGGCTGTGCGGGTGATCTCGGTCCACAGCGCGTTGAGCAGGTCGTCGGTCATCCAATCCTGGGCGTCGAGCAGGACGAAACGGTCGACGGTGCCGGCATCCTTGGCGGCCAGGAACTTGATCAGATTGGCGTGGTGGATGGCGACGCGATCGATGTTGTCGCGGATCGTCTTATAATTGCGCTCCTGCAGATAAGCAGGCAGCGCGGCCTCGCCGGGCTGCGGATAGCGGCGGGCAAAGGCCTGCCAGGCGAAATAGTTGTTCTTGAGCGGGAAATCGCAGGCGAGCTTTTCAAGGCGCGCCTTGAGCACGCTCGCCATCGAGCCGTCGCCGGATGTGATGAGCGAGTCATACTGTGCCGGCGGGATGCCGAGGCCGAACAGCGAAGCTTTGCGCGAAGTCGCCCAGCGCAGCAGCTTCTTGTCGAAGACGGGTGCCAGTTCCTCATTGAAGAAGCGGCGCTGCTCGCCGATGTTTCCGGCCTTCATGATGCCGGCGGGATCGACGCCGAACAGTTTTGCGACGCGATGGCCCATGGCGATGAAGAGGCCGAGCAGGCCGGTTTGGTAGAAGTTACGATCGAAAACCGAGATGCGGCGCCGGCCGCGCCAGTTGCGGCGTTCCCAGTAATGGCGGCTGACCGGATCGAGATGCGGTGCGATGAAGCGATCATAGGCATCGGAATTGTGGCTGGTGCCGGCGGCGCCGAAGAAACGGAACAGGTCGCCCTGCGACGGCAGGTGGCGCACCGCTTCCAGCTTCATGCGGTTCAGCGCGACATGCGCGGCATTGAGATCGACGGCGTCGATCCGGGCCGGCGTGCGGGTCAGGTAAGCCAGGATGTTGCAGCCGCCCGAGGCGATCGTGACGACTCGGTGCCCGGCGCCAAGTTGCATGGCCTCCATGTCGACATCGGGATCTTCCCAGATCTGCGGATAGACGAGGCCGGAGAACAGGAAGGCGAAGAGCCGCTCGGAAATGCCGTCCTTCGACAATGCCCGGTTCTGGTAGACGGCCTTTCCGACCTCCTTGCCTCGACGATAAACGAGTTCTCCGGATACGTCCGACATGGAAAGGTGATTCCCCGTTTGCGTTGGCGCAAGCGGGTAGCGCAGCGGCATGACAGGCAGGTGACAGCCTGTTGACGCTGTTCTTACGCTTTTCCGAACGCTCCGGGTGTCGGCGTGGTGACGATGACGGCCTCGCCGGCATCGAGCGTGGTCTGATCGCAGGCCTTCAGAACGTCGACCGAGCCATCATTGCGCCTGATCTTGGTCGAGCCCGCCTCGCCGTCACCGCCGCCGTCGAGGCCCTGGGGCGGCCGGTTGCGGTGCGAGGACAGGATCGCGCATTCCATCCTTTCGAGGAAGCGGATGGTACGCCTGGTGCCGTCGCCGGCATTCCACTTGCCCTTGCCGCCGGAATCCTTGCGGATATGGAAGTCTTCCAGCACAACGGGGAAGCGCAGTTCCAGCACCTCCGGATCTGTGAGGCGCGAATTGGTCATATGGGTATGGACGCCGGACGTGCCGGCAAAGCCCCGGCCCGAATTCATCCGGCCGGCCGGCGAGCCGGAGCAGATCGTCTCGTAATACTGGTATTTCTTGTTGCCGAAGGTGAGGTTGTTCATCGTGCCTTGGGCGTTGGCCATCGCGCCCATCGCGCCGAACAGCGCGTTGGTGACATGCTGCGAGGTCTCGACATTGCCGGCGACGACGGCCGCGGGATAGGACGGCTTGAGCATGCAACCGTCCGGAATAACGATGTTGATCGGCCTGAGGCAGCCGGCATTCATCGGGATCATGTCCTCGACCATGACGCGGAAGGCATAGAGCACCGCGGCGCGGGCGACGGGCTCCGGCGCATTGAAGTTGTTCTTCATGACAGGCGACGTGCCGGTGAAATCGACGGTCGCCTCGCGCCTTTGCCGGTCGACGGTAATCTTCACCTTGATCACCTGGCCGGTGTCGGTGGGATATTCGTACGCCGCGCTGTCGGGAAGCCGCTCGATCACGCGGCGCACGCTCTCGGCGGCATTGTCCTGTACGTGGCCCATATAGGCCTCGACCACATCGAGCCCGAAATGCGCGACCATCTTGCGCAGCTCCGCCACGCCCTTTTCGTTGGCGGCGATCTGCGCCTTCAAGTCGGCGATGTTCTGGACGGGATTGCGCGCCGGATAAGCATGGTCGGTCAGCAGCGTCTCCAGCTCCTTCTCGCGGAAGCGGCCGCGATCGACGATGCGGAAATTGTCGAACAGCACGCCTTCCTCATCGACCGTTGTCGCAAGCGGCGTCATCGAGCCCGGCGCGGTGCCGCCGACATCGGCGTGATGGCCGCGCGAGGCCGCCCAGAACAGGATTTCCTTGCGGGCGTTGTCAAACACCGGGGTCACCACGGTGATGTCGGGCAAATGCGTGCCGCCATTATAGGGCGCGTTGAGCGCGAAGACGTCGCCGGGATGGATATCGCCGGAGTTCAGGCGGATGATTGTCTCCACCGAACGGTCCATTGAACCCAGATGCACCGGCATATGCGGCGCGTTGGCGACCAGCGCGCCATGACGGTCGAATACGGCGCAGGAGAAGTCGAGCCGTTCCTTGATGTTGACCGAATAGGCGGTGTTCTGCAGCGTCACGCCCATCTGTTCGGCGATCGACATGAAGAGATTGTTGAAGACTTCCAGCATCACCGGATCGGCCTCGGTGCCGAGTGCCGCGGCTCGCGCCTTTCTTTCTGTCCGGCGTATCACGACGTGGTTGAGACCGGTGATTTCGGCGCGCCAGCCCGGCTCGACGACGATGGTCTGGTTCGGCTCGATGATAAGCGCGGGCCCGGCGACCGTGTGGGACGGCCGCAGGCCTTCGCGGCGATAGACGCCGGCCTCGTGCCAGCGGCCTTCGGTGTAGATGCGCCGGCTTTCCAAGGGTTTGGCGTCAATTCCTGCCGGTCCGGCGAGCGCCGGGGCTTCAGCCTTGTCCTGTCGGGCGACTTCCATGCCTTCGACGGCGACGGTCTCGACGACGATCGGCTTATCGTCATAGACGAAACCGAACTGCGCCTTGTGCGCGGCCTCGAAATCGCTTCTGGCGCGGAAGATCGAGCCATGCTCGAAATTCACCGGCAGCGCCGTATCGGTGCCGTCATAGCGGATATGCAGGACAGGCCTCGTTGAAACCGCGTCCCCAGCAATGCCTTGCTCGCCGAGCTCGGCAATGACGTCGCCGCGCAGCGCCGCGATGAGCGCCTCGATCGCCGCGCGGGATTCTTCGGCAAGCGGCTGCAGCAGACCCTGTTGGCGCGAGGCGAAGACCGACGAGAGGCCGATGCCGTAAGCCGAGAGAAGGCCGGAGAAGGGATGGATGAGCACCGCCTCCATGCCGAGCGCATCGGCGACCAGGCAGGCGTGCTGGCCGCCGGCGCCGCCAAAACAGTTCAAGAGATATTCGGTGACGTCATAGCCGCGCTGCACCGAGATCTTCTTGATGGCGTTGGCCATGTTCTCGACGGCGATGGTGACAAAGCCTTCGGCGACCGCCTCGGGCGTCCGGCCGTCGCCGATTTCGGCGGCAAGCGCCGCGAATTTTTCGCCAACCGTGCCGATGTCGAGCGCTTGGTCTTGGCCCGCGCCGAAAATCGCCGGAAAGAAATCGGGCTGCAATTTGCCGAGCATGACATTGGCATCGGTGACGGCGAGCGGGCCGCCGCGCCGGTAGGCGGCAGGCCCGGGATTGGCGCCGGCAGAATCCGGGCCGACGCGGAAGCGGCCCGCCTCATAGTGCAGGATCGAGCCTCCGCCGGCGGCGACGGTGTGGATGCGCATCATCGGCGCGCGGATGCGAACGCCGGCGACCTCGGTGTCGAAGGCGCGCTCATATTCGCCGTCATAGTGGGCGACGTCGGTCGACGTACCGCCCATATCGAAGCCGATGACCTTTTCGAAGCCGGCGAGCTTCGCCGTCTCGACCATGCCGACGACGCCACCCGCCGGTCCCGAAAGCAGCGCGTCCTTGCCCTGGAACATGTCGGCGGCGGTGAGGCCGCCCGACGACATCATGAACATCAGGCGCGGTCCGGCGCCCAGTTCGCCGGCCACCCGCTGCACATAGCGCGACAGGATCGGCGACAGATAGGCGTCGACCACGGTGGTGTCGCCGCGGCCGACCAGCTTGATGAGCGGAGAGACCTCGTGAGAGACCGAGATCTGGCTGAAGCCGATCTTGCGGCAGACTTTCGCCACGGCCTTTTCGTGGTCCGGGTATTTCCAGGCGTGCATGAAGACGATGGCGACCGCGTCGATGCCGTCGGCCTTCGCCTGCTCGATCGCTGGGCGGCAGGCCGCGATGTCGAGCAGGCGCTCGACGCAGCCGTCGGCGCGCACGCGTTCATTGATCTCGATCACCCGCTCGTAGAGCTGCTCCGGCAGGATGATCTCCTTGGCAAAGATATCCGGCCTTGCCTGATAGGCGATGCGCAAAGCGTCGCGGACCCCCTTGGTGATGAGCAGCAGCACACGGTCGCCCTTGCGCTCGAGCAGCGCATTGGTGGCAACGGTCGTGCCCATTTTGACGTCGCCGATCGCGTCGGCGGAAATGGCGGCGCCGGCTTTCAGGCCCAACAGGTCGCGGATGCCCTGGATGGCGGCGTCCGCATACGCCTCGGGATTTTCGGACAGGAGTTTTCGGGGGTGCAGCCGGCCCCGCGGATCACGGCCGATGACGTCGGTAAAGGTGCCGCCGCGGTCGATCCAGAAGTCCCATTTCCCAGTTCCTGCGGCTGCCGGCATTCTGCTTATCCATAATCTCTTTGGGCGTATGTTGTGTTAGTTCGGGATTTCGGCGCCAGCAATCGCAAGTTGATGTTACACGTGGAAATGCAACGTTACGAAACCGGCAGATGGCTGATGCATTTCCCCTGCGACCGCTCACCGAAATGTGAGCGTCTGTCGAAGGAGAGATAGCATGAAGAAGCTCATTCTGGCGTCGGTCTCGGCGCTCGCCTTGCTGGGAGTCGCGGCTTGTAGCGACAGTGGCACCGGCACTGACAATACCACCACCCAGAGCACCAATCCGCCGGCCAACGAACAGCCGATGAAACCGGCAACGCCCGACGCTTCGAAGCCTGCCGAACCGGCTCCGGCAACAAAGCCGGCTCCTACCGCGCCTGCGCAGTAAGGGCCGTCCCACAATCAAAGAAGGCCGGCACTGCCGGCCTTCTTTTTTGCGCCGTCGATCCCACGCATCGCCGGTCGACTGCGGCATCGTCCCGGCTTGATAGAACCGCCCGGTTCGCTCTATGAAGCCGACATGTCGATTTGGGACCGCCTTGGCGACTTCATCGCTCGTGTTTCGTCATCGGCGTCCTCGGGCGTCGCGGATGTCGTTGAAGCTGTGCGCACCGTGTTTTCCGGCGATCCGGACTTGCGCCGGCGCGTAGCCTTTTCGGTGGCGATGATCGCGCTCTCGGCCAAGATGGCCAAGGCCGACGGCATGGTCACCCAGGACGAGGTGCGCGCCTTCCAGGACATCTTCGAGGTGCCGCCGAGCGAGACGCGCAACGTGGCGCGGCTTTACGACATCGCCAAGCAGGACGTCGCCGGGTTCGAGACCTACGCGCGGCGCATGGCGCAACTCTGCGGTTCCGGCCATGCCAACTGCATGATGCTGGAAGACATACTCGACGGCCTATTCCATATCGCCAAGGCTGACGGCCTGATCCATGAGCGGGAAGGGCAGTTCCTGCATCGGATCGCGGAGATCTTCCGGATCGATGAGGCGCATTACGAGATGATCCTGTCCAGGCACGTCAATCTCGGCGCCGCCGATCCTTACGTCGTGCTGGGCATCGAGCGCGGCAAGCCGTTCGAGGAAATCAGGAAGCGCTACCGCAAGCTGATCTCGGACAATCATCCCGACAGGTTGATCGCACGCGGCTTGCCGCAGGAATTCATCAAGATCGCCACGACCAGGGTCGCGGCGATCAATGCCGCTTATGAAATGATCGAGCGGGGCCTCAGGCACGCATGAGCGGTTTCCTGCCCGACCAGCCAGGTGCCGAGGTCCGGGTGTCGCCGAATTTCGGTCCGCGCCGCGAGACGCTGCGGCCCGACATGATCGTGCTGCACTATACCGGCATGGCAACCGGCGCCGGCGCCGAGGCGTGGCTGTGCGATCCAGCAAGTGAAGTGTCCTCGCATTATCTTGTCCACGAGGATGGCCGCATCATCCAGATGGTGCGCGAGAGCGATCGCGCCTGGCATGCCGGCAAGAGCTCCTGGCTCGGGCGCACCGACATCAATTCCTGCTCGGTCGGTATCGAGATCGTCAATCCCGGGCATTCACTCGGCTACAAAGCCTTCCCGAGGCGGCAGATCGATGCCGTGATCGGTTTGTGCGCGGGCATCGTGGGCCGTTATTCCATCCCAGCGACAAGGGTGCTTGCCCATTCCGACGTGGCGCCGGGCCGCAAGGTCGACCCGGGCGAAAAATTTCCGTGGAAGGTTCTGTTCGCGGCCGGTATCGGTCACCTCGTACCGGCGGCGCCGATAAAACCGGGCGCCGCGTTGAAGTCCGGCGACACCGGCTCCGACGTCGAGGCGCTGCAGTCGATGCTGGCGCTCTATGGCTATGGTATTGAGATATCGGGTATTTACGACCGGCAGACGGAAATCGCGGTGGCGGCGTTCCAGCGGCATTTCCGGCGGCGGCTGGTGGATGGCGTGGCCGACAATTCGACGATCCGCACGCTGCAGAGGCTCCTGACTTCCGTCACGGCAGCCTCTGCCAAATAGTCGCGATAAGGTCATTAAATTACAACCTGTTATTTAAAGTGAATTGCGCCGCCTTCATTGCCGCCAATTCCGCCGCCAAATGCCTCTCCCGCAAGTTGTTGGACGTCTAGCCCCTCTGATGCTCCGATGTTGAATTGACACAACTGCGCGAAGTTCTTCGCGCGGTTCTAACAGAACAGGATTACATGCAGAAATTGACCGTTGTAGCGGCAGCCGTTGCTGCCGGAGTAATAAGCTTTGCCTTCAGTCCGGCAAACAGCGCCCCCTTAAGCCTTAGGGCAGACAATGGCCTTGCCGTCGCCCCGACGACCAAGGCTGCCCCGGCGAACAAAGCGCCAAAGATCAAGAGAGCCCCGGCTAAGCTGCAGAAGGCCGCCACGACCAGGGCGGCGAAATCGACGGCCAAGCGCGCCAAGCGCGGCAGAAAGACGATCGATCTCACCACGACAGCCTCGATCCCCGCGGGCAAGATCGCTCTGGCGACACCTGCCGCGCCCAGCGGCGGCCAGTATTCGTCGATCATTGCCCGCTATGCCGCGAGCTACGGCGTGCCGGTGTCCCTGGCCAGCGCCGTCATCAAGATCGAAAGCAACTACCGGCCGAATCTGGTCGGCAGCGCCGGCGAGATCGGCCTGATGCAGATCAAGCCGGCCACGGCGCGCATGATGGGTTACACCGGTTCGGCCAAGGGGCTGTTCGATCCCGACACCAATATCAAATACGGCATGAAGTACCTCGCCATGGCGCAGGGTCTTGGCGGTGGCACCACCTGCGGCACGATTCTGAAATACAATGCCGGCCACGGAGCGACGCGGATGAATCCGATTTCGGCCGCCTATTGCAGCAAGGTGAAGGTGCAGATGGCAGCGCTGGGTTCGCCGGCCTAAGCTCGTCCGCCGAAGTGGATTTGGGCGACGCGTGTCTGTTTCAAGCGCGTCGTTGTCCCAAACCGCTGCGCATTTGAGCGACGGCAACAGCTTTTTCGTTTGCGTTTTCAGGCGGGAATCCCTTTATACGCCCTTGTCAGCTGGCCGGGCGGCCGCGCCCGCGCGTGCCGAAAGGTTGCGGGTGAGGAAAGTCCGGGCTCCATGGAGACACGGTGCCGGCTAACGGCCGGCGGGGGCGACCCCAGGGAAAGTGCCACAGAAAGCAAACCGCCGCGGCTTTGGCCACGGCAAGGGTGAAAGGGTGGGGTAAGAGCCCACCGCGCGACTGGCAACAGAAGCGGCAGGGCAAACCCCACCGGGAGCAAAACCGAATAGGGGCGGTGCGAAGGGAAACCTTCGAGGGCTGTTTCCGGCCCACCGTCCGGGTAGGTTGCGTGAGGCGCATGGCAACATGCGCCCAAGATGAATGGCCGCCACGTTCTCGCCGCGAGGCGAGGGCCATACAGAACCCGGCTTACAGGCCAGCTGGCATTTTTCTCGTAGCGATAGCCGAACGGGATCAGGAGGTTACGCCGACAGGCGTATCTTCCGATTCAAGCATTCTGCAAGACAGCCTCCGCGGCCTGGTCGAACGTATCCTTGAAGCTGGTGCGATTAAATCGTACCTTGGGGAAGAGCAGGAGTGTATCATGGGCCAGGTCGACAAACGCAGTATCACGCTTTCGCCGGAACTGGCGGCTGCGGTCGACAATGTCGTCGCTGCTGGCGAATACGCCTCGGCCAGTGAAGTCATCCGCGATGCACTCAGGCAATGGAAGGAGCGGCGCGACCTGCTCGGCTATACCGTCGAGGAATTGCGGGAACTGGTGCAGGAAGGCATCGACAGCGGGCCTGCGCTGGACGGCCCCCCCTTAATGGAGCGATTGCGCGCCAAATATGCGAAGATGGCGGAAGCCAAAGGCGCTGACGAGTGAAGTACTGCCTGCTTCCACAGGCATTGGTGGACCTCGAAACTATCGGCGACTACATCGCTGCCCGCAACCCAAACGCCGCAGTCCGTTTTGTGGAAGCTCTTCAGAGGCGATGGGATTTGCTGACCCTTCATCCCCAATCAGGCGCGCCGCGCGATGATATCTTGCCGGGCATCCGCCACCTCGTTGTCGGGGAGTATCTTACGTTTTATCGGATTGGCAACGACGCGATCGAAATCCTTCGCGTCCTGCATGGCCGACGCAAAATCGAGGCTGACGACCTGATATAGCGGGACTAGGCGCCGAGCTTGTCCAGCGACGCCTCGATTGCCTTCCAGAGTTCCTCGACAGGTTCGCAACCGATCGCGAGACGAACGAAGCCCGGCGGAACGGCGTCGCCGCGTTTCGAACGCCGCTCGGCCGATGTGTGCACGCCGCCGAAGGAGGTTGCCGATTCGATCAGCGCGCAACCGTCGATGAACGCCTCTGCCTGTTCTTCGGAAGCCAGCTCGAACGAAATCAGGAAGCCGAAGCGCTCCATCTGAGCGCGCGCCAGATTGTGCGAGGCATCGCCCTCGAGCCCGGGAAAGCGCAGGCCGCTGACGGCGCGATGACCCTTCAGCCGCCGCGCGATGGTTTCAGCCGACGAACACATGCGATCGAAGCGCACTTCCAGCGTTTCGAGGCCGCGATGCACCAGCCATGCTTCGAACGGACCGGGAATGCCGCCGGCCGTCTCGCGCCAATCCTTCACCCTGGCGACAATGTCGGGATCGCGGCTGGCGACATGGCCAAAGAGAACGTCCGAATGGCCATTGATCGCCTTGGTGTCGGCCGAGACCACGATGTCGGCGCCAAGATCGAGCGGGCGCTGGCCGAAGGGCGTCATCGTCGTGTTGTCGACGATCAGGGTTCCGCCTTGGGCATGGACTGCCCTGGCGACGGCGGCGATGTCGCAAATGTCCAGTCGCGGGTTCGACGGACTTTCAACGAAAACCGCCCGGTAGCCGGCGAAGCCGCCATCGAGCATGCTTTCCGTCGGCCTCACGTCATAAGCGACGCCGAGCGGTTTCAGAAAACGCTCAGCCAAGGCCCGTGTCGTGTGATAGCCGTCCGACGGCAAGAGGATGCGGTCGCCCGATTTGACGAGCGCGAACAAAGCCGCGGAAATCGCGGCCATTCCCGACGGAAAAATAATGCATTGCGCCTCTTCCAGGTGGCCGAGCGCATGCTCGACCGCATGCCAGGTCGGGTTGCTGAAGCGGCCATATTGATCGAAACCCGTCGCGTCGCCCGGTGCGTGGAAGATCGAGGCCATGGTCAGCGGCAAGGGAATGGGATCACCCTTGGCGAAATCGGCGCTGCGCAAATGGGCAAGTGTCGCGGCGCGTGACTTCGCAGTGTCGGACATCGGCTCGATCCCTTGGGCAGAAAACTTCAACCGACGCTATGCGCGCCGGCTGTGCGCGGCAAGCTGGGTCTTTTTAGGCCAGAGGGCTCTAAACGCTTCGTTAGGCTTAATGGACGATAAAGACGGGACGTGTCTTCAGCCTGCGCTTTCTGGTTGTGGCGCGTTTGTTTGTGATGCCTGTTCCCGTTGACGCCCATAGTGCCCCATGATATCCCATTCAGATCAAGCTTTCGTTCCGCGTCAGGGTGAAGCGTACGCCAATCGGGCAGCCGCGGCGGCTGCGCGTTTGTCGGTTTTCGCCCCGGTGAATGAAGCGATTTGCCGCAAATGCGGCAGGGGCGCGGAGAACAACATGAGGGGTGCAGCGGCAACAGCGGCTGTAGCGTTTATTGGACCGGTTTCTGTCAAACACGGTGAGCAAGATCGATGCGAAGGGGCGGGTGTCCGTTCCGGCGCATTTTCGCGCCGTGGTGCAAAAACGCGGCTATTCGGAACTCTACGCGCTACGCTGCCTGGATCTGCCGGCCATGGATGTCGGCGGGCTCGACCTGCTCGACCGTTACGAGCAGCGGATCGCGCTGGAGGATCCCTTTCTGCAGACGGCGAACGACATGTCGTTCTTTTGCCATGGCGACGGGACATTTCTGAAGCTCGACCAGGACGGCCGCATCACCATGACCGATTTCATCCGCGAGCATACGGGCATCTCGAACGAGGTGGCCTTTGTCGGCCGCGGCAATTTCTTTCAAGTCTGGGAGCCCGGACGGCTTGCCGCCTATGGGGCGCAGGCGCGGGCCAGGCTTTTGCAGCTTCGGCAGGGGACGAAGCCCGGGGAGCGATCGGAATGATGGCTGGCCACGGCGATGACCCTCACGCCGTTGGCGGACCGGCCCGTCACATTCCGGTCCTCCTTGCCGAGGTGCTCGACGCGCTTGCGCCGAAGGCCGGCGAGACGATCGTCGACGGGACATTCGGCGCCGGCGGCTACACCAGCGCCATCCTCGATCGCGGCGCCTCCGTCGTCGCCATCGACCGCGACCCGGACGCGATCGCGGCGGGCAGGGCGCTCGAACGACAGTCCGGCGGCAGGCTGAGGCTTGTCCAGGCACCGTTCTCAACGCTGGACGAGCATGTCGAGGGCGCCGACGGCGTGGTGCTCGATATCGGCGTTTCCTCGATGCAACTCGACCAGGCGGAGCGGGGCTTTTCCTTTCGCGCCGACGGGCCACTCGACATGCGCATGGCGCAGGCGGGTCTCTCTGCCGCCGACGTCGTCAACACCTTCAAGGGGGGCGACCTTGCCCGCATCTTCGGCTTTCTCGGCGAGGAGCGCCATGCCGGCCGCATCGCGCGCATGATCGAGAGCCGTCGCGAGAAGAAGCCCTTCGAACGCACGCTCGATCTCGCCGACGCCATCGAAACCCATATCGGACGCGGGCCGAAGGACAAGATCCATCCGGCCACGCGTGTCTTCCAGGCGCTGCGCATATTCGTCAATGACGAGCTTGGCGAGCTCGCAAGGGCGCTGCTGGCTGCCGAGCGGGCGCTGAAACCCGGCGGACGGCTAGCCGTGGTGACGTTCCATTCGCTGGAAGACCGCATCGTCAAGCGCTTCATCGCCGACCGCTCCGAGGCGGCCAGCGGCTCGCGGCACATGCCTGACGCGCCCGTGCGCATTGCCACCTTCCGCAAAGCCGGCGGCGGCGTGACGCCGGGAGAGGCCGAGCTAGACGCCAACCCGCGGGCGCGCTCGGCCAGGCTGCGCGCCGCTATCCGCACCGAGGCGCCGGCGCGCGCCGGCGATTTTTCGATTTTCGGCCTTCCAAAGCTTCCCGCCGTCGAGCGGCCGGGGGAGAGGTGAGCACGTGTTTCGTACCAGCGACATAGTCCTGATCGCCGTCATGGTCTCGGCCGCGGCGCTGACCTACAAAACGAAGCGCGAAGCCGAAGAGCAACAGGCGGCGGTGCAGAAGATCCAGGCGCAGATCCACTACGAGGAAGAGACCATCGATCTCCTCAAGGCGGATTGGAGCCTGCTCACTCAGCCGTCGCGACTGCAGAAGCTTGCCGACGTCTATAAGAGCCAGCTCGGGCTCGAACCGGTCAACGCGCACCAGATCGGCGGGCTCGACGACATTCCCGTGAAACCCGTGACCATCGAAGACCTCTCCTCGCAGCAGCTTGGCGGCATGGCCGACAATTCGGGCAAGGAGCCCTCGGACGGCAAGGATCCGGTGGTCACCGGGAGCACCGTTCAATGATCGGCCTTCCAAGGATCGGCGGCCTGCTGACGCGCCGGAAGAAGCAGGCTGAGGACGGCTCGATCGTCGTCGACGCCGCCCGCAAGGCGACTGGCGGCAAGGCCAAGACGCGCATCGTCATGACCATGGCGGTGTTCTTCACCATCTATTCAACCATTGCCGGCCGGCTCGTCTATCTCGGGTTGCAGAATCCCGATCTTTCGGGCGGCCCGGAGAACCGCGTCACTGCATCGCGTCCGGATATCGTCGACCGCAATGGCGAGGTGCTGGCGACCGACATCAAGACGGCGTCGCTGTTTGCCGAGCCGCGCCGCATTGTAGACGCCGACGAAGCGATCGAGAGATTGTCGACCGTGCTGCCGGAGATCGACTACGAGCAGACCTATCGCAAGCTCAAGAGCGGCGCCGGCTTCGTCTGGTTGCAGCGCCAGCTGACGCCGAAGCAGCAGGCCGACATCCTGGCGCTGGGCGTTCCCGGCCTCGGCTTCCGCACCGAAAAGCGCCGCTTCTATCCGAGCGGCGAGACCTCGTCCTATATCGTCGGCCTCACCAACATCGACAACCAGGGCATCTCCGGCATGGAGAAGTATATCGACGAGCAGGGGCTGAGCGACCTGCAGGCGTCGGGGCTCGCCGTGGCCAAGGATCTCAAGCCGGTCAAGCTTTCGATCGATTTGCGCGTCCAGCATGTGGTGCGCGACGAGATCGCCGCCGGCCTGGAGCGCTATCGCGCTATCGGCGCCGGCGCCGTCGTGCTGAACATTAAGACCGGCGAAGTGATCGCCATGGCCTCCGTGCCGGATTTCGACCCGAACAATCCTTACAACGCCCAAGAGAAAGACCGGCTGAACCGCATGTCGGCCGGGCTCTACGAGATGGGCTCGACCTTCAAGAGCTTCACCTCGGCCATGGCGCTGGATTCCGGCAAGGCCACAATGAACAGCCGCTTCGACGCGTCGCATCCGATCCGGGTCGGCCATCAGGCCATCCACGATTTCCACGGCAAGAACCGCGTGCTGTCGCTGCCGGAAGTGTTTCTCTTTTCGTCCAACATCGGGTCGGCCAGGGAGGCCGAGCTGGTCGGCATCGAGGGGCATCGCGAATTCCTGCACCGCCTTGGGATTCTGGACCGGATGCAGACCGAACTGCCGGAAGTCGCCCGCCCGACCGAACCCAAGGTCTGGAAACAGGTCAACTCGTTCACCATCGCCTTCGGCCACGGCGTGTCGACGACGCCTCTGCAGGCCGCCGTCGGCTGCGCGGCGCTGATGCAGGGCTATCTGATCGAGCCGACATTCCTGGTCCGCAGCGAGGAGGAGGCCATGGCGGTGGCCAAGAGAGTGGTCAGCGACAAGACGGTCGAAGGCATGCGCTACCTCTATACGCTCAACGCCGAGAAGGGCTCGGCCAGAAACGCCAGGGCCCCCGGCTACCGGGTCGGTGGAAAGACAGGAACGGCCGAGAAGGTCATCAACGGCCGCTACTCCAAGGAGTTGAACTTCAACACCTTCGTCGCCGCCTTCCCGATGGACGATCCGCAATTTCTGGTGTTCACGATCGCCGACGCTCCTCATCCGGAAAAGCCCGGGATGACCGACGTCGCCGCCAACAATGCGGGAGTTATGGCTGGCAATATCATCAGGCGTTCTGCGGCCATGCTTGGCGTGAAGCCAGATTTCAGCCATGAAAATGGTGCAACGCTGGTTTCCTATCAGTGATTCTTGGGGCGCGCCGGCAACTGCGCGCTATTTTGTTGCGGTGAACGGGACTCAATGCATCTAAAAGATCTAGCCGGTATCCTGCCTGTCGAGGGAACAGCTTTCCCCGATCTGGAGGTGACCGGACTTTCCTCCGATTCCCGCGCGGTCAAGTCCGGCGTCGTCTTCTTCGCGCTTGCCGGCAGTAAGGCCGACGGCTCGGCCTATGCGGCCGACGCCGCGGCCTGCGGCGCCGCGGCGATCGTCACCGGCAAGGGCGCGAGCGTCTCCAGCCTGTCGATCCCGGTCCTTGCCGTCGATGATCCGCGCCTGGCGCTGGCGCTCAGCGCGGCGCGCTTCTTCGGACGCCAGCCGCAGACCATGGTCGCCGTCACCGGCACCGCCGGCAAGACATCCGTCGCCGCCTTCACCCGCCAGATCTGGGAGCAGGCGGGTTTTGCCGCCGCCTCGATCGGCACGACCGGCGTCGTAGCGCCCGGCCGCAACGAATATGGCTCGCTGACGACGCCCGACCCGGTGGCGCTTCACCGATTGCTCAAGGAACTGGCGGATGCGGGCGTCACCCACGCCTCGATGGAAGCCTCAAGCCACGGTCTCGACCAGCGCCGCCTCGACGGCGTGAAGCTCGCGGCCGGCGCTTTCACCAATCTCGGCCGCGACCATATGGACTACCATCCCACGGTCGAGGATTATCACCGCGCCAAGCTGCGCCTGTTCGACACGCTGCTGCCGAAGGGCGCGCCCGCCATCGTCTTTGCCGACGATCCGTGGTCGGAGCCGACCATCGAAGCCGCGAAAGCGGCGGGGCTGGAAGTGCTGACCGTCGGCCGCCATGGCGATTTCCTGACGCTGAAGCGGGTCGAGCATGAGCGGCATCGCCAGCGCGCCGAAATCGTGGCCGACGGCGTGCTGCACGAGGTCGACCTGCCTTTGGCCGGCGATTTCCAGATCGCCAACGCGCTGGTCTCGGCCGGGCTTGCTATCGCGACTGGAACACCCGCGGGCAAGGCCTTGGCGGCATTGGAGAAATTGAAGGGTGCGCCGGGCCGGCTCGACCTCGTCGGTGCCACCGCGGCCGGCGCTCCCGTTTATGTCGACTACGCCCACAAGCCCGATGCGCTGGAGAATGTGCTGACCTCGGTCCGGCCTTTCACCACGGGGCGCGTCGTCGTGGTGTTCGGCTGCGGCGGCGACCGCGACCGGGGAAAAAGGCCGATCATGGGCGAGATCGCGACCCGGCTCGCCGATGTCGTCATCGTCACCGACGACAACCCGCGCACCGAAGTGCCCGAGACCATCCGCGCCGCGATCCTTGCTGCCGCGCCCGGCGCCATCGAGATCGGCGACCGCCGCAAGGCGATCCGCGAGGCGGTGGCGATGCTTCGCGCCGGCGACACGCTCATCGTCGCCGGCAAGGGACATGAGGAAGGCCAGACCGTCGGCACCGAAACCTTTCACTTCTCCGACCATGAGGAAGTGCGTGAGGCGCTCAAGGAGCGTGCCGCATGAACCTGCTGTGGACGTCGGAAGCGCTCGTCGAAGCCATGGGCGGCAGGCCGATCGGCTTGCTGCCGGAGGGCATCACCGGCATTTCGATCGACAGCCGCAGCCTGGAGCCGGGAAACGCCTTCTTCGCCATCAAGGGCGAAGCGATGGACGGCCATGATTTCGCGACAGCGGCGGTCAAAGCCGGAGCGGCGGTGCTGGTCGTCGCCGAGGGCAAGCTGCCGTCGCTCGGCCGGCTGACGGCGCCGATGATCGTCGTGCAGGACGTGCTTGCAGCGCTTGAGAAGCTCGGCGTCGCGGCCCGCGTCCGCTCGAAGGCCAGGACCATCGCGGTCACGGGATCGGCCGGCAAGACGACCACCAAGGAAGCGCTGCGCCATGTGCTGTCGGCGGTCGGCAAGGTGCACGCTTCGGCGCAGTCGTTCAACAACCATTGGGGCGTGCCGCTGACGCTGGCGCGCATGCCGCAGGACTGCGACTATGCTGTCTTCGAGATCGGCATGAACCATCCGGGCGAGATCCGGCCGCTGGTCAAGATGGTCAGGCCGCATGTCGCCATCGTGACCATAATCGCCGCCGCTCATCTCGGCTTCTTCAAGAATCTCGACGAGATCGCCATGGCTAAGGCCGAGATTTTCGAGGGAATCGAGCCGGGTGGCGCCGCGCTGCTCAACCGCGACGATCCACGCTGGAAGCTGCTCGGCAAAATGGCGAAAGAGGCGGGTGTCGAGCATGTCTTCGGCTTCGGCGAAAATGTCCGCTCGGCGTTCCGCCTTGTCGGCTGCGAGCTTCATGCCGACCATTCCGACATCGCCGTCAAGATCGGCAAGAGGGATCTGAGCGCCCGTGTAGGGGCGCCCGGCCGCCATATCGTGCAGAACGTGCTGGCGGTGCTGGGCGCCGCGCAGCTGGTCGGCGCCGACCTCGACAAGGTCGCGGCGGCACTGGCAGATCTTTCGGCCGAGCGCGGGCGGGGCCGGCGCCATATCCTGCATCATCCCAACGGGCCGATCACGCTGATCGACGAGAGCTACAACGCCAATCCGGCGTCGATGGCGGCGGCAATGGCGCTGCTCAACGCCACGCCGGTCGCGGGCGAGGGCCGGCGCATCGCCGTGCTCGGCGACATGCTGGAGCTCGGCAGCCATTCGGCAGATCTCCACGCAGCGCTTGCCAAGCTGATCGTCGGCACGGGCACGCGCAACGTCTTTCTCGGCGGGCCGGAAATGCAGGCGCTGGCCGAGGCCCTGCCGTCAGACATTGCAACCGAGTATCGATCGGGAGCGGAAGAACTGAAGCCGATCGTGATCGCCGCGCTCAGGCCCGGCGACGTGGTGATGGTCAAGTCGTCGAAGGGCATCGGGTTTTCAAAGCTGGTCGAGGCATTGCTCGGCAAATTTCCGGCGGAAGCCACAAACATTAAGCCGGCCTAGGTCGGGCTCCGGGGGACGGAAGGACCATGTTCACACTGCTCGTCGATTTCGCGGACAAGATCTCGTTCTTCAACGTCTTCCGCTACATCACTTTTCGTACAGGTGGCGCGCTGATCACGTCTGCGCTGATCGTCTTCATCTTTGGGCCGACGATCATCAATTCGCTGCGCCTGCGGCAAGGCAAGGGCCAGCCGATCCGCGCCGACGGCCCGCAGACGCATTTCAAGAAGGCCGGAACGCCGACCATGGGCGGGCTGATGATCCTGTCCGGCATCATCGGTTCGTCGCTCTTATGGGCAAACCTGTCCAGCATCTATGTCTGGGTCGTGTTGCTGGTCACCGTCGGCTTCGGCTCGATCGGCTTCTACGACGACTATCTCAAGGTCACCAAGCAGTCGCATCTGGGCTTCTCCGGCAAGGCCCGCCTGGCGATCGAGTTCGTCATCGCCGCCATCGCGGCCTGGGTGATCATGCATAACGGCCAGGCGCCGTTCTCGTCGTCGCTGACCTTTCCCTTCGCCAAGGAATTCCTGATCAACCTCGGCTGGTTCTTCGTGCCGTTCTCCTGCTTCGTCATCGTTGGCGCCGGCAATGCGGTGAACCTGACCGACGGCCTCGACGGCTTGGCGATCGTGCCGATCATGATCGCGGCGGCGTCCTTCGGCGTCATCGCCTATCTTTCGGGCAACGCGGTGTTCGCCGAATATCTGCAGATCCATTTCGTTCCCGGCACCGGTGAGCTCGCCGTCGTGCTCGGCGCGGTGATTGGCGCGGGCCTCGGCTTCCTTTGGTTCAACGCGCCGCCGGCCGCGATCTTCATGGGCGACACCGGCTCGCTGGCGATGGGCGGGCTGATCGGCACCATCGCGGTCGCTACCAAGCACGAGATCGTGCTGGTGATCGTCGGCGGCCTGTTCGTGGTCGAGATCCTGTCGGTCATCATCCAGGTCGGCTATTTCAAGATGACCGGCAAGCGGGTCTTCCTGATGGCGCCGATCCATCACCATTTTGAAAAGCTCGGCTGGACCGAAAGCCAGGTGGTGATACGCTTCTGGATCATTGCCGTCATCCTGGCGCTGGTCGGCCTGTCCACCCTCAAGCTCAGATAGGACTCGCTGCTTGATCCCCGCTGCTTCCTTTTCAGGCAAACGCATTTCGCTCTTCGGGCTTGGCGGCTCGGGGATCGCCACCGCGCATGCGCTGATCGCAGGCGGCGCCGAGGTGCTGGCCTGGGACGACAATCCGGACAGCGTCGCCAAGGCAGCGGCCGCGGGGATTACGACCGGAGATCTGCGCGCGGCCGACTGGCCGCATTTCGCCGCCTTCGTGCTGTCGCCGGGGGTGCCGCTGACGCATCCGAAGCCGCATTGGACGGTGGAGCTGGCGCGCGGCGCCGGCGTCGAGGTGATCGGCGATATCGAGCTGTTCTGCCGCGAACGCAACAGCCACGCGCCGGCAGCACCCTTCATCGCGATTACCGGAACCAACGGCAAGTCGACGACGACGGCGCTGACGGCGCATATCCTGAAGTCGGCGGGCCGCGACACGCAGATGGGCGGCAATATCGGTCGTGCCGTCATGACGCTCGATCCGCCCGAGCCGACGCGGCACTATGTGGTCGAGTGCTCGTCCTACCAGATCGATCTCGCGCCCTCCATCAATCCGACCGCCGGCATCCTGCTCAACCTTACGCCAGACCATCTCGACCGGCACGGCACGATGGCGCATTATGCCTCGATCAAGGAGAGGCTGGTCGCCGGCAGCGACACCGCGATCGTCGGCGTCGACGATTCCTGGTGCGCCCAGATCGCCGACCGACTGGAGCGCGCCGGCCGGCAGGTCATCCGCATTTCCAAGCGCCTGCCTTTGACGGACGGCTATTTCGCCGACGGTACCAATCTGATGGAAGCCGTGCACGGCCGCTACAGCCGCGTCGCCTTCCTCGAAGGCATCGGGTCGCTGCGCGGCCAGCACAACGCGCAGAACGCGCTGGCCGCCGTCGCCGCGTGCCTGAGGATCGGCCTCGATCTCGGCGAGATCCAGGCCGGCCTCGAGAGCTTCCCGGGGCTGGCGCATCGCATGGAGCAGGTCGGCCGCAAGGACCATGTGCTGTTCGTCAACGATTCCAAGGCGACCAATGCCGATGCGGCCGCACCCGCGCTGTCGAGTTTCAACCGCGTCTACTGGATCGCCGGCGGCCTGCCCAAGGAAGGCGGCATCGAGCCGCTGCGCGGCTTCTTCCCGCGCATCGCCAAGGCCTATCTGATCGGCGAGGCGGCGCCAGCCTTCTCGGCGACGCTCGGCGAGGCAGTACCCTACGAAATATCCGGAACGCTGGCGGCGGCGGTCGAGCATGCCGCCAACGACGCGGCAAAGGACACCGGCGGCGAGGCCGTGGTGCTGCTTTCGCCGGCTTGCGCCAGTTTCGACCAGTTCAAGAATTTCGAAGTTCGCGGCGAAGCCTTCAGGCAAGCTGCGACTGCTATTGATGGGGTGAAATCCATCGGAGGGCCACGTTGATGCAAAGCCGTCTCGACAAAAGTCCTGTCGCCACCTGGTGGTGGACGATCGATCGCTGGTTCCTGGCGGCATTCCTGTCGCTGATGGGACTGGGCATCGTGCTGTCCTTCGCCGCAAGCCCGGCGGTGGCCGAGCGCATCGGCCTCGACAGCTTCCACTTCGCCACACGCCAGATCATCTTCACCATCCCGGCGCTTATCGTGATGCTGGCAGTCTCTTTCCTGGAGGCGCGGCAGATAAGGCGCATGTCGCTGGTGATGATCTGCATCATGCTGGTGCTGATGGTGGCGGTGCTCTACATCGGCGTCGAGGTGAAGGGAGCACGGCGCTGGGTGTCGCTTGCAGGCCTTTCCATCCAGCCGTCCGAGTTCCTGAAACCGGCCTTCGTCGTCATCTGCGCCTGGCTGTTTGCGGAGCACAGGCGCCAGCCCGACATTCCCGGCAATCTGTTCGCCATGCTTTTGCTGGCGCTGGTCATCTCGCTTCTGGTGGCTCAGCCCGATCTCGGCCAGACCATGCTGGTGCTGGGCACCTGGGGCGTGATGTTCTTCATGGCCGGCCTGCCCTGGTTCTGGATCGTCGCGCTGGGGGCTGCCGGGGTCGGCGGCGTGTTCGCGGCCTATACGGTATTTCCGCACGTCGCCGCGCGCATCGACAAGTTCATGACCGGCGAAGGCGACACCTTCCAGGTCGATATGGGCCGCGAGGCGCTGATCAATGGCGGCTGGTTCGGCGTCGGCCCGGGCGAGGGCACGGTGAAGCGGGTCATCCCCGATAGCCACGCCGACTTCGTCTTCTCGGTCGCCGGCGAGGAGTTCGGCCTCATAATGTGCTTCTTCATCATGTCGATCTTCGCCTTCATCGTGCTGCGCGGCCTGAGCATCGCGCTCAAGGAACAGGACGATTTCACCCGCTATGCGGTGGGCGGCCTCGTCACCGTCTTCGGCCTGCAATCGGCCATCAACATGTGCGTGAACCTGCAGCTGATGCCGGCCAAGGGCATGACGCTGCCCTTCATCTCCTATGGCGGCTCCTCGCAGATCGCCATCGCCGTCTCGATGGGCATGGTGCTCGCCTTGACGCGCAAGCGTCCGGAAAAGCGCAAGCAGATGGGCTTCGTCCTTTCGCAGCGCGCAATGCCGGCGGAATGAGGCAGGATGGCGAAGGGTGTCATCCTGCTTGCGGCCGGCGGAACGGGCGGACATCTGTTTCCGGCCGAGGCGCTGGCGCATGAGCTGATCGAGCGCGGCTGGAAGGTGCATCTTGCCACCGACAATCGCGCCGAGCGCTATTCCCGCCATTTCCCGGCAGCCGACATTCACACCATCCCCTCGGCAACGCTGGGTTCGAAGAACCCAGTCGCCATGCTCTCGGCCTTCTGGAAGATCTGGCAGGGCGTGCGGGAGGCCGGCGGTGTAATCGCCAGGATCAAGCCGGAGGCTGTCGTCGGCTTCGGCGGCTATCCGACGCTGCCGCCGCTCTATGCCGCGACAAGGCGAAAAGTGCCGACGCTGATCCATGAGCAGAACGCCGTCATGGGCCGCGCCAACAAGGCGCTTGCCGGCCGCGTGGATGCGATTGCCGGCGGTTTCCTGCCGGAAGGCGCAAGCGCTGACGGCGCAAAGACGGTGACCACCGGCAATCCGGTCAGGCCGCAGGTCCTCGATGCGGCGAAAACGCCTTACGTGGTTTCGAACGAGGGCGAGCCGTTCCGCTTCCTGGTGTTCGGCGGCAGTCAGGGCGCGCAGTTCTTTTCCGATGCCGTGCCGGCGGCGATCGCGCTGCTGCCGCAAGACCTGCGCAAGCGGCTGGTCATCACCCAGCAGGCGCGCGCCGAGGATGTGGCGCGGGTGAAGGCGGCCTATGCCGATCTCGGCGTCGACGCCCAGGTTTCGCCCTTCTTTACTGACATGGCGGCGCGCATCGGGGCGGCGCATCTGGTGATGTCGCGTTCCGGCGCCTCGACGGTTTCGGAAATCGCCGTCATCGGCCGGCCGGCACTGCTGGTGCCTTATCCGCACGCGCTCGACCACGATCAGTCGGCGAATGCGGCAGCCCTTGCCGCCGCCGGGGGAGCCGAGCTCCATCCGCAGTCGACGCTGTCGGCGGCGCGCATCGCCGAGCTGGTCGGCGGGCTGGTCAAGGACCCGAACCGGCTGGCGACCATGGCCGCCGCCGCCCGCTCGGCCGGGAAACCGAACGCGGCGCGGTTGCTCGCCGATCTGACAGAGGCTATTGCGTCCGGCAAAACGGTTTCGGACTACAGGAGGACGCGCCCATGAAGATGCCGCAGACGATCGGCCTTGTGCATTTCATCGGCATCGGCGGCATCGGCATGAGCGGCATCGCCGAGGTGCTGCACAATCTGGGCTACAAGGTGCAAGGGTCCGACCAGGCCGACGGCGCCAATGTGCAGCGGTTGCGCGACAAGGGCATCGAATGCTTCGTCGGCCACAAGGCCGAGAATGTCGGCGATGCCGAAGTCGTGGTTGTTTCGACCGCGATCAAGAAGTCCAACCCGGAGCTCAAGGCCGCGCGCGAGAAGCTTTTGCCGATCGTGCGCCGGGCCGAGATGCTGGCCGAACTGATGCGTTTCCGCCAGGCGGTCGCCATCGGCGGCACGCATGGCAAGACGACGACCACCTCGATGGTGGCGACGCTGCTCGAGGCCGGCGGGCTCGACCCGACCGTCATCAATGGCGGCATCATCAACGCCTACGGCACCAATGCCCGCATGGGCGACGGCGAGTGGATGGTGGTCGAAGCCGACGAGAGCGACGGCACCTTCCTGAAACTGCCGGCCGACATCGCCGTCGTCACCAACATCGATCCCGAGCATCTCGACCACTATGGGAGCTTCGACAAGGTGCGCGAGGCGTTCCGCCAGTTCGTCGAGAACGTGCCGTTCTACGGTTTCGGCGTGATGTGCACCGACCATCCGGAAGTGCAGGCGCTGGTCGGCCGCATCGAGGATCGGCGCGTCATCACCTATGGCGAGAACGCGCAGGCCGACGTGCGCTTCACCAATCATCGCATGCAAGGCGCGATTTCCGAATTCGATATCGTCATCCGCGATCGCAAGGGGCGGGGCACGACGTCGATAAATGACCTGCGCCTGCCGATGCCCGGCCGGCACAACGTCTCCAACGCGACGGCGGCGATCGCGGTGGCGCATGAGCTTGGCCTCTCGGCCGAGGCGATCAAGAAGGGCCTTTCGTCCTTCGCGGGCGTCAAGCGGCGCTTCACCCGTACGGGCTCGTGGAACGGTGTCGAGGTGTTCGACGATTACGGCCACCACCCGGTCGAGATCGCGGCGGTGCTGAAGGCCGCGCGCAGCGCGACCAAGGGGCGTGTCATCGCCATCGCGCAGCCGCATCGCTTCACCCGGCTTCACGATCTCTTCGAGGAATTCTCGGTCTGCTTCAACGACGCCGACACGGTCATGGTGGCGCCGGTCTACGCGGCCGGCGAGGAACCCATCGAAGGCGTGACTTCCGACGCGTTGGTGTCGCGCATCCGCTCCGGCGGCCACCGCGACGCACGCTATATCGATGGTCAGGCAGCAATCGCGCCCGCCATTCGCGAGCTTGCCAAGCCCGGCGATTTCGTCGTCTTCCTCGGCGCCGGCAACATCACGCAATGGGCCTATGCGCTGCCCAAGGAACTTGGTGGGACGCCCTCATGATGCGCGGCCAGGACCTGATCGATAAACTCGGCGACAAGCTTGCCGGCCTGCGCGGCCGTATCACGCCGAACGCCGAGATGGACAAGATCACCTGGTTCCGGGCCGGCGGCCTCGCCGAGGCGCTGTTCCAGCCGGCCGACGAGGAGGACCTCGCGGCCTTCCTGCGCGCGGTGCCGGAAGAGATACCGGTCGTGGTGGTCGGCGTCGGCTCGAACCTTCTGGTGCGCGACGGCGGCATTCCGGGTTTTGTCGTCAGGCTCTCGGCCAAGGGTTTCGGCGAGGCCGAGACCACCGGGCCGATCACGATCAAAGCCGGCGCGGCGACGCCGGACAAGCGCCTCGCGGCGGTGGCGTATGAAGCCGGCATTGGCGGCTTCCATTTCTATCACGGCATTCCTGGCGCTGTCGGCGGCGCGCTCAGGATGAATGCCGGCGCCAACGGCGTCGAGACGCGTGAGCGGGTCGTCGAGGTGAGGGCCCTGGACCGCAGGGGCAATCTCCATACGCTGAGCAATGCCGATATGGGCTATGCCTATCGCCATTCGTCCGCGCCTGCAGGACTGATCTTCACCTCGGCCATTTTCGAAGGGTTTGCGGAAGACAAGGCGGCGATCAAGGCGGCAATGGATGCCGTGCAGAACCATCGCGAGACGGTGCAGCCGATCAGGGAGAAGACCGGCGGCTCGACCTTCCAGAATCCGGAAGGCACCTCGGCGTGGAAGGAGATCGACAAGGCCGGCTGCCGCGGGCTGATGATCGGCGGCGCGCAGATGTCGCCGATGCATTGCAACTTCATGATCAACACCGGCACGGCCACCGGCTACGACCTCGAATATCTGGGCGAGACGGTGCGGGCGCGGGTGCTCGAGAATTCGGGCATCCGGCTGCACTGGGAGATCAAGCGCCTCGGCAATTTCAGGCCCGGCCATGCGGTGCAGGAGTTTCTCGGGCAGCTTCTTTAGCTTAGGCTTAAGTTCATGTGATGCTTGAACTTCCAGTGATCTGAAACAGCCGTAGAACCGTTGCCTCAAAGACTCACAATTCACTTTTTGCGGCTGTTTTCGCGGAAAGTGAATCTCTCGGAATCATAGGTACTTGCCAGCGAATCAACTCTCTGATTCTCTGCCCTAAAGCGTTTCCTGATTTGAGTCGTTCGACGCGTTAAGCCGCGTTTTCCGTCTGGGGGGGCAACCTGCCGGAGCGCTCGGACTCAATGTTTGGAAATGCGGTGCGGGAATATCGGTTGCAGGCCCGGCGTGAGAGGGGATGACGGGATGAAGAAGAAGCATGTGGCTGTCCTCCTGGGTGGATTCTCCTCGGAGCGGCCCGTGTCTCTGTCCTCGGGGAAGGCGTGTGCGGATGCGCTCGAGAATGAAGGCTATCAGGTCACCCGGGTCGATGTTTCGCGCGATGTCGGGTCTGTGCTTGCCGAGCTCAAGCCTGATGTCGCTTTTAACGCGCTGCACGGTCCGTTCGGCGAGGACGGCACCATCCAGGGAATTCTCGAATATCTCGCAATTCCCTACACCCATTCGGGTGTGCTCGCTTCGGCCTTGGCCATGAACAAGGAGCAGGCCAAGAAAATCGCCAAGGCGTCCGGCATTCCGGTCGCGGAGTCGAAGGTGGTCAACCGCTTCGCCGTCCAGAACAAGCATCCGATGAAGCCGCCTTATGTGGTCAAGCCGGTCAATGAGGGGTCGAGCTTCGGCGTGGTCATCGTGCATGAGGGGCAGTCGCATCCGCCGCAGGTGATCGGCTCCACGGAATGGCAATATGGCGAGATCGTCATGGTCGAGCGCTACATTCATGGCCGCGAATTGACCTGCGCGGTGATGGGCGATGTGGCGCTCGGCGTCTGCGAGATCATCCCGACCGGGCATTCCTTCTACGATTACGATTCAAAATACGTTCCCGGCGGATCAAAACACGAAATCCCTGCTAAAATTTCACCGAATATTTACCAAAAAATACAGACACTGGCCCTCAAGGCTCATCTTGCCATTGGTTGCCGGGGCGTCTCCCGATCGGACTTCCGTTACGACGATCGCCACTCCGAAAACGGCGAGATTGTCTGGCTCGAGGTCAACACTCAGCCGGGCATGACGCCGACGTCTCTGGTGCCTGAAATCGCCGCGCAAGCGGGACATTCGTTCGGCGATTTGTTGAGTTGGATGGTGGAGGACGCTTCGTGTCTGCGTTGAGGTTGGGGCAGGGTAATGGCGTCGGCGCGGCTGGTCTCGCGCTGTTCGGTATGTCGCTGTCATTCGACCGTTTCGTGCTGCCGCGTCAGCTTCGCCGGCCGATGCGCGTGCTGGCGCGTTTGTGCAGCGGAGAGTATGAGGCGCCGCGCTTTTCGGCGGCGATCCTTTCCGCTGCGCTGATCGCGTCCAGCAGCGCCTACGGCGCCTATCTCGGCGGCTACGCCGACAGCATCGTGCAGGGTGTGACGGCGCGCACCGGCTTTGCCGTCGACCAAATCAAGGTGGTCGGCAACCGCCAGACCTCCGAGATCGATGTGCTCGACCGGCTCGGCCTCGACGGCTGGACCTCGCTGATCGGCTTCGACGCCGAGGCCGCGCGCGCGCGCATCGCGACGCTGCCGTGGGTCGAGGGAGCCGCTGTGCGCAAGATCTACCCGCATACGCTGGAAGTGCGCATAGAGGAGCGCCAACCCTTCGCGCTTTGGCAGCAGGGCACCTCGGTCTCGGTCATCGAGCGATCGGGCGAGATGATCGCGCCGTTCTCGGGCGGCAAGCAGGCGCTGCTGCCGCTGATCATCGGCACCGGCGCGCCGGCCATGGCGCCGGCCTTCCTCGCCAAGATCGAGCGCTATCCCGAGCTTGCGGCGCGGGTCAAAGGCTACATTCGGGTCGGCGAACGGCGCTGGGACCTGAGGCTTGAGAACGGCATCACGATCAAGCTGCCGGAAGACGGCGAGGACCAGGCGATCGCCGAGCTCGTCAAGATCGACCATGACAACGGATTGCTGACCCGCGACATCGCCGCCGTCGACATGCGGCTTTCCGACCGGCTGGTCGTGGAGCTGTCGCCGGAAGCGGCGACACAGCGCGAAGCAGCGCTCAGCGACAAGCCGAAGTCCCTGGCCAAGCGCAAGGTGGAGAGAAAGATATGAGCTGGCTTGGCGGCGGCAGCGACGCTTCTTCGCGCCGGTCGGGCACGCTCACTGTGCTCGATGTCGGCTCCAGCAAGGTTTGCTGCGTCGTGGCGAAGCTGAAGCCGAACGAGGACGGCAAGCTGCTGCGCGGACGTTCGCATCGCATCCAGGTGATCGGCATCGGCCACCAGAAATCGCAAGGCGTGAAGTCCGGCGTGGTGGTCGATCTCGATCGCGCCGAGCATGCCATCCGGCTTGCCGTCGATGCGGCCGAGCGCATGGCCGGGCTCACCGTCGATTCCCTCATCGTCAACATGACGGCCGGCCGGCTGAAGAGCGAAGCCTTCTCGGCGACGATCAATCTCGGCGGCCATCAGGTCGAGGAAGTCGACATCAAGCGCGTGCTCGCCGCCGGCGCCAAGCAGGCGCTCAGGGCGGAGCGCGAGGTGATCCATTCGCTGCCCGTCGGTTTCTCGCTCGACGGCGAGCGCGGCATGCGCGACCCGCGCGGCATGATAGGCGATGCGCTTGGCGTCGACATGCATGTGCTGACGGGCGACGCGGCGCCGATGCGAAATCTGGAGCTTTGCATCAATCGCTCGCATCTGTCTGTCGAGCGCATGGTGGCGACGCCCTATGCCAGCGGGCTTGCCTCGCTGGTCGACGACGAGCTCGAAATGGGCGCGGCCTGCATCGATATGGGCGGCGGCACGACGACCATCTCGGTCTTCTCGGAGGGCAAGTTCGTCCATGGCGACGCGATCGCCATCGGCGGCAACCATGTGACGCTCGACATGGCCAAGGGCCTGTCGACCTCGCTCGACGCCGCGGAACGGCTGAAGGTGATGCATGGCTCGGCGCTGCCCGGCAGCGCCGACGACCGCGACCTCGTCTCGATCCAGCCGATCGGCGAGGAAGGCGATGTGCCGCTGCAGATCCCGCGCTCGGTAATGACGCGCATCATCCGCGCCCGCATCGACGAGACGCTGGAGCTTCTGCGCGACCGGCTGAACAAGTCCGGCTACGGCAATGCCGTCGGCAAGCGGGTGGTGCTCACCGGCGGCGCAAGCCAGCTCGCCGGCCTGCCGGAAGCGGCGCGCCGCATTCTCGGGCGCAATGTGCGCATCGGCCGGCCGCTGGGCGTCGCAGGGCTGCCTGAGGCGGCAAAGGGACCGGCGTTCTCGACCCCGGTCGGACTGATGATCTATCCGCAGATGGCGAGCTTCGAGAGCCATTCGGCGAAAGGACTTTCCGGTTTCAGGATGACCGGAACGGGCGGAAAACTGCATCGCATGAGTCAGTGGTTGAGAGACAGTTTTTAATTTGACGGGGACAGCCCCATAGGCGGCCGCAGCGGCGAGGCGGCGGGAAAGGCAAAGGACGGAGACAATGACCATCAATCTGCAGAAGCCGGACATCACCGAGCTCAAGCCACGCATCACCGTGTTCGGTGTCGGCGGCGGCGGCGGCAATGCCGTGAACAACATGATCACAGCCGGCCTGCGCGGCGTCGAGTTCGTGGTGGCCAACACCGACGCGCAGGCGCTGACGATGTCCAAGGCCGAGCGGCTGATCCAACTCGGCGCGCATGTCACCGAAGGCCTCGGCGCCGGCTCGCAGCCGGAAGTCGGCCGCGCGGCGGCGGAAGAGTGCATCGACGAGATCATCGATCATCTCTCCAACACCCATATGTGCTTCGTCACCGCCGGCATGGGCGGCGGCACCGGCACGGGCGCCGCTCCGGTCGTTGCCCGCGCGGCGCGCGAGAAGGGCATCCTCACCGTCGGCGTCGTCACCAAGCCGTTCCATTTCGAGGGCCAGCGCCGCATGAAGACGGCCGACATGGGCATCGAGGAACTGCAGAAATGCGTCGATACGCTGATCGTCATCCCCAACCAGAACCTGTTCCGGCTGGCCAATGACAAGACCACCTTCGCCGATGCCTTCGCAATGGCCGACCAGGTGCTCTACTCGGGCGTCGCCTGCATCACCGACCTGATGGTCAAGGAAGGCCTGATCAATCTCGACTTCGCCGACGTCCGCTCGGTGATGCGCGAGATGGGCAAGGCGATGATGGGCACGGGCGAAGCTTCGGGCGAGGGCCGCGCGATGGCCGCCGCTGAAGCCGCCATCGCCAACCCGCTGCTCGACGAGACCTCGATGAAGGGCGCCAAGGGCCTGCTGATCTCGATCACCGGCGGCCGCGATCTCACCCTGTTCGAGGTGGACGAGGCCGCGACCCGCATCCGCGAGGAAGTCGACCAGGACGCCAACATCATCCTGGGCGCCACCTTCGACGAAGAGCTGGAAGGCGTGATCCGCGTGTCGGTCGTCGCCACCGGCATCGACAAGTCGGCGGCCGAAATAGCGGCTGCGCCGATCTCGATTCGCGCGCCGCAGAAGCCGGCCGCCCGCCCGGCGGCGGCTCCGGTGGCAGAAATCCGCCCCGCTCCGGTTCAGCCGCAGGCCTATGAGCCGCGCGCGGCCGATCCGGTCGCGGAGGCGATCCAGCTTGCCGAGGCAAATGCCGCCGCCATGGCGCAGCCGCGCGCCGTGCCGATGGACGACTTCCGGCCGCAGAGCAAGATCTTCCAAGCCCCGCCTGCGCAGCCGCAGCCGCAGCCGGTGGTGCCGCAGCAGGTCATGCAGCAGCCCGCGCCGCAGCGCGAGATGCCGCAGCCGGTGGCCGCGGCGCCGCAGCGTATGCCGCGCGTGGAAGACTTTCCGCCGGTGGTAAGGGCCGAAGTCGAAGCCAAGAGCCGGCCGGCGGACCATGAGAACAGCGGTCCGATGGGGCTGATCAAGCGGCTGACCAACGGCCTTACCCGCCGCGAGGAAGAGCCGGCCCGGCTCCAGCCGGCGCAGCCGCGCGAGCCGAAGCTGCGTCAGGCCGCGCCCGAGATGCGCCGTCTCGCCAGCCAGGATCCTGCGCTCTATGCGCCGCGCCGCGGCCAGCTCGACGACCAGGGCCGGCTGACGCCGCAGGCCCGCACGGTCCAGGAAGACGACCAGCTGGAAATCCCGGCCTTCCTGCGCCGTCAGGCCAACTGATCGATACGGCGGACCGCCAATCGTTAACGGTATATAACAGTTGTTAACAGGCAGACGAGAAACCGTCTGCCTGTTGCTTTTGCAAAAGACATTTAAAACAAGGCTTTACGAGCTGTTTCTGATGCGTTTCCGTGGTTACACGGGGTAAGAAACCGTGATTTGGAGTCTCCAGGGCGGGCCACTATCTTCGCCACGGCCTAAAGTCGGTTTGCCGGGATTCGGGGAGTAGCCCTGCCTGCCGATTATACAGAGCCGCGTGCTCTTGCTTATTTTGCCGCCTTTGCGCGAGCGTCAGACCATCAGTCTGACTGCAAGATACCCAAGGCCGATGGAGCGGACGCAGGCATTCAGGGCGTATGGGGTTACTCTTGCACGACTATCAGACGACAGTGAAATCGCGCGTGACGCTGGCTGGGATCGGCGTCCATAGCGGCAAAACCGTGACCGTTCGCTTCCTGCCGGCCGATGCCGATACGGGCATCGTCTTTCATCTTTCGAATGGCGGCGAAGCCCGGGAGCTCCGCGCCCTGGTCGCGGAAGTCGGCGCCACCGATCTCTGCACCATGCTTGGCGATCCGGCCGGCGATCATATCGGCACCGTCGAGCATCTGATGGCCACGGTGTTCGGTCTCGGCATAGACAATTTGATCATCGAGATCGACGGTTCGGAAGTCCCCATTCTCGACGGCAGCGCCATGGCCTTCGTCGAGGCCATCGACCAGGCCGGCATCGAGACGCTGGCGGTGAGGCGTCGCTACATCCGTGTCGTCAAGCCGGTGCGCGTGGAAGCCGGCGCGTCCTGGGCGGAGTTCCGCCCCTATGACGGCACGCGGTTCGAGGTCGAGATCGATTTCGAGAGCCCGGCGATCGGCCGCCAGCAATTCGCCTCCGACATCAATCCCGACATCTTCCGCCGCGACATCGCGCGCGCTCGCACATTCGGCTTCATGAAGGACGTCGAGAGGCTTTGGGCCGCCGGCTACGCGCTCGGCTCGTCGCTCGAAAACTCGCTTGTCATCGGCGACGACAACCGCGTCATCAATGTCGGCGGGCTGCGCTATCCCAACGAATTCGCCCGTCACAAGACGCTCGATGCGATGGGCGATCTGGCGCTGGCCGGCGCGCGCTTCATCGGCTGTTTCCGTTCCTATCGCGGCGGCCACCGGATGAACGCGTCTGCGTTGCGCCGGCTGCTTTCCGACCACACGGCCTTCGAGATTGTCGAGACGAGGCGCCGAGAGCGCGGCCGCGTCGCCGAGATGATCGCTGTCAGCCGGCCGGTCTACGCACCTTGGGTGATCTGATTCTTAACCGTTTTCTGGCTTTGTGGTCAGGCTTGTGTTGCATGGCTGCATCACCGGGCCGCCAAAACGCGCGGCTTTGATCATCGCGTCGGCCTGCCACAAAAATGTGCGATTGGCCGGACATAGCGTTGCCGGGCAAGGGGATAATGGTTTATGGCTTCGGCCCGGACCGAAACGACGCCGAAGGGGCGGAATCCAAACATGTTTTTTTCGCGAGTTGGTCAATCGGTAGCGCCGCGTCGGGGTGTTTTGCTGGCGCTGTCGGTGGTTGCTCCCGCGCTCGTGCTGTCGGCCTGCATGTCCTCCGAGAAGGATGTCAACCTGGCGACCTATGTCGACCAGACCGAGCCGGCCGACGTTCTCTACAACCAGGGCCTGGCCAACATGAATGCCGGCCGCCTCGATGAGGCGAGCAAGAAGTTCGACGCGGTCGACCGCCAGCATCCCTATTCGGAATTCGCACGCAAATCGATGGTGATGGGCGCTTTCGCCGATTATCGCGCCGGCAATTACGACGAGGCGATCGGTTCGGCCAAGCGCTACCTGACCCTCTATCCCTCGACAGACGACGCGGCTTACGCGCAGTACATCATCGGCCTCTCCTACTATCGGCAGATCAAGGACGTCACCCAGGACCAGAAGGAAGCGCGCCAGACCATCCAGAGCATGCAGGATCTGGTGACGCGCTGGCCGAACTCCGAATATGTCGGCGACGCCAAGGACAAGATCCGCTTCGCCAGCGACCAACTCGCCGGCAAGGAGATGCAGGTCGGCCGCTACTATCTGGAGCGCCGCGAATACATCGCCGCCGTGAAGCGTTTCCGCACCGTGGTCGAGAACTATTCCAACACCCGCCATGTCGAGGAGGCGCTCGCGCGCCTGACCGAGTCCTACTATGCGATGGGCCTGACCTCGGAAGCGCAGACGGCCGCGGCGGTGCTTGGTCACAATTATCCGGACAGCCCGTGGTACAAGGATTCCTACAAGCTCCTGCAGAGCAACGGGCTTGAACCCCGCGAAAATGCCGGATCGTGGATTTCCAAGGCCGGGAAGCTGATCACCGGCGCCTGAAGCTTGCGATGCTATCCAGACTGTCGATCCGCGATATCGTCCTGATCGAGAAGCTGGACATCGACTTCCTGCCTGGGCTTTCGGTACTGACCGGCGAAACCGGCGCCGGCAAATCCATCCTGCTCGATGCGTTGTCGCTGGCTCTTGGGGCGCGGGGCGATGCCTCGCTCGTCCGCCATGGCGCCGCGCAAGGCCAGGTCATTGCCGTGTTCGACGTGCCGCGCAACCATCCGGCACGCGCGTTGCTCGCCGGAAACGACATTGAGGATGATGGCGACATCATTCTGCGCCGCGTACAGACCGCCGATGGCCGCACCCGCGTCTTCGTCAACGACCAGCCCTCCAGCGTCACCCTGATGCGCGATGTCGGCCGCGCGCTGGTCGAGATCCATGGCCAGCATGACGAGCGGGCACTGGTCGATCCCGGCGCGCATCGCGAATTGCTGGACAGTTTCGGCGGCCATCTGGGCGTCGTGCGTGGCACGGGCGAAGCCTGGCGGTACTGGCGAAACTGCGAGCAGGAGCTTTCCCGGCATCGCGCCAAGGTCGAGGCGGCGGCGCGCGAAGCCGATTATCTGCGCGCTTCCGTGGCCGAGCTCGCAAGACTCGACCCGCAGCCGGGCGAGGAAACGGAGCTTGCGGAGTTGCGCGCGACGATGATGCGCGTCGAAAAGATCGCCGCCGAAATCCATGATGCGCAGGATGTGCTGTCGGGGCCGTCCTCGCCCTTGCCGCAACTCGCCAGCCTGTTGCGGCGGCTGCAGCGCAAGTCCAGCGAGGCCCCCGGCCTGCTCGACGACGTAGTGAAATCGCTCGACGAAGCGATGATCTCGCTCGACGCCGCGCAGTCCGGGGTGGAAGCGGCGCTTCGCGCCACCGAATATGATCCGCAGCGTCTGGAGAAGGCGGAAGAGCGTCTGTTTGCGCTGCGCGCCGCCTCGCGCAAGCACAGTGTCGCGGTCGACGATCTGGCGCAGCTGCGCGACACGATGGTGGCCGATCTTGCCGACCTCGATGCCGGCGAGGAGCGGCTGCACGCGCTGGCCAAGCAGGCCGCCGCGGCGCGCGAGGCCTACGATATTTCCGCGGCGCAGCTGTCGTCGCTGCGCCATGCGGCGGCGGCGGGCCTGACCAAGGCTGTGATGGCGGAACTGCCGGCGCTCAAGCTCGAACGGGCCGAGTTCATCGTCGAGATGGGAAGCGATGCCGAAAGCCGCATGGAAGAAGGCATCGACCAGGTCGAATTCTGGGTGCGCACCAATCCGGGCACCCGGCCGGGACCGATGATGAAGGTCGCTTCCGGCGGCGAGCTCTCGCGCTTCCTTTTGGCGCTGAAGGTGGCACTGGCCGATCGCGGCTCGGCGCCGACGCTCGTGTTCGACGAGATCGACTCCGGCGTCGGCGGCGCGGTGGCCGACGCCATCGGCCAGCGGCTGGCGCGGTTGTCAAAGCGGGTACAGGTGCTTTCCGTCACGCATGCGCCGCAGGTTGCGGCACGCGCCGCCACGCATTTCCTGATCTCCAAATCCGGCGGCAAGGACCGCGTTGCCACCGGCATTGCCGAAATGGACCGCGCAGCGCGCCAGGAAGAAATCGCGCGCATGCTGGCCGGCGCCACCATCACCGACGAAGCGCGCGCGGCAGCGGAGCGGTTGCTGCGCGAGAACACGGCCGCCGCTTAGAAAGTTGGGCCTCTTCGGTTCCAATCCGAGTCAGCAGATGGCTGCATCGTGCTGTTCAGCAATGATTTCTGCGCAAGCCCACTCCCTGCCGTCAAATCCTGATTTATAGTGGCGCGCCACAATCCAAGGACTGATGCATGTCGGAAAAACCCGTCGATTCGTTGAGCGAAGGCGAAGCCGCGGATGAGCTGAAGCAACTGGCGGCGGAGATTGCCGAGCATGACCGGCGTTATCACACCGAGGACGCGCCGACGATCACCGATGCCGAGTATGATGCGCTGCGCCGGCGCAACCTCGCCATCGAAGAGCGCTTCCCCGATCTCGTGCGCGAGGATTCGCCGACGCGGCGGGTCGGCGCCCCGCCTGCGGAGGGCTTTACCAAGGTGCGGCACGCGGTGCCGATGCTGAGCCTCGCCAAGGCCTATACCGACCAGGACGTCGCCGATTTCATCGAGCGCGGAAGGCGTTTCTTCGACCGCGACAAGGACCTCGACATCGCCTTCACCGCCGAACCGAAGATCGACGGGCTGTCGGCCTCGTTGCGCTACGAGAGCGGCGTGTTCGTGCAGGGCGCGACGCGTGGCGACGGCACGGTCGGCGAGGACATCACCGCCAATCTGAAGACGATTGCCGACATCCCGAAGAAGTTGCAGGGTTCGGGCTGGCCGGAAATCATCGAGATCCGCGGCGAGGTCTACATGACCTATGCCGAATTCGAGGCTTTGAAGCAGCGTTCAGCGGCGGTCGGAGGCCAGGATTATGTCAATCCGCGCAACACGGCGGCCGGATCGCTGCGCCAGAAGGACCCGTCGGTCACCGCAAGCCGCAATCTGAAATTCTTCGCCTATGCCTGGGGCTATACGACAGCGGACCCAGCGCCGACGCAGTTCGATTCCGTACAAAAGTTCAAGGAATGGGGCTTCAAGGTCAGCCCGCTGATGGTGCGGGCGAAGTCGATCGAGGACCTGATTGCGCATTACCACCGCATCGAGGAGCAGCGCTCCTCGCTCGGCTACGACATAGACGGCGTCGTCTACAAGGTCGACCAGCTCGAGCTGCAGCGCCGCTGGGGTTTCGTCACCGGCGAGCCGCGCTGGGCGGTCGCCCACAAATTTCCGGCCGAGCAGGCGATGACGACCGTCGAGAGGATCGACATCCAGGTCGGCCGTACCGGCACGCTGGCGCCGGTGGCGCGGCTTGCGCCGGTCACGGTTGGCGGCGTGGTGGTCGAGAATGTCACGCTGCACAACGAAGACTATATCAAGGGCTTCGACAGCAACGGCCAGCCGATCCGCGACGGCATCGACGTGCGTATCGGCGACACGGTGGTCATCCAGCGGGCAGGGGATGTCATCCCGCAGATCGTCAGCGTCGTCATCGATAAGCGGCCCGCTGGCGCGGTGCCCTATGAATTCCCGCATACCTGCCCGGTCTGCGGCTCGCCGGCGACGCGCGAGATCAACGAGAAGACAGGCAAGGAGGATTCGCGCCGGCGCTGCACCGGCGAGATGATCTGCGCCGCGCAGGCGGTCGAAAGGCTGCGTCACTTCGTGTCGCGCGGTGCGCTCGACATCGAAGGCCTCGGTGCCGAAAACATCGACCTGTTCTTCAATTCGGGGCTGGTGAAGACCGCCGCCGATATCTTCACGCTGAAGGATCGACGGCCCGCCGTCACCAGGGCGCTGGCCGAGCGACGGGAGGAGCAGGCGAGACTGCGCGAGGAAGCCTCGGGCAAGGCGCGCAAGAATGTTCGCAGCGTCGAGGAGCGTAATTATGAAGGTCTCGACAAGTTGTTTTCGGCCATCGACGCGCGCCGCGAGCCGGAGCTCGACCGTTTCATCTTCGCGCTCGGCATCCGCCATATCGGCGAGACCACGGCGGCCGTGCTTGCCCGCCAATTCTCGACCATCGAGGAGCTGATCCGTATCGGCAAGGAGACGGCGAAGGCCGAGGATCCGCACAGCGTCTTCCCGTCGATCAACGGCATCGGTGACACGGTGATCAACGCGTTGCGCGACTTCTTCGGCAATGAGCGCAATGACGATGTGCTGGACGCCTTGCTGACGCAGGTTCATCCGAAACCCTACGTCATGGAAATCTCGGCCGGCAGCGAAGTCTCGGGCAAGACGGTGGTGTTCACCGGCTCGCTGGAAAAGATGACGCGTTCGGAAGCCAAGGCGATGGCGGAGCGGCTCGGCGCCAAGGTCGCGGGCTCGGTTTCGGCCAAAACCGACCTGGTGGTGGCGGGTCCCGGCGCCGGCTCGAAGCTGAAAGTTGCGAGCGATCTCGGCATCGAGGTGATCGACGAGGACACATGGCTGCAGCGCATCGGCAGGGGCGGCTAATGACTGGAGCGTTCAAGGGTTTTGGGCCGAAGGCCATTCCGTTCCTGAAGGCGCTCGACTTCCACCAGAGCCGTGAGTGGTTCCAGGAAAACCGCGACCTTTATGACAGCGAGCTGCATGGGCCGTTCTGCGATCTGGTCGAGACGCTCACAGAGCGTTTCGAGGCGGCCAAGCTCGGCTTGCGCGGTGACCGCAAGAAATCGCTGTTCCGCATCAATCGCGACGTGCGCTTTTCCAAGGACAAGCGGCCCTACAACCGGCATCTCTCGGCGATTCTGTCGCCCGACGGCACCAAGATGGAGCAGGGCGTCTTCTATGTGCATATCGGTCTGGAGCGCTGCTTTGCCGGTGTGGCCTGGTGGCAGCCGGCGCCGGAACTGCTGCAGGCGATGCGCAAGGCGATCGTGACCAAGCCGGCCGCGTTCCGCGGCATGGTCGCATCGCTCAAGAAGGCCGGCCTGGAGCTCGATGCGGAAGACCGCCTGAAGCGGGTGCCGCGCGGTTTCGAGGATGTCGGTGACGAGGATCTCGCCCAGGCGGTGCGCAACCGGCATTTCGTGGTCCGGCACGACATCGATCCGGCGACGATCCATTCGCCGGCGCTGGTCGACGATCTCGTCGGCTTCACGCTTGGCGCCAAGCCGCTGCTCGACTGGGGCCGGGCGATCCAGGGGACGGCTGTCGCGGCCTGACGCCGCCTCCGGCTGTCGCCGGGCTTACATCCGCATCAGCAGGCCGCCGTCGACGGCAAGCTCTATGCCGGTGATATAGCTCGCGGCGTCCGAGAGCAGGAAGAGCGCGGCGTTTGCCATGTCCTGCGGCGTGCCGATGCGGCCGAGCGGCGTATAATTCGCCACAGCGGCGCGCTTTTCTTCGGTGTCCCAGCGCGCCTGCAGCGGCGTTAGCGCCATGCCGGGGCAGATCGCGTTGGAGCGGATGCCGTCGCCGGCAAGCTGCATGGCAAGCGACTTCGACAGCGCGCAGACGCCTGCCTTCGAGGCCTGATAGGCATCCTGAGGCTTCGGGTCGCCGCGATACCACTGAATGGTCGAGAAATGCACCATGGCGCCGCCGCGACCGCCGGCGCGCATCTGCGGAACGACCGCGCGTGCGGTGTGCACGAAGGATTTCAGGTTGATGTTGAAGACCTGATCCCAGACATCGAGATCCATTTCGAGGGCCGATTTGTCGCGACCGAACCACAATACGCCGGCGACATTGGCGAGATAGTCGATGCCGCCACGCTCGCGGCCCGCCGCACCGATGGTCCGTTCCACGAAGGCCGCGTCGGTCAAATCGCCCTGGGCGAAGGTGAGCCGGTCGTCATACGAGGCGAGGGAGGCCGGACGCGGCTTGATGTCGATGGCGGTGACGGAGGCGCCGGCATCGAGCAGCGCCAGCGCAATCGCTTCGCCCATCCCGCCGCCAGCTCCGGTGACGACCGCATGCCGGCCCGTGAAATCATAGACGACCATTCATCCCCCCTCGGTTCTTGCTGCAAGGCGCGGCGCTATCTCTGCGCCAAGGCGCGATGGCGGGACAATAGGGGCCGACAAAAAATCCATCAAGCCGTATTCGAAAAAATTTGCCAAAATAGAAAATCACGATATCGTGCCGTGGCTGACAGCTTCCTTTTGGGTGGATTCCAAGACCATGACCCTGCATTCCGGCGCGCGGACCTTCTCGGTGACCTCTCCTGTCGACGGCTCAATCTATGCCCAGCGCAACTATGCGGACGGGGCCGCGATCGAGGCGGCCGTCGCCCGCGCTCGCGCGGCGCTGCCGGGCTGGCGGCGCACGCCGCTGGCCGAGCGCCTGGCGATCCTTCTGCACTTCGGCGAGGAGATGAAGGCGCGCGCCGCTCCGCTGGCCGAGGCGGTGGCGTGGCAGATCGGCAGGCCCTTGTGGCAAGCCGACGAGACGCCGCGCCTGGCGCTGATCGGCGAGCTGCTTGCAGGCGCTGCACCGGACACGCTGGCCGACATGCCCTATCCGTCGGACGTGAACATCCGCCGCTACGCCAAGCCGGTGGCCGGCGGCCTGCATCTGTCAATCTGCGCCTGGAATTACCCGACCGCTATGCTCGGCTATCTGGTCACGTCGCCGCTTGCCGCGGGCAATGTGGTGATCTTCAAGCATTCGCCGCAGACGCCGCTGATCGCGGAGCTCGCCGAGGAGGCTTTTCGCGCGGCCGGCGGGCCGGAAGGGGTCTTCCAGTGCCTGCATCTCGATCATCCGGATGCGGAGCGGCTGATCGCTTCCGGCGTCTTCAACGCCGTCAATTTCATCGGCTCGGTCAATGGCGGCCGGCGCGTGCATGCGGCGGCGGCCGGCACCTTCACCCAGGTCCATCTCGAGCTTGGCGGCAAGGATCCGACCTATGTGCGCTCCGACGCCGACCTCGAGGCGGCGGTTCCGCTGATCGCAGAGGGTACCTATTCCAACGCCGGCCAGTCCTGCTGCTCGGTGGAGCGAATCTATGTCGACGGCCTGATTCACGACCGTTTTGTCGAGGCGCTGGTCGCCGAGACGGCGAAGTGGTCGATCGGCCATCCGATCGCTGAAAAGCCGATGGTCGGCTCGGTGGTGCGCGCGGTCGCGGCCGACACCATCCGCGGCCTCACCGAAAGCGCGGTGCGGGCAGGGGCGAAGCGCCTGATGCCGCAGGATGGCGCGCGCAAGGCGGCAAGCCTCGGGATCGCCTATGTCGCGCCGGAGGTGCTGACCGGCGTCGACCACAGCATGCCGATCATGCGCGACGAGCTGTTCGGGCCGGTGGCCTGCGTCCAGGCCGTCGGCGGCGACGACGAGGCGATCCGCCTGATGAACGACAGCGACTACGGCCTCAGCGCCTCGATCTGGACGCGCGATGTCGAACGCGGCGTGGCCTTGCTCGACGAGGTCGAGGCAGGCACCGTCTATCTCAACCGATGCGATCACGCCGACCTTTATCTGCCCTGGGGCGGCATCAAGAATTCCGGTCTTGGCCGCGCCAACGGGCGCGCCGGCCTCATCGAGGCGACGGCGGCGAAGGCTTATCATGTCCGCTCCGTCATCGCCTGACCGCCAGCGGCATCCGGTCGTGCGGGCCCTTGAAAAGCTTGGCGACGCGGCCGTCGCGACGCTTGCCGCGGCCGGGGTGGAACGATTGCTGCCGGATGCGGCCAGCCCCTATCTTCTGATTGCCGAGCATGCCGGCAACGTCGTGCCGGCGCCGTGGCGCGACCTTGGCCTGCCGGAGCCTTATCTCGGCACGCATTTCGCGGTGGACATCGGCGTCGACGCGCTGACGCGCCGGCTCTCGCGAACGCTGCGGGCGCCGGCGGTGATCGCGCGCTATTCACGGCTGTTCCTCGACTATAACCGCCCCGCCGAGGAGTGGGACTTCATGCGCCCCGACCTCGGCGGCATCCCGGTGCCGGGCAATCTCGCTGTGGACGCGGCGGATGCGAGGCTGCGCAAGCTCGTCGCCTGGGCGCCGGTCGAACGGGCGATCATCGAAGCCGCTGCCGGCAGACGGGCGCTGATCTCGGTGCATTCCTTCACGCCGGTGATGGCCGGGGTGAAGCGTGCAGTCGATATCGGCGTGCTGTGGCGGGAACAGTCGCCCTTCGTCGCCTCGGTGCTGAAAACACTCAGGGCCCAAGGCCCGGAAGCAGGCTTCAGGATCGGCGATAACGAACCTTACGACTGGCGCCAGGCTGTCGGCTACACCTTGAACCGGCACGGGCTACAGCAGGGCCGGCCCTGCCTCTACCTCGAGCTGCGCAACGACTTGCTTGCCGATCCGGGAACTTTCGAACGCGTCAGCCGCCTCCTGGAGGCTGCCTTTGCCACCGTCGCGATATCCCTATGGCCGCAATCAGCCGTAGCCGTCTGAAGGCTGGACGCTCAAATATCGGAACGCTAGAGCTTGTCGAATTGGAAACACGGCAGCCAAGGGCGTGGACGATGCAAGGCAATGTGGGCAGCAAGATCCGCGACGCGCGCAAGCAGCAGAACATCACCTTGCGCGATCTCAGTGAGCGCTCCGGCCTTTCCGTGTCCCAGCTCTCGAAGCTGGAGAACGGCAAGGCCAGGCTGACCGTCGATATCGCGCTGATGATTGCCGGCGTGCTGCACGTGCCGGTGGCCTCTTTCCTGTTCAGTCCCAAGCCCGGGCCGCAGGCGCGCCGCTCGATCACGCGCGCCGGCAGCGGCATCCTGCACGAAGGCAACGCCATGGAATTCGAGGTCTTGTGCAGCGATTTCCGCGACAAGACCAATATTTTCTGGCGCGTGACGCTGCGCGCCAGAACCTTCGAGGAAAACGGCGGCTGGCGCAGCCATTCGGGTGAGGAGTTCATCCATGTGTTGAGCGGCAGCCTGCAGCTCCACACGCTCCACTACGACCCGAGCGTCCTGCAGCCCGGCGACAGCATCCTGTTCGACGGCGAAATGCAGCACGCCTATGTGGCGCTCGGCGACGAGCCCGTCATCATGCTGATGTCGAACACGGTACCGCGCGACGGGCTGCCGCCGGGAGCAGGCGTCTGACCGATGGGCCTCAGCCCTTCCACTCAAGAATTTTTCTAGAATGGAAAAAAATACTTGTTATGGAAAAGTCGGAGGACTAGCATCCTTTGACCGGCCGACAGGAGAACAGCCAGCGGCCGGGAATGGGAGAGATGACCGATGCTGTCGGTTGGGGCAGTCAGCAAGACATTCGGCGGCGTGCAGGCGTTGCGCAGCGCCTCGCTGACCTGCGAGGCCGGCGAGATCCTCGGTCTCATCGGTCCGAACGGCGCCGGCAAATCCACCCTCGTCAACGCCATTTCGGGCGTGCTCAAGCCGGACAGCGGCAGCGTGCGCCTCGCGGGCGAAGAGATCACGGGCCGCAGCCCAGAGCATTGCGCGCGGGCAGGGGTCGGCCGCACCTTCCAGACCATCAGATTATTCAAGGACCTGACTGTACGGCAGAATGTCGAGGTCGCGCATATCACTTGTCGGGCCGTGCGCCCCGATGCCGCCATGCGCATCGGCGTCGATCAGCTTCTGCAGCAATATGAGCTCGCAGGCTTCGCCGACAGCCCGGCCGGAACGCTGCCCTATGGCAGCCAGCGCCGGCTCGAGATCGCACGCGCGCTGGCGCTTGGGCCGTCGCTGTTGTTGCTCGACGAACCGGCCGCCGGTCTCAACGAGGCCGAGTCGGAGACGCTGGCCATCGCCATCGAAGGCATTCGCCGCGACGTCGGCTGCGCGACCATCGTCATCGATCACGACCTGCGCTTCATCAACCGGCTCTGCGACCGGCTTTGCGTGATGGACCAGGGCCAGGTGATCGCTTCGGGCGAGACGGAAGACGTGTGGCGCGATCCGCGCGTCATTGAGGTCTATGTCGGGCAGTCAGAGACGGCCTGAAGGCCCGGAAGAACAACCGCAATGAGAGGAAGGAGGGGTAGAATGGAAAAGATTTTGCTGGGAGCCGCGGTGCTGACCGCGGGACTGCTGCAGGCCGGGCATGCAGGCGCCGCCGATCTGAAGATCGGGCTTGCGGTCGCCATGACCGGCGCCTACGCGCCCTATAGCGAGGCCGAGGGCGCGCGCTGCATGGCCGACAGGCTGAACAAGGCCGCAAGCGCGAACGATCCCAAGGTCGAGCTGATGATCGAGGACAACCGCTCCGATCCGCAGCTTTCGGTCTCGCTCGGCCAGAAATTCCTCGATGCCGGCGCGCAGGTGATCACCGGCGTGCCGTTTCCCGATGCGCTGATCCCGATGGCGCAGACCGCGCAGCCTTATGGCGCAACCGTGTTCTCGGCTCCGAACACGCAGCTCGAGATGCAGCAGGCTGGGCTCGACAACTTCATCGCCGGCGCCGTGCCCGATCCGATCAATGCCTCGGCCACCGCCAACGCGCTTTACGGCAAGGGCGCGCGGACCGTCGCGCTGATGGTGTCACCCGATGCCGGGTCCTACTCGGAGAAGCTGCCGGAGTGGTTCGGCGAGGTGTTCGAGCATCTCGGTGGCAAGGTGGTCGGCAAATTCAACTATTCCTACGGCACCACCGACTGGTCCCCGCAGATCGCCTCGATCAAGGCGTTGCCACAGAAGCCGGACGCGATCCATATCTGCGCAGTGCTGCCCGATGTCGGCATCCTGATCCGGCAATTGCGCGCCAACGGCTACGAGGGGTGGGTGGCGGGCTGCGATGCCTTCGACGACAAGTCGCTGGAAGGCACGGTCGGCGATCCGAAGTCGCTGGAAAAGGTGATGTTCGCGACCCATGGCGCGACCGGCGTCGACGGCCCGATCGACAAGTTCCTCGCCCAGTGCAAGGCCGATGGCTACAAGATCAACGGCATCTTCGACGCGCTCGGCGCCGACATGGTGCAGATCAGCTACGAAGCGGCGAAAAAGGCCGACACCGTCGACCCCGCCGCCTTACGCGAGGCGATCCGCGCGCCTGGCGGCTATCCGGGCACCACGGCGCCGACGATCTCCTTCGCCGAGAAGAAGGGCTATCCGGTCAAAGCTGTGCCGGTGATGGGCTTTGCCGACGGCAAGCGAGTGCTGATCACCGACACGCCGCCGACCTTCGTTCCGGCGCTGAACTAAGCGGGGCCGGGAACACGTGCTGAAGGTCGAGAAGCTTGTCGTGCGCTATGGCGCCGTCACGGCGGTGCGTGAGTTGTCGCTCGAGGTCGGGCAGGGCGAGCTTGTCGCCCTGCTCGGGCCCAACGGCGCCGGCAAGAGCTCGACCATTAACACGCTGACCGGTCTGGTGACGCCGGCTTCGGGCCGCATCGTGCTCGACGGCAAGGACATCTCGCATGTCCGCACCGAGGACCGCATCCGCGGCGGACTGACCGCGACGCCGGAAGGCCGGCACATCTTCTCCAACCTGAGCGTCAGCGAAAACCTGCGGCTAGGAGCCGCGACAAGGCGCGACCCCGCCGGCGTGCGCCAGGACATCGAGCGGTTCCTGTCGCTGTTCCCGGTGCTGTCCGAACGCTTCGGCCAGGCGGCCGGCACGCTTTCGGGGGGCGAGCAGCAGATGCTGGCGATCGCCCGTTCGCTGATGTCGCGGCCGAAGCTGCTGCTGCTCGACGAGCCGTCGCTCGGGCTCGCGCCCAAGATCGTAGCGCGCATCTTCGATTTCATCGGCGAACTCAAGGCGCAAGGGCTGACGCTGCTGGTGGTCGAGCAGAACGCCAAGCAGGCGCTGCGCTTCGCCGACCGCGTCTATGTCGTGAGCTCGGGCACGCTGCGCTATGCCGGACCGCCGGCCAGGCTCGCCGACGAGCACGGCCTGTTCAACCTTTATATCGGCGGGTAGGCGGCGATGGATTACGCCTTGCAGCAACTCCTCAACGCGCTCGCCTTCGGTGCGGAATATTCCCTGGTGGCGCTCGGGCTCGCCGTCGTCTTCTCGATCATGGGGCTGGTGAATTTCGCCCATGGCGAGATCATCGGGGTCTCGGTCTACAGCGTGTTCCTGGCTGCCGCGCTCGGGCTGACCTCGCCCTTCGTCGCGGTGCTGCTTGCCGTCGGCATGGCGGCGCTGGCGGCGGTGGTGTTCGAACGCGTCGCCTTCCGGCCGGTGCGCTATGCGCCTACCACCACCGGGCTGCTCACCGCCTTCGGCGTGTCGATCGTGGTGCAGAACCTTTTCATGCTTTTGATCTCGCCAAAGCCGCAGTCGGTCTCGATCCTCAACGGCTTGAACCAGATGTGGTTCTTCGGCCCCTTCGCCGTCTCCTCGCTGCAAGTGATGGAACTGATCGTGTCGGGCCTGACCATCCTTGCGCTCGTGCTCTTCCTCAACCGCTCGACGCTCGGGCTCGCCATTCGCGCTGCCGCGCGCGACTTCGCCACCGTGCGGCTGATGGGGATCAAGGCAAACCGGGTGATTGCCACGGCGTTTGCGATTTCGGGCGCGCTGGCGGGCATCGCCGCCGTCTTCATCCTGGCGCGGCGCGGCAGCGTCTCACCCGATCTCGGCTTCAGCCTGGTGCTGAAGGCCTTTGTCGCCTGCGTCATCGGCGGCTTCGGCTCGCTGCCGGGTGCTGCGGTCGGCGGCATGCTGCTCGGCTTCATCGAAGTCGGCCTGCTCGTCGCGCTGCCGCAGGAATATGCGGGCTTCCGGGACGCGCTCACCTACGCCATCATCGTCGCGCTGCTCGTCTACCGGCCGGAAGGCCTGCTCGGCCAGCGCATCGAACTCGGCGACAAAGAGATTTAGGGCGGGAGATCTGACGTGGCAGGCTCCGAACTCTCGCAAGCGGTCGAACAGATGGCGGCGCCGGCCGCCACCGCGCAGCCCGGCAACGCGATCCTCCGCTCGCTGATCGGCGGGCTGGTGACAGCGCTGCCGGTGCTGGCGATCGGGCTCCTGGTGCTGAACTTCGCGCCGACCTACTACACCTTCCTCGCACTCGGCGCCTTCGTAAACCTGATCGTCGTGGTCGGCCTGCAAGTGTTCATGGGCAATTCCAACATCGCCAATCTCGGCCACAGCGCCTTTGTCGGGCTCGGCGCCTATAGCGTCGCCATCCTGTCGACGCCGCTTGCCATGAAGAAGCTGTCGATCCCCAACGCGCCGTTCGGCTTTGCGACGCTGGAGCTCGATCCGGTTTCGTCGGCGCTCATTGCGCTCTTGGTGGTCGGCATCGTGGCGCTGGTCAGCGGCAAGGTGATCAGCCGGCTGTCGGGGGTCGCTGCGACCATCGTCAGCCTGGCGCTGCTCATCATCGTCCATTCGGTTTTCCTCAACTGGACCAATCTGTTCAAGGGCAACCAGGCTTTCTTCGGCATTCCGAAAGTGGTCGGCCTGCCGTGGATGCTGGTCTTCGCGGTGATGGCGATCGTGGCGGCGCGACTGTTCAAGGACAGCCGCTGGGGCTTGCAGCTGCGGGCCAGCGCGCAGAGCCCTCAGGCTGCGGCTGCGCTCGGCATCGATGCGAAGAAACTGCGGCTCATGTCATGGGTGCTGTCGGCGCTGATCTGCGGGCTCGCCGGCGTGCTCTACGCCTATTTCGCCGGCACGATCAGCCCAAAACTGTTCTATTTCCAGATGATCTTCAACACGCTGGCGATGCTGATCCTCGGCGGCATGGCAACGGTGACTGGGGCGGTCACCGGCGTCATCGTGCTTTCGATCGGGCTGGAATTCATCCGCAGCATCGAGTCCGGCGTGACGGTCGCGGGTATCCAGATGCCGCAGCTGCTCGGCCTGTCGGGCGTGGCGCTCGGCGTTGTCATCGTGCTTTGCATGGCGTTCCGGCCGAGCGGCATCAGCGGACGGCACGAGCTCGACGAGCTGCTGTCGCTTCTTTTGCGGCGCAGGGCCAAATAGCTTTTCCTGGTTTGGAGGTTGAACGTGGAATTTGAGGACAGGGTGGCGGAGTATGCGCCGAAGCTCGAGGCGTTGCAGGCCGAGCTCGCATCGCGCGGCGTCGAGTTCATCGAGGTGCATACGGTCGACACGTCAGGCGTCGTGCGCTCCAAGATCGCGCCGCTGAAGCTTTCCACCTATGGCGAATCGATCAATGCCATCCTTTATTGCGTCACGCATGGCGACGGCCAGCCGATGGGCGACGTCGCCTTCGCCTCGCCGAGCGCCAATGAGGAGAACGGCTTTCCCAACATCAAGGGTATAATCGATCCGGACACAGTGATGCAGCATGGCTGGAAGCCGAAATTCGCCTCCGCCATCACGCGCTCCTACATGCTGGACGGCGCCGTCTGTCCGTATGACCCGCGCGGCGTGCTGGCGCGCGTCGAGGAGCGCGCAAGGGCGCTTGGCTATGAGCCGAAATTCGCGCTGGAATACGAGTTCGGCATTTTCCACGCCGACCATGATCTGATGCGCGCCGGCCGTTATCGCGAGCTGAAGCCATGGGGCCATTCGCTGATCAACTACGACCTCGTGCGCAGTGGCGAATACCAGGATTTCGCCGCCGAGTTCATTACGCGCATGAAGAGCATCGACATCGGCATCGCCTCGCTGGTGACCGAATATGGCTACGGCATGTATGAATACGCGCTAACGCCGAAGAGCGCGTTGGCGGCGGCGGATGCCGCGATGCGCGCCAAGCTGCATCTGCGCGAGCTGTGCGCCGAGCGTGGCTTGGTGGCGACCTTCATGGCGCGCTTCCAGCCGCCGGGCAAGGAAAGCGCCTGCGGCGCGCACCATCATGTCAGCCTGTGGCGGGACGGCAAGCCGGCCTTCGCGGCTGGACCGAACCGGCTGACGCCGGTCGCCGAGAAATTCCTCGCCGGCGTGCTCAACCGCATGCAGGAGACCCATATTTTCTTCCGGCCGACGGTCAACTCCTACCGCCGCTTCGATCGCGGCGCGTGGTCGCCGGAAGACGTCGCCTGGGGCTTCGAGAACCGCACCGCGCCGATCCGCGCCATCACCACGCCGAACGATGCCGCGTGCCGGTTCGAGCACCGGGCGCCTGGCGCCGACGTCAATCCTTATCTCTCGATCGCCGCGATCCTGGCGGCCGGCTGCGAAGGCATCGAGAAGGATTTGCCCCTCGAGGCGCCGGTGACGAGCAACCTCGCCAACCTCGACAAGCCGAAGCTGCCGCGCACGCTCAATGCTTCTATTGAAACCTTCGCCGCATCCGATTTCTGCGCCGAGGCGTTCGGCGAAGCGTTCCGCGACAACTACGCCGAAAGCCGCCGCGCCGAGCAGGCGGCCTTCGATGCCTGGCAGGCCTCGCACATCACGGACTTCGAGTGGCAGCGCTATTTCGTCAGCTGAGCTGCCTGAAGATTCCAACGTTTCGCAACCCGGCGATCAGTTCCGCTGATCGCTGGGTCAAGCGAATTGGTGTGACATTGGAGGCGACGCTCTCTAAATCAAGCCGCTCTTAAAGCGCGTCGCGCTGAACGAATCCAGGCGACGCGCTTTAAGTCTTTTGTTGATGCATGTCGTTGTCCCAGAACCGCTGCGCACTCTGGGCGACATGCACGAGGAGCGGCGCATGGCAGCGGAAGCAATCTCTGAAGGCAGAACGAGCGGCGATTTCTGGGACGGCGTGCGGCTTTCAATGCCGGTGGTCGTCGCCTCCGCGCCATTCGCGATCCTGTTCGGCACGATCGCCGTCGACAACGGGTTTTCCGTCCTCGAAGCCTTCCTGATGAGCGCCATGATCTATGGCGGCGCCAGCCAGATGGTCGGCATCGAGCTGTTCGGCCAGCATGTCGCGCCATGGCTGATTGTGCTGTCGATCTTCGCGGTGAACTTTCGCCACGTGCTCTATTCGGCTGGCATCGGCAGGCGCATCGCGCATTGGCCGGTGCTGCAGCAGGCGCTCGGCTATTTCATCCTGACGGATCCGCAATTCGCCATCGCCGAGGCGAGGGCGGAGTCCGGCCGTCCCGTCGGCTTCGTCTGGTATCTGGGGCTCGGCCTGCCGGTCTATGTGTTCTGGGTGGTCGAAAGCGGATTGGGCGCGGTGTTCGGCAAGCTGATCCCGGACACGCATGCGCTGGGCATCGATTTCCTTTTGCCGATCTATTTCCTGGGCCTGGTGCTCGGCTTCCGCAAGCGGCCGCTCTGGGCGCCGGTCGTCGCCGCCAGCGCCCTCGCCTCGATCATCGCCTACAGAACTGTCGGCTCACCCTGGCATATCTCGATCGGCGCAGTCGCCGGCATCCTCCTGGCGGTGATCCTGCCGCCGCATCACAGCGGCGTGGGCAAGCGGCCATGAGCGCGACCTTCTGGATCATCCTGGCCGGCGCCGTTGCCACCTATCTGACCCGCGTCGGCGGCCACCTCGTCATCTCGCGCTTTGAGACCATCCATCCGCGCATCGAAGCTGGGCTCAACGCCGTGCCGGCCGCGGTGCTGACGACCTTGGTCGCGCCCGAGCTATTGCATGCCGGGCCCGCTGAGTGGGCGGCGCTGATCGTCACCGTGCTGGTGTCGCTGCGCGGCGGCCTGATGGCGATGTTCTTGGCCGGCGCGGCGGTGCTGATAATCGCGCGACAGTTTGTGGGGTAGGAACTCTGCCAGCGTGACCGTTTCGGATCGTCGGCGCCGCCCCTCATTGCCCTGCCCATCCTCCGCCGCAGCTGCGGAGGGTGGACCGGGCATTCTCCGCGTAAACGGCAGAAAGAAGCTTATCTCAGATCTTGGCGTCGTGAGGCAGCGGCGCGGTGGCTTTCTCCAGCCAGGCCAGCGTCTCGCCGTCGACCATCGGGCCGATCTCGGAGAGCACCCGGGCATGATAGCGGTCGAGCCACTGCAACTCGTCCCGGTGCAACAGATCGGTGCGGATGAGCCGCTTGTCGATCGGCGCCAGCGTCAGCGTCTCGAAGCCATGCATGGCGATGTCGCCGCCCTCGATCTGCTCCGCCGGCGTGACCAGGATCAGGTTCTCGATGCGGATGCCGTAGGCGCCTTCCTTGTAGTAGCCCGGTTCGTTGGACAGCATCATGCCGGCCAGCAGCTTTTCTGTGCCGGTGCGGGCGATGCGCTGCGGCCCTTCATGCACGGCGAGGTAGGAGCCGACGCCGTGGCCGGTGCCGTGGGCGAAGTCGCAGCCATGCTTCCATAGGGCCACGCGGGCAACGGCGTCGATTTCCGAACCGCGCGTGCCGGCGGGGAAACGCAGCGTCGAGATGCCGATCATGCCCTTCAGCACGAGGGTGAAGCGCTCGCGCATCTCCTCGCTCGGCTGGCCGATCGGCACGGTGCGGGTGATGTCGGTGGTGCCGTCCTGATACTGACCGCCGGAATCGAGCAGGAACAGCTCGCCGCTCTCAAGCTTGCGGCTGGTGGCGCGCGAGACGCGGTAGTGCATGATGGCGCCGTTCGGGCCGGCGCCGGAAATCGTGTCGAAGGAGACGTCGCGCAGCGGCATCTGCGTTTCCTCGCCGGTCTGCCGGCGCACCTCCTCAAGCTTGGTGACGACGGCGATTTCGTCCAGCGTGCCGGGCTTCTGGCGGTCGAGCCAGCACAGCAACTTGGCGACCGCGGCGCCGTCGCGGCGATGCGCGGCGCGGCTGCCGGCGATCTCGGCCTGGTTCTTGGTCGCGCGGGGGATACGCGCCGGGTCGGCCGCCAAGACGACCGTGCCGCCATTGTCCTCGACCAGCATGCGGAGCTTCTCCGCCGCCAGCACCGGATCGAGCGCGATCTTGGCGCCGTCCTTGGCTAGCGCGACGATGGCGGCTTCGAACTCGCCCGGATCATGCGGATCGGCAAGCTGGGTGAGATAGGCTACGACCTGGCGCGGGAATTTACGCTGGTCCATGAACAGCTGATGCTTGCTATCGGCGGCGAGGATGGCGAAGCCGAGCGCCAGGGGCGTATGCGGCACGTCGCCGCCACGGATGTTGAAGGCCCAGGCTATCGAGGAAGGATCGGTCAGCACCGCATGGGTGGCGCCGTCCTTTTCGATCGCGCCCGCCAGCCGCTTGAGCTTGTCCTTGGCGAGCTCGCCGGCAAGGTTTTGCGGATGGATCTCGACAGGCGCGCGCGGCGGGTCCGGCTGATCCGTCCAGATGATGTCGATGGGATTCCTGTCGAGCGGCACCAATGTCGCGCCGGATTGCTCGGCCGATGCCTTCAGCGCCTTGATCTCGCCGATCGTGTGCAGCCAGGGGTCGAAGCCGAGCCTTGCGCCCTTGCCGAGATTGTCCTTGATCCAGCTGGCCGGCGGATTGTCGACAAGGCTTTCGACGGTGAAGATCGACAGGTCCACCTCGCTCCGCACCTGCAGCGTGTAGCGGCCGTCGACGAAGATGAAGGCGCGGTCGCGCAGCACGATCGCGACGCCGGCCGAACCGGAAAAGCCGGTCAGCCACTTCAGCCGCGCCGAGCGGTCGGCGACATATTCGCCCTGGTGCTCGTCCGCGCGGGGAACAAGGAAGCCATCCAAACCATTCTCAGCCAGCCATTGCCGCAGCTGCGCCACACGCGGCTTACCGACGGCAGGATCACCAGCGGAATCAAAGGTCTGGAACATTTCTGGCCTCTCTTCGATGCTTGTTGCGAGCGTAGCGCATGACCCCGGAAATCGGAATCGATTTCGGCAGGGCCAGATCGGCTGGATGCAACCCGGCCTCAGCGCTTGAGGTGGATGGTCACCCAGCCCTCGCGATGCAAGGTGCGCACGTGGCGGAAGGCTTGGCCGACATAGGCCGAGATCACCGCGTCGCGCTGCCGGTCGAGGATGCCGGAGAGCACCAGCGAGCCGCCGAGACTGATGTGCTTGGCCATTTCGGGCGCGAGCCGCATCAGCGGCCGGGCCAGGATGTTGGCGACGATGAGGTCGAAAGGCGCGCGCCTGGCGAAGATCGGATGATGGAAGCCGGGCGCCGTCACCGTCTCGACCAGCGCCTTGACGTGGTTGAGGCGGGCATTGGCGGCGGCGACGCGGACGGCGACCGGATCGATGTCGGTCGCCAGCACCGGGATATGCGCGAGCTTGGCCAGCGCGATGGCGAGCACGGCGCTGCCGGTGCCGAGGTCGAGCGCGTTGCGCGGCCGTTCCCGCAGCACCACCTGCTCCAGAACTTCGAGGCAGCCGGCGGTGGTGCCGTGGTGCCCGGTGCCGAAGGCAAGGCCCGCCTCGATCTCGATGGCGAGGTCGCCACTGCGACGCTTGGCCCGATCGTGCGAGCCATGGACGAAGAAGCGTCCGGCGCGGACCGGCTTTAAGCCTTCCAGCGAGCGCGACACCCAGTCGACGTCGGGAAGGACCTCACGCTCGACAGGCTTCGGCAGGCCGAGACCGGCGAGGACATCCCTGACCCGGACCTCGACGGGATCGACGTCGCCATCGGCATAGAGCGACACTTCGTGGATATCTTTTTCCTCGTCGAGCTCCAGCACGGCGATCGGCAGGCCGTCCTCCTCGAAGGCGGCGTCCAGTGCGGCAAAGATGCGGTCGGCCTCGAGCTTGTTGGCGGTGAAGTGGAGCCTAGTCTGGCCCATCAGGTTTGCCCACCCGCAGCCAGCCGCTTCAGCTTGGCTATCGCAGTGTCGGCGCTCTCCCCATAGGCGATGGTGCCGGCGAAATCGCCCTTGGCGTTGAGCAGCAGCACCGAGGCCGTGTGGTCCATCGTGTAGTCGCCGTCGCCAGTGTCGACCTTCTTCCAATAGATGCCGAAGGCCTTGGCCATGGCATGCACCTTGTCCGGCTCGCCGGTGATGCCGGTGATCCGGTCGGAGAAGTTGCTGACATAGGTGTTCATCGTCTCCGGCGTGTCGCGTTCCGGATCGACGGTGACGAAATAGGCGTTGAGGTCCTTGCCGCTGTCGCCCATCGTCTTCAGCCAGCCGGCGAGCTCAAACAGTGTCGTCGGGCAGACTTCAGGGCAATGGGTGAAGCCGAAGAACACGACGCTGGGGTGTCCCCTGAAGGCGGCTTCGGTGATCGGCGCGCCTTTCTGGTCGACCAGCGTGAAGGGCGCGCCGAAGGGCTCGCCGCCATAGTGGCCCCGGTACCAGTCGAATGTCAGCCAGCCGATGCCCGCCGCCATCAGGACGAGAATGCCGACCAGGATTGAGCGCATCATCAGTGAATGTCCGTTGCTTTGGCTGGAAGCCAGTTCGGCGACAGTCTTAGCGGGTCGGCGCCGGGCGCGCAAAGATGTCGCGTTGCCGCAAGCCGCCGGGCGGGCCGATCGGCTTGCAAACGCCACGATCCTGTCCCACCTGACGTCGGCAAACTGAACCGAGGAGGCTTCCTTGCGAAAACTGATCGGCTTGTTCGCCGCCTGTCTTGCCCTGAGCGCCGGCGCGGCCATGGCTGACGAAGTGGGTAAAGTGGGTGTCGACTGGGTCGGCAACGACATCATGGTCGATGCGATCAAGGACCCGAAGGTCGACGGCGTCACCTGCCATGTCGCCTATTTCGACCGCAGCATCATCGACCGGCTGCATAAGGGCAACTGGTTCGAGGATCCTTCCGATTCCTCGATCTCCTGCCGCCAGACCGGGCCGATCACCATCGGCGACATCGACATGGGCGAGGGCGGCGAGGAGGTGTTCAAGCAGGGCCTCAGCCTGATCTGGAAAAAGCAGGTGGTGAACCGCATCTACGACAAGAAGAACGAGACGCTGATCTATCTGTCGCATTCGCGCCAGGTGCAGAACGGCTCGGCGAAGATGTCGGTCACGACCGTGCCGCTTTACGGCCAGAACGTGGTGTGGACCAAGGGCAAGCCGCAATAGGCGATAGGCTTGGCGGGGGCAGGCCGCGCTTGCGGGGCCGTCACCGCCGGCGTAAAGGCCTCTCATGGATCGTCCTGAAACCCTCGTCCTCAAGGATCCCGAGCCGCGCATCCATCCGACCGCGGAGCTGAAGGCATGCAAGCTCGGCCGCTATGCCTCGATCGGCGAGCGGGTGATCCTGCGCGAGGTGAGCGTCGGCGACTTTTCCTATTTCGAACGCCATTGCGAGGCGATCTACACGACGATCGGCAAGTTCTGCTCGATCGCTGCGAACAGCCGCATCAACGCGCTAGAGCATCCGATCGAGCGGCTGACACAGCACAAGGTCAGCTATCGGCCGAACGAGTATTTTCGCTGGCTGGGCGTCGACGCGGCTTTTCGCGCGCGACGGCAAGCGAAATCGGTCAGCATCGGCCATGATGTCTGGATCGGACACGGCGCGGTGATCATGCCGGGTGTCGCGATCGGCAACGGCGCGGTCATCGGCGCCAATGCGGTGGTGACACATGACGTCGCGCCCTACACGATCGTCGCAGGCGTTCCGGCAAAGCCGCTGCGCCGGCGGTTCTCGGCCACTGTCGCGGCGCGCATCGAAGCCCTCGCCTGGTGGGACTGGCCGCCCGAGAAACTGGCGAGCGCAATTCCGGACATGCAAATCATGCCGATCGAAGCCTTTCTCGATCGTTGGGAAGAAACGCTCACTGACACGGGCGGAACGCCGTCAAGCACATGACCGGCGCTGTCTGACCGGTCCCCTTCCACTCCCGGGAATCAAATGCCCCTTCCGCCATGCGGGGGTGGCGCGGCGGAAGGGGCTGGAGGTAAACCGCCGTGAAGCGGAAGGAACAGGCTTTCGGCCTGCACCGGCACTATTGCAAATAAACGGATAAGGTGTTTTTTCGCGAAACTGCGCTTTCTGCGTGTAGCCGATTGCGTGCACGTGTCGGCACAAATTCGATCCCGCGGAACCGGAGCGGGCGGCAGCTAGTTTCTTCGCAAATGCCAGCACATCCACGGTTCGAGGGACTTGCATGATCGAGAAGGTTTTCACGCGGATAGCTAACCAGGTGGCACATCTGGCGGGCCTGCCGCCCACCTTCGCCATCTGTGTGGCGATCGTGGTTGTATGGGCGTTGAGTGGACCGCTCTTCGGGTTCTCGGACACCTGGCAATTGGTCATCAACACCGGCACCACCATCATCACCTTTCTGATGGTGTTCCTGATCCAGAACACGCAAAATCGCGATGGCGCGGCGATCCAGGCCAAGCTGGACGAACTGATCAGGGTGAGCCGCGCCCATAACCATTTCATCGGAATCGAACACCTGACGGAGTCAGAGGTGGAGGAGATCCGCTCGAAATGCGAGGCGGCGGCAAAACGGCATGACAGCGAGATCGCCGAAAAGGCGGCCAAGAAGGCCGTCGCCGGAAAGAACGGCACCAGGCATGCGCCGAAGACCGCCGGCGCGGCCACAAAGAAGACCGCGGCCGGGAAGAACGCATCCAAGAAGAAAGCCGCGGCTTGACAGGGCCGTCAGCGGTTCATGAAGGCCGCGAAGGCATCCTTGTGATCGGGATGCCAACGCGACAGGGCAGGGCGGTTCTCGATGATGTCTCCCATCGCCCAGGCCATTCGCTTTTCGTCGATCGGCCGCGTCACTTCGTTGTCCGGGCAGAGTATGTAGAAGTCGTCCTCCATCAGCGATGTCAGCATGAAGTCGATCACCTGTTCGCCGGTCCAGGCGCCGGCGGGCTTTTCCGTCGCGCCTTCGGTCAGGCCGGTATAGGTGAAGCCCGGGATCAGCAGATGCGCCGACACCTTGGCTCCCGGCTCGTTGCGCAGCGCATGCGCCAGTCCTTCGGTAAAGGTCTTCACGCCGGCCTTGGAGACGTTGTAGGCGAGATTGCCGGGCGGCGTGGTGATGCCCTGCTTGGACCCGGTGTTGATGATCAGGCCCGGCTTTCCGGCGGCGAGCATGCGCGGCGCGAAGGCTTCGACGCCATGCACGACGCCCCAGAAATTGATGTCCAGCAGCCGCTTCCAGGCGTCGCGGTTCTCCCACGGCTTGCCCGGATTGTTGCCGACGCCGGCATTGTTCATCAGCACCGACACCGCACCGAAGGCACCGTAAGCGAGCTCCGCGAGCCGGTCGACCTCTTCCGCCCTGGAGACATCGGTCGGGATTGGGAGGACGGCATCCTCGCCGCCGATCGCGGCGACCGCCTGCTTCGCCTGGTCGAGGCGCATGCCGCCGATGTCGGCAAGCACCACCTTCATGCCCATTGCCACGAACCGTTTTGCGGCGGCAAGGCCGATGCCGCTGGCGCCGCCGGTGATGACGGCGACATTGCCGGAGGCGAAGGCGGGCAGGGCGGTCTGGATCTGGGCGTCGCTGGTCATGAGTTCCATCCTTGTTCGGGTCGGGCCGAACTTAACGCCAGGCGCCGCCGAGGCAAGGCCGGTTCGTCCGGTGATTACGGCGAAAGCCGCAACGGGTTGACCATCGCAGCGCACGCCGCGCATGTTGTCCCAAAAAGGAGTTCGGCATTTGACCGACTGGATCGGAATCCTGAAGGAGCAAACCGTCAACGGCGACCAGATGAGCCGCGAGGTGCCGAAGATGCTCGCCAATCCCGACATCAGCGAGACGCAGGTGAAGACGCTGTTTGCGGCGTTGGAGAAGCAGGCGGATTTCGCCGAGAAGCTAAGGCTGGCGCTGGAGAAATTCGGCCATGACTTTCCGATCATCAAGGCAGCCGAGAGGCTGGAGGAGCGCTATGCCGACCTTGCCGCCTCGGCGGCGGAAAAGCTGAAAACCATGCGGAAGTAAGCGTTATTTCTCGACCAACCGTTCGAAGCGCTTGTCCGGCACAAACCAGATGGTCGCTACAAGCACATAGATCGCCACGCTGATCCACTGGTTGAGGAAGCTGAGCAGGACTGCGGCGATATAGAGCGCCAGCGAGATCTTGCCTTTGTTGTCACGGCCGACGGCCTTGGCGAAGGTCGTGTCGGCGCCGTGCAGATGGCGCAGCTTCAGGACCAGGACGGTGTAGGCGACGGCGCAAAGCGCGAGGTCGATGCCATAGACGGCGACCGGTACGGGCGCGAAGTGGTTCTCTCCCATGAACGCGGTGGTCACCGGCATCAGCGACAGCCAGAACAAAAGGTTCAGGTTGGCCCACAGCACGCGTCCATCGACCCGCTGCACGGTGTGGAACATGTTGTGCAGGTTGTTCCAGTAGATGCCGACATTGATGAAGGACAGCACATAGCAGAAGAAGATCGGCCACAGCGGCAGAAGCGCTGAGAAATCTTCGCCATGCGGCACTTTCAGCTCCAGCACCATGATGGTGATGATGATGGCGACGACACCATCGGTGAATGCCTCGACCCGTCCCTTGCCCATGGTTCCTCCTCGTCGGCCGACAAAAGCTACGCGAGGATTTCGCACAAGACCATCCTGTCAGGATTGTCAGGAGGACATTCGGTGGCTGGAACAGCGCCATTATATAGGCGTTGGGCTTGCAACCCCCGGAGGTTGCCATGACCAGCTACGCTCAAACCATGACGCGTGACAATGAGCTTGGCGGCGGCGCCGCAATGGCCGTCGTCGCCGCCATGATCGCAGCGCTTTTTGCCGGCAGCACCGCGCTGACGCCGCTTTATGTGATCTACAAGCAGGCCTTCGGCTTCTCGCAGGTCACGCTGACGCTGGTTTACGCCGTCTATGTGGTCGGCAATCTGGCGGCGTTGCTGTTTTTCGGCCGCCTGTCGGATGTCGTCGGCCGCCGCCCCGCCGCGCTAGCGGCGATGGGCGTTGCCGTGGTCAGTGCGTTGTTTTTCCTCTTCGCCGAAAACCTCGCCTGGCTCGACATCGCCCGTATTCTCAGCGGGCTCGGCATCGGTGTCGGCGCGGGGGCGGGCACCGCCTGGCTGGCCGAGCTGATCGAGGGCAAGGACAAGTCACGCGCCGCCGTCATCGCCACCAGCACCAACTTTGTCGGTCTCGGGGCCGGCGCGCTCATGTCGGGGCTGCTCGCCCAATATGCGCCCTGGCCGCTCAGGCTGACATTCGCCGTCTATCTCGTCCTGCTTGCCTTCGTCACCCTGCTGATCTGGCGCACGCGGGAAACCGTCTCCAGGCCCGGACGGTTTTCCGAGGTCTCGCTGCGGCCGCGGCTTTCGGTGCCGGACAATATCCGCGCGCAATTCGTGGCGCCGGCGGTGACCGGTTTCGGCGCCATGGCGCTGGTCGGCTTCTACGCGGCGCTGGCGCCGAGCATCCTGGCGCAGCAGCTGCATGTGACCAATCATGCCGAGGCTGGCGGGCTTTTCTTCGAGCTGTCGATTGTGGCGGCCATCACCATCGTCGCCACCACATGGCTCTCCAGCCGCTCCACCATGCTTGCCGCGCTGGTGCTGATGATCCCGACCGTGGCGCTGATCGTGGCGGCGCAGGTCTATGCCTCGATGGTCCTGATGATCGTTGCGACGGCGGTCTGCGGCGTGGCGGCGGCGCTCGGCTATCGCGGCGGCCTGCAAGTGGTGAATCAGATCGCGCCGGCCGACCGCCGCGCCGAGGTGGTGTCGGCCTTCTTCATCTGTTGCTTCTGCGGCAACGCGCTGCCGGTGATCGGCATCGGCATCCTGTCGAGCCTGGCGAACGCAACCATCGCAAGCCTGGCCTTTGCCGGCATGATTGTCGTCTTCTCGCTGGTGGCGCTTGGCTTCGGCGCCAAATACGCGCGGTAGCGGATTTTCACGTTTCCTGTCGTCGCGGATTTTAGCCGTTCGGCGTCTCCGGCAGGAGCTGCGCGCGCTGGCGCGGCACGCCGAGGCCCGTGTCGGGCGGCTCGCCCGCGGCCGGCCGGTCCTCAATCATGTGCATCGTGCGCCAGTGGCCGAAGCGGTAATAGGCGGCGGCGAGCGCCAGCGAGGCGATCGAACCTGCCGGAAAGCTCCACCACAGAGCCTCCTGGCCGATGACGCTGCGCATGGAATAGGCAAAGCCGGTGCGAATGATCAACACCGAGATGATCAGGATGATCAGCGGCGGCATGACAGCGCCGGTGGCGCGCACCGTGGCGAACAGCACGATCGTGACGCCGAACAGGATGAACGACCAGGATGCCACCTTGTTGATGTGGGCGGCGATGTCGATCGCGGCGCTGTCGGTGCTGAGGAAGAGGCTGAGCACTGCGCGGTCGAAGACGAAAAGCAGCGCCACCAGCGCGCCGGTCAGCACCAGGTTAAAGCCGACGCCCGACGCCGCGACCCTGCCGATGCGGTCCCAGCGCCCGGCGCCGACATTCTGCGCCGCCATCGAGGAGACGGCGGCGCCGATCGCCAGAGCCGGCATCTGGATGTAGGTCCAGAGCTGCGCGGCGATGCCGTAAGCGGCGGCTACCTGGGAGCCGTAGGAATTGACGATGCCCATCACGGTCAATGCCGCCGCCGAGATGACGATCATCTGCAGCCCCATCGGAATGCCCTTGAAAACGACGATGCGCAGCAATTTCGGGTCGGGCCGCAGCAGCGAGAGATCGCTGCCCGCCAGCCGCAGCGGGTGTTTGCGCACATAAAGCACGATCAGGATGGCGATCACGCTCACCGTCTGGCCTATGAGCGTCGACGTTGCCGAACCGGCAATGCCGAGCTCGGGGAAGGGGCCGATGCCGCGGATCAGCAGCGGATTGAGCACGACGTCGAGCACGACCGCCAGCGCCATGAAGACGAACGGGGTTCGCGAGTCGCCGGCGCCGCGCAGCACGGTCATGACGAAGGATAAAAGGTTCATCATCGGCACGGCGACGAAGATGATGCGCAAATAGGCGCGCGCCAAAGGCAAGGCATCGGCCGGCGTGCCGAGCCCGGTCAGGATGGCGTCGATCCAAATCCAGCCGCAGACGGCGAACACGACCGAGACGAGGAAGAAGAAGGTGGCGCTGGTGCCGACGATGCGCTTCGCCTCGGGCAGGTCCCGGGCGCCGACCGATTGCGCTACCAGGATGGTTGCCGCCATGCCGATGCCGAAGACGGTGCCGAGGATGAGGAACAGCACCAGATTGGCGTTGGAGGTCGCCGTCAGCGCCGCCTCGCCGAGGAAGCGGCCGACCCAGACCGCGTTGATCGAGCCGTTGAGCGACTGCAGCACGTTGGAGCCCAGAACCGGCAGGGCGAACAAAAGCAGCGTGCGCGGAATTGGGCCGCTGGTCAGGTCGTGAGTCCGCCGGCGGGTGGGCTGTTTGTCATCCATGTTGTTATCCATGGTGGTGGGGCCGAAACTGAATCAGGCCCGCGATGCTATCGCAGGCCTGATGCTCATGCATCCCTTCAGAAAGGGGTCGGCTGCCGCGGCAGCCGACCGCATCCCATTACTGAGTGGTGTTTCCAGAAAGGCCGGGCAGGGTGACCTGATAGACCAGGAAGGTGGTGTCGACATCGGCGCCGTCCTCGGCCTTGTACGCAGCGCCGACCTGGAAGCCGTCCTGGGTGAGGAAGTCGTTGTCGTTGGCGACGAACAGGAAATAGTCGTCGGGCAGCTTCGGATCGAGCACCGGCGCCAGCGACATAGCCTCCCACTTCTCCGACAGGTTGTCCTTGTCGTTCGGCGCGCCATTGTGCAGGCCGAAACGGCCGAGCTCGCCCTTGTCGTTGATGTCGATGAACGAGGTGAGCTTGGCCGGCGTCACCGACGGGTCGAGCATGCCCTTCGGCGCGACCGGCTTGTCGGCGGCGTCGAACGGTCCGTTGGCGATATCGGTGGCGGCGGAGAGGTCGACGATCTCGATCTTGCGATAGAGCGACTCGTCGCCCTTAACGCCCTGGCCGTTGCCTGAGTCGCGCGCCAGCATCAGAAAGCTCTTGTCGGAGAGTGCGACGATCTCGCTCTGAGCGGCCACCTTGGTCTTGCCCTTGGCATCCTTGAACATCGGCAACGGCACGACATATTCATGCGCCAGCTTGAGGTGGGCGAGATCGGAAGCGTCGTAAACCAGCGCGCGGGTGTTCTGGCGGGTCGAGCCTGAATCGCCGCCGTCCTGGCGGGGCGCCGACTGCAGCACGGCGATCAGGAACCTGCCGTCTGGCGTCATCGACATGCCTTCGAGGCCCTGGTTGTTCTGGCGGCCGGTTTCGGGATCCTTCGGATCGGGCTCGGCAGCGCCCGGGCCCGGGTTGTCGGACGCGAAGTTCGGCTTGCCGTGGCGCATCGGCACCAGCGCCGCGGGCGGTTGGGTCGCCGACATCAGACGGCCTTCGGCCGAGAAGCGGTAGATGTTGGGACCATATTCGTCGGAGATGAACATCGTGCCGTCCGGCAGCCGCACGATCGCTTCGTCATCGAGCGCCAGCTTGCCATTGGCCTCAGGCAGCATCGGCATGTCGCCGGCGGCGCGCACGCCGTTCAACGGATCGAGGCCGGTGGCGTCGGCGCCCTTGTCGTCGGTCAGAAGCATCGTGTCGGCGAGCGTCGCCTTAACGCCCGACTGTTCCTGTCCGGCAGCGGGCGCCGCGCCGGGTGCTGTCGGCGCCAGCTCGATCGAGATGGTGTTGAGGCGCGGGCGATAATCGGTGGTTCCGACGACATTGTAGCCGCGGTCCGGCAGCAGCCAGAGCGAACCCCTGTAGGTGGCCCCTTCACGCGTCCAGGATTTGGTATCGATCGCCATGCCGGAACCTGAACCGAAGGTCTCGCCGAACTTGTCCTTCTGGTTGGCCGGGATGCGGCCGATGCCGACGAGCCCCTTGTTGACGTAAGCGACGCCGTCGGCGAGCGCCGGGGTCAGGGAAGTGAACAAGGCGAGTGCCGCGCCGAGCGCGACGGTCCGGTTGAGATGTTTCATCGATATCCCCTTCTTGACGAGCAGAGCGGCCTGGAAGGAACGCGCATCGGCGATGCGGCGAGCCGGTCCCGTCGAGCGGTCTAGGACGTGAACGTGATGGTTGCATGACAGTTTCCTTCTCCCCTTGTGGGAGAAGGTGGCCGAGCGAAGCTCGGTCGGATGAGGGGTGTTCCAGGGAATGCTAACGGCTCACTCCGCTGGATCACCCCTCAACCGTCTCGGCGCTGACGCGCCGATCCACCTTCTCCCACAAGGGGAGAAGGGAAAGCGCCTCCGCTCAATCGCTCTCTCTTGCGATCAGCTCCAGCGGCCAGACTTCGCGGATGATGCGTGTGCCCTCAGGGCCGGCGAATGCGGGAAGCGAAGCGAGCAGCATCTCGGCCAGCCGCCGGCCCATGGGCTCCAGCGACGGACGGAAGGCGGTCAGCGTCGGCGAAAAGTAGCGGCAGAGCGGCGTGTCGACGATGACGATCACGGCCATGTCATGGCCCGGCTTGATACCCATCTCGGCCAGCGCCTTGCAGCCGCCGAGCGCCATCGCGTCATTGTTGAAGATGATCGCCGTCGGCGGGTTTTTGGAGCGCATTACTTGCGGCGTCACCTGGTAGCCGCCGGTCTCGTTGATGAAGCCGTCGGCGATCAGGTCGGGGTCGACCTCGATACCGTGCCGCTTCAGCGCCTTGCGGTAGCCGTCGAGGAACAGGTAGCCGAAGTTGAGATCAAGCGAAGGCCGGATGGCGGCAATGCGGCGGTGGCCGCGCGCGACCAGCCGGTCGACGGCTTCATCACCCGCCCTCTCGAAATCGATATCGAGTGAAGGATACGTGTCGCCGCCGGACTGACTTCGGCCAAGCGTGGCGAAGGGAAAGCCGGCCTTGCTGAGATACTCGATCCGATCGTCTTCCCTTCGCGTATTGGCCAACACGACCGCGTCGGCCCGGCGCGTCTCGACCACGCGGCGCAACCGCTCCTGCTGATATTGGCCCGGCTCACCCATGACGACCATCAGATCCAGGTCATGCTCGGCGAGCCGCGCCTGCAGGCCCGTCAGGAACGGGATGAAGAACGGCTCGCCATATTGCTGGTCGCCGGGATGCGGCTGCAGCATGAAGGCGATCGAGCGGGTGGCGCCCTGGCGCAGGCTGCGGCCTGACTGATTGGGCGAATAGTTCAGCTTCCTGGCTGCTTCGAGCACACGCTGGCGTGTGTCGGCATTGACGTCGGCACGGCCGTTCAGCGCGCGCGACACGGTGCCGATCGAGATGTTCAGGTGACGCGCGAGATCGTGGATGCTGGACGCCAAGGACGGATTCTCCCCTTGCCTTGGCTAGCACCGGCTGCCGCTCAGGCCAAGGCTTCGGGGCGATTTTTGCAGGCAGCCGGTTGACATTCTACGCCATCGGGTGTGTTCTCGTAAACGTTTACGGAAAAACGTTTACGGTGACGCCGTGACGTCCGGTCTGGAGGGACCGGCGGAGGAGGAGCGCTGGATGATGAGGGTCGTCCTGGCCGGGTGCGGAGCGATGAGCAAGCACTGGCTCGATGCCGCGAAGCAGATCGACGGGCTCGCCATTGTCGGCCTCGTCGACCTCGATGCCGAGCGGGCCCAGGCGAGGGCGCGCGAATACGCGCTGTCCGACGCCGTCATCGGCACCAACCTCGACGCCGTCCTCGACCAGACCAAGCCCGATGCCGTGTTCGACGTCGTGGTTCCCGTCGCACGCCGCGCAGTCGCGCTTTCGGCCTTCGCGCACGACTGCCATCTGCTCACCGAGAAGCCACTGGCCGACAGCCCCGAGAATGCGCGCGCCATCGTCGAGGCAGCGCGCAAGGCGAGGCGCATCCACGCTGTCGTCCAGAACCGCCGCTATGTCGCCAATGTCAGGCGCATCAGGCGCTTCCTGGACTCCGGCGTCATCGGTAAACCGACCAGCATCCACGCCGACTTCTTCGTCGCGCCGCATTTCGGCGGTTTTCGCGAGGAGATGGCCCATGTGCTCTTGCTCGACATGGCGATCCACACGTTCGATGCCGCGCGTTACATGGTCGCCGGCGAGCCGGCCAGCGTCTATTGCCAGGAATGGGAACCCGTGAATTCCTGGTATCGGCAGGGGTCGTCGGCCAGCGCCGTCTTCGACCTCGGCGGCGGCAAGATCTTCACCTATGCCGGCTCCTGGTGCGCCGACGGTTTCCGCACGAGTTGGGAGGGAAGCTGGCGTATCGTCGCCGAGCGCGGCAGCCTCTTGTGGGATGGCCACGACGGGCTGAAGGCGGAGGTGATTGCGTCCGGCCGCGACGGGATCATCGACAAGACCCAGCCCATCGAAGTGCCGCCGCTCGATCTCGCCGACCGCGTCGACGGCCATCTCGGCATCATCCGGGATTTCATGCACGCGATCGAGACCGGCGCCGAGCCGGAGACGCGCGGCGCCGACAACATCAAAAGCCTGGCCATGGTCTTCGGCGCCATCGAGAGCGCGGAGAGCGGGCGGCGCGTGACAATCGCCAAGGAAGCACAATGACGGCAAACCCGCTTCTCGATATCAGGATCGGCACCATGGTGCGGGCCAATCTCGAAGATCCGGCCGCCTATGTCAGGCAAATCCTGCCGCTCGGCTTCGAGAGCATCCAGCCCTTCTTCTGGCAGACGCTCGGCGGCAAGGACCTGAAGCGCCTGGCGGGCGAGATCCGCGAGGCGATCGGCGATGCCGATGTGACCGTGTCCTCGATCGGGGTGTTCGGCAACCCGCTCGAGAATGGAGAGGTCGATCGCGGTGTGCTGGCGGCCTGGGAGACGGTGATCGATAATGCGCATCTGTTCGGCGCGGAGACGGTGAGCGGCTTCACCGGCCGCATCCGCGGCAAGAAGCTGACCGACAGCCTGCCGCGCTTCCGCGAGGTGTGGGGGCAGCTGGCCAAGCGTGCCGCCGATAAGGGCGTGCGCATCGCGTTCGAGAATTGCGCGATGGACGGCAACTGGGCGAGCGGCGATTGGAATATTGCCCACAATCCCGATGCCTGGGAGCTGATGTTCAACGAATTGCCAAACGACAATCTCGGGCTTGAATGGGAGCCCTGCCATCAGCTTGTCTACCTGATCGATCCGATCCCGCAGATCCGCAAATGGGCGCCGCGCATCTTCCACGTCCACGGCAAGGACGCGACGGTGCGCTGGGATGTCATCCGCGAACATGGCGTGTTCGGCCGCCTGCCTTTCGTGCAGATGCGCACGCCGGGTTTCGGCGACAGCGACTGGACGCGGGTGATCAGCGAGTTGCGGCTGGCCGGCTACAAGGGCGCCATCGACATCGAAGGCTGGCACGATCCGGTCTATCGCGGCGACCTCGAGATCACCGGACAGGCGCGCGCGCTCGACTATCTGAAGCAATGCCGGGGAGGGAACAGCTACGTGCCCAATCCGGCTTGAGGCCAGATTCGATGTGAGGATTGGCCGGCGGGAGGAGCCGGCCGACCGAGGACGCAGATCAATTCGAAACCCTCCATCGGGAGGGGTCTAAAAGGGAGGAACGTGCATGACGACCAGAAGGACTGCTCTGCGCTCGACCGTCGTGGCGGCTGCCACGGCGCTCTGCGCCTCGATCTCTGCCTTGCCGGCGCACGCGCTCGACGCGCAATGGTGCAAGGACGTACACATCCGCTTCTTCGTCGGCGGCGCCGAGGGCGACGCCTTCGGCACCATCGTCTATAATGGCGCCAAGCAGGCGGCGGCCGATCTCGGGCCGAAGGTCGACTACATCTTCTCGCAGTGGGACGTCGAGAAGATGGTGCAGCAATTGCGCGAGGCGGTCGCGGTCAAGCCGCAGGGCATCGCCATGATGGGCCATCCGGGCGACGCGGCGATCATGCCTTTGGCCGAGCAGGCGCATAAGGACGGCATCAAGATGATGTACCAGAACGTTCCGGTGCCGAAGGTGGTGGCGGCGTTCGGTGGCGGCTATGTCGGCGCGCAGCAGGAGCAGCAGGGCCGCGCGCTCGGTGTCGAGGCGTTCAAGCTCGGCAAGCTCAAGGCCGGCGACAAGGCGATCATGATCGGCCCGTTCGAGAATGAAAGCCGCGGCGCACGCGAGCGCGGCACGGTGGCGGCGCTGAAGGAGGCAGGCGTCGAGGTGATCCAGCTTTCGTCGCCGCCGAGCGGTGAATGGGCGTCGGATCCCAACCTCGCCATTCCGGTGATCACCGCGGCTCTGCTCAACCACCCCGACGTCAAGGCGGTCGGCTACCCCGGCGGCCAGATGCTCGGCAATGTCGCCACCTATATGCAGGCGGCGGGCCGCAAGCCCGGCGACATCTTCAACTTCGGCTTCGACACCAGTCCGCAGATCGTCGAAGGCTTCAAGGGTGGCTGGGTGCAACTGACGGCCGACCAGCAGCCGTTCCTCCAGGGCTACCTGCCGATTCTCAGCCTCTGCCAGCAGGTGGTGCTGGGGCTGGCGCCGATGAATGTCGACACCGGCGCCGGCTTCGTCACGCCGCAGAACTATGAGATCGTCTCAGAGCTCGCCAAGCAGGCGTTGCGCTGACCTCCCAGGCAGCCGGCCGGGCTTGCCCCGGCCGGCTGGACCGCGGGCGACGAGGCCGCCGAACAGACATTGCAAGCGAGGATCGCATGGGCGAACGCATCATCGAACTACGCGACATCAAGAAATCCTACGGCCAGGTCTATGCGCTGGGCGGGGTCAACCTCAGCGTCGACCGCGGCGAGGTGGTCGGCCTGATTGGTGACAACGGCGCCGGTAAGTCGACGCTGATCAAGATCCTGTCCGGCGTGGTCAAGCCGACCAGCGGCGAGATCCTGGTGCGCGACAAGCCGGTCACCGGGTGGAGCGCGGCGCGCTCGCGCGACGCCGGCATCGAGACGGTGTTCCAGGACCGCGCGCTGGCCGTGCAGCAGACGATCGTGCGCAACATCTTCATGGGCCGCGAACTGACCAGCTTCATGGGCTGGCTGAAGGTCGACAAGGAGATCGAGGAGGCGAGCAGGCTGATGCGCGAGATCGGCTTCACCTCGAAGGTGTTCACGCCGCACTCGATCGTCGGCCAGCTTTCCGGCGGCGAACGCCAGGGCGTGGCGATCGCACGCGCCATCTACAAGCAGGCGGAACTGATCATCCTCGACGAGCCGACCACGGCCCTGTCGCTGACCGAGACCGCCAAGGTCTTCCATTTCGTGCGCCAGGTGCGGGCGAGCGGCCGCTCGATCCTGTTCATCGGGCACAACATCCACCATGTCTTCGACATCGCCGACCGCTTCGTCGTGCTCGACCGCGGCAAGGTGGCGCTCGCGGCCGACCGCAACGAGGTCAAGTCGGCAGAAGACCTCATCAACTTCATGGAAGACGTAGCACACCCCGGCGGATTGCCGGGACTGCACGAAGGCGCGGAGCAGGGAGCGCAATGAGTAACGCGATGGAACCCGATCTGCAAACTCCTCTGGGAAGAACAGGCGGCCAGGTAGCCAGGAAGCCAGCCAAGGAATGGAGCCATCCGTCCAATCACTGGCTGCGCGGCTTCGTCATCGACAATCGCGCATCGCTGGGCACACTTGCCGTGTTCATCGTCATGATGGCGGTGTTCATCATCGCCAACCCGACCGTCTTCACCACCTGGTATCTCTACAGCTCGGTGCTGACGACGCTTCCCGTGGCGCTATTCGTGGTGGTGCCGCTGGTCTTCGTCGTCACCTGCGGCGAGATCGACCTGTCATTTCCGGCGACAATGGGCTTTGCCTCCTGGGTCTTCGCGCTGGTGGTGCAGGCCGGCTACGATCCGTTTATCGGCATCGCGGCGGCGCTCGTCACCGGCACGCTGCTCGGCTTCCTGGTCGGCTCGCTGGTCGTCTATGGCGGCCTGTCGTCGCTGATCGCCACGCTCGGCATGAACTTCCTGCTGCGCGGCCTGATCCAGATCATCAACGAAGGCAGGTCGACGGCGCTGACCGGCCTTGCCGACAGCTCGGCCTACAAGATCTTCTCCAGCCAGGTCTGGGGCATCCCGGTGCAGATATTCTGGGCGATCGCCTTCGTGGTGTTCTCGGCGCTGCTCTACAACCGGCATCGTTTCGGCGCGCAGGTGAAAGTGGTCGGCGACAATCCCGACAGCGCAAGACAGATGGGCATCGACGTCAAATGGGTCCGGGTGAAGGTGTTTGTCTTCGTCGGCATCGGCGCGGCGATCGCCGGCACCTTCTCGGTGATGATCAATTTCACCTGGTGGCCGACGGCAGGCGACGGCTATCTGCTGCCCGTGCTGGCTTCGGTGTTCGTCGGCGGCACGCCGACCTGGGGCGGCATCGGCACCGTGGTCGGCGGCGCGATCGGCGCAGTTACGGTGTCGTTCATCCAGACCGGCGTGGTGGCGGCGGGCCTGAGCGGCTTTTACGTGCAGTTCTTCAACGGGCTGATCATCATCCTGTCGCTGCTCGGCCATAAGTGGAACCAAGCAAGGTATAGGTGAGGAGGCCGGTCACACCGGTGCGACAAACCCGTCCAGCACGCGTTTCTGGCCGGCCTTGTCGAAGTCGATGGTGAGCTTGTTGCCGTCGATCGCGGCGATGTTGCCATTGCCGAATTTCTGGTGGAAGACGCGGTCGCCGACATTGAAGGCGGATGGCGTGTCGGCGACGGATTTGGCGACCAGCTCGCCCTCGATGGTGCGGCCTTTCACGCTGGTGCGGCCGGCGCCATAGCCTGAATCGGTCTCGCCATAGCCGATACGCTCGACCTGGTGGCCGGAGCGCGTGCCCCAGTTGCGGTCGGTCGCCTCGGTGCGGTTCGCCTGCGCGCGCTGCCAGCCGGGCGTCGCATAGGTGTTGGAGAAGCTGCCCTGGTCCTTGGCGCCGATATTGTCGAAGCGCGAGGCGCCGTAGGGGTTCTGTCGTCCGCCGCCGCGGCCGGAAGCAAACGAGCCGCCGCCATAGGGGTTGCCGTAGCCGCCGTAGCTGTTGCCGCTGTCGGCGATATCGATATGGGTTTCGGGCAATTCGTCGACGAAGCGCGACGGGATCGTCGATTGCCACAGGCCGTGAATCTGGCGGTTGGAGACGAACCAGATATGCAGGTTCTTTTTCGCCCGCGTCAGGCCGACATAGGCGAGCCGGCGCTCTTCCTCGAGGCCGGAGCGTCCGCCTTCGTCCAGCGCGCGCTGGTGCGGGAACAGGCCTTCCTCCCAACCAGGCAGGAACACGGTCTCGAATTCGAGGCCCTTGGCAGAATGCAGCGTCATGATCGAGACCGCATCTTGCGACTCGCCCTGCTCGGCCTCCATCACCAGCGCGACATGCTCGAGGAAGGAACGCAGCGATTCATACTCCTCCATGGAGCGGATCAGCTCTTTGAGGTTTTCCAGCCGCCCGGGCGAATCCGCCGAACGGTCGTTCTTCCACATGTCGGTGTAGCCGCTCTCCTCCAGGATGGTCTCGGCGAGCTCGGTGTGCGGGGTGGTTTCCAGCGCCTTCTGCCAGCGCTCGAAATTGGCTGCGACCTCGCGCAGCGCCGCACGCGGCTTCGGCTTCAGCTCGTCGCTTTCGGCAAGCGTCGCGGCGGCCTCCAGCATCGGGATGCGCATGGCGCGGGCCGTGTCGTGGATCTGACGGATGGTGGCTTCGCCGAGCCCGCGCTTCGGCACGTTGACGATGCGCTCGAAGGCGAGGTCGTCGCCGCTATTGGCGACGACCCGGAAGAAGGCCAATGCATCGCGGATTTCCAGGCGCTCGTAGAAGCGCGGGCCGCCGATGACGCGGTAGTTCAAGCCGAGCGTGATGAAACGGTCTTCGAAGGCGCGCATCTGGAAGGAGGCGCGCACCAGGATCGCCATGTCGTTGAGATTATGCTTCTGGCGCTGGTAGGCCTCGATGGCGTCGCCGATGGCGCGGGCCTCTTCCTCCGAGTCCCAGGCGGCGTGGACGTGAACCTTGTCGTCCTCGGGGTCGTCGCGGTCGGTGAACAGCGTCTTGCCGAAGCGGCCCTCATTGTGGGCGATGAGGTGCGAGGCCGCGCCCAGAATATGCGCGGTGGACCGGTAGTTGCGCTCCAGCCGGATGATGGTGGCGCCCGGAAAATCCTTGTCGAAGCGCAGGATGTTGTCGACCTCGGCGCCGCGCCAGCCATAGATCGACTGATCGTCGTCGCCGACGCAGCAGATGTTGACTTTGTTCTCGCTCACGGCCGAGCGCTCGCTTCGCTCGCTGGCCTCCGCGGGGGCGGCCTGGCCGGCCGACGCCCGGTCGGGCTTGCGGCCTTCGGCCGATGGGCTGCGCCCAGAATTGGGCCTCTGCGCCAGGAGCCGCAGCCACATGTATTGCGCGGTGTTGGTGTCCTGGTACTCGTCGACGAGGATGTATTTGAACTTGCGGTGGTAGTCCTTCAGCACGTCCGGATAGGCGCGGAAGATGCGGATCGGGTGATAGAGCAGGTCGCCGAAGTCGCAGGAATTCAGCGTCTGCAGCCGTTCCTGGTAGGCCTTGTAGAGCTGGCGGCCCTTGCCATTGCCGAAGCTGCGCGCATCGCCTTCCGCTATTTCGTCCGGGCCAAGGCCCTTGTTCTTCCAGTTGTCGAGCATCTGGGCGAAGGTCTTGGCCGGCCAGCGCTTGTCGTCCAGCCCTTCGGCCTGGATCAACTGCTTGATCAGCCGCACCACGTCGTCGGTGTCGAGAATGGTGAAATCCGATTTCAGCCCGGCCAGCTCGGCGTGGCGGCGAAGCAGCTTCACGCCGATCGAGTGGAAGGTGCCGAGCCAAGGCATGCCCTCGACATTGCCTTCGCCGATCAGGATGCCGATGCGCTGCTTCATCTCGCGCGCGGCCTTGTTGGTGAAGGTGACGGCCAGGATCTGCGAGGGGAAGGCCCTGCCGGTGGCAAGGATGTGAGCGATGCGCGTGGTGAGCACCCGCGTCTTGCCGGTGCCCGCGCCGGCCAGCACCAGAACCGGGCCCTCGGTCGTTTCGACGGCGAGGCGCTGCTCCGGGTTCAGGCCCTTGAGATAATCGGGCACGCCGTTCTGGCCGCTGCGGGCGGCCATGGCGCGCGCGGCTATGCCGGATGGAGCCGCTGCCGGCCGCGCATTCGGTTCATCGAAAAAAGGCATGTCTTCGGAAAAGCCCGACATCGCTCCCGAATGTAGTGATTCGGCAGCGAAAGACCAGAACTGTCTACGTTTTGTTCTAGTTTCGCGTGTCTGCCCCCAACTTGACAGCCGGAGCGAGCGAGGGAAAGCTGCCGGCAGGGCAGGGACGGCGCGCCGTCGCCTCAGAGCGGCCGCAAAGGCGCAACAGTCGAAGGAGCACCGTCTTGGCTGTCACCATCACCTCCCTCGTCCTCTTCCTCATCGGTCTCATTCTCGGCGGCGGCGGCATCTGGCTCATCGCGCTGGGCGGCAGTTGGTACTACCTGATCGCCGGCCTGATCTTCCTGATCACCGCCTGGCTGTTGTTCAGGCGCCGGTCGACCTCGCTCTGGCTCTACGCGCTGTTCGTGCTTGCCACTTTATGCTGGGCGGTGTGGGAAATCGGCTTCGACTGGTGGCAGCTCGGCCCGCGCGGCGGCGTCATCGTGCTGATCGCCTTGTGGCTTTTGACGCCGTGGGCAAGGCGGGGGCTGCGGGGGCCGGACGGACGCGCGCCGCTGATCCTGGCCGTGCTCGCCTCGCTCGCGGTCGCCGGTTATTCGATGACCGCCGATCCCATGGATATCGGCGGTACGCTGGGCACCGAAAAGGCGGCGACGGCCGCCAATCTCGGCGGCGACATGCCGGCCGGCGAGTGGCAGTTCTACGGCCGCACGCCCTTCGGCCAGCGCTATTCGCCGCTCGACCAGATCACGCCGGACAACGTCGCCAAGCTGCAGCCGGCCTGGACCTATCGCACCGGCGACGTGAAAGGCCCCGACGATATCGGCGAGACGACCTATCAGGTGACGCCGCTGAAGATCGGCGATGCGCTGTTCATTTGCACGCCGCATAATTTCGCCATCGCCATCGATGCCGCGAGCGGCAAGGAGAAGTGGCGCTACGATCCGAAGATCAAGCTCGACCCCAACCGCCAGCACCAGACCTGCCGCGGCGTGTCCTATTATGCCGATGCCAAGATCGCCGCCGGCCAGCCTTGCGCCGCGCGCATCTATCTGCCGACCTCCGACGCCCGGCTGATCGCGCTCGATGCCGCGAACGGGCAGGTGTGTCCGTCCTTCGCCGAGGCCGGCACGCTGAACCTCATGGCCAACATGCCCTATCCGAAGTCGGGCTATTATTATTCGACGTCGGCGCCACTGATCGTCGCCGGCAAGATCATCGTCGGCGGCGCGGTCAACGACAATTATTCGACCGAGGAACCGTCCGGCGTCATCCGCGCCTTCGACGCCGGCACCGGCGCGCTCCTATGGAATTGGGATTCCGGCAATCCGGACGTGACGACGCCGCTGCCCGCCGGGCAAACCTACACCCACAACTCGCCCAACATGTGGTCGACGGCGAGCGCCGACGAGAAGCTGGGACTGCTCTACGTTCCGCTCGGCAATCAGACGCCGGACCAGCTCGGCATGGGCCGCAGCGCCAATGTCGAGAAATTCTCCTCCTCGATCACCGCGCTCGATCTCAACACCGGGCAATTGCGCTGGGTCCGGCAGACCGTGCATCACGATCTGTGGGACATGGACGTGCCGGCGCAGCCGTCGCTGGTCGACATCACCACGGCGAGCGGCGTCGTGCCGGCGCTGGTCGGGCCGACCAAGCAGGGCGATCTCTACGTGCTCGACCGGCGCACCGGCGAGCCGATCATTCCGGTGAAAGACGTGCCGGCGCCCGGCGGCGCGGTCGAGGGCGATCATGCCTCGCCGACGCAGCCGGCCTCGGACCTGTCCTTCAATCCCAAGCCGCTGACCGGTGCCGATATGTGGGGCATCACCATGTTCGACCAGCTGGCGTGCCGGATCGAATTGAAGAAGCTGCGCTATGAGGGACGCTACACGCCGCCTTCGCTGCAGGGCTCGCTGATCTATCCCGGCAATTTCGGCGTCTTCAACTGGGGCGGCGTCGCGGTCGATCCGGTGCGGCAGGTGATGTTCGGCATGCCGACCTACCTCGCCTTCACCTCGAAGCTCATCCCGCGCGCGGATGTGCCGCCGCCGGGCGACACCAAGGGCAGCGAGCAGGGGCTGAACCGCAATGAAGGCGCGCCTTACGCGGTGGTGATGGGACCGTTCCTGTCGCCGCTCGGCATTCCCTGCCAGGCGCCGCCCTGGGGCTATGTCGCCGGCGTCGACCTCAAGACGGGAAACATCGCCTACAAGCACCGCAACGGCACTGTCTACGACATGACGCCGCTGCCTTTGCCGCTCAAGGTCGGCGTTCCCGGCATCGGCGGGCCGATGATCACGGCGGGCGGCGTCGCTTTCCTAGGCGCCGCGGTGGACGACTATCTGCGCGCCTACGACCTCACCACCGGCAGGCAGCTCTGGCGGGCGAGGCTGCCGGCGGGCGGCCAGTCGACGCCGATGACCTATACGGTGGCCGACGGCCGCCAGTTCGTCGTCATCGTCGCCGGTGGCCACGGCTCGGTCGGCACCAAGCCGGGCGATTATGTGATGGCCTACACGCTGCCGAAATAGGACAGGGCGAGGCCGGCCTGCTACGAAAGCAAGAAGCCGGCCAGCAGGACGGTCAGGAGAAGCGACGCGGGTACGGCGAGAAGCCAACGAGCCTCCAGGACACTGTTCCGATAGTCTTTCATTTTCTCGCTCCAACCTTTTAAGACGGCTCCAGCGCGTAACCCGCCAGCGCTGGAGCCTCTGCTTTGTGCTCAACCGCTGTAGCGGGAGCTTCCGGCAGTGGGTCAACGGAGGGTCGGTTGGTTCGTTCCTGGCGCAAGTCCCCAGTCGGGCTATCGGTTCCGACTGAAGTCGCACATCACAAGCATTGGTCCCAAGGACGAAACATATAGCCCACTATCTCATTGTGTCCCCGACTGGCGGACATGAGTCCCTTCATCGCCAGTTTATGGATGCCCGTCACCCCCAGGATGGCGGGCATCCGTTAGGGGCGGGCAGGAGGTGGACGGTGTCGATTTCCAATGAGTTGCGGGACGTCAGCATCCGTTACGAGTGCCGTAACTGCCACTCGCCGATCCATCAAAACCGGTTCATGGTTCAAGGCGGTAAGCATCTTCAGGTACGATGACTGCAAGACCAAATTGCGCCTTGGCTACTCGGCTAAGCTGGCCCTTTCCAAAGGCACTGCCAGTCGGCGTAGGTCGGGAGCTCTCGCCGACATTTTGGACAATGGTCGCGGCGGCATCGACGTTGATGACCTGATCGCACTGTCCTTTGTCACGTCGGATGAGCGTTAAGGAAAATACGAAATGGGACCGGAGGCGTCAGCGATAATGATTTTGCTTTCGTGCAGTCCGGGGTGGGCTTGTCGGCCGCTCGAAATCGCGCCTCAAATCTACTCCGCCGATGAATGCAGAGCGGCCTTGGCGGATCGTTTGGCTAAGTCCCCTGTCGGCGAAGTTATTGGCCGATGCAGGGAGGTTGACGCCACGGTTACCGATTCGCCGCCGCCTGGATATTCCGCCCTAACAGTCACCCGAGGCACAAAAACTACGAACTATCTTGTTCCCCATAAGGTGGACTAATCGATTTCGCCGGTGGGAGGCCTTCGGTCGCCAGAAAGCGGATCAGCTTTGCCGTCGAAAGGCCGAGCCGTTCAAGACCGGTTCGGAATGCTTCAAAGCCCGAGATGACCCCGCAAGCTGGGCACCTGATCCAGCACCTGGTTGGTCAGATCAGGGCCGGCGGCAACCTCGGCCTGCTTGATCAAGGTCTCGCCGGCCTGACGGATCTGCGCCATGTCGAGGCCGGACGCCTTGAGCGCGGCGATGCCGTTGATCAGCGCGCCGGCCTTTTCGCCCAGAACGCCGCCCAGCGCGCCCTGCAGCGACGACAGAAGTCCGCCGCCCGAATTGGCCGTCGCGCCGGCGGCCATCACGTCATATTTCTGGGCCAACTCACCGGCGCCGGGGATCTGGTCGAAGAAGGACGAAATGCTGGTGCCTTCAGCCTCATGCTCGAGCACGGAAAAAATGGTGCCGACAACCTTCTCGGTGGTCGGCTCGTCGAGGCCGGCCTTCGAGGAAACGGTGTTGATGATATCCTGGATGTTCATGGCATTCCCCTTTTCGTCATTCGTTTCGGTAGGGCGCTCAGGCAACTTCACGTCCTAATGTGACAGCACCATCAAGCCTTTCGGAAATGACCAAAATGTGATGAATCGCGCTGGCTTGTCGGCGCGACGGCGGGTTGGCTCCACCAGGGTTCCGCCCAGATGGGTCGTCACCGGGGCGTGACTGGACCATGCGATACTCGACCCTATCTTGCGGTCCACCGCCAACCGTCGAGGAAAATCATGACCAGCCCCGTTGCCAAGCCCGTCGTCACGCAGCCTGTCATCACGCAGGCGATGATCGATGCCTATGACGAATACACGCATCTGACGCTCGACCGCCGCCGCTTCATGGAGCAGTTGACCAAGCTGGCGGGCTCGGGTGCCGCGGCGGCGGCGATCGCGCCGATGCTGGCGGCCAATTCCGCTCAAGCGGCGATCGTCGCCGAAGACGACAGCCGCGTTAAGGGAGGGGACATCACCTATCCCGGCTCAAGCGGCGAGATGAAGGGCTATCTGGTCAAGCCCGCGAACCAGTCAGGCAAGCTCGGCTGCGTCATCGTCATCCACGAGAACAGGGGGCTGAACCCGCATATCCGCGATGTCACCCGGCGCGTGGCGCTGGAGGGGTTCATCGCGTTGGCGCCGGACTTCCTGTCGCCGCTTGGCGGAACGCCCTCCGACGAGGACAAGGCGCGCGACATGTTCACCAAGCTCGACGTGGCCAGAGTCGCCGCCGACGGCGTGGCGACGATCGCCTATCTCAAGGGCCTCAAGGACGGCAACGGCAAGGTCGGCGCGGTCGGCTTCTGCTGGGGCGGCGGCGCGGTGAACCAACTCGCCGTCCATGCGCCCGACCTCAGCGCCGGCGTCGCCTATTACGGCATGCAGCCCAAGGCCGAGGACGCTCAAAAGATCAAGGCGCCGCTGCTGCTCCACTATGCCGGGTTGGACGAACGCACCAACGCCGGCATCGACACCTACAAGAAGGCGCTCGACGCCGCCCATGTCGAATACAAGGTCTATGTCTATGAGGGTGCCAACCACGCCTTCAACAACGACACCTCGGCCGCGCGCTATGACAAGAAAGCCGCCGATCTCGCCTGGGGCCGGACGGTGGCGTTTCTCAAAGAGAAGCTCGCCTAGTCGAACAATTCATGTATTTGCCACCGGCTTATGCATGGCCACCCCGGCGATCACCAGCGCAATGCCAAAGCAATCGGTGAGGCTTGGCACCTGGCGCAGCACGATGACGCCGATCAGCGTTGCGGTGAGCGGCAGGAGCGAGAGCATCAATGCGAAGCTCGCGCGCGGCAACCTCGCCATGGCGAGCTGGTCGCAGATGTAGGGGATGACCGAAGAGCAGATGCCGACGCCGATCGCGGCGCCGAGCAGCTGCGGCGACGCGAAGGCGGGCAGCGCCTCGCGAAAGCCAATGGGCAACACGGCGAGGAAAGCGACCGCCATAGCGGCGCCGAGGCCGGCGATGCCGATGCCTGCTTGGGCGACGCGGTGACCGATCACGATGTAGCCGACGAAGAGGGCGCCGTTCAAAAAGGCCCAGGACAAGCCGACCGGATCGCTGGACCATTTCACGTCGATGAGAAGCAAGGTGCCGACCACGGCAACAGCGAGCGCGGCAAAGTTGCGCCGGCTGCGCAGGCCGACCAGCGCGACCGCGATCGTGCCGACGAATTCGATCGCCGCAACCAGCGAGATCGGCAGCCGGTCGAGCGCCAGATAGAACGAGCAATTCATCCCCGCCAGGCAGATGCCGAATGCGAGCAGCAGAAGTCGTTGAGCGCGATCGGCGCCGGCGAAAACGCGCCAGGGCCTGGTCAATGGGGCGAAGATGAGAGCGGCGGTGGCGATGCGCAGCCAGGCCATGCCGAGCACGCCGACCTGAGCGAAAAGCAGCACGGCGAAGGCCGGCCCGAGATAATGGAACACGGCGCTGACGCAGAACCAGACATGCGGCGGCAACGCGTTGGCCATTCCAGCAAGCATGGTGGGGCCGGCGAGAGCGGGGTGCGCATCGGCGGCGGTCCGGTTTGCAGCTGGAATTTGCGTTTGCGTTTTCATGCGAGCATTATCGCAGGCGAAACTCGCGGATTACATGTGTGATGAATGGCTTGATTGACGCCTTTGCTTTCTGATGGAAGAGGTTTGGCTTGAAAAACCTTCGAAGTGAAAATGCCGATCTGGATTCGATCGATCTGAAGCTCCTGCGGTTCCTGGAAAAGGATGCGCGCATCAGCACGGCGGAACTGGCGCGCGCGGTCGGGCTGTCGGCGCCGAGCGTGGCGGAGCGCATCCGCAAGCTGCAGGATAACGGCGTGATCGAAGCCTATACGGTCAGGATCAATCCGGCTGCCCTCGGCATGAGGCTGTCGGCATGGCTCAGAATCCGGCCGGTGCCGGGACAGCTTTCTGTGGTGGCGGACATCATCCGCGAGCTGCCGGAAATCGCGCAATGCGACCGGGTAACCGGCGAGGACTGCTTCATCGCGCTCGCCCATGTCGGCTCGGTGAGCGAGCTCGAGCGGGTGATCGACCGGATCATTCCCTATGCGATGACCAACACCGCCATCATCCAGTCGTCACCGGTCGAGCCACGCTCGCCGCTGTGCGGGTTCAAGCAGCCATGATTCGGCGGTTGTGACTCGGCAGCTATGGCTGGTCAGGGAGGATGAGGCAGCGACGATGGATCAAGCGTGGCCGCGCTTCATGCGCGCCTGCTTCAGAATCATGCGCCAGCGGATCATGTCGAACGGGATGGGTTCGTTGTTGTTGGCGATGTGGAAGATCTCATTGTTGACGTTCTTCAGCGATCGCCAGAAATCATAGTCGGTGATGCGTGGATCGGCCGCCAACCGTTCCACTTCGACCTTGATGTCGGTTTTCATGCACTGTCCTCGCACCGCATTCCGCCAGCCGCCCCCGCGCAAACCCGGTACGGCGGTTTTCGAACGCGCCAGTGAGTCGTTCAACGGACTCAACCGACTTGTTCACGTTAAAACCTTGGTAAGGTTAACGCGGGCGTGCGGGTTTTCAAGCGCCCTTGCGCTTGATGCCGATCGAGCGGCCGGCGCGCTCCGGCATCGGCAGTCCGGCATGGGCGGTGCGCATGGCCTCGACCTGGGCCATCACGTCGGCGGGGAAGGGAGCGACCTTCGGTCCTTCCATGTCGACATGCAGCGATAGCGATTCGGACGTCGCCGCCAGCCAGCCGTCGACGTGGCGGATTTCCTGATAGGCACGCAGCCGCTTCTCGTCATGATCGATCAGCTGGAACGAGACGTTGACCTTGTGGTCGAGGTGCAACTCCTGCATGTAGCAGACGTGAACTTCGGCCGTGTAGATGGTGAGGCGTCGCTCCTTGGCGTAGTTCGGCCCCATGCCCATCAGCTCGAACGCCTGGTCCGAGCAGCGGTCGAACAGCACGTTGTAGTAGGCCATGTTGAGATGGCCGTTATAGTCGATCCATTCCTTCTCGATCGCCATTGGGCTGGAAATGATCGGTGCGGGGATCGTCATTTTGGTTTCCTCGATGGTCGCTGCACAGGGCGGACGGACGGCTACGGTGAAGTCGCCGAGCTAATCGCTTGGCTTTTCCTAGGATTGCTTTAGGCATCATTCATAGCTGCACTACAAGCGCGGCCGCTGGTCCATTCGCGGAGGAAATCATGGCTTTGAGCGACCTCAACCCCGTCGAACGCAATGAGGAAGGCATCGCCGCGGTACTCGGCATCCTCAAGCAGCGCTTCGGCGAGCGCTTCCAGACCGGCGAGGCGATACGCGGCCAGCACGCGCACACCACCACCTATATTCCGACCCAGGCGCCGGACGGCGTCGCGTTCGTCGAGAGGAGCGCGGACGTGCAGGAGATCGTGCGCACCTGCGCCGCCCACCGCGTGCCGGTGATCGCCTTCGGCGTCGGCTCGTCGCTCGAGGGCCACACCAATGCGCCGGGCGGCGGCATTTCCATCGACACGTCGCGCATGAACCGGATCCTCGCCGTCAACCCGCAGGACCTTGACTGCACGGTCGAGCCCGGCGTGACGCGCGAGGACCTCAACCGGCACCTGCGCGACACCGGTCTGTTCTTCCCGATCGATCCTGGCGCCAATGCGTCGCTGGGCGGCATGGCGGCGACCAGGGCGTCCGGCACGAACGCGGTGCGCTACGGCACGATGCGCGAAAACGTGCTGTCGCTGACCGCCGTCATGGCCGACGGCGAGACGGTGACGACAGGCAAGCGGGCGAAGAAAAGCTCGGCCGGCTACGACCTGACGCGGCTTCTGGTCGGGTCGGAAGGCACGCTTGGCGTCATCACGTCGCTGACGCTGAGGCTGCAGGGCATTCCGCAGGCGATCTCCGGCGGCGTCTGCCCGTTTCCGAGCCTGGAGGCAGCCTGCAACACGGTGATCGCGACCATCCAGATGGGCATCCCGGTGGCGCGCATCGAACTGGTGAACGCGCTGCAGATGCGGGCGATGAAGAACTATTCCAAGCTCGACTATCCGGAGAGCCCGTGCCTGTTCGTCGAGTTCCATGGCAGCGACGCCGGCGTCACCGAGCAGGCCGAAACGTTCGGCATGATCGCCGAGGAGCAGGGTGGCGGGCCGTTCCTATGGACCAGCGTCGCGGAAGAGCGGACAAAGCTCTGGAAGGCGCGGCACGACGCCTACTGGTCGTCACTGACGCTGCGCCCCGGCGCCAAGGGGCTGTCGACCGACGTCTGCGTGCCGATCTCGCGGCTTGCCGAATGCGTCACGGAGACCGAAGCCGACATTGCCGAGATGGGGCTTGTCGCGCCGATCGTCGGCCACGCCGGCGACGGCAATTTCCACGTGCTGGTGCTGATGGATGTCGACAATCCTGGAGAGATCGCGCTCGCGGAGAAATTCGTCGCCCGGCTCAACATGCGCGCGATCGCCATGGAAGGCACCTGCACCGGCGAGCACGGCATCGGCCAGGGCAAGGTCGGCTTCCTGCGCCACGAGCTCGGCCATGGCGTCGATGTCATGCGCACGATCAAGCAGGCGCTCGATCCGCTGAACATCATGAACCCGGGCAAGATCCTGCCGGCGGCGGGCTGATCCGCCGGCCGGCGGCTATCCTCCCACCCCTTCGGCCAGCTTCTGCAGCATCGGCCGCGTCGGCGCGAAGAAGGTCGTGCCGGTATGCGGGGTCGAGAAATCGAGCAGCCGGTCATAGGCGCCGGGGGGCTCGCCGACATACATGCGCTGCAGCATCTTCTCGATCACCCACAGATAGCGCGTATAGCCGATGAAATAGGTGCCGAACTCGTTCTGCCCCGGACGGCCGAACGGCATGTTGTCGCGCAGGATGTCGTATTCGTTGCCGGCATCGTCCTCGATGGTGGCCAGCGATTTGTGAGACTTTCGCGGCTTGTCGTCGTCATCGATCTCGATGTTGTCGATCTTGGTGCGGCCGATGATCTCTTCCTGGACATGCGTCGGCGTCTCTTTCCAGGCTGCCATGTTGTGCAGGTATTTCTGCACGACGACATAGCTGCCGCCGGCAAAGTCGCCGTCCTCGTCGCCGATCAAAGCAGAGGCGGGCAGGTCGAGGCCGGTCGGATTTGCGGTGCCGTCGACAAAGCCCAGGAGGTCGCGCGCGTCGAAATAGCGGAAGCCGGACACCTCGTCGGCGACGGTCACGCTGCCGGCCAGGCGATCCAACAGGATGCGCTCGAGCTCGAAGCACATGTCGGGCCGCTCGGCGCGGATGTGGAAGAGCAGATCGCCCGGCGTCGAGGGCGCCGAATGCGCCGAGCCCTCGATCGGCGCGAAGGGTTTCAGCTCGCGCGGCCGGCGGCCGGGCGACAGACGGTTCCAGAGCGCGGCGCCGATGCCGGCGATGCAGGACAGGCGGCCCGACAAGTCGCGGAAGCCGACATTCTTGACGAGATCGTCGAGCTCGCCCAGCACCGAAGCGACATTCGAAAGCGCGGCCTCGTCGCTGCCGACGGTCACAACAAGGAAAATCGCAGCCGTCGAGAGCGGGGCGTCAACGCTCTGCGCGTCGATCGGCACTCTGTCCCAGTTCTTGCCTGACATCGGGAACGCTCCGTATTGGGTTCGGATTTTGGGTGGTCACGAACGTGACCGGAAGGGCAGGGGATTTGCAAAAGAGATATCGCGAGCGCGAGCCTTCGCGCAACTGGAGACGTTGGCCGTTGCCGCGCGTTGAATTGCCTCTTTATCGACACGCGGATGCGGGTAGAGTGCGGCTGACTTTCAACCCGGGAAACAGATGCTCGCCCGCCTGTTCGTGATCTTCGGTGGCCTGTTCGTGCTGGTGCTGTGCGCGGCGCTGGTGGTGCCGTATTTCATCGACTGGACGGGTTACCGGGGCGATTTCGAGCGGGAGGCGAGCGCCGTCCTCGGCCGCAAGGTGACTGTGAAGGGCGACGCGACAGCGCGGCTGTTGCCGTTTCCGTCGGTGACCTTCTCGAATGTCGAGGTCGCGGGCGGGCCGGAAGGCCAGCCGGCGATGACGGTCGAGACCTTCTCCATGGATGCGGAGCTCGCGCCGTTCCTGCGCGGCGAGGTGCTGATCTTCGACATGCGGCTGGTGCACCCGAAAGCCGTCATCAATATCGCCGGTGACGGCACCGTCGACTGGACGCTCCGGCCCTCGGCTCCCTTCGATCCGGGCCAGATCGCGATCGAGAAGCTGTCGGTGAGCGAAGGGCAAATCGAACTGCGCCATGCCGCCGGCGGGCGCAGCCACCTGATCTCGGAGATCAACTCGACGATTTCGGCCAAGGCGCTCACCGGCCCGTGGCGGATGGACGGAACGCTGCGCTTCGACGGCCTGCGGGCCGACGTCTCGGCTTCCACCGGCAAGGTGGAGCCGGACGGCCAGATGCGGCTCCGGCTGAAAGCGGATCCCGATGCCTATCCGCTGATCATCGAAGCAGACGGCAATGCCGGCATCGTCAAGGGCGCCGCGGTCTATTCCGGCCAGTTCAAGATTTCGGGTGACGACAGGAATTCGGCCGAGCTGCGCGGCAACGAGGGCGAGCCGGTCAAGGTCAGCACCGGCAAACCCGACCCGGGCTTCCGGCTGAACGGCAAGTTCGCGCTCGACCACCAGAAGCTCGATGTCGATGAGTTCCGCTTCGAGACCGGGCCGCTCGACAATCCCTATACCGCCGACGGCAAGGCATCGGTCGATCTCGGCCTGAAGCCCCATTTCTCGGTCGAGGCCAGCGGGGCGCAGGTGCAGTTCGACGAGGCCGTCGGCGGGGCCACCGGCGCCGGCTTCACGCTCGACCAGCGCATTGCGGCGTTCGAGCGGACGCTGCAGCACATGCCGAAGCCGACCATACCGGGCAAGGTCGAGGTCAGGCTGCCGGCTGTGGTGGCGGGCGACACGACGGTGCGCGACGTGCGGCTGTCGGCCGAGCCGGCCGAAGGGGGCTGGTCGGTCAAGTCGCTTGCCGCGACGCTACCGGGCCGCACAACGCTCGAAGCCGACGGCATGTTGAGCGTCGAAGATCATTTCGGCTTCACCGGCTCGTTGCTGCTGGCCGTCGGACAGCCTTCCGGCTTTGCCGCCTGGCTGTCGAAGGATGTCGACGAGGCGATCCGCCGGCTGCCGGCGGCAGGCTTCAAGGCCAAGGTCGATCTCAGCGAGAACCGGCAGTCGTTCAGCGATCTCGAACTCATCCTCGGCAAGGCGAAATTTTCGGGCAGCATCGATTCCAGCCAGCCGGACGGCGCCAGGCCATCGGTGCTGATGCGGCTGACGGGCGGCGAGATGGATCTGGACGGGCTCGCGGCCTTCGCCTCGATCTTCATCAGCGACAAGGGCGCCAACCGCTTTTCGGATCGCGATCTCGATTTCCAGATCAAGGCGGGTCCGGTCAGCGCCGGCGGGTTCAGCGCCGATAGTGTCGACACGGCGCTGCGGCTGCGCGAGGGCCTGCTCGAGATCGACCGGCTCTCGATCGGCGGCCTGGCCGGCGCCTCGATCAGCGCCACGGGCCGGATCAAGGATTTCCCGCAGAGCCCGACCGGCAAGCTCAACGCTTCCGTGGTGGCGGTGGATCTCAAGCCGCTGATCGACGTCGCGGCCCAGCATTATCCCGACAATCCCATGCTCAAAGGCCTGGCCAGCCGTGCGGCGGCCTATCCCGAACTGTTCCAGGACGCGCGCATCGATCTCTTGACCAGCGCCGCCGACAATGGCGACGGCACCACGGGCCTGGCGCTCTCGGCCCAAGGCAAGGCCGGCGGTTCGGCCTTTTCGGCTTCGCTTTCCGGCAAGGGAACCGCGGACAAGCTCTCCGAGGCGCCGGTATCGATCACCTTCAACGCCCGCAACGACAATGCCGCCACGCTGCTTGCGCTTTACGGCCTGCCGGCGCTGCCGCTCGGGATGCTCGGCCATGCCAACACCGAGGTCTCGGCGAAGGGCTCGGTCGCCGGCGGTCTCGCGACCAGCTTCAACCTGACGGCCGACGACTTCAGGGCAAGCTTCGACGGAACCGTCGCCGAGACGGCGCAAGGCCCCACTGCAAAAGGCAAGGTCAATCTTAGTGCCGCCGATATCGAGCCGTGGCTGATGACGACGGGGGTAGGCTTGCCCGGCATGGGAACGGGAACATCGACGTCGCTGGCGGCCGATGCCGATTTCGGCAATGGGCTGCTGGTGCTGAGCGGCCTCACCGGTTCGATCAACAAGGCGGCGGTGTCCGGCGACGTCAACATCGACGCCAAGGACGGGCTGCCGCATCTTGCGGGAGCGCTGGCGCTCGACGAACTCGACCTCGATCCGCTGGCGGTCTCGCTGTTCGGCGACCAGTCCTTCGCGCCCGCCAAGGGCGGCTGGCCGACGACGCCGTTCAGCCAGAAGTCGACCTTGCCGCTTAACGCAGACCTCGATCTCAACACATCGGCGCTCGCCGTCGGGTCCTTCGCCACGGCGCATGACGCTTCATTCTCGCTGAAGCTCGATCGCGAAGGCATCCACGTCTCGGACCTCAAGGCGAAGCTTTACGGCGGCGATTTGACCGGCCTGTTCGACCTGAAGAACACGGAGGGCACCGGCCTGTTCTCCGGCCAAATGAGGCTTGCCGGCAGCGATCTTTCCGCAGTCCTGCCAGGCGCCGGCATCGGCGGCAGGGGCGATCTTTCGGCGGCGTTGTCGACCAGCGGCAAATCCGTCGATGCCATGATTGCGGCCCTGTCCGGGTCCGGCACCGCGGCGCTGAAGGGATTGAAGGTGGACGGCATCAATCCGGACGGCTTCGGCGCCATAATCGCCAAGGCCGATGCGATCGGACGCGATATCGACACGGCCAAGACCGCGGAGTTCGCGCCGCAGATCGCAGGCGAAGGCAGCTTCGCCGCTGGTGACACCGATGTGGCCTTCACCATCGCCAATGGGACACTGCGCGTGCCGCCGGTCAGCCTCGATAATCCCGGCGCGACCTTGTCCGCCGACGTGACCGCCGATCTCAACACAAGCACCGTCACGGCAAAGGGGACGCTGACCTATCGTCCCGGCGAGGAGGCACTGGTCGGTTCCGAGCCGGCCGTCAATTTCAGCCTGGCCGGCCCGCTTGGGGCGACCGCGCCCCAATTCGACAGCGGCCCTCTAGCACAGTTCCTGACGCAGCGCGCTCTGGAGAAGGAGCAGCAGCGGGTCGAGGCGATGCAGGCGGCGCTGTTGGAGAAGCAGCGCCTGCGGCGCGAGGTACGCTATTACGCGGCGCTGCAAACGGAGCGCGACAGGGCGGCCGAGGAGTTGCGCCGGCAAGAGGAAGAGGCGCGGCAGAAGGCCGAGGCGGAAGCCAAGGCAAAAGCCGAGGCTGAAGCGCAGGCACAAGCGGAGGCCGAGGCAAAAGCCAAGGCGGATGAAGAGGCCAGGGCCAAGGCGGAAGCCGACGCCAGGGCTCAGGCCGAAGCCGACGCCAAGGCGAAGGCCGACGCACAGGCGAAGGCCGAGACCGAGCAGCGGGCCGTGGATGAGGCGGCCAAGGCGCAGGCCGAAGCCGATCGCAAGAAGGCGGAGCAGGAGAAGCTGGAGGCGGAGCGCAAGGCGGCCGAGCCGAAGACCGATCGGTCGCTGCCCGGTGTCAATGACGGTTCGGCGCCGGCGCCGGCAAAGCCGAAGTCCAACCCGTTCACTATCGACAATCTGTTGAAATCGCTCGACGGCGGCTGAGCTTTTCGCAGCGCGCGGAGCGGGGCTAGTTTCCCAGCACCGGGATTTGGCCGGTCGGCTCTGTTTGCGTTGGCAGGTCGCATGCCTTGGAGATTGGCCGAAACGCCCATCGCGGTCGTCATTCCAGGGCGGAGCAGCCGCGAAGCGGCGTCGCGGAGACCCTGGAATCCATGCCGTTACCTTCGCCAAGGCGTGCAACGGAGCAGAATTCCGCACCGTGGCGGCGCTTCGAAGTCACGGAATGGATTCTATGGTCTGCGCTGCGTCGCTTCGCTCCTTGCTCCGCCATAGAATGACGAGGTTGGGGCAGCTTCGACAATCCCCTGCGTTTGCGCAGATTTCACGGAAATGAATGGAAAATCTTGCACCCTATGTCAGGGCACCGGTTGAATATTATCACGCCTAGGACTCTTCCTGGCGCGAGAGCAGGCGCCGCAGCATCGGCTCGATGCGCGAAAGCTCGTCGAGATGCGCGGCCGACAAGTCGGCCAGGCGATCGTCGGCCAAAGGGGTGAGCTGCAGCAGCACGCGCCGGTGATCGCTCTTGTCCTGATCGCGTATGACCAGGCCGGCCTCGGCGAGGCGGTTCACCAGTTCCACCGCGCTGTGGTGGCGAATGCGCAGCCGCTCGGCAAGGTCGCCCACCGCCACCGGTCCGCCGCCTGGAAATCCTTTGATCGCTAGCAGCGCCTGGTGCTGGCGCGGCGTGAGGCCCGCCTCGTTGGCCTGGACCTGGCTGAATTCGAGAAAGCGGCGGATCAGATAACGGAACTGCGACAGCCGCTGGTAGTCGGCCTGGCTGATGGAGGGGCGTTGTTTCGGCGGCGTCATTCCCGACTTATGGTCTTTTCGTGCAAAAGCTCAACTGGCGGTCGCAATCCCCGTCCAAAATGACGCGGCGCAGCGATTGAAAACAGCCTTGCAGATTTATATCGTGTTACGATATGAAGCCACCTAAAATCGGGCGGTCTACGTGCCGTCAGAAAGTTCAGGCTCCCAAAATGAAATCCGCTCGTGCCGGCAACGGCCATCTTCGCGACTTCACGACCGATCCGCGCGTGCTGATTATTGCAGCCATCGCCGTAGTGGTGGCGACCGCCGGGCTTTTTGCCGGCATCGTGCTCCTGCAGCTCATCCGTCTTGCCACCAACATCGCCTATTTCGGCCAGTTCTCGCTGGCCGAACTAAGGCTCGAGGACACGCCGCTCGGGCTCGCCGCGGTGATCGTGCCGGTGATCGGCGCGCTGATCATCGGCCTGATGGCGCGCTTCGGCAGCGAGAAGATCCGCGGCCACGGCATTCCCGAAGCCATCGAGGCAATCCTGCTCGGACGCTCGCGGCTCGACGCCAAGGTCGCGGTGCTGAAGCCGCTATCGTCGGCGATCTCGATCGGCTCGGGCGGACCATTCGGCGCCGAAGGCCCGATCATCATGACCGGCGGCGCCATCGGCTCGCTGATCGCGCAGATGCTGCCGGTCAGCGACAATGAGCGCAAGACGCTGCTGGTGGCGGGTGCAGCGGCCGGCATGACGACGGTGTTCGGCACGCCGATCGCCGCTATCATGCTTGCCGTCGAACTGCTCCTGTTCGAATGGACGCCGCGCAGCTTCATCCCCGTCGCCGTCGCGGCAATCGTCGCGGAAGTCGAGCGCAGCCTGCTTCACCTGCCGAGCCCGATCTTTCCGTTCTCGGGCAGCATGGATTCATCGATCGCCGGGCTGGGCGGCTGGGTGCTGATCGGCATTGCCGCCGGACTTCTTTCAGGACTGCTGACGCAATTGGTCTATGCCTGCGAGGACGCCTTCCTGAAGCTGCCGATACACTGGATGTGGTGGCCGATGATCGGCGGCCTGGTGGTCGGCATCGGCGGACTTATCGAACCGCACGCGCTTGGCGTCGGCTACGACAACATCGCCAACATGCTCGACGGCCGCACCGTCGCCACCGCCGCGCTGCTGCTGCTGGTGGTGAAGGCCGTCATCTGGTCGGTTGCGCTGGGGTCTGGGACCTCGGGAGGCGTGCTGGCGCCACTGCTCATCATGGGCGGCGCGATGGGCGCGGTGCTTTCGGGTATCCTGCCCGAGGCAAGCCCCGGCTTCTGGCCGCTGCTGGCGATGGCGGCGACGATGGGCGGCACCATGCGCGCGCCGCTGACCGCGACCTTCTTTGCCACCGAGCTTACCGGCAACACGCATGTGCTGGTGCCGCTGATTGCCGCTTGCGCCACCGCGCATGCGGTCACCGTGCTGTTGATGAAGCGCTCGATCCTGACCGAGAAAGTGGCGCGGCGCGGGCATCACCTCGTGCGAGAATACCGCGTCGATCCTTTCGCCCTGACCAGGGTCAAGGAAGTGATGACCACCAAGGTCGAGAGCGTGCCGGGAACGATGACGCTACATGGCGCGGCAGCCTTCCTGACCGCTCCGGACACGCGGCATCCGAGCTTCCCGGTCATCGATGAAGCGGGGCATGTGCTCGGCGTCATCGATCCGCCGGCGATCCTGCGCTGGCGCCGTAACGGCAAGCACCGCAAGGCGACGCTGGGCGAATTGCTGGCCGGCAACAAGATCACGCTGGCCTATCCGGACGAATATCTCGAAGCGCTTTCCGACAAGCTTTTGCTCGCCAATGTCTCGCATCTGCCGGTCGTCTCACGCGAGGATGAACGGCTCGTCGGCTATATCGGCTGGAAAGATATGATGCGGGTAAGGTCGAAAAAGCAGGCGGAGGAGCGCGACCGCACGGCATTGCTGAGCTTCGGCGCAAAGCGCAAGACGCAACAAAGCATCAGCGATAGCGCGGTCTAGGACGTGGCGCCGCCGCGTTTTGCCCAGGCCAGCACGTAGAGCCTCAGCGCGGATGACAGGTTCGCGTCGCGGGTCCGAGTCTCGTCGATCTCCGCGACCAAGGCCGCGAGCGACAGCGAGCGCTCGGCGGCGATGGCGATGAGGTCGTCATAGAAGGGCTGTTCCAGGGAAAAGCTGGTGCGGTGACCGCGGATCGTTACCGAACGTTTCTCGACCGCTGCCATTGCAGGACTCAGCGCTCGCCAGGGTCGCCGGGTTTTTCCCGGCGATGGCCGGCTACGAATTTCTCGGCCTTCTGCGATGTCAGCCTGTCACGCTCGCGCTCTGTCTTCGAGCGGCCGTTCAGCGCCCGGTTCTCGCCGGCTCGGCGTTCCTTCTCGGTGCGCGCTTTCTGCTTGCGGGCCTGGCGGAGATTGATGACCTCGCCCATGGCGCCGGGCTACTTCTTGCGGAAGGCGTCGAGCGAAACGACGTCGGCGCCCTTGGCGCCGGTCTCGGCGACCGCCTGCTTCTTTTCGGCCTCGGCGGCCTTCTTCTTGGTTTCCGCCTTCTTCTCGGGAACGACGGCGACCGGTTCGGGGGCCGGAGCCGCGGCCTCGTCTTCGGCGCTTTCCGTCTTGACGTCGAATTCGAGCTCGAAATTGACCGACGGATCGTAGAAGCCGCGCACGGCGGAGAAGGGGATTTCGAGCTTTTCCGGCACGTCGGAGAAGGAAAGCCCGACCTCGAAGCCGGCATCCGTCACCTTGAGGTCCCAGTACTGGAACTGGATGACGATGGTCATCTGCTCCGGATAGCGCTCGCGCAGCCTGGACGAAATGCGCACGCCCGGCGCGCCGGTCAGGAAGGTGATGAAGAAATGATGATTTCCCGGGAGGCCGGTGCGCGCGACCTCGGCCAGGACCTTGCGCATGACACCGCGCAGAGCCTCCTGGGCCAGAATGTCGTAGCGGATGTGGTCGTCGGCCATCTGATGGTCGGGTTCCGTTGAATCGTCCGCATAGCTGTAATCAAGCTTGAGCGCGGCGTAAACCGCATATAGGCGCAAAGCCGTGAGGCCAAGAGGGGTGCCGGCGATTTGATGGCTCAGGCGTGAGCGAGCGCAGCCTGCTTGGCGGCTGGCGATTTCCTTCTGGCGAAGGCGCCGAGAAAGGTCCGCACGCCGTTCGTGGCCGAGCGCAGCACCTCTTCCTCGGTGGGCACGCCGCCCAGCATGAAAGTGATCTGAAGCTCGGCGTTGACGAGGGCGAAGAACTGACGCGCCGCGACGTCGGGGTCGCCGATCGACAGGTGGCCGGCGAAGGCAAGCCGGGCAAAGCGCGCGGCAAGCGCCGACCAGGTACGGCCCGGGCCTTGCTCGCGCCATTCGGCAAACAGTTCCGGATAACGCTCGCCTTCGGCCTGGATCAGCTTGCGCAGGAAACGGCCGTCGCGGTTGCAGATGCAGTTGCGATTCATGCGCACGGCGAAGGCGATCAGGTCGGCTTCCAGGTCCGTGGGCTGATCGGGAAAGCTGGCGATGGTGGCGAAGATGCCGGCATTGCAGCGCTCCGTCAGGTCGCGTACGACCGCGACGAACAGCTTTTCCTTGTCGCCATGGTGGTTGTAGACGGTCTGCCGTGAAACACCGGCCTCGGCCGCGATCAGGTCGATATTGGCGCCGGCATAGCCTTCGCGGCAGAAAACGGAAGCGGCGGCGTCAACCACCGACACGCGCTTGGCCTCGTGGCTGCGTGGCGGGAAAGTGTCAGGAGAAACGCCGTGCTTCATGAAAAATCTATATAGCGGTGATTGACGAATGGACAAGCCTGTCTAAATTTGTGGACACAATAAAGGAAGCCCGCGCGGAAGGGGCGAAGAAATTCGCCCTTGGACGTAGGATTTCCGCGGGATGGAACGTCCTGGGTTCAGACGCCGGCATTTTGCGGCGGCAACCAGATCCGAAAGAGCCTTATCATGAGTCCCAAATTCCTCCGCATCGCGGTCGTGCTCGGCTTGTTGTCCGCGATCGGCCCATTTGCGATCGATATGTATCTTCCCGCGCTGCCTTCGATCGGCCAGGACCTGCATGCCGGCACCGCCGCTGTGCAGATGAGCCTTCTGATCTTCTTCCTGTCGATGGGTTTTGGGCAGATCGTCGTCGGCCCGATCTCCGACATGGTCGGCCGCAAGGCGCCGCTTTACGCTGGCCTCGCGCTGTTCATGGTCGGCGGCGTCGGCTCGGCGATGGCGCCGAGCATCGAGTGGCTGATCGCCTTCCGCTTTCTGCAAGGTCTCGGCGCCAGCGCCGGCATGGCGGTGCCGCGCGCCATCGTGCGCGACCTGCACACCGGCAACGAGGCCGCCAAGCTGATGTCGCTCTTGATGCTGGTGTTCTCGGTGTCGCCGATCCTGGCGCCGCTGACCGGCAGCCAGATCATCGAGAGCTTCGGCTGGCGCGCCGTGTTCTGGACGGTGACGGGCGCGGCCGCTTTGGCCACCATCCTGCTTGCCACCTCGCTCAAGGAGACGCGGCCCGTCGAAGAGCGCGCCGGCTCATCCTTCGGCACGGCGCTTGCCGGCTACCGCTACCTGATGGGCGACCGCAACTTCCTTGGCCTCGTGGCGATTGCGGGCTTCGGCATTGCGAGCTTCTTCGTCTATCTGTCGAGCTCGTCCTTCATCCTGATCGACCATTACGGCCTGTCGCCGTCGGTCTACAGCGTCTTCTTCTCGATCAACGCGGTCGCCTTCATCGGCATGTCGCAGCTGACCGGGTTGCTGGCTGACCGCTTCGGGTTGAAGCGCGTCGTCTGGGTGGCGGTCACCGGCTATGCCACGGTGATGGTGGCGCTGTTCGCGATCATGGCCTCCGGCGTCGACCGGCTCGACGTGATGGCCGCGCTGCTTTTTGTCGGCTACGGTTTCCTCGGCCTCGTCATCCCCACCACCTCGGTGCTGGCGATGGAAGAGCATGGCGAGATCGCCGGCACGGCCTCGGCGCTGATGGGCACGCTGCACTTCGCCATCGGCGCGCTGGCGATGGGCGTCGCCGGCATCTTCTTCGACGGCACGCCGTTGCCGATGGTGGCCGGCATCGCGCTGTGCGCCGTGATCTCCTTCACTCTGGCCAAGCTGACGCTCGGCCGCGCGCGCGAAGCGGTCGAAGCGCCGGCGGAGTAGGACAGCCGTTGAGAAGATAGAAAAGGCCGGGTCGATCCCGGCCTTTTTCATGTTCCTGGCGAAGCTGTTTGATCGAGGACGAAGCGCACCCGTTCATCGACCGCAGCGGGAGGCAACGGCACCAGATCGTAGCCGAGCTCCGCATACACGCCCGTCACCGAACGGAATGTGCGCTCGGGTTCGTCGAGCGTTTGCCGGCGCTCCTCGTCCTGAGTGAAAATCTCCGGCCATGGCGGGGCGACGAAGACGTGGCGCGCGTAGCGGAATTTTTCAGCCGCGCTCGTGATGTGGTCCGGCACCGGCAGGCCGCAGAGCCTGAGGTAGCCGATCATGTCGGGCGCGCCGCGGTCGAAGAACACCCGGCCAGGTTCGTTATGCGCGGCATGCCAGGAGCGCAGCTCCCAAGACAGCATCAGCTCGGCAAAGAGCGAGCGCTCCTGCCAGGGAAGGGCAGGGCCGCCGATGGCCATCTGGTCGCGGATGATGCCGCGCCCGGCTTCGGGCGCGGTCGCGAAGCCTTGGGCCCGCAGCGCCTCGATCAGCGTGGTCTTGCCGGAGCCGGGGCCGCCGGTCAGCACGAAAAATCGATCGGTATCGTCTTGCATCGCCTATCCATGGATGATGGGCGGCAAGGCTGTGCCCGCGCATCAGGCGCCGGACGAGCCTTGGCCGTTCGGTTGATTGGGGAGAAGCAAGGAGGGGGAAGGTGGAGGTTTCTGTTGCCAGGTACCTCCGAACCCCGCCTAGAAGTGCGAACCCCTAGGGCTTGATTTGAAGCGTTCGCGCCGCATTAAGCAGCGAGACGAGCTTCCGCATAGTTGTCGTTGGCAACTATAAGTTTAGCCCGATAACGGTGGTACAATGCCGGGCAAAAGTACGATCTTTACACCTTCGTCGATCCTATTTCGCCCCCAGCAAAAGCCGCTCCGTCAGCCAGAGCGGTTTTTGGTGGAGGCGCCGGGTACCGCCCCCGGGTCCGAACGGCTTATTTCATCGCCTGTTTATCGCCATAGTCGGTCAAGCCGACGAACCGTATATAGGGAGCGGCGAAGGAAAAATAAAGGCCAAAACCGGCGCTTAACCGGTTGTGCCAAACGGCAGCCAGGGTTGACTTGCGCGCCTACTCAATCAAATCTCGCTGCCGGTGAGGAGTCTCTGACCTAGCGCACAGGTTGCGCGGCGCGCCACAAGCCTCATCGATCGGATCCGTGGCGCCGACGAGGGGAAGTTTGATGGCCGACTATCTTGCGGATGTGAAGAAATATGATGCCGGCGCCAGCGCCGACGCGGTCGATAAGATCGTCAAGCATCTGGGCATTGCGCTCAGGAACCGCGATTCCTCGCTGGTGTCCTGCACCGACCCGAAGGAACTCGATCGCGTGCGGGAGAACTGGATCGGCAAGAAGCTCGGCATCGCCGATGCCGCAAAGGCGAATGCCTCGATCGAGAAGACCTGCAAGGCGATGCAGGCCGACAACACCAAGAGCCGCGTGACCTTCTATTATCTGGTTGCGAAGGATCTCGGCAAACTCGGCTCTCTGTAGGACCTTTTGATAATTCTACTCTGGCGGCCGACTAGCGCGGTTTTCTGCGCTTCCGGTGCTCACGTACTTTAAGTACGCTCCGCTCCGGTTCTCGAAAACCACGCTATTCGACTCGCCAGAGCGAATTCTGAAAAGGTCCTGCCGCCTCGCGTAGGGAAGGATTTCAGACAGACGTGGCGTCGGCGCGCACATTCGCTATGATTATATGTCACTCGAATCGAGGCAGAGCCGATGCGCCAATATCTCGACCTGTTGAAGCATGTGCTGGAGAATGGCATCGACCGTGGCGACCGTACCGGGACAGGCACGCGCTCGGTGTTCGGCTACCAGATGCGCTTCGACCTTTCGCGCGGCTTTCCGGTCACGACCACCAAGAAGCTGCATCTGAAGTCGATCATCCACGAGCTTCTGTGGTTTCTGGCCGGCGATACCAATATCAAGTATCTCAACGACAATGGCGTTACCATCTGGGACGAATGGGCGGACGAGAACGGCGACCTCGGACCGGTCTACGGCAAGCAATGGCGCTCATGGCCGGACGGGCGTGGCGGCGAGATCGACCAGATTGCGGGCCTTTTGAAGGAGATACGCCGGAATCCCAACTCGCGCCGGCTGATCGTATCGGCCTGGAACCCGGCCGAAGTCGAGGCGATGGCGCTGCCGCCCTGCCACTGCCTGTTCCAGTTCTATGTTTCGGAAGGCCGGCTCTCGTGCCAGCTTTACCAGCGCTCGGGCGATATTTTCCTCGGCGTGCCGTTCAACATCGCCTCCTATGCCTTGCTCACCCTCATGGTGGCGCAGGTCACCGGGCTGAAGCCCGGCGACTTCGTTCACACGCTGGGCGATGCGCATCTTTATTCGAACCATTTCGAGCAGGCGCGGGAGCAACTGCGGCGCACGCCCAAGGCTCTGCCGACGATGTGGATCAATCCGGAAGTGAAGGACCTCTTCGCCTTCCGCTTCGAGGATTTCCGCCTCGAGAACTATTTCGCGGACGCGAATATCAAGGCGCCTATCGCGGTATGAGCCAGTTTTCGGCCTGGTCGATGCCGACCATGACGTCCGAGGCCTTGATCACCGCATAGCCCCCTGCTTGCCCTTCTCGAGCGCGAGGTCGGCGACCGCTTGGTGATTGACACGGTGACTGACGCGTCGCCGCCGATGTCGATCTGACATGCGAAGCGGTGGCTTCCGTTGCCGATCTCGGTCACCTTACCCTTGAGGTGTTGCAGGCGCTGATCTTCATGCGTCTCTCCTTGAGCTTCGCCCTTCCGTTTTGCATTCACCGTAGGCTGAGATCGCGCCGGCGCACAATGCCGCGACAGGTGAAAAGCCTTCCCTTGTTATGTTCATACGGATATATCGGTCCAAGGCCTTTGGCGGCACGGATTTGAAACCAGGGAGAGACTTCATGACGGGCAAGGGTTTCGGGTTGAAGACGATCGCCATTGGCGGTCTGGCGGCAATGCTGATGACGGCGGTGCCGGCGGCCCATGCCGACGACAAGGTCGTCGTGTTTGCCGCGGCCAGCCTCAAAGAAGCGCTCGACGCGGTCAACAAGGCCTGCGAGCCGGAAGTCGGCGAAGCAGCGACCATTTCCTACGCGGCGAGCTCGGCGCTCGCCAAGCAGATCGAAGGCGGCGCGCCGGCCGACATCTTCGTCTCGGCCGACCTCGACTGGATGAAATATCTCTCCGACAAGAAGCTGACCAAGCCTGATACCGAAGTGAAGCTGCTCGGCAACCAGATCGTGCTGGTGGCGCCGAAGGATTCCGCGGTCGAGACCAGGGTCGAGAAGGGCTTCGACCTCGCCAGGCTGATCGGCGACGGCAGGCTTGCCATGGGCGATTTCAAGGCCGTGCCGGCCGGCAAATACGGCAAGGCGGCGCTGGAATCGCTGGGCGTCTGGTCGTCCGTCGAGGGCAAGATCGCGCAGGCCGAGAATGTGCGTGCAGCTCTCAAGCTGGTGTCGACGGGCGAGGCGGCTCTGGGCATCGTCTATGCCACCGACGCGCATGCCGAAAAGGGCGTCAAGATCGTCGGCACCTTCCCGGAAGATTCGCATCCGCCGATCATCTATCCGATTGCCCAGACCGCCGATTCGAAGGACAAGGATGCGGCGGCCTTCCTAAAGTGCGTCGAGTCGGCCAAGGCCGCCGACCTGTTCAAGGAGCAGGGCTTCACGGTGCTCGCACCGAGCAACTGAGAAAGACCGCGCAAACACAATCATGAACTGGCTGCTGGACCTCACTCCCGACGAATGGAATGCGGTGCGGCTGTCGATCAAGGTGGCGACGGTGGCGATGATCGCCAGCTTGCCGCCGGGCATCCTGATCGCGCTCCTGCTCGCGCGGGGGCGTTTCTGGGGCAAGACGCTGCTCAACGGGCTAGTGCATCTGCCTCTGATCCTGCCGCCGGTGGTGACCGGCTATCTGCTCTTGCTCACCTTCGGCCGGCGCGGCCCGGCCGGCGCCTTCCTTGCCGAGCATTTCGGCATCATCTTCTCGTTCCGCTGGACAGGCGCGGCACTGGCCTGCGGGGTCATGGGCTTTCCGCTGATGGTGCGGGCTATCCGGCTCTCGATCGAGGCTGTCGACCGCAGAATCGAAGCGGCGGCCGGCACGCTTGGCGCCAATCCGCTCTGGGTGTTCGCCACCATCACGCTGCCGCTGATCCTGCCCGGCCTGATCGCAGGCGCGATCCTTTCCTTCGCCAAGGCGATGGGCGAATTCGGCGCCACCATCACCTTCGTCTCCAACATCCCCAACGAAACGCAGACGCTGCCCTCGGCGATCTACACCTTCACACAGGTGCCGGGTGGCGATGAAGGCGCGCTCAGGCTGACGCTGATCTCGATCGTCATCTCGATGGTCGCGCTCATCGCCTCGGAAGTGCTGGCGCGGCGCGTCGGCCGGCGGATGGACATCGAATGACGCTCTCGGTCGACATCAGCCATCGCCTCGGCGATTTCGCCGTGGAAGTCCGTTTCGAGTGCGCCGGCCGGCTGACGGCGCTGTTCGGGCCGTCGGGTTCGGGCAAGTCGACGCTGATCAACCTGATCGCCGGCCTGATCCGTCCGGACAAGGGGCGTATCTCGGTCGACGGCAATGTGCTGGTCGACACCGCCGCGCGGATCTTCGTGCCCATGCACAAGCGGCGCATCGGCATGGTGTTCCAGGATGCGCGGCTGTTCCCGCATATGAGCGTCGCCGGCAATCTGCGCTACGGTCGCTGGTTCACGCCGGCGTCCGAACGCTACGCCAAGATGGATGCGGTGGTCGACCTGCTCGGCATCGGTCACCTGCTCGACCGTCGGCCGGCGAAACTGTCGGGCGGCGAAAAGCAGCGTGTCGCGATCGGCCGCGCGCTGCTTGCCAGCCCGAAACTGCTTCTGATGGACGAGCCGCTCGCATCGCTCGACGAAGCGCGCAAGGCCGAGATCCTGCCCTATATCGAACGGCTGCGCGACGAGACGAAGATCCCGATCGTCTATGTCAGCCATTCCGTCGCCGAGGTGGCGCGGCTCGCGAGCGACGTGGTGGTGCTTTCGCAGGGCAAGGTTGCGGCCGCGGGGCCGACCGAGGCGATCATGCGGCGGCTCGACCTGTTGCCGGCGGAGGAGCGCGGCGAGGGCGGTGCGGTGCTCGACACCAAGGTGCTGCGTCACGACGAGGTCTTCGGCATGACGGTGCTTGCCTCGCAGGCCGGCGAAATCCGCGTGCCGAAACTGGAACGGGCGGCGGGCGCTCCGGTGCGCATTCGCATCCGGGCCCGCGACGTGATGGTCGCCACCGAGAAACCCGCCGGCCTCAGCGCGCTCAATATCCTGTCGGGAACGATCCTCGGCATGAAGCCGGGCGAGGGGCCCGAGGTCGAGATCGGCATCGATTGCCATGGCGCGGTTGTGATCGCGCGGATCACCGAGCAATCGCGGCAGGCGCTTGGCCTCAAGCTGGGAAGCCAGGTCTTCGCGGTCATCAAGACGGTGAGCTTCGATCGCGCAAACACCGGCGCCGGCCTGCCTGCCGAAGTCGGCGTTTGAGGATCTCGATCATGTCGCTATGTATATTTGGAATAGCGCGTCCTTCCCATAGGGACTATTGTCGTGCGGTGGAATCCGAGGAGATGAAATGCCGTCGCTCAGCCTGCGGATAAATCTCGACCCCGATGGCCGGATCGGCCCGGGCAAGATCGAATTGCTGGAGCAGATCGCCGCCTTCGGCTCGATCTCGGCTGCGGCGCGCGGCATGGAGATGTCCTACAAGCATGCCTGGGATCTGGTCGAGGACATGAACCGCGTGTTCGGCAAGCCGCTGGTCGCGGCGCAGACCGGCGGCCGCAAGGGCGGCGGCGCGCAATTGACATCGGCGGGTTTGGCGGTCGTCAGCCGGTTTCGCGCCATAGAGCGCGCCGCTTCATCGGCCGCCGCCGTCCATATGCAGGCTCTGCAGGCGGAGATCGATGCTGGATGAGGCAGTAGGCAGTAGGCAGTAGGCAGTAGGACAAGATGTCTTGGATGCTTGAAAACCGAGGCCTCCAATTGCCCATTATTCTACTGCTATTCCCTACTGCCTAATTCCCTGATTTCCTCAGCAGATAAATGTCCATGATCCAGCCCTTCTTTCGTCTGGCGTCTTCACGAACCCTTTCGATTTCGGCACCGACGTCGCCCAGGCGTCCGGAGATGACGATCTCGTCGGGCGTGCCGAGATAGGCGCCCCACTGGATAAGGACGTCCTTGTCGGCAAGCGTGTTGAAGGCGCATTTGCCGTCGAGCATGACGACGGTGGAGCCGGCATTGGCTGGCAGTCCTTCTTCGGTTAACCGGCGACCGGTCGTCACCAGGATCGAATCGCCGATGCGGTTGAGCGCGGTCGCGTGGGCGGCGGCCAGCGCCTGGATCGCGGTGATGCCGGGGATGACCTCGAGCTCGAAACCGACATTGCCTCTCAGGCGCACGCGCTCGAGGATGCGCAGCGCGCTGTCATAGAGCGACGGATCGCCCCAGATCAGGAACGCGCCGCAGCCATCTTCGGCAAGCTCGTCGCGGATCAGAGCCTCATAGATCTCGGCGATCGCTTCGTGCCAGTCGTCGACTGTCACACGATAGGACGATGTCGGTTCGGCCCGAACCGGCACATCGAACGCGACCCGGCGCGATTTCGGATTGGTGACGAAGCGGTCGCAGATCTGCCGGCGCAGATCGGCAAGATCGTTCTTCTTCGCTCCCTTGTCGGGAATGAACAGCGCGTCGGCGCGGTTCAGGCCGTCGATGGCCTGTACCGTCATGTGGTCGGGATTGCCGGCGCCGATGCCGATGACGAGAAGCTTGCGCATGGCGATCTCCTGCCCGATCGGCGACGCGGTGTCCAGAAGTACCCGTATCCGGTGACGAAGGGCTTTGAAACGCTATCTTGAAACGGGTAGATGGAAGAGCGCATCCGGCTGATCCGGGTATCGCGGCACAGAGGAGGGGGTCCATGTTACGCACCGTAACGACCGCAGCGCTTGTAATAACGGCCGCTCCGGCCTTCGCCAATGATTCCGTCGCCGAGCTCGGCACAGGCGGGCTGATCCTGTCGCGCAGCGACGCCGTCGCCATGCAGAGCGAGGACCTTTTCATCTCGCCGGAGAAGGTGACGGTCGACTATGTCTTCCGCAACAACACCGACAAGGATGTCAGCTCCATCGTCGCGTTCCCGATGCCCGACATCGAGGGCGATCCGAACGAGATGCCGGCAATCCCGGAGGCTCAGAGCGATAATTTCCTCGGCTTCGAGGTGACGATCGACGGCGTCGATGCGAAGCCGCAGCTGGAGCAAAAGGCGCTGGCGCTCGGCATCGACATCACCGCTGACCTCAAGGCGCAGAACGTGCCGCTCTATCCATTCGGCGGCGCCGCCAAGGCGGCGCTGGCGAAGCTGCCCAAGGATATCGCCAAGGACTGGGAAGATCGCGGCATCATCATCGAAGATACCGCCGATGACGGCTCGGGCATGCAAACCACCTTTGCGCCGTTCTGGCAGCTGCGCTCGACTTACTGGTGGCGCTCGACCTTCCCAGCCAACAAGGAGGTTCATGTCTCGCACCGCTACAAGCCCAGCGTCGGGGGCACCTCCTCGGTCAGCTTTTTCTATGATGGGCAGTTCCAGGGCCAGTATGCGGCCTACAAGACCCGCTATTGCATGGATCAGACGTTCGAGAACGCGGTGCGCAAGGCGGCCAAGGCAAATCCGGACGGTTATCCGAAATATTACGAGAGCCGCATCGCCTATATCCTGACCACCGGCGGCAACTGGGCGGCCGGGACGATTGGCAATTTCAAGCTCACTATCGACAAGGGCAGCCCAAAAAACCTCGTCTCCTTTTGCGGCGACAATGTCAAAAAGGTCGGGCCGACGACGTTCGAGGTCACCGCGAAGGATTTTTATCCCGAGCACGATATCGACATCCTTCTGCTTGAGCCGTCGGACAATGGCGGGAACGGCGGCTGATGGACATCGCGATCTATGTCGCCATCGCCGAAAACGGCGTGATCGGCCGCGAAGGCGGCCTGCCGTGGCGGCTTTCCACCGATCTCAAGCGCTTCAAGGCCGACACGATGGGCAAGCCGATCATCATGGGCCGCAAGACCTATGAAGGCATCGGCCGGCCGCTGCCCGGCCGGCTCAATATCGTGGTGACGCGCGACAAGGCCTGGCGTGCCGAGGGCATCGAGGTGGCCCATTCGCTGGATGACGCGATCGCGCTGGCCAGGGTGCGCGGCCGCTGCATGGCGGGAGCGGAGGAGATCTGCGTGGTCGGTGGTGGCGAGATCTATGCCCAGGCCTTACCGCTTGCCGACCGGCTGCATGTGACCCATGTGCTGGCCAGCGTCGATGGCGATGCGCATTTCCCGCCGATCGATCCAAGCATCTGGCAGGTCGTCAGCGCCGAGGATTTTCCTGCCGGCGAGAAAGACAGCCACGCCACGCGTTACACCGTTTACGAGCGCCGGCGCGACGATCGTTGACGACGACAAAGGGTCGCTACCCGTCCAAATCGCACGGGGACGATGGCACATCGCGTTGAAAGCGGGTCAAGGCGTCCCTATAGAAGAACGGTGTTGCAGCGGCGCGCGTCCAACCGGACGCGCAACAGGCCGCCGTAATACTTTGATTTTGGGGCATGATTCCTTTTCGAAAACCGATATGGGTTTTCGTGGTCATGCGCTAGGATTGCGCCGCAAGGCCTGAGGGAACCGAAGCGAAAGGACATTCATGCCCTGGAACGACAAGAGCGGTGGCGGCGGCCCATGGGGCGGCGGCGGCAATCAGGGGCCCTGGGGGCAGGGACCGAAAGGGCCAAGCGGCCCGCAGGGTTCGCCCCCCGATCTTGAGGACATCATCCGCCGCGGCCAGGACAGGCTGCGACGCGCGCTTCCGGGCGGCGGCGGCGCGAGCCCGGCCGTGCTCGGGTTGATCGCGGTGGCGCTCATCGTCCTGTGGGCCTTCAAGGCGATCTACACCGTGCAGCCCGACGAGGTTGCGGTCGAACTGCGCTTCGGCCAGCCGAAGTCCGAGCTTTCGCAGCCGGGCCTGCATTTCCACTGGTGGCCGATCGAAACGGTCGAGACCGCCAAGATCTCCGAGCAGCTCGTCAGCATCGGCGGCGGGTCGAGCAGCGGTTCCGGGCTGATGCTCTCCGGCGATCAGAACATCGTCAACGTGCAGTTCTCGGTCGCCTACCAGGTCTCCGATCCCAAAGCCTATCTGTTCGATGTTTCAGATCCCGACGGCATGCTGACCCAGGTCGCCGAGAGCGCCATGCGCGAAGTCGTCGGCCGGCGGCCGGCGCAGGACATCTTCCGCGATGACCGCCAGGGTATCGCAACCGGGGTGCGCGAGATCATCCAGGGCACGCTCGACGGCTACAAGACCGGTCTCCAGGTCAACGCAGTCTCGATCGAGGACGCAGCGCCCCCGCGCGAGGTGGCCGATGCGTTCGACGAGGTGCAGCGCGCCGAGCAGGACGAGGACAAGTTCGTCGAGCAGGCCAACCAGTATTCCAACCAGAAGCTCGGCCAGGCGCGCGGCCAGGCGGCTCAGGTCCGCGAGGACGCCGCCGCCTACAAGAACCGCGTGGTCCAGGAGGCGGAAGGCGAGGCGCAGCGCTTCATCTCCGTCTACAACGAATATGCCAAGGCGCCCGACGTCACGCGCAAGCGCCTCTACCTCGAAACCATGGAGAAGATCCTGAAGGACTCCAACAAGGTCGTCGTCGAGCAGGGGAACGGTCAGGGCGTGCTGCCTTACCTGCCGCTGCCGGCTTTGCAGCCGAAAGCGCAGCCGGCGCCGGCCCCGCTGAGCGGCGTCACGACGGGAGGCAACCAGTGATGGCCAACCGTCTTCCCATCATCGCCGTCATCGCGGCTGTCCTTCTGTTCCTGCTCTACTCCGCGGTGTTCGTCGTCAATGCCGGCCAGCAGGCGATCGTGCTCAGGTTCGGCGAGATCATCGACGTCAAGAACGAGCCCGGCATCTACTTCAAGGCGCCGTTCGCCTTCTTCGATGCCGACAGCGTGCAGATGGTCGAGAAGCGGGTGATGCGCTTCGACCTCGACAACATCCGCGTCCAGGTCTCGGGCGGCAAGTTCTACGAGGTCGACGCCTTCATCGCCTATCGCATCTCGGATCCGCGCACGTTCCGCGCGGCGGTGTCCGGTCAGGTTGAACTGGCCGAGGCACGGCTGCGGACACGTCTCGATGCGGCGCTTCGCCGTGTCTACGGCCTGCGCGACTTCGAGGCCGCGCTTTCGGAGGAACGCGGCGTCATGATGCGCGAGGTGCGCGATCAGCTTCGCCCCGACGCGACCTCGCTCGGCCTCGACATCGAGGATGTGCGCATCCGCCGGACCGACCTGACGGCGGAGGTCTCGCAGCAGACCTATGACCGCATGAAGGCCGAGCGCCTGGCGGAAGCCGAGCGTCTGAGGGCGCGCGGCAACGAGGCCGCGCAACGCATCAGGGCGCGGGCCGACCGCGAGGTTGTCGAGATCGTCGCCGAGGCGCAGAAGGAATCGGAAATCCTGCGCGGTGAAGGCGAGGCGCAGCGCAGCGCGACCTTCGCGGACGCCTATAAGCGCGATCCGGCCTTCTTCGATTTCTATCGCTCGATGAATGCCTACGGCACGGCGCTGGACAGCACCGGAACGACGATGGTGCTCTCGCCCGAATCCGAGTTCTTCCGCTACTTCCGCGATCCGGGCAGCAAGCCTCAGCCCGGGCAGCCGGCCGCGCCCGCGACGCCTGCCGCACCGGCCGCGCAACCCAGCACCGCCCAGTAGCGGCGGTGCAGGACTTTGTCGCGGCGATCGGGCTGGTCCTGGTGATAGAGGGCCTGGTCTATGGCGGGTTTCCGGGCCTTGCCCGGAAACTGGCGAGCGAAATGCAGTCGATGCCCGAGAACGCGCTGCGGTTCGGAGGATTGGCGGCAATCGCGGTTGGCGTCGCCATTGTGTGGCTGGTTCGCGGCTGATGAAATTCATTGGTGCCGCGGCGACGGACGATTTATCCTGAGAAGACTGGCATAGCCGCAAACGTGCCGTATTTCTTGCCAACATGAGCCGAACAGGGCGTCTTTGCGGAAAACGCCTGCCCTTTTCAGACACACCGGGAGGCCACGATGATATCCGACACCCTGTTGCGCGCGGCGCGGCGCATGGTCTTCGCCGGCGCCACCGCATTCGCGGTCGGCATTGTTGCCGTCCCGTCCTTCGTCACGCCGACGATCGCCTCCGACGGGCCGCCCTCGGTCGCCGATCTCGCCGAGCGCCTGCTTGGCGCGGTGGTCAACATCTCGACCTCACAGACGGTGAAAGGCACGGAAGGGCCGGGCGCGGTGCCGATGCCGCAGCTGCCCGAGGGCTCGCCGTTCCAGGACTTCTTCGACGATTTCTTCAAGAACCGTGGCGGCGACAAGGGCGGCGCCGGGCAGAAGGTGCAGTCGCTCGGCTCCGGCTTCGTCGTCGACGCCGAGCAGGGTATTGTGGTGACCAACAACCACGTCATCGCCGATGCCGACGATATCGAGGTCAATTTCTCCGACGGCGTCACGCTGAAGGCGACGCTCGTCGGCACCGACACCAAGACCGATGTCGCGGTGCTGAAGGTCGACCCCAAGGGGCACAAGCTGACGGCGGTGAAATTCGGCGATTCCACCAAGATGCGCGTCGGCGACTGGGTGATGGCGATTGGCAATCCGTTCGGCCTGGGCGGCACGGTGACGGTCGGCATCGTCTCGGCGCGCAACCGCGACATCAATTCCGGCCCCTATGACGACTTCATCCAGACCGACGCCGCCATCAACCGCGGCAATTCCGGCGGCCCGCTGTTCAATGCCGAGGGCGAGGTCATCGGCATCAATACGGCAATCATCTCGCCGTCGGGTGGCTCGATCGGCATCGGTTTTTCCATCCCTTCGCAGCTTGCCGCCGGCGTCGTCGATCAGCTTCGCCAATATGGCGAGACGCGGCGCGGCTGGCTTGGCGTGCGCATCCAGCCGGTGACGGCGGACATCGCCGAAAGCCTCGGCATGGCGACCGCCAAGGGCGCGCTGGTGGCCGGCGTCATCAAGGGCGGGCCGGTCGACAACGGGTCGGTGCAGGCCGGCGATGTCATCATCAAGTTCGACGGCAAGGATATCCATGAAATGCGCGACCTGCCGCGTGTCGTCGCCGAAAGCCCGGTCGGCAAGGCGGTCGACGTCGTCATCGTGCGCAAGGGCGTCGAGCAGACCGTCAAGGTGACGCTCGGACGGCTGGAGGACGGCGAGAAGCTGGCCAGCGGCGAGAACGGCAACACCGACCAGGACAAGGGCGACAAGGCGACGCCTCCGGTGTCGACGGCCTCGGTGCTTGGCATGACGGTCGGCGAGCTCAACGACCAGACACGGCAGAAGTTCGGCATCGCGGCCGATGTGTCCGGCGTGGTCATCACCGACGTCGCCAAGAATTCGGCGGCGGCCGAGCGCGGCATCCAGCCCGGCGAGGTGATCACCGAGATCGCGCAGGAATCGGTCGGCACGCCGAAGGACGTGATGGACCGGATCGGCGCGCTGAAGGAGCAGGGCCGCAAGAACGCGCTCTTGATGCTGGCGTCGAAGACCGGCGAACTGCGCTTCGTAACGATCCGGATGGATTGAGTCCGGAACGTCCGGTAACCGATTGATGTTTCAATGAACAGGGCGGCTAGCGAGCCGCCCTTTTTCGTGCCTGCCAGTCGCGGCGCGACAGCCTGTAGAGGACATGCCGCTTGAGATGCGGGTGGGTGTCCGGCACGGCGGGGTGGTCGAAATCGGCACCAGGATCGGCTCGCATGCCGAGGCGCTTCATCACGGCGATGGAGCGATAGTTTTTGGCGACGGCGAAGGAGACGATCTCCTCCAGCCTCAGTGTTTCGAAGCCATAGGCGAGCCAGGCTTCAGCCGCTTCGGTGACATAGCCCTTGCCCCAGAATTCCGGCGCCAGCCGCCAGCCGATCTCGATCGTGCCGTCGGGTAGCGATGGCACATCATTCGTATCCAGGAGACCGACGAAGCCGATGCATTCGCCGGTGGCCGCTATCTCGGCGGCGGCGAAGCCGTAGCCGTCCTCCTCGATCCAGCCGCGGAATTCGTCCATCATGGCGTCGGCGGTCGCACGGTCGCGGCGGAACGGGAAGAATTCCATCACGCGCTCGTCGGAGTTGATGCGGTGGAAAAGCGCGCGGTCGCGCTCTTCCCAGTTGCGCAGGATCAGGCGCTCGGTGCGGATCGGCTTCATTCTGAAAACTCATCCCGGCGATAGCCCTGGAGATAGAGCAGCGCGGTCAGATCGCCGTGATCGATGCGGATGCGGGCCTGCTCGGCCACAACCGGCTTGGCGTGAAGCGCGATGCCAGTGCCGGCAAGACGGATCATATCGAGGTCGTTGGCGCCGTCCCCAACCGCAATCGCGTCCTCGGTGGTCAGTCCGAGCCTCTTCGCGATATCGAGCAGCGCTTCGGCCTTGGCGGCGCGGCCGAGGATCGGCTCGGCCACCATGCCGGTGAACGTGCCGTCTTTCTCGATCAGGCGGTTGGCGCGGTTTTCCTGGAAGCCCAGCATGGCGGCGATGCGGCTGGTGAAGACGTCGAAGCCGCCGGAGACCAGCGCCGTCCAGGCGCCATTGGCGCGCATCGTTTGCACCAGCGCGCGGCCGCCGGCGGCGAGCGTCAGCCGATTGGCGATAATGCGGTCGACCACGGCTGTGTCGAGGCCTTTCAGCAAGGCGACGCGCTCGCGCAAGGCGGGCTCGAAGGCGATCTCGCCATTCATCGAGCGCGCGGTGATCGCCGCCACATGATCCTTGACGCCGATCTCGTCGGCAAGCTCGTCGATGCATTCCTGGTCGATCATGGTCGAATCCATATCGGCGAGCAGGATCTTCTTGCGCCTGCCTTCGGCCGGTTGGACGATGACGTCGACCGGCTCGGAAGCCAGCGCCGCGCGCAGATTGGCGGTCATTTCGCCGATATCCGGCGTCTGTGGCAAAACGAGATCGCAGGCGACGTCCTCGGCCAGCCAATGAACGGCGCTTGCGCCGGCGGCCCGCAAGGCCATATTCGCAAGCGAGGCCGGCACGGCGCGGGCTTCTGGACGGGACACTAAAGTGGCGATCAGCGGCATCGAAGATTCCGGCAGGCAGGCGGGCGAAGGCCGCATCAAGAACGCGATCCTGATAGCCGGGCCGACAGCCAGCGGCAAGTCGGCGCTGGCGCTCGATCTCGCCGAACGCAATGGCGGGGTCATCGTCAACACCGATTCCATGCAGGGCTATTCGGTGCTCGATGTCCTGACGGCGCGGCCGAGCGCCGCCGAAATGGCACGTGTTCCGCATTTCCTTTACGGCCATGTCCATCCCGCCACCGCCTATTCCACCGGCGCCTGGCTGCGCGACGTGACAAGGCTGATCGACGACGGCGTGCTGTCTGGCCGTCCGGTCGTTTTCGCCGGCGGCACCGGGCTCTATTTCCGTGCGCTGGCCGAAGGCATCTCGGATATGCCGGACATTCCGGCGTCCGTCCGCGAGCGCTGGCGCTACGAGCTCAAGGAGCAAGGGGCCGAAAGGCTGCATCGCCTGCTGATGCACGAGGATTCGGCTATGGCCATGCAACTCAGGCCGACCGACGGCCAGCGTATCGTGCGGGCGCTCGAAGTGCTCGACGCCTCCGGGCGCTCGATCCTCGAATGGCAGGCGGTGCGCGGCCGGCCGCTGATCGATCGCGAGAGCGCGCGCTTCCTGGTCATCGAGCCGGACCGCGAGCAACTGGTTCGGCGCATCGACGCGCGATTCGACCAGATGCTCGACAAGGGCGCTCTCGACGAAGTGCGTCGACTCACCGCGCTCGGCCTCGACCCGGACCTGCCGGCGATGAAAGCGATCGGCGTGCGGGAGCTGCAGGCGGCGATGGCCGGACAATCGGGTTTTCCCGAAGCCATTGAGCGCGCCAAGATCGCGACCCGGCAATATGCCAAGCGCCAGTCGACATGGTTCAGGCATCAGCTGGGCGCGGAGTGGCGCAGGCTGCGGCCGGGCGACGAACCGGCTGTTCAGGGCTGACTAAAAGCTTTTTCAATCAGCGCCTTAAAATCGCCGGGTCCAATTCTCGCCAGGGTTGTTCGGATTAACGGTCCGTAAGGTCGGCCATGCCATAACCTTTGGGGCTACAGCGCCGCGGGGAGTTGATGCGTTTCCATAAGGCGGAATCCGCATTTTTCGTCTTTATTTTTGTGATCCTGGCCGCGGGCCTGGTGACCTTCCATGCCTCTGGCCAGTTGCAGGACATCGCCGCCGACCTCGATGCCGCATCGCGCGTCGACAGAATCGTCTATCTCAACAAACTTCTGTTCGTCACCGGGGCGCTGCTGGCAACCGCGCTGTTCTTCGGCACCTTCTTCATCTACCCGCTGATCCGCGGCCAGGTGCGGGAAGAGGGCAAGCTCAGGGCCATGACAGTTTCGCTCAGCGCCCGCTCGCAGACGCTCGAGCAGGCGGCGCTCACCGACAGTCTCACCGGAATGCAGAACCGCCGCTATTTCGATGATGCGCTGCGCGAATATCTCCACGAGTTTCGCCGCATCGACAGGCCGGTCGGGCTGATGATCCTCGATCTCGACCATTTCAAGCAGGTCAACGATACGCATGGCCATGACGTCGGCGACGAGGTGCTGAGGGCCGTCGCCACCTGCCTGCGGGGCATGACGCGCTATCACGACGTGGTGGCGCGGCTGGGCGGCGAGGAGTTTGCCGTCGTCACCCCCAACATGGATGTCGAATTGCTGGCCAGGTTCGCCGAGCGCATCCGCAAGGCGGTCGCCAACATGTCGATCATGTCGGGCAATGTGCGGCTGAAGGTCACCACCAGCGTCGGCCTTGCCGTCTGGGACCACAAGGAGAGCGCGGAGGACTTCTACCGCCGCGCCGACCGCCAGCTCTATGAGGCGAAGAAGCAGGGCCGCAACCGCGTCTGCGCCTAAAATTCCGACATGAATTCATGAGGCCGGTCAACTGACGCGCCTTTCTCGACTTCCGGTGCTCACGGACTACATGTCCGCTCCGCTCCGGCTTCTCGAAAGCCACGTCATTCGATCCGGCCTGATGAATTCCTGTTCGGAATTTGGCTGTGCTTGCGAAGTTGGTCGTTCAATCGTTGAGCTGGCGCATGCCGAAGGTCGAGGGCCTCAGGCCGTAGCGCGTGTCGAAGTCGTCGTCCGGCTGCACGCGCGCGGCGGTGGCCGGCTTTTTGTAGTCCGGGTCGCCGGCCTGGCGGGAGGAATCCACAGCCTCGGCGAAGGCCATGGCCTGCTGCGGCTTCGGCACGTTGCGCAGCCGCTCGACGATCATGGCGAGATCAACGTCGTTGCCGTCCACGGAGGGATCGATCTTCTCGCCCTTCGCGGTGCCCGGGATGAACTCCTGCGGCAGCTTCTCGAACTTCAGCCGCATGGTGGTCGCCACGCCTTCGCCGAAGGCGATGGCTTCGCGCTGCCCCATCGAGGACAGGAACGCCAGGGTCGAGGCCGAGGAATCGGCGATCGCCGAGCGGATGATGGCCTGGTCCTGCTCGTTGGCAAGCCGCATGGCGAAGAAGGTCGAGCACTGCGACAGGATGGTCGGGTCGAGCTCGCCCGGACGCTGAGTGACGACGCCGAGATAGCAGCCATATTTGCGGCCTTCCTTGGCGATGCGCGACAGCGCATGTCTTGTCGGCGCGAAGCCGAGACGCGGATCGGCCGGCATGTAGCGATGGGCTTCCTCGCAAAGCAGCAGCAGCTTCAGCCGGCCCTCGCTCCACAGCGCCAGGTCGAAGGCCAGGCGTGCCAGCACCGAGCAGACCGAGTTGACGACTTCCGAAGGCATGCCCGCCATCTCGAAGCAGGTGACCGGTCGACCATGGTTGGGGACGCGGAAAATGTTGCCGATCGTTTCGTGGATGGTGTCCTCGATCAGCCGCGAATTGAACATGAAGCGGTAGCGCGGATCGGCTGCCGCCGATTCGATGCGCGTTTTCAGCGACTTCAAGGTCGGGCGATCGTTCTTGCTTTCGAGCATGCCCATGCGCTCGTCGATCTGCTTGATGAGATCAGCGACGCGGTAGGGCACCGGCGTGTCCGCCGTCAGCGCGTCGCTGCCGCGCCTGACATAGGTGCCGGAATTCGGGTTGCGGTAAAGGTTCTTGGCGGCGGGGATCAGGTCGCGCAGGACATCCACTTCCTCGGGCACCGTCTCGCGGCCGCGAAACAGCACTTCGGCGAACTCCTCCAGCCTGAACATCCAGAACGGCAGGTCGAGCGTCTTGGAATCGACCTTCACGCAATATTCCGGCAGCGAGGCGGCGAACTCGTTATGCGGGTCGAGGATGAGCACGCGCAGATCCGGACGCGCTTCGATCGTCTTGCGCAACAGCAGCGAGACAGCTGTCGACTTGCCGACACCGGTGGTGCCCACGATGGCGAAATGACGCGCCAGCGTGTCGTCGATGGCGATATTGGCATCGATCGATTCATCCTGCGACAGGGTACCGATGGTCACTGAATGGCGCCCGGCCAGATCGTAGACCGCCTGCAGGTCGCGGGTTCGGATGCGGTGAGCAATGGCACCGATATGCGGGTAGGTGGTGATGCCACGGTCGAACACCGGCTTGGCGCCGGGCTCGACGCCGTCGCGAACCTCGCCGACCAGTTCGACGCTGACTTCGATCGGATTCTGCCCTTCGTGGTTCCAGGCGCGATCCGATTTACCAATCGCATAGACAAGGCCGACCGTTCGTGTCGAACCGAGATTGATGGAGATCATCTTACCGACCGTCCAAAGGCCGCTGATCGCGCCTTCGGTATCTTCGGCATGGGCACTGATGGTGGCGCGCGCGCCATCGCATTGCACGACATTGCCCAGAATCCGCTTGTCGTTCTGCTGGATGTTGCGGCGCTCCTGCGAAGTCGGTTCGCCAACGGAGCCTTCGCGTTCGACAAACATGGCTGACCTGATCCCATTCCCTGGAGCCTCGACCCTACCCAATCGGGGTTAAAGTCAGGTGAGGTCGGATGGTGTAGGCGGCGTTAAGCCTAGCGCGACAATTCGATCGACTGGCCTCTTTCCAGGCCGAGAAAATCCGATATATTGGACGTATGGATGATATATCGAATAGCATTACCGCCACGATCGGCAGGCGGATACGCTCCGAAAGAACGTTGAGGGGCTGGTCGCTTGCCGAATTGGCAGAGCGCTCGGACGTTTCGAAGGCGATGCTGAGCGCCATCGAACGCGGTACGACCAGTCCGACCGCGGCGCTTCTGGTGCGCATCGCGGCGGCCTTCGGCATGACGCTGTCGACGCTGATCGCGCGGGCCGAGATGCAAGGCGGCGGTATTTCGCGCCGGGATGAGCAGCCGATCTGGCAGGATCCGGCAACCGGGTACATCAGGCGGCATCTATCGCCGGCATCGCAGATGCCGCTGGAACTGGTCAGGGTCAGCCTTCCGGCAGGTGCCAGGGTCAGTTTGCCGGCGGCGTCCTACGCCTTCATCAAACAGCAGATATGGCTGATCGGCGGAAGGCTGGATTTCACCGAGGGCGATGTGGTGCACCGGCTCGAGCCTGGCGACTGCCTGGCGCTGGGCGCGCCCTCGGATTGCGTCTTTCATGCTCCCGGACCGGATGCGGCGGAGTATCTCGTGGCGCTGGTCAGGGACTGACTCCGATGTCTCGCCGGCCAAAACGCTCGCACAATGGCGGGCCGCCGCTCGACGACTATGACGGCCCGCCCTGGGGCAAGGGCGATGCCTACATTTTCCTCGCCTGGCGCGCCGCCCACGACAAGGCTTGGAAGGCGCCAAGCCACACCGTCATGCTGATGCGGCTGGAGAGAGCCGAACGGCTCGGTTTGACCTACGAGGAATATACGCTCGAGATCCTGGAGCGTGGCCGCCATCTCGGCGAGGAGGACGCCGACCGTATCGCCGAAATCAGGCGGGCGCGACGGCGGAAACGCATCAGCCATTTCGAATGACCTCGTCAACGACATATCATCACCTGGAGAGCACCAGCATGAACTCCCTTGAAATCCGGGCGCTGAGCGACGATGCGGCGACCATCGCGATGCTCACCGATCTGTTGATCGCGACGGTCGCCGCCGGCGGATCGGTGAGCTTCATGCATCCATTGTCGGCGGAGGCCGCGCGGGAATTCTGGCGCAAGTCGCTTGCCGCGGCGGCGCGCGGAGAAAGGGCGGTGCTGGGCCTATGGCAGGGCGAGGTGCTTGCCGGCACCGTCACGCTGTTGCTCGACTTCCCGCCCAACCAACCGCACCGCGCCGAGATCGCCAAGCTGATGACCGGCCGCGACTATCGCGGCAAAGGCATCGCGACCGCCCTGATGCGGGCAGCGGAGAAACTGGCCGTCGAGAAAGGCCGTACGCTGCTGGTGCTGGACACGGCCAGCGAAGAGGGCGCGGCCGGGCTTTATGAGAAACTTGGTTTCACCTTGGCCGGTGAGATCCCCGATTTCGCGTTCAAGCCACACGGCGGGCTCACCGGCACCCTCATCTACTGGAAACGGATCGGAGCAGCGGCCGACACGCTATCCTGAAATCCTGGCGATGCGCGACAGAAGCCAGCGGCGGAAATCCTGCTCGGCGCCGGAGAGCCGCGACGATGAGGGTCTCGTCAGGAAATGGCCCGACGGGCTCGAAAGCTCGAAATCCGAAAGCCTGACGAGAACCTTGTCCTTGAGGGCCGCGTCGATCAGCGGCCGCGAGCCAAGCAGCGCCCCGGCGCCGGCCTTCGCGGCTTCCATGGCGGCGACGAAACTGTCGAAGCGGTGCGAGCGCCGGGGATGGCCGGCAAGCCCCGCGGCGGCGAACCATTCCGCCCACATCTCGCGCGCGCCCGCCACCAGGAGAAGCGGCAACGACGTCCACTCGCCACCTTGGGCGAGCGGCGGAGCCGCGACCGGGACAAGCCGCTCGACGGTCAGCCGGTCGGCCTCGCGCCCGGGAAAGGATCCGTTGCCGAAACGTATGTCGAGCGCCGAGCCCGGCTGGTCGTAGTCGGCCGGCCGATGGATGGTCACCAGATCGAGCCGGATCTGCGGCAGCACCTTTGCCAGGTCCGGAAGAGCCGGGACCAGCACCAGCATCGCGAAAGAGATGGGGACGCGGATGCTGACGATCTGCACCGCACGCGGCTCGAACAGCTCGTTCGTGCTGTTGCCGATCGTCGCGAATGCCGACTGGATGTGCGGGAGATAGGCCGCACCTTCCGGCGACAGAGCCACGCCGCGCGCCAGACGCGCGAACAATCGCGTTTTGAGCCGCTCCTCCAGAAAACGGATGTGCTGGCTGACGGCGGCTTGCGTGAGTCCGAGCTCGGCGGCCGCGGCGGTGAAGTTCGACAGGCGGGCGGCCGCCTCGAAACTGCGCAGCCAGTCGAGCGGAGGTATCGCATCGAAAGTTCTTCCAGCCATCAGAAATTTAGCGCCATCACCCGAAAAACGATAATTTGAATTATGCCTTTGATGAAGCCACCATGCAATCCGCACCCGCAGCCGCGGATATAGGATGGGAGCTATTGGGCATGTTGATGACAGTGACGCTGGGCGACGAGGGACGAACCATCGAGCTTGGCTGGAAGGACGGAGCGCGCAGCCGCTTCCATGCCATATGGCTGCGCGACAACGCGCTGGACGACAAGACGCGCAGCGCCGGCAACGGCCAGCGGCTGATCACCATCCTCGACATTCCGGCCGAGACGCGGATCGGCGCGGCTACGATCAAGGGCGAGTTGCTCGAAGTCACATTCGCTCCTGAAGGCAAGACCGTCGGCTTTCCCGCCGGCTGGCTGCGCAGTCATGCCTATGATCGCCAGCAGGCGCGCGAACCCGGCTGGACGGGAGGCGACATAGAGCGCTGGACGAAAGCCACGATGCAGAATTCCGTGCCGCGCGCGACCTATGCGGAGGCCAGCCGCGACAGCGATGTGCTGCGGCATTGGCTGGCCGCGGTCCGCAGCTTCGGCTTTGCCGTGATGGATGGCCTGCCTGCCGAATCCGGCGCGCTGTGCAAGGTGGCGGACCTGTTCGGCTATATCAGGGAGACCAATTACGGGCGCTGGTTCGAGGTGCGGGCCGAGGTCAATCCGAACAATCTGGCCTACACCAATCTCGGCCTGCAGGCGCATACCGACAATCCCTATCGCGATCCGGTGCCGACGCTGCAGATCCTCGCCTGCATCGAGAACACGGTCGAAGGCGGCGAGTCCAGCGTCATCGACGGGTTCGCGGTGGCTGCCGCACTTCAGTCGGAAAACCCGGACGGCTTCCGGCTGCTCTCTTCCTATCCGGCGCGTTTCGAATATGCCGGCTCGTCGGGCGTGCGGCTCCAGTCCAAGCGGCCGATGATCGAGCTCGGGCCCGATGGGGAGCTCATCTGCATCCGCTTCAACAACCGCTCGCTGGCGCCGGCGGTCGACGTGCCCTTCGCCGCGATGGAGAAATACTATGCGGCCTACCGCCGGTTTGCCGAGCTGATCGAGGATCCTGCTTTCGAGGTGACGTTCAAGCTCGAGGCGGGACAATCCTTCATCGTCGACAACACCCGCGTCATGCATGCGCGCAAGGCGTTTTCCGGCAGCGGCAAGCGCTGGCTGCAGGGCTGCTACGCCGACAAGGACGGCCTGCTGTCGACGCTTGCGGCGATCGAGCATGGTTGCAAGGAGGCGGCGGAATGAAGCCCAACGAATTGAACGCAGGCAACATCGTCGAATTCATCGCCGATATTTTCGAGCGCCGCGGCGCCGAATCCTATCTCGGCGAGCCGGTCACCATGTCGGAGCATATGCTGCAGGGCGCGTGGCTGGCCGAGCAGGACGGCGCGCCGGAGGAGCTTGTAGCGGCGGCGCTGCTGCACGACATCGGCCACTACACCAGCGAGTTCGGCACCTATTCGCCCGACGACGTCGAGGACAAGCACCATGACGAGGCGGGCGGTGAGGTGCTGGCGCCCTTCTTCCCGCCGGTCATCGTCGAATGCGTCAGGCTGCATGTCTCGGCCAAGCGCTATCTCTGCGCCACCGATCCGACCTATTTCGGCAAGCTGTCGCCAGCTTCGGTGCATACGCTGTCGCTGCAGGGCGGGCCGATGAACGCGGAGGAGGTGGCTGAGTTCCGCAGCAATCCCTTCCACGACGAAGCGGTGCGCGTGCGCATCTGGGACGAAGGCGGCAAAATCGCCGACATGAAGACGCGGGCCTTTCGCGACTACGTGCCGTTGCTCGAGCGGGTGGTGAAGAAGTTCGCGGCTGAAAACGCGGCCTAGCCGAACATAACCGGGAAGGAGGCGGCCATGTGTTTTTGCTTCGATGGCGAAAGCGCGCTGGTTGCATACCTGCCGGACGGCTGCCGCGGCCTCCTGCCGGCCGCAAGTGCTCGCGCGCCGGATCCAATTGCTTCCAGGCCCAAGGGGCGGAATGGCCAGGCCTCATTGGAACCCGACGATGCCGAGCTTAGCGGGCTCCTTGCTGTCGTGGGCAAACGGAGGTATTAGCCGCGCCCTGCATGTGGCCAGTTCGTTTTCAACGGGCCGTGCCGGTACCGACAACGCTTTTTGATGGAGGCGACGATGAGATATTGTTCAGGCATTTCGCGCCTTCGCGGCGGACGGACCAGTTGAGCCGCTACCGCGGATATCAAACTTCCTGATGATGCGAGCGCCGTCCGCGACCTGCGGCGGGCAGTTATATTCTCTGCGCGGTTGATACGCGCGGAGCACAACGACGGCGAGCGAGCGCTTTCCGCGAACGCTGACGGCCGTCCGAAGAACTCAGATGCGCCTTTGCAACACTTAAGCAGGCTGTTGTAAACATTAAGAGAATGGCGCTTGCGTCATGTTTGTGTCGAGCCTAGAGAGCCCGCCATCTATAACCCGTCATTCCCGAGAGGAGACCTGTCAATGATCCCGCAATCCAGATCGTCACGATCCGTGCCGACGCTGGAAATGCGCGCGGCTGACAGGGTTCCAACAGGGAAGAACGGTCATGGCAAGGTCCATGCTCCAGCGCAGGCAAGACGCCGAGCGCGAACGTATCGAAGCTTATGATGCAAGGCTGCGGCAGGTTTTCGCCGCCACGCGTCCCGTTCCGGATTTCGAGCGGGCACTGGACGATGCACGCTCGGGCTTTGCCGGCGTGGCGATCCGCGACGGCGCGCTGTGGTGTCCGAAGCTGAAGACGCGCGACCGTGCGCGCCTGCGGCTGGCTGCGGCACGCTATCTCTATGCGCGTTATCCGGTTTCCGCCGCGCTAGAGAGTGTCTGGCTGGACAGCACGGGCCTGGACGCCGACGAGATTGCGCTCCGCAAGAGCTGGTATGTGACGGTCGCGCGTGGCGATTCGCTCTACAAGGCCGGCGCCAACGCATGGCTGTCGCGCAAGGAGGTGCATTGCTTCCTCAACGCGTCCGGCGACGTCGGCTTCGCCGAGGCATTCTGGCTGGCGATCGCCCGGTCCTACACGGATGACAAGGGGTTGGCGGCCCGGCTTGCGCGAACGAAGATCGCGCGCACGCCGCGCCGCGAACTGGCCTTCTGGCGCGAGGTGGTGCGCTTCTTCTGCGGACATCCCGCTTCGAAGGAGGAGATCGACGATCTGTGCGATTACATCGGCGCCATGCATCAGCGTGATACGGCCTACAGCCTGAAGGGGCGCACGCTCCCATCGCTGCGCCGCCAGATGTTGGACTGGCATCGCGACATCGCCGCGATCGAGCGCATCGAGGCCATGCGCCGGCGCGCCGCTGGACGTCCCCAACGAGGCGCTGGAACGCAGGCCGAGCGCGGTGCCTGGGACGGGTCGCGCCTCGAGGACTGGGAATGGCAACCCTCGGCCAAGGAGGCGAAGGTGCGCGGCGAGCGCTTCTTCGTTCGGCAGTTGAAGACGGCTGAGGATCTGGTCGCCGAGAGCCGCGCGATGCATCACTGCGTGTCGACATACGCGGCCAAATGCATCGCTGGAAACGCCTCGATCTGGGTGCTGCGGCGTACGGCCCTAGGCAAGATCGAGCGACTCCTGACGATTGAGGTCGATCCGCAGAACCGCGCGGTCCAGGTGCGCGGTTTCGGCAACCGCCTGGCCTTGCCGGAGGAGCGCAAGATCATCGAGCGCTGGGCCAAGGCAAGAGGTGTGATGCTCAGGGCCTAAACTGAAGACCCGCGTGACGGAGACGCCGCGCGGGTCTTTTGCACAACAGCAACTATGCCTTGTGGTACACCTCCTGCAGCCCATAGACGGGCGTCGGCAGGCCGACCTGCCTGGCTTTGAGCTGCAGCGACAGATACTGCGAATAGTGGCGCGACTGGTGCAGGTTGCCGCCGTGGAACCAGAGCGCTTCCTGCTGCGTCGGCTTCCACATGTTGCGCTGCTCGCCCTCCCAGGGACCCGGATCCTTGGTGGTGGCGGAGCCGAGGCCCCAGACCTTGCCGACCTTGTCCGCCACCTCTTGCGAGATGAGGTCGGCGGCCCAGCCGTTCATCGAGCCGTAGCCGGTGGCATAGATCACCAAGTCAGCCGGCAATTCGGTGCCGTCAACGAACTTGACGCCGGTTTCGGTGAGTTCCTGCACCGCGGCGCCCGGTCCGCTCTTCAGCTTGATCGAGCCGTCGATGACGAGGTCGCAGGCGCCGACGTCAATGTAGTAGCCGGAGCCGCGGCGCAGATATTTCATGAACAGGCCCGAGCCGTCGTCGCCCCAGTCGAGCATGAAGCCGGTCCTTTCCAGGTCGTCGTAGAATTTCGCGTCGCGTTCCTTCATCTGCCGGTAAAGCGGGATCTGGAACTCATGCAAGATGCGGTAGGGCAATGAAGCGAAGATCATGTCGGCCTTGCCCGTCGTCATGCCGCTCTCCACCGCCTGCTCGGAGTAGAGCGCGCCAAGCCCGATATCCATCAGCGTGTCCGACTTGACGATGTGGGTCGACGAGCGCTGCACCATGGTCACGTCGGCGCCGCCTTCCCACAGCGCCGCGCAGATGTCGTGGGCCGAGTTGTTGGAGCCGATGACCACCACCTTCTTTCCGCGGTATTTGTCCGGTCCGGGATGGGTCGAGGAGTGCTGTTGCTCGCCCTTGAAGATGTCCTGGCCTTTGTATTTCGGCCAGTTCGCCTTGCCCGACATGCCGGTCGCCAGCACCAGTTGCTTCGGCTTGAGCACGATCTCCTTGCCGCCGCGCTCGACGACGATCGTCCATTCCTTGGCCTTCTCGTCGTATTTGGCGGATTTGGCGGTGGTGGAAGACCAATAGTTCAGCTCCATCACCTTGGTGTACATTTCCAGCCAGTCGCCGATCTTGTCCTTGGGCGCGAAGACCGGCCAGTTCTTCGGGAAGTCGATATAGGGCAGGTGATCGTACCAGACCGGGTCGTGCAGGCAGAGCGACTTGTAGCGCTTGCGCCAAGAGTCGCCCGGACGCTCGTTCTTCTCGACGATGATGGTAGGCACGCCGAGCTGTTTCAGCCGGGCGCCGAGCGCGATACCGCCCTGGCCTCCGCCGATGATCACGACATAGGGTTGCTTGGTGTGGCCGAGCTCGGCGATCTCGTCGTCGCGCTCCTCACGCCACGTCTTGCGGCCCTTGCCGTGGCCGTGCTTGGCGCCGAGAGGACGCGTGAAGCCGGCCTTCTCCTCATGGCCTTTCAGCTCCGCCATGGTGGTGAGCAGGGTCCAGATCAGGTCGCCCTTGAACCGCACGAGGCCAAAGCCGCGCGCCACGCTCGTCTCGAAGGTGATCCAGGCGGTGATGACGCCGCCGTCTTCGCTCGCTTCCTCGCCCTTGGCCACCGCCCATCCGGCCGGCTTGGTGCTGGCCAGCGTCGCCTGCAGCATGTCGCGGATCTGGTCCTGGCCCTCCATCGTCTTCAGATTCCAGGTGAAGGTGACGAGGTCGCGCCAGTAGCAATCGGCCTGGAAGCAGTTGACGGCGCTGTCGATGTCGCCGGCTTCCAGCGCCTTGCCGAACTTGTCGAGCAGCGCTTGCGCCTTGGTGGTGGGTGTTCTCTCGAGCATTTGTTCTCCTCCACTTTGCTAGAGTCCGGCATGAGCAGTAAGCAGCCTGCCAACCGCGATGCTCATGAGCGATTGCAATGAAATCAATCTGTTAGGACGATATGGGCTTGGATCGGCCGTGCCGGGTCGGGTCGACGGGTATCGATGCAGCGCAGCCAGGATTGAACTATGACATCGTCGCGAGACGATCGCACGCCGGACAGGACCTGCTCGATCTCGCGTATGTGCTCGCCAGCCATGCGTCCTCCTCGCACGTCTTTTGCCCGCGTATAGTGGTGCGTCGGAGAGCGACGCTCAACTGTACTATGGTAGCTGTGGGTGGTTGTGCGCAGGCGCCGTCTCTCACAGGCGAGTGAATTCGCGCTGGACCCCATTGACGAGCCCGCGTTTTGGCCCTTATTGTCCGCGCCCATGAAAACGGCACTCATTCTCGTAGGCTGGCGCGTGGGCAAGGCGGTGTAACCGCCGGGCGAAAACCTCCCATGCGCATCACACAGGCTCCCTCGGGGGCCTTTTTTATTGCCTTGAACACGACTAAACGACCAGCAAATCGCCAGGCGGCGAACATTACGGGACCAGACCGATGAGCAACGGACAGAACGAGCGGCGCGAAATGACGGGCGCGGAGATGGTGGTGCAGGCGCTGAAGGACAACGGCGTCAAGCATGTCTTCGGCTATCCGGGCGGCGCCGTGCTTCCGATCTACGACGAGATTTTCCAGCAGGACGAGGTCGAGCACATTCTGGTGCGGCACGAGCAGGGCGCCGGCCACGCGGCCGAAGGCTATGCGCGCTCGACCGGCAAGGCCGGCGTGCTTTTGGTGACGTCCGGTCCCGGGGCCACCAATGCGGTGACGCCGCTGCAGGACGCGCTGATGGATTCGATCCCACTGGTCTGCCTCACCGGCCAGGTGCCGACCTCGCTGATCGGCTCCGACGCCTTCCAGGAATGCGACACGGTTGGCATCACGCGACCCTGCACCAAGCACAACTGGCTGGTGAAGGACGTCAACGAGCTCGCCGCCACCATCCATGAGGCGTTCCATGTCGCGACGACCGGCCGACCCGGCCCGGTCGTGGTCGATATTCCGAAGGACGTGCAGTTCGCCAAGGGCACCTACGTGCCGCCGCAAACGGCGCCGCGCACCAGCTATCAGCCGAAGGTCCAGGGTGACCTGGAAAAGGTGAAGGCCGCGGTCGAGCTGATGGCCGGCGCGAAGAGGCCGATCATCTATTCGGGCGGCGGCGTCATCAATTCCGGTCCGGAAGCCAGCCATCTGCTGCGCGAGCTGGTCGATCTCACCGGTTTTCCGATCACCTCGACGCTGATGGGCCTCGGCGCCTATCCGGCCTCCGGCAAGAACTGGGTCGGCATGCTCGGCATGCACGGTACCTACGAAGCCAATATGGCCATGCATGATTGCGACGTGATGGTCTGCATCGGCGCGCGCTTCGACGACCGCATCACCGGCCGGCTCAACGCCTTCTCGCCGAACTCGAAGAAGATCCACATCGATATCGACCCATCGTCGATCAATAAAAACGTTCATACAGAGGTGCCGATCATCGGCGATGTCGGCAGGGTGCTCGAAGATATGGTGCGGCTGTGGCGGGCGACCGCCAAGGTCGACAAGAAGGCGCTCTATCCCTGGTGGGAGCAGATCGCGAAATGGCGGGCGCGGGATTCGCTCGCCTACAAGATGAACAACGACGTCATCATGCCGCAATACGCGATCCAGCGGCTCTACGAACTGACCAAAGATAAGGACACCTACATCACCACCGAGGTCGGCCAGCACCAGATGTGGGCGGCGCAGCACTATCATTTCGACAAGCCGAACCGCTGGATGACGTCGGGCGGCCTCGGCACCATGGGCTATGGCCTGCCGGCCGCGCTCGGCGTGCAGATCGCGCATCCCGACGCGCTGGTCATCGACATTGCCGGCGACGCTTCGGTGCAGATGACCATGCAGGAGATGAGCTCGGCGGTGCAATACGAGGCGCCGATCAAGATATTCATCCTCAACAACCAGTATATGGGCATGGTGCGCCAATGGCAGCAGCTGCTGCACGGCAACCGGCTGTCGCATTCCTACACCGAGGCGATGCCGGATTTCGTCAAGCTGGCGGAAGCCTATGGCGGTCACGGCATTCGCTGCGACAAGCCGGACGAGCTCGACGACGCGATCCGCGAGATGATCACGGTGAAGAAGCCGGTGCTGTTCGACTGCCGCGTGGCGACCTTGGCCAACTGCTTCCCGATGATCCCGTCGGGCAAGGCGCATAACGAGATGCTGCTACCTGACGAGGCGACCGACGAGGCGGTGGCCAACGCCATCGACGCCAAGGGCAGGGAATTGGTGTAGGCGGCCATCAAGGCGGGGCTGTCGCGAGAAAGCCGTGCGCAAACAGAGAATTAGCTCAAAAGTTTGAAATCGAGATTCACCTTATGAACGCACAGCACCTTCAACCGACCGGCTCCGCCTATTTTATCGCCAAGGAAACCGAAAAGCCGGAAACGCACACGCTTTCAGTGCTGGTCGACAACGAGCCGGGCGTGCTTGCCCGCGTCATCGGCCTGTTTTCCGGTCGTGGCTACAACATCGAAAGCCTTACCGTTTCCGAGACCGAGCATGAGAAACATCTGTCGCGCATCACCATCGTGACGCGCGGCACGCCGCATGTGATGGAGCAGATCAAGCATCAGCTCGAGCGCATCGTGCCGGTGCACCGGGTGGTCGACCTGACCGTGCGCTCGCATGAGCTTGGGCAGGAGCGGCCGCTGGAACGCGAGCTCGCGTTGGTGAAGGTCGCCGGCACCGGCGACGCCCGGGTCGAGGCGCTGAGGCTCGCGGATGCTTTCCGCGCCTCGGTCATCGACGCCAACACCGAGCATTTCATCTTCGAGATCACCGGCAAGGGCTCCAAGCTCGACCAGTTCATCGCCATCATGAAGCCACTCGGCCTGGTCGAGATCTGCCGCACCGGCGTCGCCGCGATGAACCGCGGTCCGCAGGGAATGTGAACAGGACGACCGTCCTGTTTCAAAACTTTGGCCCGGCGGTTGCCCGTTTCTGGCTTTTGCGCATTTGCTAAAAGGACAGTAAGGCTGACATATCCGGGAGGATAACATGTCGCTCGACGCATTCCTTGCCCTGTTGGTCTATGCCTTCGTGACTTCGATCACGCCGGGGCCGAACAACCTCATGCTGCTCGCTTCCGGCGTCAATTTCGGCATCGCCAGGACGGTTCCGCATATGCTGGGCATCAGCATCGGCTTCCTGGTCCTGTTGCTGGCCGTCGGCTTCGGGCTCGGCGCGGTGCTGACGGCGGTGCCGGCGCTGCATACGGCGCTGAAGATCGCCGGCGCCGCCTACCTGCTCTACCTCGCCTGGAAGATCGCCATGTCGCGCTCGATAAGCGACGGAAAAGGGGCGCAGGGCCGGCCGATGCGCTTCATCGACGCCGCCGCATTCCAGTGGGTCAATCCCAAGGCATGGGTGATGGCGATCACCGCGATGGCCGTCTACACCAATGCCGATCACCCGTTCGTCTCGGTGGCGCTCATCTCGATCGCCTTCACCATCGTCAACCTGCCCAGCGTTTCGGTATGGGCCGGCTTCGGCACGGCGCTGCGCGGCTTCCTGTCGGATCCGGTGCGGCTGAAATGGTTCAACATCGCGATGGGCGTGCTGCTGGCGGCGACGCTATGGCCGATGCTCCGTTAGATATGCCGATATTCAGGTGAGGCCGGCCTGCAAACGCTGGCTTTCTGCGCTTCCGGTGCTCACGTAGGAAAAGTACGCTCCGCTCCGGTTCTCGAAAACTATCGTTTTCGACTCGGCCTGACCTGAATCTCAACACATCTGACAGTTTTCGGACTGGTCGCAGAGGCGTTAGTTGGGTTCGTTTGCCGGCTGCCTAGCCATTGTGCAGTGCACATTAAATCTTCGTAATGCCCCGTTTTGGCCCTTTTCGGCCAAAGCCTTGTCCTATCTACTCCACGAAAATCGCGGCACGAGGCCGTGAAGCGAGCTAGAATGGACCACCGGGATCGGCGTGTCGGGTAGAAGGCTTATTGTCGATGCGCGGAAAAATCGCCTTTGCAGTTGTTGCGGTCGCCGGTCTGGCGGGCGCCGGGCTCTATCTTTCGCCCACGACGTCGGCCAAGGTCCAGCAGCTGATTTCGGGCAAGCAGGCCAGCGTGGCCGCCACGGACAAGACGGCGAGCGGCGATAAGGCGGCCGGTGCCCCGGACAATGCGAAAGGCGACAATGCGAAAGGCGGTGGTCCGCGTTCGGCCTCGATCGTCTCCGCCACCGCGACGACAGCCGATTTTCCGATCCGCCGCTATGCCATCGGCTTCGTCTCGTCACCGGAGGTGGTCAATATCAATGCCCGTGTTTCCAGCCAGATCGTGTCGATCGCGGTCAGGGACGGGCAGATGGTCAAGGCCGGCGATCTGCTCATTTCGCTCGATGACCGCGCGCTGAAGGCGCAGCTCGCCAAGGATCAGGCGCAGCTCGCCAAGGACCAGGCGATGCTGGTAAGCGCCCAGGCCGATCTGCAGCGCGCCAAGGACCTCGTCGCCAAGCAGGCCGGCACGCAGCAGACCTACGATCAGGCGCTGGCGGCGCAGAAGGCCGCTGCCGCCACCATCGACGCCGACAAGGCGACCATAGATGCCGACACCGTGCAGTTGAGCTATGCAACGATTACGGCGCCGATCTCGGGCCGGCTCGGCGCGGTCAACGTGTCGGTCGGCGATCTCGTCACCACCAGCAACGGCAACTCGAGCAGCTCGACGCCGCTGGTCACCATCACGCAGATGGATCCGCTGCAGGTGAACTTCACGCTGCCCGAGAGCAACCTTGCCCTGTTGCACAAGGCGCTCTCCGATCCACAGCAAGGCGACGTGACGCTGACCAAGACCGGTGATCCCACGCCGATCGGCAAGGGCACACTCGATTTCGTCGATTCCAGCGTCGATACGGCCTCCGGCACCATCGCCACGCGGGCGAGCATACCGAATCCGGATCTTTCGCTGTGGCCTGGGCAATATGTGAACGTGGTGCTCGAGGCCGGCATGATGCCGCAGATGACCTCCGTTCCGACGGTCGCGGTGCAGCCCAGCCAGAAGGGGCCGTTCGTCTATGTCGTCAAGCCGGACAACACCGTCGAGATGCGGCCGGTGCAGGTGGCGCTGACGGAAGGCCAAAACAGCGCCATCAGCGACGGGCTCAAGAGCGGCGAGAAGGTCGTCGTCGAAGGCCAGACACGGTTGAAAAACGGCGCGGCGGTGCATGAAGGCAAAGCCGCCGCGGGATCCGGTGAACAGGCATCGCCCAAGGTCGCGGAGGCCGACAAGGCCGGCGGGGCGAGCCAATGATCTCCGAATTCTGCATCCGCAAGCCTGTCGCCACCCTTCTGATGTCGTTCGCCCTCATTCTGGGCGGTATTTTTGCCTACAAGTTCCTGCCGGTGGCGGCGCTGCCCAGCGCCGAATTCCCGGTGGTCAACGTTTCGGCCAGCCTTCCCGGTGCTTCGCCGGAGACGATGGCGACATCGGTGGCGACGCCGCTGATCAAGCAATTCGCGACGATCGCCGGCATCGATTCGATCTCGACCACCAATTCGCTCGGCCAGACCTCGATCGCCATCCAGTTCGTGCTCAACCGCGACATCGATGCCGCGGCCGCGGACGTCCAGGCGGCGATCGCGCGCACGCAAAGATCGCTGCCGCCGGAAATGACCTCGCCGCCAAGCTATCGCAAGGTCAATCCGGCCGACGCGCCGATCCTCCTGATGTCGCTGGTCAGCGACACGGTCCCGCTGACCGACCTCGACGCCTTCGCGGAAAACGTCATGTCACCGTCGCTGTCGACCATCGACGGCGTGGCCCAGGTCTCGATCTTCGGCCAGCAGAAATACGCCGTGCGCATCCAGATCGATCCGACCGCGCTGGCCGCGCGCGGCATCTCGATCGATCAGCTGCAGGCCGCCATCACCTCGGCCAACAGCAACACTCCGCTCGGCGTGCTGCAGAACAACAAGCAGCAGCTGACGATCACTGCCAACACGCAGCTTACCGACGCCGCAGCCTTCTCCAACCTCATCATCGCCACCAAGAACGGCCGCCCGGTGCGGCTGGGCGACGTGACGCGCGTCGTCGATTCCGTGCAGACCACGACGACGGCGAGCTGGTATGACGGCACGCGCGCGATCATCATGGCCGTGCAGCGCCAGCCCGACGCCAATACCGTCGACGTCGTCGACAAGGTCAAGGCGATGCTGCCGTCCTTCCAGGACCAGATGCCAGGCGCCGCCCAGATCAAGCTGCTCAACGACCGCTCGACATCGATCCGCCAGGCCGTCGACGACGTTCAGTTCACGCTGCTCTTGACCATCGCGTTGGTGGTGCTGGTGATCTTCGTATTCCTGCGGCGAGTGACGGCGACGATCATCCCGGCGGTGGCGGTGCCGATCTCGCTGATCGCCACGCTTGGCGCTATGTTCCTGTTCGGCTTCTCGATCGACAACATCTCGCTGATGGGATTGACTTTGGCCGTCGGCCTTGTCGTCGACGACGCCATCGTCATGCTGGAAAACATCTTCCGCCATATGGAAGAGGACGGGCTGTCCGCCTTCGACGCTTCGTTGAAGGGGGCGCGCGAAATCGGCTTTACCATCATCTCGATCTCGATTTCGCTGGTGGCGGTGTTCATTCCGGTGCTTCTGATGGGCGGCGTCATCGGCCGCATCTTCAACGAATTCGCCGTCGTGGTGACCGTCGCCATCCTGGCCTCGATGTTCGTGTCGCTGACGCTGACGCCGATGCTCTGCTCGCGTCTGTTGTCGGTGACCAAGGCCGATCGCGAAAAGCACGCCCCCGGTCATAAGCCGGACCTCATCACGCGCGGCTATGACCGGATCTTGGGCTTCTGCCTGCGAAACACTTTCCTGGTGTTCCTCGTCTTCATCGCGACCGCCGCGGCGTCGGTGTGGGTGATCCAGGTCTCCCCGAAGGGCTTCTTTCCGCAGGAGGATATCGGCCAGATATCGGTGACCACGATCGCGCGCCAGGACATCTCGTTCGACGCCATGGCGAAGCTGCAAGGGCAGGTGGCCAGCGTGTTTTCGAAGTCGCCCTATGTCGACCATGTGGCCTGGTCGGCGGGCAGCGGCAACAACGCGCTCAACCAGGGCCAGCTCTTCGTCCAGCTCAAGGGCAAGGATCAGCGGCCCAATATCGAGAAGGTGCTTTCGGATCTGAGACGCCAGCTGGCCGGCGTGGCGGGCATCGAGACCTATATGCAGCCCGTGCAGAACCTGCGGCTCGGCTCGCGGTCGTCGGCCAGCGCCTATCAGCTCGTGGTGCAGGGGCTCGACACCGGCCAGACCGACATCTGGGCGCAGAAGCTGAACGACGCGATGGCCGCGGACCATACGAAATTCACCGACGTCACCAGCGACCTGCAAAACAACGCATTGCAGGCCTCGCTGGTAATCGACCGCGACAAGGCCGCCCAACTCGGCATCGACACCGACACGCTGCGTTCCGCCCTCTATGGCGGCTTCGGCACCGACCAGGTTTCGACGATCTTCGGTTCGGCCGACAGCTATGAGGTCATCACCGAGCTTGATCCCAAGATCGAATGGTCGCCCGAGCGGATGCTCGCCATCCAGATGCGGACGGCGAGCGGCAGCCTGGTGCCTCTCGGCGCCTTCGCCCATGTCGACCGCACGGCCGGCGCGCTGACGATCAATCAGCTCGGTCAGCTTCCGGCGGTGACGATCTCCTACAACCTGCCGCAAGGCGTATCGCTCGGCGACACGGTGACCCGCATCGACCAGCTCAAGGAACAGATCGGCATGCCGAAGGAGATCTCGACGAGCTTTGCCGGCACGGCCAAGACCTTCCAGGATTCGCTTGCCAATCAGGGGCTGCTGATCGGCGGCGCGATCCTGACGATCTATATCGTGCTTGGCATGCTCTATGAGAGCTTCATCCACCCGCTCACCATCCTCACCGGCCTGCCGTCGGCGGTGCTGGGCGCCGTGGTGGCGCTGCGCTTCGCCGGCATGGATCTGTCGGTGATCGCGGTGATCGGCATCCTGATGCTGATCGGCATCGTCAAGAAGAACGGCATCATGATGGTCGACGTCGCGCTGGAGCTCAGGCGGCAGGGCATGTCGGCGAGGGACTCCATCCACAAAGCCTGCCTGATGCGCTTCCGGCCGATCATGATGACGACGCTTGCGGCGTTGATGGGCACGTTCCCGATAGCGCTCGGCACCGGCGCCAGCGCCGAATTGCGCCAGCCGCTCGGCGTTGCCGTGGTCGGCGGCCTGCTCGCCTCGCAGGCGCTGACGCTGTTCGTCACGCCGGTGATCTACGTCTATTTCGAGAATTTCTCGGGCTGGCTGCTCAGCTTCTCGTCGAAGAAGAGCCGGCCGGCGCTGCATGTGGTGGAAAGCGGCGAGCAAGCCTCGCTGTTCGACGGCGAACCCGAGCCGCAGAAGACGGCAGCCGAGTAGATCGCTCCGACTGGCCCAAGCCGTGGCGCTTGCGGCCGGCCGCAGCCGATCCTAGTCTGTGACCATGTCCCATGATCATGACCACGACAACGAGCTCGATCCGTTCGCGGCGCGCGTGCGCGCGCTGGAGACGATCCTGACCCAAAAGGGCCTGATCGACCCTGCGGCCATCGACGTCATCGTCGACACCTATGAAACGAAGATCGGCCCGCGCAACGGCGCGCGGGTGGTGGCGAAGGCCTGGAACGATCCTGACTATGCCGGATGGCTCAAGCGCGACGCGACCGCGGCGATCGCGTCGCTGGGCTACACCGGCCGGCAGGGCGAGCACATCCAGGCCGTGTTCAACACCGAGGAGACGCACAATCTTGTCGTCTGCACGCTCTGCTCCTGCTATCCGTGGTCGGTGCTCGGCCTGCCGCCGGTCTGGTACAAGGCGCCGCCTTACCGCTCGCGGGCGGTCATCGATCCGCGCGGGGTGCTGGAGGAGTTCGGACTGATACTGCCGGCGGAGAAGAAAATCCGCGTCTGGGATTCGACGGCAGAGCTTCGCTACCTGGTGGTGCCGATGCGTCCCAAGGGGACCGAGGGTTGGAGCGAAGAGCAGCTCGCCGGACTGGTCAGCCGCGATGCGATGATCGGCACCGCGCTTGCCAAAGAGCCGGAAGGGGAACCGGCATGAACGGACCGCAGGATCTCGGCGGTCAAATGGGTTTCGGGCCGGTCGCGCCCGAGAAGGACGAGCCCTATTTCCACGCGGCGTGGGAGCGGCGGGCGCTGGGCGTGACGCTCACCGCCGGCGGCATGGGCGCCTGGAATATCGACGAGAGCCGGCATGCGCGGGAATCGCTGCATCCCGCCGACTATTACTCATCGAGCTACTACCAGATCTGGATCAAGGCGCTGGAAACGCTCCTGAAACGCCACGGCTTCATCACCGAGCGCGACCTTGCCGCCGGCAAGGCCGTGGATGCGGCCACGGTGCCGAAAAGAGTGCTGAAGGCGTCGGATGTACCCGCAGTGCTCGCTAAGGGCGGGCCGTGCAACCGGCCGGTCGCCGCGCCGGCGCGTTTCCGCGCGGGCGATCGCGTGCGGACGAAGAATTTCAACCCGACCGGCCATACGCGCCTGCCGCGTTATGCGCGCGGCAAGAACGGCAGGATCGAGGCGGTGCGCGACGGCTTCGTCTTCCCCGACAGCAATGCGCACGGCAAGGGCGAGAACCCGCAATGGGTCTACACCGTGGTGTTCGACGGGGCCGAGATCTGGGGCGAGGGCGCCGATCCGACGCTCAGCGTCTCGATCGACGCCTGGGAGAGCTATCTTGAGCCGGCATGAAGGTGCGTTGCCGGCTGGTTTCGGCGAGCCGATCTTTGCCGAGCCGTGGCAGGCCGAAGCCTTCGCCCTGACCGTTGCGCTGCACGGCAAGGGCCTGTTTTCGTGGAGCGAATGGGCGGAGGCCTTATCCGCCGAGGTGAAGCAGCCAGGCGCGGCAACGGACGGTCACGATTATTACGAGCATTGGCTGGCGGCGCTGGAGAAGCTTTTATCCAGGAAGGGTGTCGCCCGCAAGGGCGAGGTGGATGAACTCGCCGCCGCCTGGGAACGCGCCGCGCATGCGACGCCACACGGCAAGCCGATCCTGCTGGAGAACGATCCAGGGTCCTGACGGCAAACTATTTGCTGCCGGACCAAAAAGGTCAGTTTATATTTCCGTTACCCCAGTTCGGGTTCGTATGGGCACTCGGTTGCAAATATTAAGGCTGCCTGCGACCATGCAATCATGATGAAAATATCCGGCGCCCCATGGCCTTTGCTGCAAATCGCGATCGAGGCGAAGTCGAGAGCCGATGAGGAGAAGTTACGTGTCGCCCTGTCGACACTGGCCGATGAGGATCCGTCCTTCCGCGTCAAGACCGACGCGGAAAGTGGCCAGACCATAATTTTCGTCACAGGCGAGCTTCACCTCGACATCATCGTCGATCGCATCCGCCGCGAGTTCAAGGTCCAGGTCAATGTCGGCGCGCCGCAGGTGGCTTATCGCGAGACGATCACCCGCAAGCAGGAGCAGGACTACACGCACAAGAAGCAGACTGGCGGTACGGGTCAGTTTGCTCGCGTCAAGATATTGTTCGAACCAAACCCGGAAGGCATCGAGTTCGAGTTCGAATCGAAGATCGTCGGTGGCGCGGTTCCGAAGGAATACATCCCGGGTGTCGAGAAGGGCATCGGCAGCGTCATGACGTCCGGCCCGTTTGCGGGCTTCCCGATGATCGGCGTAAAGGCGACACTGATGGACGGCGCCTACCATCATACCGACTCTTCGGCGCTCGCATTCGAGATCGCCGGCCGCGCCTGTTTCCGTGAAGCCGCACCCAAGCTTGGTGTACAATTGCTCGAACCGATCATGAAGATCGAGGTGGTGACGCCGGAAATCTACGTCATCAGCATTATCGGCGACCTGCACGGCCGCCGCGGTCTGGTCAAGAGTCGGATAGGCCGCGGCGAGGCCATCGTCGTCAACGCGATGGTGCCGCTGGCCACCATGTTCAAGTACTTCGACAACCTGCGCTCGATGAGCCGGGACCATGCGACCTACACGATGCAGTTCGACCACTACGCGCCCGTTCCGACGGCTGACCGTGATCCACCCCCGCCCCCGGCAGTGGCTGCCTACGGCTGACTTGCACTCGCTGGACTGGGTTGCGCCCACGGCATTGGCTTTTTGTTCTCTTTACGTTCCTATTTGTGGCTGATAGCCTGAGTTGTCGGAGGCGTTTGCGCCCGCAGCCGACAACGGTCGATATGGCGGCCAATCTTGTCTTTCGTCAGCGAATCCGGTCTGTCGCACTGATGGAATTTTCTCCCCAGCAGGATGAGGCTCTGAAAGCGGTCGGGCGCTGGCTCAAGGAGGGCCGGCCGCAGGTCTTTCGGCTGTTCGGCTATGCCGGCACCGGCAAGACGACGCTGGCGCGCTATTTCGCCGAGCATGTCGACGGCCAGGTGCAGTTCGCCGCCTTCACCGGCAAGGCGGCGCAGGTGCTGCGCTCGAAGGGGGCGACCAACGCCCGCACCATCCATTCGCTGATCTATAGGCCGAAGGGCGAGGAATCGGTTGAGGACGAGGTGACCGGCAAGACCTCGATGTCGCCGACCTTCTCGCTCAACCGGCAAAGCCCGATTTCGCGCGCCAAGCTTGTCGTCATCGACGAATGCTCGATGGTCGACGAGCAGCTCGGTCGCGACCTGCAAAGTTTCGGCACGCCGATCCTGGTGCTCGGCGACCCGGCGCAGCTGCCGCCGATCTCGGGCGGCGGCTTCTTCACCGAGCATGAGCCGGACGTTCTGTTGACCGAGATCCATCGCCAGGCGCGCGACAATCCGATCATCCGGCTGGCGCTCGACGTGCGCGAGGGCCGCGAATTCATGCATGGCGACTACGGCACGGCGCAGGTGATCGGCAGGGAAGCAGTCAACCAGGAGCTGGTTCTCAAGGCCGATCAGGTGCTGGTCGGCACCAACCGCACGCGCCGGCGCTACAATCAAAGGCTGCGCGAGCTGAAGGGGTTCAACGCCGACTTCCCGCAAGCCGGCGACAAGCTGGTCTGCCTGCGCAACGACCCGGCCAAGGGGCTGCTCAACGGTTCGCTGTGGAAGGTGATGACCTCGTCGCGCGAGACGGTGAAGCCCGGCATCAACCTTTTGGTCTCGCCGGAAGAGGACGACCCCGACCGCGGCGTCGCCAAGATCAAGCTGCTCAAGGCGGCATTCGAGGATCCGGATGCCGAGATCCCCTGGCAGCAGAAGAAGCGCTTCGACGATTTCGATTACGGCTATGCGCTGACCGTGCACAAGGCGCAGGGCTCGCAGTGGAACGACGTGGTGCTGTTCGACGAGAGCTGGGCGTTCAAGGAGACCAGGCAGCGCTGGCTCTACACCGCCATCACCCGCGCCGCCGAGCGGCTGACGGTCGTGCGCTAGGGTTGTTGGGATTCAGGTGAGGCCGGCCTGCAAATGGCGGCTTCCTGCGCTTCCGGTGCTCACATACGTCAAGCACGCTCCGCTCCGGCCTTCGCCGGCCGAAGCTCTCATAAGCGTCTCCGCTCTATGAAGGCTACGGCCGGCGTAGGCCGGTTCCCGGAAACCATCCAGTTTGGTCGCTTCGCGCCCGTCTTCGACTCCGGCTCGGCCTGACCTGAATCTCAACAACCCTAGTCCGTTGGTCTTGCGCCAAGCCATTGCCAGGCGGCTTCCTCGTCGTCGACGCCAAAGCGCCTGAATTCGAAAGGCAGCGTCTTGGGGAAAAGGCCGGCGACGAGGGGGGCCCAGCTCGGCTCGCCGATGGCCGCGCAGCGCACGACATGTTGCATCGCGTCGGCCACGCCCTGCTTGAGCGTGTCTTGCTTGATATTGGCCCAGTCGACGCTTTCCTCGTCGGTCAACCTCACCAGCACGTCGATCCTGGGATGCAGCGCGTAGGCGGCCTCCAGCAGGCCGAACAGGTTTTCCGCATCGGCCGGCGAGACATCGCCGACGACGTCGATGGCGAAAAGCGCATCGCGATTGGTCTCGATGCGGCGGATCGCCGGCACGGCTTCGAGGAAATTCACTGGCAAATCCTTATCTTAGCCTCCATCTATCCCCTGGAACACGCGAAACCCTCTATCTGTTCCCGTCAAAGGCGCTATAGATGCGCGCCGATCCACTGGACCCCAGCTCATGCCCGCCAAGCTTTCGGTCAATCTCAACGCCGTCGCCATGCTGCGCAACCGTCGCGACCTGCCATGGCCGAGCGTGACCGGACTTGGCCGCATAGCGCTTGCCGCCGGCGCGCACGGGCTGACGGTGCATCCGCGCCCTGACGAGCGGCACACCAGGCATTCCGACCTGCCGGAGATCAGGGCGCTGATCGATGATGAGTTTCCGGGCGCGGAGTTCAACATCGAGGGCTATCCGACCGAGGATTTCCTGGCGCTTGTCGAAAAGAACCAGCCCGAGCAAGTGACGCTGGTGCCGGACGACCCTGCGCAGGCGACTTCTGACCATGGCTGGAACTTCGTCGCCCAGGCGGCGTTCCTCACTCCGATCGTCAAGCGGTTGAAGAAGGGCGGGTTTCGCGTGTCTTTGTTTTCCGACGCGGATCCGGACGCAGTCAGTGCGGCTCGCGACACCGGCGCCGACCGCATCGAGCTCTATACCGGGCCATATGGAGGTTACCATTCTGATTCCGCAAAGGCGGCGAAAGAACTGGAAAGGTTGGGAAAAACCGCTGATGCGGCGTTCGCGGCCGGGCTCGGTGTCAATGCCGGCCACGATCTGACCGTGAAGAACCTGCCGCCGCTGGCCAAACGCATTCCGGCATTAGCCGAAGTATCGATCGGACATGGGTTGACAGCGGATGCGCTGGAGTATGGCATGGCCGGCACTGTCGGGCGGTTCTTGAAGGCCTGCGGATGGTAGGGCGCCTTGCGTAACTCCGGCAGTTTCGGTGCGTCCCGCGCGTTGCGGCGACCTCGAAGCGTGGCGAATCTGATGAAATGGGGTTCATGGTGCTAGCCAACGCCAGCGAGACGGAATCCCTCGAACGCTCGGGCCAGGCCGAAACCGAGCGGCAGCACAGCACCAAGGTTCTCATGCTTGGCGCGCTGGGCGTCGTCTACGGCGATATCGGCACGAGCCCGATCTACGCCTTCCGCGAGGCGCTGCATGCCTCGTCGAGCTCGGTCGCCCGCCATGACGTGCTCGGCGTGCTGTCACTGATCGTCTGGGCGCTCACCATCATTGTCACGATCAAATATGTCGCCTTCGTGCTCAGGGCCGACAACAAGGGCGAAGGCGGCACGCTGTCGCTGATGTCGCTGGCGCGCAGCGCCTACCCCCCGGGCTCGCGTTTCATCCTGGTTATCGGCCTTTGCGGCGCGGCATTGTTCTTCGGCGATTCGATCATCACGCCGGCGATCTCGGTGCTTTCGGCGGTTGAGGGCCTGAAAGTCGTCACCCCGGCGCTCGATGCCTATGTGGTCCCGATCACGCTGGTCATCCTGGCCGTGCTTTTCGCCGTGCAACGCTTCGGCACGGGCAAGGTGGCGGCGGTGTTCGGACCGGTGACGGCGACATGGTTCGTGGCCATCGGAGCGGCTGGGGTCTATCATATCGTCGACGACCCGTCCGTCTTCCTGGCGATCAATCCATATTACGCGATCTATTATCTCGCCACCACGCCGACGGGCGCCTTCGTCACCGTGGGTGCTGTGTTCCTGGCCGTCACCGGCGCCGAGGCGCTCTATGTCGACCTCGGCCATTTCGGCCGCAAGCCGATCGTGATGGCCTGGTTCGCAATCGTTTTCCCTTGCCTGCTCCTGAATTATTTCGGGCAGGGCGCCTTCGTGCTCTCGCATGGCGGCAAGCCCACCAACCCGTTCTTCCAGATGCTGCCCGAATGGGCGCTGATGCCGATGGTGGGCCTGGCGACCGCGGCCACCGTCATCGCCAGCCAGGCCGTCATTTCCGGCGCCTTCTCGCTGACAAGGCAGGCGGTGCAGCTCAACCTTCTGCCCCGTATCGAGGTGCAGCATACTTCCGAGATGCAGAGCGGCCAGATCTATATGCCGAGGGTCAATCTCCTGGTGGCACTCGGCGTCATGCTTCTGGTCGTCGGTTTCGGCAGCTCGAGCGCGCTCGCCTCGGCCTATGGCATTTCGGTGACCGGCGAGATGCTGATGACAACGATCCTTTTGTTCGTCGTCATGCGCTGGCTCTGGAGATGGCAGGTTGCGGCCGCACTGGCGCTGGCATTGCTGTTCGGCGTCATCGATCTCGGCTTCTTCTCGGCCAACGTCGTCAAGATCGTCGAAGGGGGCTGGGTGTCGATCACCGTCGCCTGCCTCATGGGCCTGATCATGTGGACCTGGATCCGCGGAACCCGCTACCTCTTCGACAAGACGCGTCGCAACGAGATCCCGCTCGACTTCCTGGCGGCAAATCTCCTGAAGAAGAAGCCGCAGCTCGTTTCGGGCACCGCCGTGTTCCTGACCAGCGATCCGCTGAGCGCCCCCACGGCGCTGATGCACAGCCTGAAGCACTACAAGGTGCTGCACGAAAAGAATGTCATCCTGTCGGTGGTGACGGCGCCGCAGCCAGTCGTGCCGGACAGCGAGCGCGTCAAGCTGGAGACGGTCAACGAGCTTTTCATGCGCGTGACGCTGACCTTCGGCTACATGGAGCAGCCGAACATTCCGCGCGCCTTGGCCATCTGCCGCAAGCAGGGCTGGAAGTTCGACATCATGACGACGTCGTTCTTCCTGTCGCGCCGTTCGCTGAAAGCCTCGCCCAATTCCGGCATGCCGGTCTGGCAGGATCGCCTGTTCATCGGCCTTGCGCGGACGGCAGCGGATGCGACGGAGTATTTCCAGATTCCCACCGGACGCGTGGTCGAGATCGGCACGCAGGTCGCTATCTGACGAGGCCGTTTCTATCGGATGACGATGCAGGCGCGCTCCGTGCACAGTGAAGCCGTGCGTCGGCGGCATGGGAGCCCTCACGCTAGGGCACTTGATATTGCACTGCAGCAAGCGTAGAGCACCGCGCGTTTTATCGGAGTATGGTCCATGGCCCTTGCCAATGGTGCTGAGGCAGAACCCGTCGACCAATCGAGCCATCCAGAGATCGAACAGCACAGCGCCAAGGTGTTGATGCTGGGGGCGCTCGGCGTCGTCTATGGCGATATCGGCACGAGCCCGATCTACGCCTTCCGCGAGGCGCTGCACGCCTCGTCGGGCGGCGACGTGGCCAACCGCGCCGACATTCTCGGCGTGCTGTCGCTGATTATCTGGTCGCTCACCATCACGGTCACGGTGAAGTACATCATGTTCGTGCTGCGCGCCGACAACCGCGGCGAGGGCGGCGTGCTGTCGCTAATGGCGCTGGCGCGCGGCACTTTTCCGACACGCTCGGCGATCGTGCTCGGCATCGGCATCGTCGGCGCGTCGCTGTTCTTCGGCGATGCCGTCATCACGCCAGCCATCTCGGTGCTGTCGGCGGTCGAGGGCATGAACGTCGTCACACCCGCCTTCCAGCCCTATGTGGTGCCGCTGACATTGCTCATTCTCGCAGCCGTGTTTGCGGTGCAGCGTTTCGGCACGGGCGGTGTGGGCCTGGTGTTCGGGCCGGTCACCGCCATATGGTTCCTTGCCATCGGCGTTTCCGGGCTGAAGCACATCATCTCGGACCCGGAAATCCTGTGGGCCATAAGCCCGCACTACATCGTGGCCTTCTTCATCAATTCGCCCGACGTGTCCTTCGTCACGGTCGGCGCCGTCTTCCTGGCCGTCACCGGCGCCGAGGCGCTCTATGCCGACCTCGGCCATTTCGGCCGCAAGCCGATCGTGCTGGCCTGGCTTGCGATCGTGTTTCCCTGCCTGCTTTTGAACTATGCCGGGCAGGGCGCCTATGTGCTTGCCAAGGGGGGCACGGTCGGCCACCCGTTTTTCGAGATGAATGAGGGCTGGGCACTCATCCCCATGGTGGTCCTTGCGACCGCAGCGACCGTGATTGCCAGCCAGGCCGTCATCTCAGGCGCCTATTCGCTGACCAGACAGGCGGTGCAGCTCAACATGCTGCCGCGGCTTGAAATCCTGCATACGTCGGAGAAGCAGTCCGGCCAGGTTTATATGCCGCGCGTCAACATGCTCCTGGCGCTGGTGGTGATGCTGCTGGTGGTTGGCTTCGGCGAATCCAGTAGGCTCGCCTCGGCCTACGGCATTTCCGTCACCGGCAACATGCTGGTGACGACGACGCTGCTGTTCATCGTCATGACACGCATCTGGAAGTGGAATATCTGGCCGGCAATCGGCCTGACGGCGGTGTTCGCCCTGATCGACATAGGCTTCTTCGCCTCCAACATCGTCAAGGTGTTCGAGGGGGGCTGGGCCTCTCTCGCGGTCGCCTTCGCCATTATCCTCGGCATGTGGACTTGGGTGCGCGGCAGCCGCTATTTGTTCGACAAGACGCGCCGTAACGAGATCCCGCTCGATTTCCTGGCGGGAAACCTGTTGAAGAAGAAGCCGCAGTTGGTCTCGGGCACCGCCGTGTTCCTGACCAGCGACCCGCTGAGCGCCCCCACGGCGCTGATGCACAGCCTGAAGCACTACAAGGTGCTGCACGAAAAGAACGTCATCCTGTCGGTGGTGACGGCGCCGCAGCCCGTCGTGCCGGACAGCGAACGCGTGAAGCTGGAGACGGTCAACGAGCTTTTCATGCGCGTGACGCTGACCTTCGGCTACATGGAGCAGCCGAACATTCCGCGCGCCTTGGCCATCTGCCGCAAGCAGGGCTGGAAGTTCGACATCATGACGACGTCGTTCTTCCTGTCGCGCCGTTCGCTGAAAGCCTCGCCGAATTCCGGCATGCCGATCTGGCAGGACCGGCTGTTCATCGGCCTGGCGAAGACGGCGTCGGACGCGACCGAGTATTTCCAGATTCCCACCGGACGCGTGGTGGAGATTGGCACGCAGGTCGCGATCTGAGAGGCTGCGCCGTGCCGGTCGCGGCTGGACACCGCATCTCGGAAAGGCGCGCTTGTCGCGACCGCTGAGAGCCTGATCCGGCTCGGATCCCCAAGAAATCGAAGTGAAGCGCGCCGGGGGGACGACCTCCCAGGAGCGCCAGACTTCAGCCGAGCAATGCGGCCTTGTTCGCTTCGAGGAACTGTTTCAGCGTGCGCGGCTTGCGGCCTGAGAGCTTCTCGACCGCATCGGTCACCTCGCCTATGCGGCCGGCGCGGGTGTTGGCATCGAAGGAGACGATGATGCGGGCGAAGTCCTCGGGAACGCCCGCCGCTTTCACCCCTTCGGTCAGCGCCTCGTCCGGCAGTTGGATGACCTCCAGCGGCTTGCCGGTCACTTCGCTTACCAGCGCCGCAATTTCATTCGTGGTATAGGCCTGCGGGCCGGTCAGCGTGTAGATGTGGCTTTCCTTGGAGTCGGATGCGAGGCCGGCGGCGATGGCGGCCGCCATATCGTCGCGCGCGCCGTGAGCGATGCGCCCGTCGGCGGCCGAACTGTACCACTTGCCCGACGAAATGGCATGCGGCAGCGACCTGAACAGGTTCTCCTGATACCAGCCGTTGCGGAAGATGGTGTAGGGGATGCCGCTCGCCTTGATCGCCTCTTCGGTGCCGTAATGGTCGCCAGCAAACAGCACCGGCGAGCCGGGCTCCGGATTGGGCATCGAGGTGTAGAGCAGGTGCGAGACCTTGGCCGCCTTGGCCGCCGCCACCGCTGTCTGATGTTGTTTCAGGCGCCGGTCGCTTTTCAGGTCGAGCTCGCCCGTCGAGATGACAAGCACCCGGTCGGCGCCCGTGAACGCTGCTTCCAGCGAAGCCTTATCGTCGAAGTCGGCGGCTCTCACAGCGACGCCCCGCGCAGCCAGATCGGCGAGATTTTCCGGGTTGCGTGTGGTGGCGATGATATTGGCTGGCGCGACTTTCCGTTCGCCAAGCAGATGATTGATGACGGCGCGGCCAAGATGGCCGGAAGCACCGGTTACGAGAAGGGTTTCGGTCATCGGGTATCCCTTGAAAATGCCAATGGCGGGTCTGATTGATGGTCTCAAAAAGAGACCAGCGCTAAAATAGGAATTGACCGCAGGCTGTAAAGAAGGCAGTTTTTCGGGAGGTAGGCACTGCCAGGGAACCACCCCGGCCGGCCTAAAGCGCGTCGCGATCTTTCAGATTCGCTCCATTCGCTTTATGTTTTTGGTTTTACGCATGTCTTTATCCCGAAACCGGTTCCCACTTTCGGGAGATGCTTTAGTTTCGATCAGCGGGTGTCGCGATGGACAGCAAGATCTTCAATCTGAAAGCCAAGCTCGAGGTCTACAAGGCTATGACGAACGGCGCCAATTTCGCCGATTGTCCGGTCCGCGACGTGATCCAGGGCATCAGCGGCAAATGGAGCTCGCTGCTGGTGATGGCACTGGCCGAGAAGCCCTATCGCTTTGGCGAGCTGCGCCGGCTGGTTCCCGACATCTCGCAGCGCATGCTGACGCAGACGCTCCATGATCTGCAGCGGGACGGCTACGTGCACCGCGAGGTGTTCCCGACCAAGCCGCCGAGCGTCGAATACAGCCTGACCGATCTTGGACGTTCGATGTTCCTGCCTCTGCAACAACTCGTTCAATGGGCCGAACTCAATCATGACGCGGTGCGCGATGCGCGCGCCGCCTTCGACACCGCCCAGGGCTGATCGCTCGACACAAGCGTCAAAGCGCCCGATTGATCCGGCGCGTTCCAAGCGGGATTGTCCCCGCAGGGTCGGGTTGGGGGACGATGGGCAAGTCTTACGAGATCGCGATTGCCGGCGCTGGTCCGGCCGGGCTGGCGGCATCGCTTTACCTCAAGCGGGCCGGACACAAGGTCACCATTTTCGAGCGTTTCGACGCGCCGAGGCCTGTCGGCTCAGGCCTCATCCTGCAGCCGACCGGGCTGACCGTGCTCGCCGATCTCAGCCTGCTCGATGAGATCCTTTCACTTGGCAGCCGCATCGAGCGGCTGCACGGCACTGACGCCGGCAGCGGGCGCACGGTGCTCGAAGTCCGCTATGACGCGCGGCGCGGCCGCCGCTTCGGCCTCGCCGTGCATCGGGCGGCGCTGTTCGGGGTGCTCTACCGCGCCGCCTTGCGCGAAGCGATTGCTATCGAAACCGATGTCGAGGTCGAAACGCTGGAAGTCGGCGAGCGCGCGACGCTGGTCTGCGGCAACGGCAGGCGGCTAGGACCGTTCGACCTCATTGTCGATGCCAGCGGCGCGCACTCGAAACTGCGGTCATATCTCGGCGATAACGCCATGCCACGGCCGCTCGCCTATGGCGCATTCTGGGCGTCGCTTGGATGGCGGGACGGCTTTGACAGAAGCGCGCTGCTGCAGCGCTATGACAAGGCGAGCGTCATGGTCGGCGTGCTGCCGATCGGCCGGCCGGAGCCCGGCGCGCAAGAGATGGCGGCCTTCTTCTGGAGCCTCAAGCCGGCCGATGCCGAACAGATAAAGGCGAAGGGACTCGATGCCTGGAAAGCGAGGGTGGTCTCTGTATGGCCAGAGTGCGAGGCTTTCACCAGCCAGATCGACAGTTTCGAGCAGCTCTCGCTCGCCCGCTATGGCCACCACACGATGACGCTGCCCGCCAGCCGGCGGCTTGCCGTCATCGGCGATGCCGCGCATTCGACCAGCCCGCAGCTCGGGCAAGGCGCGAACATGGCGCTGCTTGACGCCGCGGCGCTCAGCCATACGCTGGCGCACGCGAACGGCATAGATGAAGCGCTGGCGACCTATGTAAGTGCGCGCCGTTGGCATGTGCGCGTCTTCCAGGCGCTGTCGCGGTCGCTGACGCCATTCTACCAGTCGGACTCCGCGGCCTTGCCCTTTGTCCGCGACCGTATGGTTGCGGCGCTGGCGAGAGTTCCGCCAGGGCCGCAATTCCTTGCGGCCATGGTTGCTGGTACGGTAGTCGACCCGTTCAGGCGGATCGGGCTTGCGGAGTTGCAATGGCCTGCAGCCGGATGATCTCGGACAGGTAAGACCCCTTTGCCCGCAGAAAGGCATGCAGCCGCTGCGGATAGTCCAGACCGACGGCTTCCTTCACCGATTTCCGTTTGGTCAAGGCCGCACGCCATGCCTGGACGAGCGGCTTGCCGTCCAGAATGCCGAAGTCGCCGATGCGGTCGAACGTGTCGAAATAGCGGAAGACCGGTCCGTAGACGGCGTCGACCAGCGAGAAACGATCTCCGGCGAACCACGGACCGCTTTGCCTTGCCGCAAGTTCTGCCTCCACACGCGCGAACATCCCGGACAAGCCTCTGCTTTCACGGAGGAAAGCGGCTTCGTCGGCAGCGGAATAGAAGCGGCCGATGGCATTGAGGATCGCCGAGCCGAATTCGATCCAGGCGCGATGCTTGGCCCGGAGCAGCGGATCGGCAGGGTGCAAGGGATTGGCCTCCGTCTCCTCGAGAAATTCGAGGATGACGGCGGATTCGAAAATGACTTCCTGCGCGTCGCCATGCCGGACGCGCAGCAGCGGCACCTTGCCGAGCGGCGAGACCGCCTTGAACCAGTCGGGCTTGTTGGCAAGGTCGACATCGACCCGTTCGAACGGCACGCCTTTCTCGGCAAGCGAGATCGCGGCGCGCTGGACGTAGGGGCAGAGGTGATGGCTGACGAGGGTGAGCCTGGCGGTCATCTCATTCCCCCCAGACATAGTTCAGCGCGCCGTCTTCGACGCGGGTCGACAGGAACATCAGGCGGGAGCCCTTCGGCGCCGGGCCTTCCAGGCGCTCGCCGCTTGCCATGTCGAATTTCGCGCCGTGCCATTGGCAGACAAGTGAGCCGTCCTTGCATTCCAGCGGCCCGCCGAAATGCAGGCAGGCATTGGCCGCGGCGCGGATGCGCTCGCCACTGCGCCAGACATGGACCTCGCGGCCGAAGAAGGGCGCGATCAGGCTGCCGGTTTGCGGGATATCGGCGATCTTGCAGATTTCATGTTTCATCGGAGAACTCCATATCGATGCGTTTGCATCTATATAGATGCATTTGCATCGATCGTCAAGCTTGATGCATTTGCATCTATCCGCTAGGCTGCGCCGATGACGAAGAAATCCCCATCGCCCGAAGCCGTCACCGCCTGGGCGCGCCTCATGCGCGTCTCGCGCCAACTGGTCGAAAAGACCGAGGACGCGCTGAAGGCCAGCGGGCTGCCGCCGCTAGGTTGGTATGACGTGCTGCACGAGCTGGCGGAAGCGGGCGAGGGAGGGCTGCGGCCGTTCGAGCTGATCGATCGCGTTCTGTTGGCACAGTACGGCGTTTCAAGGCTGCTGGCCCGGCTGGAAGCGAATGGCCTGGTCGAAAAGCTGCCGGTCTCCGATGACGGCCGGGGCCAGACCGTGCGCATCACGCCAAGCGGTCGGGACATGCGCCGCCGCATCTGGGCCGTCTATGGCGCTTCGATCGCGCAACTGATGGGCGACAGGCTTCCGGCCCAGGACCTGAAGACATTGGCCAGCCTGCTCGGACGGCTTCGCGATCCACCGACGAGCGATTAGCTGCCGAGCTTTTCGCTGTTTCCGCCTGTCATTTTTCGCCGCGCCCCTTGCATCCGAAACCGGAATGCGCAATAAGCCGAACCGTAACGTACGGTACGCATCCGAGCGACCCGAAAAACAGGACAGAACGTGCTGCAGGCAGGCGCCGACATCGACAACAGCGAGACGCTCACCGAGCGCCAGCAGGCCGTTCTGGATGCGGCGCTTCGCCTGCTGGTCGAGGAGGGCGACAACCTGACGATGACCGCGGTGGCGCGGCGGGCAAGCTGCTCCAAGGAAACGCTCTACAAATGGTTCGGCGACCGCGACGGGCTGCTGACGGCGACAGTGCAGTGGCAGGCATCCAAAGTGCGAGTGGCGCCGGTCGATCGCGAAGGGCTCGACCTTGCTTCGCTGACCGCGAGCCTCGAACGCTTCGCATCCGACTGGCTCAAGGTAATTTCCAGCGACACCTCGATCGCGCTCAACCGTGTCGCGATCAGCCATGCCGGCTCGGGCAAGGACGATCTCGGCGGCGTCGTGCTGCAGAACGGCCGCTTTGCCTTGGCGAAGCGCCTGAAGCCTGTGCTCGAAGCCGGACGCCAGGCAGGACTGCTCGATTTCGAGGACGCCGAGACGGCGTTCCGGACCTTTTTCGGCCTGGTCGGCCGGGACGTGCAGATACGTCTGCTGCTCGGCGATCGGGTGGAATTGACTGGGGCGACGATCGGCGGCGATGCCCGCCGCGCGACGCAACAGTTTCTCGCTCTTTTCGGAGCAAAAACCGGGCCGCAGGCCCTCTGATCTTCAAACGGGAAGGAAGACCACAATGCGTGTCTATTACGATCGTGACGCCGATCTGAACCTCATCAAGGGCAAGAAGGTCGCCATCATCGGCTATGGCAGCCAGGGCCGGGCGCACGCGCTCAACCTCAAGGATTCCGGCGTCAAGGAAATCGCCATCGGCCTGAAGGCCGGCTCGGCGACCGCCAAGAAGGTCGAGGCCGACGGGCTCAAGGTGATGAGCGTGGCCGACGCTGCCAAATGGGCCGACCTGATGATGATGGCGACGCCCGACGAATTGCAGGCCGACATCTACAAAAACGAGATCGCGCCGAACATCCGCGACGGCGCCGCGATCGCCTTCGCGCACGGTCTCAACGTGCATTTCGGCCTGATCGAGCCGAAGGCTTCGGTCGACGTCGTCATGATCGCACCGAAGGGCCCGGGCCACACGGTGCGCGGCGAATACCAGAAGGGCGGCGGCGTGCCGTGCCTGGTGGCCGTGAACCAGGACGCTTCGGGCAACGCGCTCGACCTCGCGCTCTCCTACGCCTGCGGCGTCGGCGGCGGCCGCTCGGGCATCATCGAAACCAATTTCCGCGAGGAATGCGAGACCGACCTGTTCGGCGAGCAGGTGGTGCTGTGCGGCGGTCTGGTCGAGTTGATCCGCGCTGGTTTCGAGACGCTGGTGGAAGCCGGCTACGCGCCGGAAATGGCCTATTTCGAGTGCCTGCACGAGGTGAAGCTGATCGTCGACCTGATCTACGAAGGCGGCATCGCCAACATGAACTACTCGATCTCGAACACCGCCGAATGGGGCGAATATGTCTCGGGTCCGCGCATCATCACCGCGGAAACCAAGGCCGAGATGAAGCGCATCCTGAAGGACATCCAGACCGGCAAGTTCACCTCGGAATGGATGCAGGAATATCGCGCCGGCCTGTCGCGCTTCAAGGGCATCCGCCGTGGCAACGACAGCCACCAGATCGAGGAAGTCGGCGCCAAGCTGCGCGCGATGATGCCGTGGATCGCCAAGAACAAGCTGGTCGACAAGGCGAAGAACTAAGGCGATCCACGTCTTTTTGCCTGCGCGTCCTCGGGCTTCGCCCTGCGGTCGCGCGGGTGATCGCCAAGAACAAGCTGGTCGACAAGGCGAAGAACTAAGGCGATCCACATCTTTTTGCCTGCGCGTCCTCGGGCTTCGCCCTGCGGTCGCACGGGTGATCGCCAAGAACAAGCTGGTCGACAAGGCGAAGAACTAAGGCGATCCACATCTTTTTGCCTGCGCGTCCCCGGGCTTCGCCCTGCGGTCGCGCGGGCGATCGCCAAGAACAAGCTGGTCGACAAGGCGAAGAACTGATCTTCGATTTCAACGTTGCATCCCAAAGGCCGGCGGAGCGATCCGCCGGCCCTTTCTTTGCCAAGCAAGCTGGTCGGTCCGGGATCTAGCCGTAGTGCCAGTGCGGCTTGGGCTCGGTGCCGGTGAACTCGACGCCGATGCGGTCCTCGCGGCGCCAACGGACCACCGCCCTGTAGCCGATGCCGTCGATCGGCACATAGAGAAGGAATTCGTCCGGCACGCGTGCATCGATCGGCACTTTCAACTCTGCGCCGTTAGCATGCATGTTGCGCACCGTGCATCTGACCTCGGAGTTGTTGATGCCGGTTAGGATCGCCGCGCCTTTGAGCACGCGTTGCCTGTGTTGGTTTCTGTGTTCGTTTTCGGCCATGGCGTGCACGTCTCGCACCCCGTTCGCGCGAATCGTCATATTGAGGGACAACGGCATGGATGAATAGCCGCCGCCGATGAATTTAGGGTTATCGGCCGATGGCGAACACAGGTCCGGCAAAATAAAACGGCGCCGCGAAGGGCGCCGTCTCATCCTTCCTGCCGAAGGGCTCAGATATAAGGCGAGATGCACTGCCGGCGCGGGCCGTAATTGGGCTGGAACGTGTTGTCCCAGGCCCGATAGGACCGGTAGCGGTCGTAGCACCATTGGACATGGGCCCTGGAAAGCCGCTCGGTCCGGTAGATGCGCCGCGGCTGAACGTAGCGCGGGTAGGGGTCGTAATAATATGGATCGTAGTAGTTGTTGTAGGCGAGGCTACCCAGGCCCAGGCCTAGCCCAAGCCCCAGAAGGGCGGCGTCACCATTGTCGAAGCGCCGATGATGGCGATGATGCCGCCAGCGCCAGTCGCCGCCATCCCAATTGCGGGAGAAATGACGAGAGCGGAAGTCGTCGCCGCGCCATCTGAAATCCCGGCTCCGCCAGTCGCCACCGCGCCGCCAGCGCCAGTCATACATCCCACGCCGGTCGTTGCCGCCGGCCCAGCTGTCGCGGATGGGTATGATGGTTGCCGCCGTGCTGGTTGCCGTCGACAGATCGGGTTGCAGGATCGGGCCGGCCACCGACGGTGCCGTCACGCCGGCAACGAAACCGAGGGCCAGGAGCCCGGATCGAAGGGAAGAGAAAAGCGGTTTCATTTCACTCTCCAAGGAGCAAAGGCCCCACGCCCAGCACACCCCGGGAAGAGGCCCATTGTTGGAACTTTCCGTCTGAACGGAGGATGAACGGAAAGGTTCCATCAACCATAACGAGTACCGCGCCTGGCTCTTGTTTTCGTCCCCGCTTGCGGGCAAAGGTCACGGCCATGTCGCTTCGGCTTGCCACCTTCAACGTCGAGAACCTGATGAGCAGGTTCGATTTCTCGGGCTATCGCAACCAGCTCAATGAAGACCGCACGCTGGCGCTGTTCGATATCCAGAGCGAGGCCGAATACCGGTTTCTCGAGCAGGCTCGTGCCATCGCCCAGTCCGACGACACGCGCCAGCTGACGGCGCTCGCCATAGCAGCCACCCGCGCCGACATCATCTGCATGCAGGAGGTCGACAACATCGAGGCGCTGAAGGCTTTCGAATATGGCTATCTGTTCAAGATGATCGGCCAGGGCTATCGGCAGAAATACACCACCGCCGGCAACGATACGCGCGGCATCGATGTCGCGGTGATGATGCGCAACGAAACCGCGCAAGGGCAGCCGATCGACTTCGTGCGCATGACCAGCCATGCCTATGTCACCTTCGAACAGTTCGGCCTGTTCACGCCGGAGCTCGCCGCGCTCGGCTATCTCGCCAATGAGCGTGTCTTTCGCCGCGACTGCCTGGAGATCGACCTGAGGGTCGGCGGCGTGCCGTTGACGCTCTATCTGGTGCATTTCAAATCGATGGGGCCGCCGCGCAACGGGCTGGATGGCCGCCAGGCGTCGATGCCGCTGCGCATCGCGGAAGCGCAAGCGGTGCGCCGCATCGTCGAGGAGCGTTTCGGCAAGGACCATGCCGCCGACAAACGCTGGGCTATCTGCGGCGACATGAACGATTACCGGCAGCGCGTGAAGATCGATGGCGACGCCATCGACGGCTACCGTTTCGAGGTCATAGACGAAGCCCGGTCCTCGATCGATGTGCTCACCGCCGGCGGCTTTTGCGAGAATGTTGTCGAGCGGCGTCCGGAGATGGACCGCTGGAGCTTCTACCATACGCGCGGCCCGGAGGAGCGGCACCTTTGCCAGCTCGACTATATCCTGCTGTCGAAGGCGCTGGCCGCGAAGAACGCCACCGCCGTTCCCGACATCATCCGCAACGGCCAGCCTTGGCGCACCATCTTTCCGCCCGGACAGGAGGTCGAACGTTTCCCGCGCGCGGGCTGGGACAGGCCGAAAGCGTCGGACCATTGCCCGGTGGCGATCACACTGGACATGGCATGACGCTGTTGAGTTTCGACCTGCCACGCAACGTCATCCTTCCGGTCGATGCGGTCGATGTCCGCCTCGATCCCGGCCCGCATCCCTTCGCGCTGAGCAATGCGGCAGCCATCGCCGAGAACTGGCGGCAGGAGATCGCCACCAACCCGGCATTGTTCGACGGCGCCGTGGTGCTGCTTGCCGAGCTTGCCTACCGCGACGGCCGCCTCGTCGGCCGCTGCCATGCGGTCAACTATTCGACCTTCATGCTGTGGCGCAAGCGGCGCGAGAATTCCGGCGCCGAGCACGCCTATGCGCATGCCGTGCTGGTCGCCGGCGACAATGCGCTGGTGGCGATCCGCATGGGGCCGCATACGGTCAATGCCGGCCGCGTCTATTTCGCCGCCGGTTCCTTCGAGCCGATCGATTTCCGCGACGGGCTGGTCGATGTCGACTTCAACATGATCCGCGAAGTGAGAGAGGAGACCGGGCTCGATCTTTCTGCGGCCGAGCGCGGACAGCGCTATCACGCGCTATCGATGGCAAGCGGCACGGTGATCTTCCGCCGCTACCGGGTGGCTGAGCCAGCCGACGAGCTGGCGCGGCGCATCAGCGCCTTCGTCGCGGCCGAGGCCGAGCCCGAGATCGAAGGGCCGGTGATCATCCGTAGCGCCGACGATCTGCCCGACGGCTTGATGCCGCACATGAAGCCGCTGGTCGAGTGGCATTTCGCCGGCGATCGTTAGCAGCACCCTCCGCTCTTTCAGCGCCGCCTCACCGCAAGATCAGGGGGCACAGGCGCGGAACGTTGTTTTCTGACTATTCATGCCTCAGCGCGTCGATCGGGTCGAGCCTTGCGCCGCGCAGCGCCGGGAAGAAGCCGAACACCATGCCGATCAGCGCCGAGAAGCCGACGGCGAGCAGGATGACGGCGGGGCTTGGCGCGAAGGGTATCGTCAGCGTCATCGAGGCGAGGCCGGCCAGCGAAAGCCCGATCAGGATGCCGATGATGCCGCCAAAGAGCGACAGCACCGTCGCCTCGACCAGGAACTGGATGAGGATGTGTTTTTCATGCGCGCCGATGGCCAGCCTGATGCCGATCTCGCGCGTGCGTTCGGTGACCGAGACCAGCATGATATTCATGATGCCGATGCCGCCGACCAGCAGGCTGACGCCGGCGACGGCGCCGAGCATGCCGGTCATGGTCGTGGTGGCGCTGGTCATCGCATCGGCGATCTGGGTCATGTCGCGGATGGCGAAATCGGGATCGCGGTCGGGCGTGATACGGCGTGTGTCGCGCAAAATGTCCTCGACGCGCGGCTGCAGCTCGGTGGTCGGGGTGCGGTCGTCGGCGGCGACATAAATGTTGTCGATGTCGCGGTTGCCGGCGATGCGCCGTTGATAGGCGTGCAGCGGCATCAGCACGACATTGTCCTGGTCCTGGCCGAAGCCGGTATAGCCCTTGGCCTCGAGCAGGCCGATGATCTTGCAGGAGGTGCGGTTGACGCGGATGATCTCGCCCTCCGGATCGCCGGCGCCGAAGAATTGCTGGCGCACGGTTTCGCCGATCAGGCACACACCGGCGCCCGCGCGCGTTTCGGAATCGCTGAAAGATCGTCCGGACACCAGTTTCCAGTCGCGGGCGTCGAGATAGGCGCTGTCGGTGCCGGTCACGCCAGAGGTCAGGCTTTCGGTGCCGAAGATGACGCGGACCTGCTTTTGCGAGGCCGGCGAAATCGCGCGGGCGCCGCTCAGATGCGCGACGAGCGCGGCGACATCCTTTTCGGCCAGCGGCCGCACCGTCTGGTCGAGCCCTCCCGGTCCACCGGGGCCTGCCGGCCGGCCGGCGCGGACGACGAGCAGGTTGCTGCCGAGCTTGGAAATATCGGCCTTGACCTTCTCCGTCGTGCCGGAGCCGATGGTGAGCATGGCGATGACGGCGGCGACGCCGATGACGATGCCAAGCAGCGTCAGGAACGAGCGCAATACGTTGCGGCGGATCGAGCGCAGCGAGAGGCGGACGGTCTCCCAGATCATGCCGCTTGCTCCGCTAAGGTGTCGGAGGCGACATGGCCGTCGAGGAAACGGACGGTGCGGCCGGCATAGTTCGCGACCTCGGCCTCATGCGTGACCATGACGATGGAGAGCCCGAGCTCGGCATTGAGCCTGGTCAGCAGCTCCATGATCTCGTGCGTGCGCGCCGTGTCGAGATTGCCGGTGGGCTCGTCGGCGACCAGTAGCGTCGGTCTGGTGACGATGGCGCGGGCGATCGCCACGCGCTGCTGCTGGCCGCCGGAAAGCTCGGCCGGCGTGTGGTGCTCGCGCCCGACCAGCCCGACCTCGGCCAGCGCCTGCATGGCGAGATCGCGGCGCTCGCGCGCGGCAACGCCGCGATAGATCAGCGGCAGCTCGACATTTTCCGCGGCGGTGGTGCGCGGCAGCAGATTGTAGCCCTGGAAGACGAAGCCGACATAGAGGTTGCGCAAAAGCGCGCGGCGGTTGCGATCCAGACGACCCGCATCGACGCCCATGAAACAGTAGGTTCCGGTCGTCGGCGTATCGAGGCAGCCGATGATGTTCATCGCCGTCGACTTGCCCGAGCCGGAAGGACCCATGATGGCGACGAATTCGCCGCGCCGGATGGCGAGATCGACGCCGGCCAGCGCGTGCACGCGAGCCTCGCCCTCGCCATAGCTCTTCCAGACCTTGTCGAAGGTGATGAGCAGGGGAGCCGACATTTCGTCAGCTCCGCTGCTGCGCGCCGGTGATGACTTGCGCGCCTTCGTCGAGGCCGGAGGTGATCTCGGTCAGCTCGCCGTCGGTCGAGCCGATCCTGACGTTGACCGGACGCGGCCGGCCGTTCTCCAGCACATAGAGCGTGCGCGAGCCGTCGGTCGGCGCCTTCGTTGCGTCGCGCTGTCGGTTGGGGCGGCCCATGCGGCCGGTGAAGAGGTCGCTAAGGCTCCAGCCGCGCGTCGCCTGTTGCATCGGGCGATAGCGGAAGGCGGTAGAGGGAACGGTAAGCACGCCCTTGGCCTGCCGGGTCACAACCGAGACCGTGGCCGTCATACCGGGCCGCAAGAGAAGCTCGCCATTGTCGACTTCGAGGCGGGCATTGTAGGTGACAACGCCGTCGGTGGTGACCGAGGCATAGGAGATGTCGCGGATCTCGGCGTCGAAGGGTCGGTCCGCGAATGCGTCGACGGTGAATCGGGCATGCTGGCCTGGCTTGACCTGGCCGATATCGGCCTCGTCGACCGCGGCCTGCAATTCCATGTTGCGAAGGTCGGCGGCGATGACGAAGAGCACCGGCGCCTGCAGGGAGGACGCGACCGTCTGGCCGGGATCGACCGAGCGCGTCAGCACGATGCCGTCGATCGGCGCATAGATGGTGCTCTTGGCGAGATCGGTCTGCTGTGCCTTGAGATCTGCCCGGGCGATGGCGAAATTGGCTTCGGCGCTGTCGAGCGCCGCCTTCGAACGATCGCGCGTCGCGGTCGCCGCTTCGAGCGATTGGTCCGTCGCCATGCCGCGCTTGGTCAGCGCGCTTGCGCGCACAACCGCGTTCTCGTTCTCCTGCAAGGTAACCTTGGCGTTCTCGACGCTTGCTGCCGCCGCCTTGGCGGAGGCGGTGGCGCGTTCGATCTGGACTTCGAGCTTGGCGGTGTCGAGCCTCGCCAGCACGTCGCCCTTCTTGACCTGCTGGTTTTCATTGACCGCGACCGAGCGGACGATGCCGGAAAGCTCGCTGGAGATATCGACCTGGGTCAGCGGCTGCAGCGTGCCGGTGGCCGATACCGCGACGGTGAGGTCGGCGATTGCCGCGGGCACTGTGGTGTATTCGATCCTGGGAGGTGCTGCGGCATACCATCGATAGAAGGCAATGCCGGCGGCGATGATCGCTATCGTCAGCAGCGCGTAGAACCAGAAGCGGCGACGCTTGCGGCTTACTCCCTTGCGGTCGAGCCCGAGCGCTGCCTCTATGGAAGTACCGGATTCCGCGTTTGGCGGATTGACAAGCTGGTCCACGCCGGACCCCTATGCTGAAAATGGATGTCCCTATCCGTCCACAAATCAGGCCTTAAGGTTCGAATTTCAAATTAAATTTCCCTCATGTTGGGAGTGAGGCAGAAATTCGGGCGAGGCGAAAGGTTTTCTCCATGGCGCGCAGTTACTTGCTTTACGATGTGTTTACCACCGAAAGGCTGGCCGGAAATCCGCTCGCGGTGGTGCTGGACAGCGATGGGCTCGACATTGCCGGCATGCAGGCGGTCGCGCGCGAATTCAATCTGTCTGAGACAGTGTTCGTGCTGCCTCCCGACAATCCGAAGCATCGCAACCGCATACGCATCTTCACGCCGGACTATGAGATGCCTTTCGCGGGGCATCCGACGGTCGGCTCGGCGATCGCGCTGGCCGAACTCGCCGGGGAGGCCGCCGGCATCTTCGTGCTGGAGGAGAATATCGGACCGGTGCGTTGCGCGGTGAGCAAGCATGACGGCTCGACCTTCGCCGAGTTCGACCTGGCGAAACTGCCTGAACCGCTGGAGCTCAAGGCTGACCCGGAAGCGATCGGCGCCGCGCTCGGCCTTGCCCCGCACGAGATCGGCTTCGAGAATCACCGCGTCGCCTTCTGGTCGGCCGGCGTGCCTTATGTGACGATTCCCGTTGCCGGCCTGGAGGAGGCGGCCAAGATCCGGCTCGACAACCAAGCCTGGTCGGAATTGGCGCCGCGCAAGAGCGAATGGGCCTTCGCCAGCCCCTATGTCTATTGCCGCGAGCGGGTCCATCACGACAGCGCCTTCCACGTGCGCATGATCGTGCCCGGCACGCCTTCCTATGAGGACCCGGCGACCGGTTCGGCCGCGGCCGCCTTTGCCGGCGCTATCATGCATTTCGACGCCCCGACCGACGGCATCTCGCAGCTCTGGATCGAGCAGGGGCTGGAAATGGGCCGGCCGTCGCGCATCCGGCTCGAGCTCAATGTCGATGGCGGGAAACTGGCCTCCGCGCGCATTGGCGGCCACGCGGTCAAGGTGGCTGAAGGCAAGCTATTCGTGTGACACCTGCGGGCTTTATTGGCAGGCATGATCTTTTTCGAAAAAACCGGAATCCACTTTTCGGGATCATGCCGTGTCGATTTGTCGGGAAATGATCCGGCAGGGCCTAGACACAGCCGAAAGCGGCGGCTATATGCGCCGCCGACGCTGAGTTTTCCGGCGGTGTGGGTGTGTAGCTCAGTTGGTAGAGCAGCTGACTCTTAATCAGCGGGTCCACAGTTCGATCCTGTGCACACCCACCAATTTTCCTTTGATTAGATGGAAGCCCCGCTGCCCAGTCGACCGGCTGCTTGGGCTATCGGATACTGTCTTAGCTTGGCTGGCATAGCAAGCCCGGTCTGTCCGTATATGCCGATTTTCTAATGATGAGATCGCCGATAGCCACCGCAACAGCGCCGCCGCCACGGTTGATCAAGGAATATCCGAATTGTGGCAGAAAGGTTACATAGTTTGTCAAAGAACTGAGCTAAAAATAGACGCACCGATTTTCTCACAGGAATGCCCGATGCGCGCGCTCAAGTTTACCCTGCTTTCTTCGCTTGCGATTGCTACTCCCGCATTGGCGGCGGACCTGTCCCCCCAACCGATCCAGCCTGTGGCTTATGATTGGTCTGGCATCTATGTAGGTGCGCAGGCCGGGTACGTTTGGGGAAATTCAACTTACGACGGCGCGGGGTCCCCTGCAGGCCCGCCCTTCATTAGCACGTCCGTCGATCCCAACGGCGGTTTTGGCGGTGCATACGTCGGTTATAACTACCAGTTCGGTGGTAATTATGTCGTTGGCGTTGAAGCGGACGTGAATTTCGCCGACGCAAAGTCGGACAACAATGCGTTTCCTGGGTTCCCTGGTGTCTCCGGAAGCAGTGATTTGAAATGGTTCGGATCGACACGCCTGCGCGCCGGCTACGCGTTCGATCGTTTCTTGCCATTTGTAACTGGCGGTGTCGCATTCGCCAGATATTCCGGCGCATCCAATTTTCCGGGCGGTTCAAGCGAGATCAGCGGCACCAGGGCGGGCTGGACGATAGGCGCTGGACTTGAATACGCCATGACCGACAATTTGATCGGGCGCGTCGAATACCGCTATTCCGACTATGGCCGCGAATCGGTATCTCCGCCGTTCTCTTTCCCGACACAGGCTGCCAGGCTTGATCTGAACACCAACGATGTCCGCGTTGGGCTTAGCTACAAATTCTGATTTCCGATTACCTCTTTCAAACCCCGCCTGCGCGGGGTTTTTTATTGTGCGACGGCTCTGGGGAATTGTGGCCGCCGTAATGGCGGCCATATTCAACTCAGCGGCCCTTGAAGACATTTGTGAGCATTCACTTTTCAGAAACGCCGGCCTCGGCAAAGCTCGCCATCTTCGCGTGGCATTCCAGTGCCGAACGAACGATGTTGACGGCAAGGCAGGCGCCGGAGCCTTCGCCGAGCCGCATGCCGAGATCGAGCAGCGGCGGTAGGCCGAGCGCCTCGAGCAGGCGGCGGTGGCCGGCTTCGGCCGAGACATGGGCGGCGATGGTGTGGGCCAGCCCGGTCGGATGCAGCCTCGCCAGAGGTGCTGCGGCTGCGGTGCAGACGAAGCCGTCGAGCAGCACCGGCACGTTGTTCTTGCGCGCGGCGAGCGTGGCGCCGAGGATGGCCGCCAGTTCCCGTCCGCCCAGGGCAGCAGCGATCTTCAGCGGGTCGGAGAGCGAATCGGCGTGACGCTTGAGGCCCGCCTCGATGGCCACGACCTTGCGCTTCATGCCGGCGTCGTCGACGCCGGTGCCGCGCCCGGTCCATTTTTCGGCGCCGCCGCCGAAAAGCGCCGTCGAGATCGCGGCCGCCGGCGTGGTGTTGCCGATGCCCATCTCGCCGAAGCAGACAAGGTCGAGATCCTTGGTTACCGTGTCGTAGCCGGTCGAGACGGCGGCGAGGAAAGCCTTTTCGTCCATCGCCGGCGCTATCGTGAAATCGCCGGTCGGATGATCGAGATCGAGCGGGATGACGTCGAGCGTGGCGCCGGCAATGCGGGCCAACTGGTTGATGGCGGCACCCCCGCCGGCGAAATTTGCCACCATCTGCACCGTCACTTCCGACGGATAGGCCGACACGCCCTGCGCGGTGACGCCGTGATTGCCGGCGAAGACGAAGACCTTCACTGAATCGAGCTTCGGCATGTCGCGGCCCTGCCAGCGGCCGAGCCAAGCGGCGATCGCTTCCAGCCGGCCGAGACTGCCCTGCGGTTTGGTCAGCGTGTCCTGGCGCCTCGCGACGGCGCTGGCGGCCGCATCGCTGCCGGACGGGAGGTCGAGGCAGGCGGCGCGAAGGTCTTCGAGGGATTTGAAGCTCATGGGGGCAAGGTCTCCGAAAGTGAATCAGGAAAGGCAGGCGGAAGCGACGAGCAGCACGGCGATCTCGCCGAGCTGCTGCAGCGCGCCGATCGTGTCGCCGGTCTGGCCGCCGATCTGGCTTAGGCAAAGCGCGCGGAACGTCATGAAGACCAGGCCGAGCAGAATGAGCGCCGCTATCGCGCCGCCAAGGCCGAGCGCCAGCAGCGCCACCGCGCCGAGCGCGGCGCCGATGATGGCGGTCTCGACTGTTACGGTCCCGGCGTTGGCAGACAGGCCGTCGCTGCGGGCCGGCGGCAGAAGATGCATGAAGGCGCCGAACAGGCCGCGCGAGCCGGCATGCGCGGCAAGCAGCGCCAGGAACACGTGGCCTGGACCGGCGAGCTCGGAAAGCGCGCTCCAGCGGATGAGCAGCGACAGCCCAAGCGCCGCAGCGCCATAGGCGCCGATGCGGCTGTCGCGCATGATCTCCAGTTTCCTGTCGCGCGTCCTGCCGCCCCAAAAGCCGTCGGCGATATCGGAAAGCCCGTCCTCGTGCAGGCAGCCGGTAACGAGCATCGTCGCGGCGAGCGTGAGCGCCGCGGCCGGTGCTGTGGCGAGGCCGAAGACGGCGGCGATCGCGTAGACGAGCGCGCCGATGATCGCCACCGCGAGGCCGGCGAAGGGCGCGGCCCAGATCGCATCCGCCAGGCTGCGGCCGCCGAAATCGCCCGAGGGCAACCTCAGCCGGGTGAAGAAGACGAGGCTGAGGCCGATATCGTCAAGCACTTGCCGGGGTGCGGAAGAGCCGCTCATGCGCTCCTCGCAATGGCATGGAAGAAGGTGCCGCTGACATGGCCGCGCCGGTAGCCGGAGGCGCCGAGCGGATTGCCCTGGCCGTCGGCGAGATCGGCCAAGGGCTCGTCATTGCCGGCAGCAAGCATCTGCGCGTAGTGGAATTCGTGACCGCGGATCCGCGTGCCCTCCGGCCCCAACGGACAGGCGGCGCGCAGCCGCGCCTCGCGATAGCCGAGATTCATCTTGCGTTTGGCGAAGCTGGTCGAATGGCCAAGCAGGCTAAGCATCTTGTGGCTCTCGCCCTCCGCGTCTTCCAGCACTTCGCCCAGCACCATGAAGCCGCCGCACTCGCCGTGAACCGGCTTTGCCGCCGCAAAGCGCGCCATTCCTGCCTGGAAGTTGATCGCGGCCGCGAGCTTGCCGGCATGCAGCTCGGGATAGCCGCCGGGCAGCCAGCAGATATCGCAGTCCGGCGAGGGCGCCTCGTCGGCAAGCGGCGAGAAAGGCACGATCTCGGCGCCTGCCTTGCGCCAATGCGTGGCGACATGCGGATAGAGGAAGGTGAAGGCGGCGTCTTCCGCCAGCGCGATGCGCTGTCCGGGCGGCTGCAAGGCATCGCCGAAGTCGCCGGTCGCCGGTTCCAGCGGGGTGGCCAGCGCCAGGATGGCGTCGATGTCGAGCGACTTCTCGACCATGTCGGCCAGCCGGTCGAGATGCGCCATCAGGTTCTCGTATTCGCCGGCTTGGACGAGGCCGAGATGCCGCTCCGGCAGGTTGAGCTTTGGATCGCGCAGGATGGCGCCGACCACGGGCAGGCCGATCGCCTCTATGGCGTCTCCCGATAGACGCCGGTGGCGTTCGCTGCCGAGCCGGTTGAGAATGACGCCGGCCATGCGGACATCCGGGTCGTAAGTGGCAAACCCCTTGGCGACGGCGGCGGCCGTGGTCGACTGCCCGGAGACGTCGAGCACCAGGAGCACAGGCAGGCTGTAGAGCCGGGCGAGATCGGCGGCCGAGCCGGAGCGGCCTTGCGGCGCGGGGATGCCGTCGAACAGGCCCATCGCGCTTTCAAGGATAATGTATTCGGCGTCGTCCGCAGCCTGCGTGGCCAGCGCGTTGAGCAGGGCAGGCGACATGGCCCAGCTGTCGAGGTTGACGCCCGAGAGTCCGGTCGCGGCGGCGTGGAAACCCGGGTCGATATAGTCCGGCCCCGACTTTGCGCCGCGCACTTTCAGCCCGCGCCGCGCAAGCGCACGCAACAGGCCGATGGTGACGCTGGTCTTGCCCGAGCCGGAGCGCGGCGCGCCGATGATGATTGCGCGCGCCGTCATGCGCCGCCCGTCAGTGCCGCGCGCATGGCGACGATGCCGCCGACAACGATCAGCGCCGGCGAAGCGAGCCCGGCGGCCGCGGCCTCGTCAGCGATGTTGGCGAGCGTGGCGACCACGATGCGCTCCTGCGGAGTGGTTGCCGCCACGATCACGGCGGCCGGGGTCGATGGCGCGAGGCCGCCCTCGAGCAGCTTTGCCGCGATCACCGGCAAATTGGCCATGCCCATATAGACGACGACCGGCTGTCCGGTGCGGGCGATCGCCATCCAGTCGATGTCGTCATCGGTGCCGGCGGCGTGGCCGGTGGCGAGGATCACGGCCTTGTTGATGCCGCGCATGGTGGCGGGAATGCCGGTGGCAGCCAGCGCGCTGAGGCCGGAGGTGAGGCCGGAGAGCACCCGGAACGGAATTTCTTCGCCGGCGAGCGCCAGAGCTTCTTCGCCGCCGCGGCCGAAAATATAGGGGTCGCCGCCCTTCAGGCGCACGACTCGGCGGCCTTCGCGCGCCAGCCGCACGAGAAGCGCGTTGATGTCGTCCTGCTTCATCGAGGGCTGGCCGCCGCGTTTTCCGGCGTAGAAGAGCTCGGCGCCTTGAGCGACCGCCACGACGTCGGGCGAGACCAGCGCGTCATAGACCAGCGCATCGCATTGCCCAAGTGCCGCCAGCACCTCCAGCGTCAGGCAGCCGGGGTCGCCGGGGCCGGCGCCTGCCAGCCAGACATGGCCTGGCTCAAGCTCGCGCGGCTTGAAGTTCAGCCGCGCCAGCGCCTGCTCCACATTAGCCCGTCCGTTCGTATTGGCGCTGCCGTTCACAATCCGTCCCGTCCGCGAAAACGCCGCTGGTAGTGGGCGTCGTACAGTGAGCTTTCGCCGAAATCCTGCGCGGCGAGAGCGCTGCCGACGAAGATGATCGCGGTGCGTTCCATCGGGCTCTCCGCCAATTGCGCTTCGATGGTGCCCAGCGTGCCGGTCAGGATGCGCTCGTCCGGCCAGGAGGCGCGGAAGACGACCGCGACCGGACATTCGGCGCCGTAAAGCGGCGTCAGATCCGCGACGATGCGCTCGATGGCATGGATGGCGAGATGAATGGCAAGCGTGGCGCCGGTGCGGCCGAAGCCGGCCAGCGTCTCGCCCGGCGGCATTTTCGAGGCGCGGCCGGAGACACGGGTCAGCACCAGGCTTTGCGCGAGTTCCGGAATGGTGAGCTCGCGGCGAAGTGCCGCCGCCGCCGCCGCGAAAGAGGGCACGCCTGGGGTCAGCGTGTAGGGTATGCCGTGCTTTTCCAGCCGCCTGATCTGTTCAGCCACCGCGCTCCACACCGAAAGATCGCCGGAATGCAGGCGCGAGACGTCCTGCCCAGCCTTGTGCGCGGCGACATATTCGGCCTCGATCTCGTCGAGCGACATCGGCGCCGTGTCGATCAGTTTGGTGCTTGGCGCGCAATGCTCGAGCAGTTCCGGCGCGACGATCGAGCCGGCATAGAGGCAGACCGGGCAACTGGCCAGCAGCCGGGCGCCGCGCAAGGTGATGAGATCGGCGGCGCCCGGGCCAGCGCCGATGAAATGGACGGTCATGGCGCATCTCCGCTGATGGCGATGGCGCAGGTGACCGGACCGAGCACGATGCGCGGTCCAAACAGTTTCGCACCTTTTCCGGCCGCGGCCAGGGCCGAGGCTTCCGAAACCGAAGGCGTGCCGGCCTGGGCCTGCGACGCGTCGGAGCGACTGACCGTGCCGGACGAGACGGATTGCAGTGCGGCGTCGGAGATGACGAGCACGGGGAGGTCGAGGTCTCGGGCGGCAAGGAAGATCGCCGGCTCATCGCGCTTGATTTCACCCGTCGCCAATGCAGAAAGCGCCGTCATCGTAAGCCCATGCGCCTCAAGTGCGGTCTCGATCGCGGCGCGAACGTCGCCCGCCGTCACACCTTTGCGGCTGCCGATACCTGCGACCATCATGGCTTGACCCAGCTCCACTGCGTGACCGGCATGGCCGGTCGCCACGCCTGCATCGAGCCGACAGGCGCCGCGCGCGACAGGGCGATGCGGGTGAGATCGCCGCCACGCCTGTTGTGCTGGTCGAGCAGCAGCGCCTCCATCTCCAGCGTCACCGCATTGGCGACCAGCCGGCCGCCGGGACGCAGTGCGTTGATCGCCTTCTCCAGCACGCCGGCATCGCTGCCGCCGCCACCGATAAAGATGGCATCGGGCGTCTCCAATTTTGCCAGCGCCTTAGGCGCGGCGCCCTCGATCACGACAAGACCGGGCACGCCGCAATGCACGGCGTTGCGGTGGATGCGAGTGGCCCGCTCGCTGTTCGCTTCGATGGCGATGGCGCGCAGCGAGGAATGAGCCAGCATCCATTCGATGCCGATCGAGCCGGAACCGGCGCCGATGTCCCACAGCAGCTCGCCGCGCCGTGGTGCCAGTGCCGACAGCGTGATGGCGCGGATCTCGCGCTTGGTGATCTGGCCGTCATGTTCGAACAGGTGATCGGCAAGGCCACAGGTCAAGGGCAGGATGCGCGCGTCCGGTGTCGATTCAATTTCGAGCGCCAGCACGTTGAGCGGGTTGATGTTTTCGAGATCGAAGGCATCGGCTCGAACGGTGCGACGCATCTCATCGGGGCCGCCGAGCGCTTCGAGGACAGTCAAGTGCGAAGGGCCAAAACCGAGCTCGTCGAGCAGTGCAGCGATAGCCGCCGGCGCTTCGGCGTCGGAGGTGAGCGCCAGGATGCGCGCGCCAGGAAGGAGCAGGGGCCGGATCAGGTCGATCGAATAGCCGTGCAGCGAGATTGTCTCCACGTCCTGCAAAGCCCAGCCGAGACGGGAGGCGGCCAGCGACAGAGACGAGGGCGCCGGCAGGACGAGCATTTGCTCCGGCTTGACCTTGCGGGCCAGCGTGGCGCCGACACCATGGAAAAACGGGTCGCCGGACGCGAGCACGCAGATTTTTTTGCCCGCGACCGCCAGCACGTCGCGCATTTCGGCATCGAAGGGCGTCGGCCACGGGCGCGCTTCGCCCTTGGCCAGCGACGCGACAAGGCCGAGATGCCGCTTCCCGCCGAAGACGATCTCGGCCTCGGCAATCCGCTGCTTGGCCTCGTCGCCGAGACCCGCTAGACCGTCCTCGCCGATGCCGACGATGGTGAGCCATTTTGAGGCTGGCTTGGCGGCGCGCGGACCCTTAGCAGGCATGATGACCCACCATATCCTGATCCTCGGCGGAACGACGGAAGCCCGGCAATTGGCCGGGAAGCTCGCCCGTCGCGACGATTTTTCGGTCACGCTGTCGCTGGCCGGCCGCACTGAAAGCCCGGTCGCGCAAGGCGTGCCGGTGCGTGTCGGTGGCTTTGGCGGCGCAGATGGGCTGGCTGCCTATCTTCGGGAAGAACACGTCGATCTGCTGATCGACGCCACGCATCCATACGCCGCGCGTATCTCGGCCAACGCCGCAGAAGCGGCTGCGCAGGCTGGCGTGCCGGTCCTTGCGCTGCGGCGTCCTGGATGGGAGCCCGTGGCCGGTGATCGCTGGACGCTGGTCGACAGCGTCACTGAGGCGGCGAAGGCGCTTGGCGAGGCGCCGCGCCGCGTCTTCCTGGCGATCGGCCGTCAGGAGGCCGGCGCCTTCGAAGTCGCTCCGCAGCACCGCTACCTGATCCGCAGCGTCGACCCAGTCGAGCCGAAGCTTGGCGTGCCCGATGCACTTTACCTTTTGGCGCGCGGACCGTTTCCGGAAGCGGATGAACGGGCGTTGCTCGAAAAATACGGTATCGATGCCGTCGTTTCGAAGAACAGCGGCGGCGAGGCGACCTATGGCAAGATCGCTGCTGCGCGGGCGCTTGGTATCGAAGTGATCATGATCCGCCGACCGCGTTTGCCGGACGTTCCTTCGACTGAGACCGTCGATGCGCTGGCGGCAAAGATCGATCATCATTTCGACCCCGTTGCAGAACGCGGGGTGTAGACCAGCGCTGGTTTTTCGCCGCGCTTGATGATGCGGGTTTCCGGCGAGCCGATGATGATGCAGGTCGCCATGTCGGCCTTTGACGCGTTGGCGTCCGCCAGCAGAGAGATTTCGATTCGCTCGTCGGGCCGGCCGGCGGCGCGGCCGAAGATCACCGGCGTGGTGCCGGGCAGCACCGCCTTCAGGCATTCGAAGGCGCGGCCAAGCTGCCAGGGGCGAGCCTTGCTGATGGGATTGTAGAGCGCGACGACGAAGCCGGCGCCGGCCGCTGCCAGCAGGCGCAATTCGATCAGTTCCCACGGCTTCAAATTGTCGGAGAGCGAGATGGCGCAGAAATCATGGCCGAGCGGTGCGCCGATGCGGGCGGCGACGGCGAGCATTGCAGTCACGCCCGGGACAACCGAGATGTCGATGGCACGCCATTCTTCAGGGCCGGCTTCGATCGCCTCGCAAACGGCCGCGGCCATGGCGAAAACGCCGGGATCGCCGCCGGAAACGACGGCGACATTGTGGCCTTCTGCGGCCTTGGCCAGCGCTTCGTTGGAGCGGGCGAGTTCCTCGCGGTTGTCGGAGGCGATGCGGGTCTGGTCCGGCCGCAGTTCCAGCCGGTCGAGATAGGGCTTGTAGCCATAGAAGAAGGAAGCCTCGGCGACGGCATTGGCAGCCTGCGGCGTGACCTGGTCGGCATTGCCGGGCCCGAGACCGATGACGGTAAGACGGCCGCTCATGCCTTGGTCCCTGGGCGAGCCGACCAGCCGGCAACCAGCACGATGGCGAAATAGGGCGCCTTGTCGTCCGGCTTTTCGGCAAGCCGCATCGAGACGCTGCCCGGCATGGTGCCGCGCTCGACATAGACGGCTTTCGCCAGCTTGCCGGTCGCTTCCAGCGCGCGGCGGATTTTTGGCAGGTTGCGGCCGACCTTCATGATGACGGCGGCATCTGTGTCGGCGAGGCGGCGGGTCAGCTCGAACTCGCTCATCGTGCCCGGCAGCACACTCAGCACGTCGTCGCCCTGCACGATCGGCAGGCCAGTGGCGGACCAGCAGCCGGACATGGCGGTGATGCCGGGGATGACTTCCGTCGGGAAGCGGTGCGCAAGCCGCACATGCAGATGCATGTAGGAGCCGTAGAAGAGCGGATCGCCCTCCGACAGCACCGCCACCATCCTGCCGGCGTCGAGATGGTCGGCCACCTGTTCGGCCGATTGCTCGTAGAAATCGGCGATCTGCGCGCGATAGTCGTCGTGATCCTTATCGATCTCCGTCGTCACCGGATAGAGCAGCGGCAGCTCGATCATGTCCGGCCGGAAGCGCGCCTCGACGATGGCACGCGCATTGCTGTTGTTGCCGCGCTTGGCGAAATAGGCGACGACGTCCGCCTCTGCCAACGCGCGCGCCGCCTTCAGTGTCAGAAGCTCCGGATCTCCAGGGCCGGTGCCGACGCCGACCAGATGGCCTTTCACGATCGCGTTCACAGGCCGGGCCTCGCCAGAGAGTTGAGCGCGGCGGCGGTCATGGCGCTGCCGCCCAGCCTGCCGCGCACGATGGCATAAGGCACGCCGTAGGAATTTTCGGCCAGCGCATCCTTGGATTCGGCAGCACCCACGAAGCCCACAGGCATGCCGATGATCGCGGCCGGCCTCGGCGCGCCGTCGCGCAGCTTCTCAAGCAGATAGAAGAGCGCGGTCGGCGCGTTGCCGATGGCGACGACAGAGCCGGCCATGCGCTCGCCCCAGAGGTCGATCGCCGCGGCCGAGCGGGTGTTGCCGATTTGCCTGGCGATGTCGTGCGTGCGCGGGTCGCGCAGCGTGCATATCACATCGTTGCCGGCCGGCAGACGGGCGCGGGTGACGCCATGCGCCACCATCTCGGCATCGCAGAAGATCGGCGCGCCGGCGGCGAGCGCGGTCCGGGCGGCGGCAACGAAATTATTCGAGAAGACGAAATGGCTGGCGGCTTCAACCTGGCCGCAGGCATGGATCATGCGAATCGCGACATCGGCTTCCGCCTCCGAGAAGCGCGACAGATCCGCCTCGGCGCGGATGATGGCGAAAGACCGCTCGTAGATCGCCGTTCCGTCATGGATATAGTCGTAGGCGGCCATTCACTGGTTCCGTCGATAGAGTTCGGCGATGCCGGCCGCGCCAAGTCTTTTCAGGCAGGCGGCGGCGGTTTCGCCCTGATGTCTTCCGTCGCGGATCGCGGCAAGGATGCCGGCGACCCCGCTCGCGGCGTCATAGCCCGGCCTGTACGCGGCAGGAAGAGCCTTCGCAGTCCCGTCCACGACAAGTCCGGCTCCGTTTTCGTCGCCGACCAGGGTGAGCGCAGCGGTGCCGGGATGCGCGCAGCCCTTGGCGCAGCCGGAGATGTGGAGAGACAGCGAGGCGTCGAGAAGGTCCGCGCTTTCTTTTGCGATCGTTTCGGCGATGGCACGGGTGGCGATGCGGCCGGACGCGCAGGCCGGCGTGCCGGGGCAGGCGGCGATGCGGGTGCGCGGATCGGCGGGGTCGGTGACAAAGCCGAGCGCGGCGGCGGAGGATTGGAGCGTGCAGGGGGCGGAGAGACCGAGGAAGAGCAGGGCTCGGCCTGGGGCGAGGCGGATTGCGGAGGCCCCGAGGTTCGCGGCTTGGGTGGCGAGATCGATGAGGTTTTGCGCCGGCATGCTGCCGTAGGGCAGGGCGATGCCTAGGGCGGTGTTGTTGCCTAGATTGAATAGGCCAATGGGACTTCTCGCGGGCTGGCGTTCCTGCGCCCCCCTCTCTGTCCTGCCGGACATCTCCCCCTCAAGGGGGGAGATTGCCTTGTCACCGCGGCTTTCGCCAATATCCAACGCTGAAAGTGGAGAGCCGGCGCGGGAACTGCCAATCTCCCCCCTAGAGGGGGAGATGTCCGGCAGGACAGAGGGGGGCGCGAAGGAATGCCAGCTGGCGAGAGAGGCCAACTGCCGCTCCGACAAATCGCGGGTATGCGCCTCTCGGCCCTTTTCCGAGACCATCCGGAGTGCAGCAACTGTAATATCACGCCCAGCATCCGCATCGACCGCCGCGAGCGGCTTCGCGCTCCGCCCGTCGCCGGCAATCGACACGCTCCACCAGATGCCCGCCGCAGCCTGCACCGCCTTCAGCCGCACATCGCCCGTCACCGCATCCATCGTCAGCTGTCCGCCGCCGTCGACAACCACCGACACCTTCGGCCCCAGCCTTGTCGTCAGCCCGGCTTCCTCGATCGCCGCGCTGATTCGCTCTGCCAACGGGCGCGGATCGACGATCTCTTCCGGATCGATTCCCGCCAGCGGTCCGGTCTCGACCGGAACGCCACTGCGCACCGCGATGCCTAGCGCATCTACTTCGTCCGCCAGCAGCCGGGCGCTTTCGGCCGTCAAACCGCGGATCTGCAGGCTGCCGCGCGCGGTCACTTCCATGATGCCGTTGCCGTGGCGCAAGGCGGATTCACCGAGTTCGATGAGCGACTTGGGTGCGAGCCCTCCTGCGACCGGGTTGAGCCGCACCAGCAGCCCGTCGCCGGTCTGCATCGGCGCGCTTAGAGCAGGGCAAGCGCCACGGCGCGAAAACGCGTTCATGCCGCCACTCCACCTGCCTGGGCCTCGGCGATCAAGGCCGCGAGATCGTCGTCGATGGAATTGCGCAGCGGGTGCCACAGGCCGCGACGTCGCGCGGAGAGAAGCCGCTCGGCGATGACCTTCGCCGCCGCCGGATTCTCGCGCAGCAGGAAGGCACGGACGTCCGGGTCGCCAACATAGGCGTCGTGAACGGCCTCGATCAGCGCCCCCGAAATGGCATGCGTGGTTTCGGCGAAGCCGACCAGACGGTCGACCGTTTCGGCGAATTCGGAGGCGCCGCGCGGGCCATGGCGCATCTGGCCGGCGATGAAGCGCGGGTTGACCGCGCGGGCGCGAACCACGCGCGATACCGCTTCGCCGACCGAACGCGGCTTCGGCTTCTTCGGATCAGTCGTGTCAAGCACGATGACGTCGGCATTCCTGCCAAGTGCTGCAAGGGCGGCCGAAAAGCCGCCGATGAAGGCGACGTCGGCCGAGCCCTCAAGGATGTCGCGGCCCGGATCGTCGCCGGTGTGGACGAGGAGATCAGCTTCGGCGATCCGGCCTTCGAAAGCGCCGGGCGCCGAGATCGCTTTGCCTTCGGCGCCGCCATAGGCGTGCGAGGTGGCGTCGAGATAGGCACGGCCGATCTCTTCGCGCGCGCCCCATTCGCCGCGCGACAGCAGGTCCTCGACGCCGGCGCCATAAGTTCCCGGCGAGGTGCCGAAAATGCGCGGGCTGATCTTCCCCTGAGCGCGCGTCGCTGCGGCGAGCGGGTTCTCGGTATCGTCCTCGTCCCGGCTGGCGACCGCGTTGGCAGCGGCGTCGATCAACGCGATCTGGGTCGGGAACATGTCGCGGAACAGGCCGGAGATGCGCCAGGTGACGTCGACGCGCGGGCGGCCGAGCGTGGCCGGCGGCAGCACCTCGATGCCGGTGACGCGGCCGGTGGCGGCACCCCATTGCGGCCGGCAGCCCATCAGCGCCAGACCTTGCGCGATCTCCTCGCCGCCGGTGCGCAACGAGGCGGAACCCCAGAGGTCGATGACCAGCGAGCGCGGCCAGTCGCCATGGCTCTGCATATAGCTGCGCACCACTTCTTCCGCCGCCGCCTGGCCGAGGTCATAGGCGGTCGGCGTCGGCATGGTGCGCGGATCGGAGGTGAAGAGGTTGCGGCCGGTGGGGAGCACATCGGAGCGACCGCGCGCCGGGGCGCCGGCAGGGCCGGCCTTGATGTGGCGGCCATCGAGCGCGGCGAGCAGGTTGGCTATTTCGGCCGCCGCGCTTTGCCGGCGCAGCGGGTCGGCTTCGTCTTCCGGTGCGCGGCCATAGACATGCAGCCCGTCCTTGACGGCGAAATCCTTGAGGTCGCAGAGCCAGGCGTCGATGCGGCGCAGCGCTTCGTCCGGAGCGTCTGTGCCGGCAACGCCGGCTTCGGAAGCAAGGCCAGTCTTTTGCGCCGTCTCGACAATCAATTTGGCCAGACGGTCGCGGCGGCGGCGGTCGAGGCCGTCGGCCTGCGCGTATTCGTCGACTAACCGCTCGAGTTTCTGTTGCGCCTCGTCCAGGCCGGCGCCGGTCAGCGGCGGCGGCAGATGGCCGAGGGTCACGGCCGAAATGCGGCGCTTGGCCTGCGCCGCCTCGCCCGGATTGGAGACAATGAAGGGATAAATGATGGGCAGCGAGCCGGTGACGATCTCGGGGAAGCAGGTTTCGGAGAGGGCCACCGTCTTGCCCGGCAGCCATTCGAGCGTGCCATGCGCGCCGACATGGATGATGGCATGCACGCCGAGCGATTTCTGCAGCCAGAGGCCGAAAGCGATCAGCTCGTGGCGCGGGGGCAGCGTCGGGTCGTGATAGTCGGCGCGGCGGTCGGCCGAGCGGCCGCGGTCGGGGGCCAGCGCCACGGTGACGTTGCCGAATGTCGCGGCGCGGAAGGGGAAGGTTGCCGAGGTCGGCGCTTGAACACCCCCCTCGCGCGAACCTATCCCTTCTGCCTTGCCCCACGCGGCCTCTACTGCATTGCGCGCTTCCCTCGGGAGTTCGACCGAAAAGGCAGAGTAGTCCCCTAAGGAGAGGCCAAGCCCGCCCACCTCCAACGCATCCAGCAATTCCCGCGGCGATTGCGGAATCCCCTCAACCGCATAGCCCTGTTCCTTCAGGTCATGCAGCATCGCAAGCACACTGAAGGGCACATCCAGCCCGACTGCATAACCTGTACGTCCGGGCGCGCTCGGATAATCAGGGATCAGGATCGCGAGCTTGCGCTTGGCCCGCTCGGTCCGCTGCAGGCGTATAAACGCCGCGATCCGCTTGGCCACCTGCGCGATGCGGTCCGGCTCGGGCCGGTTGGCGAAGGCGCGGAAGGCGAGCGCCGGATCGGTCTCGACCTCGCCCTTGAACGAGACCGCGCCGGCCAGGATGCGGCCGTCGAGCTCGGGCAGCACCACATGCATGGCAAGGTCGGCGGGCGCCAGGCCGCGCTGGTTCTTTTCCCAGACCTCGCGCCTCGTCGTGGCGACGATGACCTGGAAGACGGGCACGCCGGCGCGGTCGAACAGGGTTTCGGCGCCGGGTTCCGCGCCGGAGGCGAAGGCGGTGGCGGTGACAATGGCTGAGGGTTTCAGGGAAGTGAGGGCGTTTTCGACGAAGGCCAGGGATGTCGGGTCTTTGAGGCTGGAGACGAAGATCGGTACAGGCGCTAGGCCTTGCGAACACAGGGCGTCAACGAGTGCGTCGATCGGTGCCACGTCGGCGGCAAGCAGCATCGAGCGGTAGAAGAGGATGGGGATGACGGCGAAATTGTCGACGTCGAGTTCCGCCTCTAAAAGGTTCAGCTTCTCGACGACACCAACTCCCGGCTGATAATACCCCGCCTTTGGCACGCTGACCGGTTCGGCTACGGCCGCATCCGACCCGGCAAGCCTCGCCAGCCTTTGCACCAGCGCGCTCATATTGGCCGGGCCGCCTTCGCGGAAATAGCCGAGCAGGGCGTCCAATTCGGCGCGCGGCAGGGTCGAGCCTTCGACCAGCCGCAGGTCTTCGTCATGGCTTTCGCCGGGCAGCAATGCCAGCTTGATGCCGCGTTCGCGCGCCACCGCGGCGAGCTGGTCACAGCCGTAGCGCCACCAGTCATAGCCGCCGAGGATGCGGACGAGGATGACCCTGGCGTGGCGGGCGACGCTGTCGATCCACAGGTCCACCGACATCGGGTGGCGAAGGTCGCGCAGCGCCGCAAGCCGCATCGACGGCAGCCGCTCCGCATCCGCCTTCCAGGCGGCGGCCAGGCCGGCGAGGTCGCTGTCGGTGAAGGACAGCGCCACCACATCCGCAGGCGTCTGCCTGAGGTCGATCGGCTCGGCGAGATCGTCGAGCGATGCGGATGTGGTGGCGAGGATGTGCATCGCGGTCCGGATTGCCTCAGCCGGCGAGGATACGCTCGATCGCCGGGCGGTTCAGCCCCTTGAGGCCGATGACAACGAGCCGCGAGCGGCGGTCGTCCTCAGCCGTCCAGGCGCGGTCGTAATAGTGGTTGACGCGCGGGCCGACGGCCTGCAGCAGGAGCCGCATCGGCTTGCCGCCGACCTCGACGAAGCCTTTGACGCGCAGCACGTTTTCCTGCTCGGCGGCAAGGGCGACGCGCTTGGCCAGCTCGTCGGGATTGGCGATCGACGGGATGTCGAGGACGAAGGAATCGAAATCGTCGTGCTCGTGGTCGAGCTCGTCGTCGTGATGGGTCTTGCGGTTCTCGATGTCGTCCTCGACGGCGAGACCGAGGCCGAGCAGCACCGAGGGATCGACCTTGCCCTGCGACGTCGGCACGACTTTCACGGCGCGCGCCACATGCTCGCCGATGACGGCGTTGGCGCGCTCAGAGCCCGCCGCATCCATCAAATCGCTCTTCGACAGGATGATCAGGTCGGCGCAGGCGATCTGGTCCTCGAACACCTCCTCGACCGGATCGTCATGGTCGAGCGAATCGTCCGCGGCACGCTGCGCCTTCAGCGCGTCCATGTCGGAAGCGACGCGGCCGTCGGCCAGCGCCGGGCCGTCGACCACGGCGATGACGCCGTCGACGGTGACGCGGCTCTTCACGGTCGGCCACTGGAAGGCTTGCACCAAGGGCTTCGGCAGAGCGAGACCGGAGGTCTCGATCAGGATGTGGTCGACCTTCGGCGTGCGGGACAGGATCTGGTCGAGCGCCGGCACGAAATCGTCGGCGACGGTGCAGCAGATGCAGCCATTGGCGAGCTCGACGATGTTTTCCTCCGGGCAGGTGTCGACGCCGCAGCCCTTCAGGATCTCGCCATCGATGCCGACATCGCCGAACTCGTTGACGATGATCGCCAGCCGCTTGCCCTTGGCGTTTTCGAGCAGGTTGCGGATCAGCGTCGTCTTGCCGGCGCCGAGAAAGCCGGTGACGACGGTGCAGGGCACGCGGGAAACGGATGCGTTCATGGTCGGTCCTTCAGCATGTCGAGGGGAGGGATGCGGGCAACCAGGCCGCGCTTGAGAGAATCGGGCCGGCCGCGCCAGGGGATGAGGCCATCGGTCGAGGTGGCGAAGAGCTTTGCGCCGGCGACGAGATCGGCGCCGCTGGTCGTGTTCAGATCGCCGAAGACGTAGCTCCAGCAGCCGTCGCGCAGCAGCGCGGCGCTTAGCCGGCGCTTGCAGTTGCCGAGGCATTCGACGGTACGGATGTCGATCTTTTCGCCGCAAGCAGCCCGACGCGTGTCTTCGGCAAGCAGCGCGCCGGCGCGCGGATGCGCATCCGACCCGGTCTCGTCGCGGCAGGATGAGCAGACGATGACGGTGACGCCAGCCAAAGCATCGGGCTCGGACGGAATGTCCGCACTGTTTGCCGGGAAACTGCCGTTGCGATCCAAAACCATGCTCCTTGCCCGGAAAACCCGCCGGGCATTCGGATACTTAAAGTCTCAGACGGCAGGTCTCCTGGCTCGCGGGTCGTCACCCTGAATGCCGCCTTCCCGGGAACATCCCAGTGGTTTTCGGCAGAGGCTCGTCGCTTACAGTTGCGGGGACAGCCGCGGATTTGGGTGTTGGCCCGCACCGCATTCCCTCTTGGCTCCTCCCTTTGCCGGGAGAAGACCGTCTGGGTCAGGATTTAGAGGGTTCAGGGGGCTGGAGTCAACGACTGGCTTAGTACCAGCCTTTTGGCGGCTTTATGGGTTTGAGGTATGGACCCACAAGTTTGCGAGGCGGTGAGGCCACGGGCGCCATACTTAACGAACAGCCGTGCTGGCAAACCGGTTCCCACATCAAGACGAAGCGATTGGCGTCGAACTTCGGCTCATGAACTATTATATAGCGCTGCCCTACCGGCAATAAGCCACAGGCGCCTGCGATCTGCTTGTCGATCGTTCCAAACTCCAACCACCGCAGAAGAAGCGCCGTCACTTCTTTTGGCTGCATACCGGGTGCAATGTGGCCGCCACAGAAAATGACTGGACGCGTGACCTCTACCCATTCCTCTCGGTAAGCACCTGTCGCATATGATGGCGACGCTAAGGTCAGGTAGGCCAAGACCAGACATATCGAGCGCCTGAAAACCATCGCAACCGATCCTAACCACAGTTGGGATGTTCTATTTTTGTTCACTCTCCCTGTCAACGCGCAGCTACGACACCGCGATGTCGGCCAGCGCCGGCCCGAGGTCGCCGGCCGGCGTCACTTCGATCGCCTCCAGGCCGAGCCAGCCCTGCATCTGCTTCAACTCGTCGAAGAGCTGGGCGGCCGTTTCGGGTGGGGCGCCGGCCTCGGCGTAGGCGGCGTGGACGCGCAAGATGCTGGCCGGGCGGTCAGCTTTCAGATCGACGCGGGCGACGATCCGATCGCCGAGCAGGAAGGGCAGCACGTAGTAGCCATATTGGCGTTTCTCGGCCGGCGTGTAGATCTCGATGCGGTAGCGGAAATCGAAGAGTTTCTTCGTCCTGGTGCGTTCGAAGACGACGGGATCGAAAGGGGCGAGCAGGGCGCGCGCCTCTATCCGGCGCGGGAAACGGGCGTCCTTGTGGAGATAGGCGGTCTTGTCCCAACCTTCGACCTTCACCGGCAGCAATTCGCCGGCATCGACCAGTTCCTCGATGCGATCCTTAGTGTCGCCCGGCGCGAGACGAAAATAGTCGCGCAGGTCGCCATAGGTGGCGATGCCATGGGCGCGGGCGGAAATGCGCAGCAATTCGCGATGCGCGTCCTCGACCGAGGGTACGGGCAGGTCGAGGACCGCCTGCGGCAAAACGCGCTCGGGCAGGTCGTAATAGCGTTCGAAGCCGCGGCGGTAGGCGGTGGTGATGCGCCCGGCCCAGAACAGCCATTCGAAAGCGTGCTTGGCCTCGCTCCAGCCCCACCAGCCGCCATTGCCCTTGTGGCCTTCGATGTCGGACGCGGCGATCGGACCGCGATCGGCGACCTCTCTATATATCTCGTCGATCATTTCCTTGCGTTCACGGCCCCATTTCGCCAGGCCGAGATACATCTCGTCGCCCTGCTCGGCGCGCTGCATGCGCCAGCGCATCAGCGGGTACGTCTCCACGGGCAGGAACGACGCCTCATGCGCCCAGTATTCGAACACGGCGCGCTTGCGGGTGACTGCGGCATTGTCGAGCAGCGTAAGCGGGTAGGGGCCGAGGCGCGAATAGAGCGGCATATAATGCGCCCGCACCACCGCGCTCACGGAATCGATCTGCAGAAGGCCGGTTCGCGAAAGCACCCGGGCGAGGTGCCGACGATCCGGAACTCCTGCGGGGCGAGGGTCGTTGAACCCTTGCGCGCCGAGCGCGACGCGCCTCGCCATGGCCAGCGAAATCTTGTCCTTCATCAGGTGTCGCCCCGATCGTCCGTTGGATTTTTTAGCCGGTGATTCCTGTCATGCTAGCAGGCAAATGGCGGGAGATATGTCAGGAGAGAAACTGGAGTAAAATCTGAAGGAAATCAAACAGGAGCGGATCGGACCAGTTTCTTCCGATAAGGCGTCCAGAGCCGCGATTTGAACAACGTTTGACTTGCGTCACCGAAACCGCTGCGCTAACCCTCGCCGCGTTGCAGCATGGGCCCCTTAAAACGGTTCAGCGGTTAATCTGTCACGCTTCCGCATTAGAGTTCGTTGCTGTAATCAAAATGAACTGCCCCCGCCGAAGGAAAGTCGCCGCATGAGCGCACTCCTAAGTTCGTACCTGCCTATCGTGCTGTTCATCGCCGTGGCGATGATCGTCGGTCTGGCGCTCATCATCGCTCCGTTCCTTGTGGCCTACCGCAATCCCGACCCGGAAAAGCTTTCCGCCTATGAATGCGGGTTCAACTCGTTCGACGACGCCCGCATGAAGTTCGACATCCGCTTCTACCTGGTGTCGATCCTGTTCATCATCTTCGATCTCGAGGTCGCCTTCCTGTTCCCGTGGGCGGTGTCCTTCTCGAAGCTCGGCATGCTCGGCTTCTGGTCGATGATGGTGTTCCTGGCGGTGCTGACCATCGGTTTTGCCTATGAATGGAAAAAAGGAGCGCTGGAATGGGATTGAACGACAGTTCAGGCACCCTTGTCGCGCCGAAGCCCAAGGGCATCATCGACCCCAACACCGGCAGGCCGGTGGGGGAGGACGATCCCTTCTTTCTCGAAATCAACAATGAGCTGGCCGACAAGGGTTTTCTCGTCACCTCGACCGAGGCGCTGATCACCTGGGCGCGCAGCGGCTCGCTGATGTTCATGACCTTCGGCCTCGCCTGCTGCGCGGTCGAAATGATCCACACCTCGATGCCGCGCTATGACTCGGAGCGTTTCGGCGTCGCGCCGCGCGCATCCCCGCGCCAATCCGACATCATGATCGTCGCCGGCACGCTGACCAACAAGATGGCGCCGGCGCTGCGCAAGGTCTACGACCAGATGCCGGAGCCGCGCTACGTCATCTCGATGGGCTCCTGCGCCAATGGCGGCGGCTACTACCACTATTCCTATTCGGTGGTGCGCGGCTGCGACCGCGTCGTGCCGGTCGACATTTATGTGCCCGGCTGCCCGCCGAGCGCGGAGGCGCTGCTCTACGGCATTCTCCTTCTGCAGAAGAAGATCCGCCGCACCGGCACGATCGAACGGTGAGCCGATGACCCTGGCGTTGAACGAACTCTCCACCTATCTCGGCGAGAAGCTCTCCGGCCGCATCGGCGAAGCCGTGCTTGCCTATGGTGAGCTGACGGTTGCGGTTGAACCGGGCAACCTGATCGAGGTCGCGACCTTCCTGCGCGACGATCCGCGCTGCCAGTTCATCTCGATCATCGATGTCTGCGGAGCGGACTACCCGTCGCGCGCCAGGCGCTTCGACGTCGTCTATCACCTATTGTCGCCGAAGCAGAATGTCCGCATCAGGCTCAAGGTCCAGGCCGACGAGGAGACGCTGGTGCCGTCGCTGACCGGCGTCTATCCGGGTGCCGACTGGTTCGAGCGCGAGACCTACGACCTTTACGGCGTGCTGTTCTCGGGCCATCCGGACCTGCGCCGCATTCTCACCGACTATGGTTTCGAGGGGCATCCGCTGCGCAAGGATTTCCCGCTGACCGGTTTCGTCGAGGTGCGCTACGACGACGAGGCCAAGCGGGTGATCTACGAGCCGGTGGAATTGAAGCAGGAATTCAGAAATTTCGACTTCTTGAGCCCGTGGGAAGGAACGGATTACGTGCTTCCCGGGGATGAGAAGGCGAAGCAGTAGGGCGACCCATGGCTGAAACCTCCGTCCGCAACTTCAACATCAACTTCGGTCCGCAGCATCCTGCGGCGCATGGCGTTTTGCGCCTGGTGCTGGAGCTGGACGGCGAGGTGGTCGACCGCGTCGATCCGCATATCGGTCTGCTGCATCGCGGCACCGAGAAGCTGATCGAGGCCAAGACTTATCTGCAGGCCGTGCCCTATCTCGACCGGCTCGACTATTGCGCGCCGATGAACCAGGAGCATGCCTTCGCTCTCGCGGCCGAGCGCCTGCTCGGCATCGAGGTGCCGAAGCGCGGCCAACTGATCCGGGTGCTCTATTCCGAGATGGGCCGCATCATGTCGCACATCTTGAATGTGACGACGCAGGCCATGGACGTCGGTGCGCTGACGCCGCCGCTGTGGGGCTTCGTCGAACGCGAAAAGCTAATGGTGTTTTACGAGCGCGCCTCGGGCTCGCGCATGCATGCGGCCTATTTCCGGCCGGGCGGCGTGCACCAGGACCTGCCGCAGAAGTTGGTCGAGGACATCGGCAAGTGGATCGACCCGTTCCTGAAGTCGATCGACGATCTCGACGCGCTCTTGACCGGCAACCGCATCTTCAAGCAGCGCAATGTCGATATCGGCACGGTGTCGCTGGCCGACGCCTGGGCCTGGGGGTTTTCGGGCGTGATGGTGCGCGGCTCGGGCGCCGCCTGGGACCTGCGCAAATCGCAGCCCTATGAATGCTATTCCGAGATGGATTTCGACATTCCGATCGGCAAGAACGGCGACTGCTACGACCGTTACCTGGTGCGCATGGAAGAGATGCGCCAGTCGGCCAGGATCATGCGCCAATGCGTCGATCTCTTGCTCGGCAAGGAAAGCGCCGGCCCGGTGTCGAACCTCGACGGCAAGGTCGTGCCGCCGAAGCGCGCCGCGATGAAGCGCTCGATGGAAGCGCTGATCCATCACTTCAAGCTCTATACCGAGGGCTACCGCGTGCCGGCCGGCGAGGTCTATGCGGCCGTCGAGGCGCCGAAAGGCGAATTTGGCGTCTACCTGGTCTCCGACGGCACCAACAAGCCCTATCGCTGCAAGCTGCGCGCGCCCGGTTTTGCGCATCTGCAAGCCATGGATTTCCTGTGCCGCGGCCACATGCTGGCCGACGTCACCGCCGTGCTTGGCTCCCTCGACATCGTGTTTGGTGAGGTCGATCGCTAAATGTCAGTCCGCCGTCTTGCAGAAGCCAGCCTCCAGCCAGCCGCGTTCGCCTTCAACGAGGCGAACGCGGCGGCCGCCCAGCAGTGGATCGCCAAATACCCGAAGGGGCGCGAGCAGTCGGCGATCATCCCGTTGCTGATGATCGCGCAGGAGCAGGAAGGCTGGGTCACCAAGGCGGCGATCGAGACGATCTCGGACATGCTCGGCATGCCGCGCATCCGTGGCCTCGAAGTCGCGACCTTCTACACGCAGTACCAGCTCAACCCGGTCGGCACGCGCGCCCATATCCAAGTCTGCGGCACCACGCCCTGCATGCTGCGCGGCTCGGAAGCGCTGATGGATGTATGCAGGTCGAAAATCCATCACGACCAGTTCCATACCAACGACAAGGGCACGCTGTCGTGGGAGGAGGTCGAATGCCTCGGCGCCTGCGTCAACGCGCCGATGGTCATGATCTTCAAGGACACTTTCGAGGACCTGACGCCCGAGCGGCTGGCCGAGATTATCGATCTCTACGACGCCGGCAAGGGCGCCGAGGTGAAGCCTGGTCCGCAGAACGGCCGCCACGGATCCGAGCCGGCTACCGGGCTGACGACGCTGACCAGCGAAAAGGCGATCCTGAAGTCGACGCGCGACAAGGAAGCCAGGACGGCGGCGAAAGCCGCCAAGGAAGCTCTCGCATCGGCGCCGCCTGCAGCTTCCGCCGCAGCCCCGGCACCCGCTGCGCCGGCAAGCTCGGCGCCAGCTCCGGCCGCCTCTGGCCCGGTTGGACCGTCAAAATCCAGCAAGCCGAAGACCCATGCGGCTGAAACCAGCCCGGCGCTCAACACGCCGTCGCCGGTCAAGGTCGCCCCGGCCACCGAGAATGGCGCCAGCGTCAGGGCGCCGCGCCATTCGGCCGCCAACGCCAATCAGGCTTCTCCGGAAGTCGAGGCGGTTTCAAAGCCGCGCAGCGGGCCGAAGACCAAGGCCGAGCCGGTCACCGCTTTCAAGGCGCCGGAAACCAAGCAGCCTGTCGCCAAGACGACGAAACCTTCGCTCGACGACAAGAACCGGCCGGCCGGCATCGAGCGCCCGGCAACGGTCGACGATCTCAAGCTGATCTCAGGCGTCGGCCCGAAGATCGAAGGCACCCTGCATTCGCTGGGCATCTACACCTTCGCGCAGGTCGCCGCCTGGAAGAAAGCCGAGTGCGAATGGGTCGACGGCTATCTCAATTTCCGCGGCCGCATCGAGCGCGACGACTGGGTGAAGCAGGCCAAGGCGCTCGCCAAGGGCGGCGTCGCCGAATACATCCGCGTCTTCGGCAAGAAGCCGGTCTGAGGGACGACAAATGCTTCAGGACAAAGACCGCATCTTCACCAACATCTACGGCCTGTTCGACAAGTCGCTGGCCGGCGCGCAGTCGCGCGGCATCTGGGACGACACGCCAGGCCTCGTCGCCAAGGGCCGCGACTGGATCATCAACGAAATGAAGGCGTCGGGCCTGCGCGGGCGCGGCGGCGCCGGCTTCCCGACCGGGTTGAAGTGGTCGTTCATGCCCAAGCAGAGCGACGGACGGCCGAGCTATCTGGTCATCAACGCCGACGAATCCGAGCCCGGCACCTGCAAAGACCGCGATATCCTGCGCAACGATCCGCACACGCTGGTCGAAGGCGCGCTGGTCGCTGGCTTCGCCATGGGCGCGATCGCCGCCTACATCTATGTGCGCGGCGAGTTCATCCGCGAGCGTGAGGCGCTGCAGCGCGCCATCGACGAGGCTTACGCGGCCAAGCTGATCGGCAAGAACAACACGTCCGGCTACGACTTTGACATCTACATGCATCATGGCGCCGGCGCCTATATCTGCGGCGAGGAGACGGCGCTGCTCGAAAGCCTGGAAGGTAAGAAGGGCCAGCCGCGGCTGAAGCCGCCATTCCCGGCCAATGTCGGCCTCTATGGCTGCCCGACCACCGTCAACAACGTCGAATCGATCGCGGTGGCGCCGACCATCCTGCGCCGGGGCGCCGCCTGGTTCTCGTCCTTCGGTCGCCCGAACAATGCCGGCACCAAGCTGTTCTGCGTGTCCGGCCACGTCAACAATCCGTGCACTTTCGAAGAAGCGATGTCGATCCCGTTCCGCGAGCTGATCGAGACGCATTGCGGCGGCATCCGCGGCGGCTGGGACAATCTGCTCGCGGTCATTCCGGGCGGCGCTTCAGTGCCGCTGGTGCCGGCCGAGCAGATCATCGATGCGCCGATGGATTTCGACGCGCTGCGCGACCTGAAATCCGGGCTCGGCACGGCGGCCGTCATCGTCATGGACAAGTCGACGGATATCGTGAAGGCGATCGCCAGGCTGTCCTACTTCTACAAGCATGAGAGCTGCGGCCAGTGCACGCCGTGCCGCGAAGGCACCGGCTGGATGTGGCGGGTGATGGAGCGGCTGGTGCGCGGCGAGGCGCAGAAGCGCGAGATCGACATGCTGCTCGACGTCACCAAGCAGGTCGAGGGCCACACAATCTGCGCGCTGGGCGACGCGGCTGCCTGGCCGATCCAGGGCCTGATGCGGCATTTCCGCGGCGAGGTGGAACGCCGCATCGACGAGTTTTCGCGCAACGCGCACCGGGTCGAGCCGGTGATGGTGGCGGCGGAATAAGACTACGAAATACGGGCTTGGCCCGAAGACTGAAAAACTGGGGCGGGCATACGAAGAAACGACCAGGAGATCTCTATGGCGCCGTATTCGATACCCTATCCGTTCGTGCCTGATTTGGACCAACTCGAGAAGATGAACCAGGACCTGACCAAGATGATGCCGAAGGAGATGGCCAGCGCCGTCAACCTTCTGGCGCATCCGGTCGCGGGTGCCGCCGCGATGTCGGCGCTCAGCATCGGTCTGGCCAACCACGCCGTCGGCATGTGGATGGGCGCGTTCACCGGCGCCCTGGAGGCTTCGCAGCGCATGTTCCAGCCTTTCCTCGACGATCTCGAGGCGCAGCACGAAGCGGCCGCCAACGCCTCCAAGGCGCGCAAGGCGACCGAGACGTTGATCGCCAGGGCTCAGACCTTCGCCCAGGATGTGACCGATATAGCGGCGAACGCGACCGAGAAGGCGCTCGATGCGACCGGGGCCGATATTGTCGCCCAACCGGCCGCAACGGGGCTGATGCCCGAGGATTTCAGGCAGCCTAAGGCCGTCGACAAGCCGGCGAAGCCGTCGGACCTGAAGGCGATTTCGGGTATCGGACCGAAGCTGGAAAAGGTGCTCAACGGTCTCGGCATCTGGACCTATGGCCAGATCGCCGCCTGGACATCGGAAGAGATCGCCTGGGTGGAAGATTACCTGTCGCTCGCCGGCCGTATCGGCCGCGACAACTGGACTGCCCAGGCCGCGGCGCTCGCCGCGAAGAAGTGAATTGAAATGCCGGGCGCGGCTTCAGTCGCGCCCGGAAGGATAGATTGCGGGACATCCGCAGAGGTTTGAGGCGAATGGCAAAGCTAAAGGTCGACGGGAAAGAGATCACGGTACCCGACCATTACACGCTGCTGCAGGCGGCCGAGGACGCCGGCGCGGAAGTGCCGCGCTTCTGCTTCCACGAGCGGCTGTCGATCGCCGGCAATTGCCGCATGTGCCTGATCGAGGTGAAGGGCGGTCCGCCCAAGCCGCAGGCCTCCTGCGCCATGGGCGTGCGCGACCTGCGTCCCGGCCCGAACGGCGAGCCGCCGGAAATCTTCACCAACACGCCGATGGTCAAGAAGGCCCGCGAAGGCGTGATGGAATTCCTGTTGATCAATCATCCGCTCGATTGCCCGATCTGCGACCAGGGCGGCGAATGCGACCTGCAGGACCAGGCGATGGCCTTTGGCGTCGATTCCTCGCGCTATCATGAGAACAAGCGCGCGGTCGAGGACAAGTATATAGGCCCGCTGGTCAAGACGGTGATGAACCGCTGCATCCATTGCACGCGCTGCGTCCGCTTCACCACCGAGGTTGCCGGCATTTCCGAGCTCGGCCTGATCGGCCGCGGCGAGGATGCCGAGATCACCACCTACCTCGAACAGGCGATGACGTCGGAGCTGCAGGGCAACGTCATCGATCTGTGCCCGGTCGGCGCGCTGACCTCGAAGCCGTTCGCCTTCCAGGCGCGGCCGTGGGAACTGACCAAGACGGAATCGATCGACGTCATGGACGCAGTCGGCTCGGCGATCCGCGTCGACAGCCGCGGTCGCGAGGTGATGCGCATCCTGCCGCGCGTCAACGAGGCGGTGAACGAGGAGTGGATCTCCGACAAGACCCGCTTCATCTGGGACGGCCTGCGCACGCAGCGCCTAGACCGCCCTTACGTGCGCAAGAACGGCAGGCTCGTTTCGGCAAGCTGGGCGGAAGCCTTCGCGGCGATCAAGGACGAGGTTGCAAAGACCGCGCCCGAGCGGATCGGCGCCATCGCCGGCGATCTCGCCGCGGTCGAGGAAATCTACGCGCTCAAGCTGCTGATGGCCGCGCTCGGCTCGAAGAACATCGACTGCCGCCAGGATGGCGCAGCGCTCGACCCGTCGCTCGGCCGCGCCAGCTATATCTTCAACCCGACCATCGAAGGCATCGAGCAGGCCGATGCGGTGCTGATCATCGGCGCCAATCCGCGCTTCGAGGCCTCGGTGCTCAACGCCCGCATCCGCAAGCGCTGGCGCGTCGGCAATCTGCCGGTCGGCGTCATCGGCGAGATCGGCGATACACGCTACGACTATGAGCTGATCGGCGCCGGCCCGGAATCGCTCAAAGACCTTGCCGACGGCAACGGCAAGTTCTTCGAGGTGCTGAGCAAGGCCACGCATCCGCTGATCATCGTGGGCCAGGGCGCGCTGGCGCGCACCGACGGCGCAGCGGTGCTCGGCCAGGCAGCCAGGCTCGCGGCTGCCGTCAACGCGGTCACAGCCGAGTGGAACGGCTTTGCGGTGCTGCACAACGCAGCGGCAAGAGTCGGCGGCCTCGATGTCGGCTTCGTGCCGGGCGAGGGCGGCAAGAACGTCGCCGGCATGTTGGGCGAGACCGATGTGCTCTTCCTGCTCGGCGCCGACGAGATCGACATGGCCAAGACCGGCGGCGCCTTCGTCGTCTATATCGGCACGCATGGCGATGCCGGCGCGCACCGCGCCAATGTCATCCTGCCGGCCGCGGCCTATACCGAGAAGTCGGGCACCTATGTCAACACGGAAGGCCGCGTGCAGCAGACCAACCGCGCCGGCTTCGCCCCTGGCGAGGCGCGCGAGGACTGGGCGATCCTGCGGGCGCTCTCCGACGTGCTCGGCAAGAAGCTGCCCTTCGATTCGCTGGCGCAGCTGCGTGCCAAGCTCTATGGCGAATTTCCGCATCTCGCCCGCATCGATCAGGTGCAGGCGGGCAGCGGCGACGACATCGCCAAGGTGGCGAAGCTCGGCGGCCGGCTTAACAAGGGCACGTTCACCTCGCCGGTGAAGGATTTTTATCTCACCAACCCGATCGCGCGGGCGTCGGCCGTGATGGCCGAATGCTCGGCGCTGGCCAAGAGCGGCTTCAAGCAGGCGGCGGAATAAGCATGGACACCTTCCTCTCCTTCTATGTGCTGCCGACGCTGCTGATCCTGTTGAAGTCGGTCGTGCTGATCGTCGTGCTTCTGATCGGCGTCGCCTATCTGCTTTATGCCGACCGCAAGATCTGGGCGGCGGTGCAATTGCGGCGTGGGCCGAACGTCGTCGGTCCGTGGGGAACGCTGCAGGCCTTTGCCGACCTTCTGAAATTCGTCTTCAAGGAGCCGGTGATCCCGTCGGGCGCCAACAAGGGCGTGTTCCTTCTGGCGCCGCTGGTGTCAGCGGTGCTGGCGATTTCGGCCTGGGCTGTCATCCCGGTCAACGAGGGATGGGCGATCGCCAACATCAATGTCGGCATCCTCTATGTCTTCGCCATCTCCTCGCTCGAGGTCTATGGCGTGATCATGGGCGGCTGGGCATCGAACTCGAAATACCCGTTCCTCGGCGCGTTGCGCTCGGCCGCGCAGATGGTGTCCTACGAAGTCTCGATCGGCTTCGTCATCGTCACCGTGCTGCTCACCGTCGGCTCGCTCAACCTCTCCGACATCGTCATGTCGCAGCAGGACGGTCTCGGCACGCGGCTCGGCCTGCCCAACACCTTCCTCGACTGGCACTGGCTGTCGCTGTTGCCGATGTTCGTGGTGTTCTTCATTTCCGCGCTTGCCGAGACGAACCGGCCGCCCTTCGACCTAGTGGAAGCGGAATCGGAACTCGTCGCCGGTCATATGGTCGAATATTCGTCGACGCCGTTCCTGCTCTTCTTCCTCGGCGAGTATGTCGCCGTCGTCCTGATGTGCGCGCTGGCGACCGTCCTGTTCCTCGGCGGCTGGCTGCCGCCGTTCAACTTCGCGCCCTTCACCTGGATACCTGGGGTGATCTGGTTCGTGCTGAAGATCTGCCTGATGTTCTTCATGTTCTCCATGGTGAAGGCTTTTGTGCCGCGCTACCGCTACGACCAGCTGATGCGGCTGGGCTGGAAGGTGTTCCTGCCGATTTCGCTGTTCATGGTCGTCGCCACCGCGGCCTTCCTCAAGATCACGGGGTTTGCGTGATGTCCGCTCTGGCCCAGGCCGCAAAATCGCTGCTGCTGAAGGATTTCGTCAGCGCCTTCTTCCTGTCGATGCGCCAATTCTTCGCACCGAAGGAAACGATCAACTATCCGCATGAGAAGGGGCCGATCAGCCCGCGTTTCCGCGGCGAGCATGCGCTGCGCCGCTATCCGAACGGCGAGGAACGCTGCATCGCCTGCAAGCTCTGCGAGGCGATCTGCCCGGCGCAGGCGATCACCATCGAGGCCGGCCCGCGCCGCAATGACGGCACGCGCCGCACCGTGCGCTACGACATCGACATGGTGAAGTGCATCTATTGCGGCTTCTGCCAGGAAGCCTGCCCGGTCGACGCCATCGTCGAAGGGCCGAATTTCGAATTCGCGACCGAGACGCGCGAGGAGCTCTACTACAATAAGGAAAAGCTGCTCGCGAACGGCGATCGCTGGGAGCGTGAGCTGGCGCGCAACATCGCGCTGGATGCGCCGTATAGGTGATTAGCGTGCTTCTCCCCGTTTACGGGAGAAGATGCCGGCAGGCAGATGAGGGGCGGCGCCAGCTTCTGGAAACTTGGCGTACCCCTCATCCGGCCCTTTGGGCCACCTTCTCCCCGTAAACGGGGAGAAAGAACAAGAAAGTGGACGGCGCAACGTCGTCCGTCTAAGGAACACGCGGTTTCGAACCGGAGGCGGGTCGGAGTCGGAATTTGGAACCCGGGGGAACCCATGCTGAGTGGACTAGAGGCGGCCTTTTTCTACCTCTTCGCCTTTATCGCCGTGGCGTCGGCCTTCATGGTCATTTCGTCGCGCAATCCCGTGCATTCGGTGCTCTTCCTGATCCTCACCTTCTTCAACTCCGCTGGCCTTTTCATGCTGACCGGCGCCGAGTTCCTGGCGATGATCCTGCTGGTCGTCTATGTCGGCGCGGTTATGGTGCTGTTCCTGTTCGTCGTCATGATGCTCGACGTCGACTTCGCCGAGATGAAAGAGGGCGCGCTGCAATACGCGCCGATCGGCGCGCTGGTCGGGCTGATCTTGGCGGCCGAGCTGATCGTCGTGCTCGGCGGCTACACATTCGCACCGCAGCTCGCCTCGACGGTCGCCAAGGCAACGCCGGATCTCGCCACGCGCTCCAACACGGCGGCGCTCGGCGACATCCTCTACACGGACTACCTCTATTATTTCCAGATTTCCGGCCTTGTGCTGCTGGTCGCCATGATCGGCGCCATTGTCTTGACACTGCGCCATAAGGAAGGCGTCAAGCGGCAGTCGATCGCCGCGCAGGTCGCCCGCACGCCGGCGACGGGCATGGAAATCCGCAAGGTCAAATCGGGCGAGGGTATCTGAGATGGTCGTCGGCATTGCACATTACCTGACCGTATCGGCGATCCTGTTCACGCTCGGCGTGTTCGGCATCTTCCTGAACCGTCGCAACATCATCGTCATCCTGATGTCGATCGAGCTCATCCTGCTTGCGGTCAACATCAACTTCGTCGCTTTCTCGGCGGCGCTGCATGACCTCGTCGGACAGGTCTTTGCCCTGTTCGTGCTGACGGTCGCAGCCGCTGAAGCCGCGATCGGTCTTGCCATTCTTGTCGTCTTCTTCCGCAACCGCGGCTCGATCGCGGTCGAAGACGTGAGCGCGATGAAGGGTTGACGGGAACCATCATGTATCAGGCTATCGTCTTCCTTCCGCTGCTCGGCTTCCTGATTGTCGGCCTGTTCGGCAATTCGCTCGGCGCCAAGGCTTCCGAATACATCACCTCCGGCTTCCTGGTGATCGCGGCGGTGCTGTCGTGGGTTGCCTTCTTCACCGTCGGCTTCGGCCATGGCGAGGTGTTCACCGTGCCGGTGCTGCGCTGGATCCAGTCGGGCGGTATCGATGCTTCCTGGGCGCTCAGGATCGATACGCTGACGGTGGTTATGCTGGTCGTCGTCAACACCGTGTCGGCGCTGGTCCATATCTACTCGATCGGCTACATGCACTACGATCCGAACCGGCCGCGTTTCTTCGCCTATCTGTCGCTGTTCACCTTCGCGATGCTGATGCTGGTGACCGCCGACAATCTCATCCAGATGTTCTTCGGCTGGGAGGGCGTCGGTCTCGCCTCGTATCTCTTGATCGGCTTCTGGTACAAGAAGCCGTCGGCCAATGCCGCCGCCATCAAGGCTTTCGTCGTCAACCGCGTCGGCGACTTCGGCTTCGCGCTCGGCATCTTCGGCGTGTTCGTGCTGTTCGGCTCGGTCAATCTGAGCACCGTGTTCGCCAATGCCGCATCCTTCCTGCCGGCCGAAGGCGCGCCGGCGGGTGCTGCCGTGCTCACTTTCCTTGGCCAAGCGCTCGACAAACAGACGGCGCTGACGGTGGTCTGCCTGCTGCTCTTCATGGGCGCCATGGGCAAGTCGGCGCAGGTGCCGCTGCACACTTGGCTGCCGGACGCGATGGAAGGCCCGACGCCGGTCTCCGCGCTCATCCACGCGGCGACCATGGTGACCGCCGGCGTGTTCATGCTGGCGAGGCTTTCGCCGCTGTTCGAGCTGTCGCATTCGGCGCTGACCGTCGTCACTTTTATCGGCGCATTCACCGCCTTCTTTGCGGCGACCGTCGGCCTCGTCCAGAACGACATCAAGCGCGTCATCGCCTATTCGACCTGCTCGCAGCTCGGCTACATGTTCGTGGCGCTCGGGGTCGGCGCCTATGGCGCGGCGATCTTTCACCTTTTCACGCACGCCTTCTTTAAGGCGCTGCTGTTCCTCGGCTCCGGCTCGGTCATCCATGCCGTGTCCGACGAGCAGGACATGCGCAAGATGGGCGGCCTGCGCAGGCTCATCCCGGCGACCTACTGGATGATGATCGTCGGCACGCTGGCGCTGACCGGCGTCGGCATTCCGGCAACGGTGATCGGCACTGCCGGCTTCTTCTCCAAGGACGCCATCATCGCGACCTCCTTCGCCAGCCACAATGCGGTCGCCGGCTTCGCCTTTATCCTGCTGGTGGTCGCCGCCTGCTTCACCAGCTTCTATTCCTGGCGGCTGATCTTCATGACCTTCCACGGCGAGCCGCGCGCCAGCCACGAGGTCATGCACCATGTCCACGAATCGCCGCCGGTGATGCTGGTGCCGCTCTATGTGCTGGCCGCCGGCGCGCTGTTTGCCGGTATCATCTTCCACGGCGCCTTCATCGGCGAGGGTTACGCCGAATTCTGGAAGGCTTCGCTGTTCACGCTGCCGGAAAACCACATCCTGCATGAGATCCACGAATTGCCGCTCTGGGTAGAGCTCGCCCCGTTCGTCGCCATGCTGATTGGCCTCGCGGTGGCCTGGAAATTCTATATTCGCTCGCCGGAACTTCCCCGAAGCGTCGCCGCCAATCATCGCCTGCTTTATGCGTTCCTGCTCAACAAGTGGTATTTCGACGAGCTCTACGACTTCCTGTTCGTGCGGCCGGCGAAGCGCCTCGGCAGGTTCCTGTGGAAGACCGGAGACGGCGCCGTCATCGACGGCCTCGGCCCCGACGGCATCTCGGCGCGCGTCGTCGACGTCACCAACAGGGTCGTCAAGCTGCAGACCGGCTATCTCTACCACTATGCCTTCGCCATGCTGATCGGCGTGGCCGCTCTCGTCACCTGGATGATGCTCTGATGACCGACTGGCCAATCCTCTCGCTGGTCACCTTCCTGCCGCTGGTTGGTGTTCTGCTCATCCTGTTCATCAGCGACGACAGCGAAAACGCGCGCCGCAACATCCGCGCGATCGCCTTCATCACGACGGCGTTCACCTTCGTCATCTCGCTGTTCATCTGGACGGGCTTCGACAATTCGCAGGCCGGCTTCCAGTTCGTCGAGAAGCGCGCCTGGCTGGATTCAGGCATTTCCTACCACATGGGCGTCGACGGCATCTCGATGCTGTTCGTCATCCTGACCACCTTCCTGATGCCGCTTTGCATACTGGCCTCCTGGGATGCGATCGAGAAGCGGGTCAAGGCCTATATGATCGCCTTCCTGATCCTCGAGACGCTGATGATCGGCGTGTTCTGCGCGCTCGACATCGTGCTGTTCTACGTCTTCTTCGAGGCTGGCCTGATTCCGATGTTCATCATCATCGGCGTCTGGGGCGGCAAGCGGCGCGTCTATGCCTCGTTCAAGTTCTTCCTCTACACGCTCGCCGGCTCGGTACTGATGCTGCTCGCCATCATGGCGATGTTCTTCCAGTCGGGCACTACCGACATTCCGACGCTTCTGACGCATAATTTCCCGGCCAACATGCAGACTTGGCTGTGGCTCGCCTTCTTCGCCTCCTTCGCGGTGAAGATGCCGATGTGGCCGGTGCATACCTGGCTGCCGGACGCCCACGTTGAGGCGCCGACCGCCGGTTCGGTGATCCTGGCCGGCATCCTGCTGAAGATGGGCGGGTACGGCTTCCTGCGCTTCTCGCTGCCGATGTTCCCGGAGGCGTCGGCGATGTTCGCGCCGCTGGTGTTCACGCTCTCGGTCGTCGCCATCATCTACACCTCGCTGGTGGCGCTGATGCAGGAGGACATGAAGAAGCTGATCGCCTATTCGTCGGTCGCCCATATGGGCTTCGTCACCATGGGCATCTTCGCGATGAACCAGGAAGGCGTGCAGGGCGCGATCTTCCAGATGCTCAGCCACGGCCTCGTCTCGGGCGCGCTGTTCCTGTGCGTCGGCGTCATCTACGACCGTATGCATACGCGCGAAATCGACGCCTATGGCGGTCTCGTCAACAACATGCCGAAATACGCCACCGTGTTCATGATCTTCACCATGGCCAATGTCGGCCTTCCCGGCACCAGCGGCTTCATCGGCGAGTTCCTGACCATGCTCGGCGTGTTCAAGGTCAACACCTGGGTGGCGTTCTTCGCCGCCACCGGCGTCATCCTGTCGGCGGCCTACGCGCTGTGGCTCTATCGCCGGGTGATCTTCGGCGCACTGACCAAGGATAGCCTGAAGAACCTGCTCGACCTTTCGCCGCGCGAGAAGGCGATCGTCTACCCGCTGGTGGTGCTGGTCATCTTCTTCGGCGTCTACCCGGCGCCGGTGTTCGACGCGACGGCCCAGTCGGTCAAGACGCTCGTAACCAACGTCACCGCATCCATCAATTCCGCGCAGACCGCGGCGGCGAACTGACTGGGGAATAGACCATGACGCCGGACCTTCTCTCCAGCCTTTCGCTCTCGACGCCGGAGCTGATCCTCGCCGTCGGTGCGCTGGCGCTCCTGATGATCGGGGCCTATTCGCGCTCCAACAGCACCATGACCGTGACCGGCCTGGCCGTCCTCGTGCTGGTGGTGACCGGCCTCTGGCTTGGCTTCTCCGGCACGCAAGGCGCTGCTTATGGCGGCGCCTTCGTGCAGGATTCCTTCAGCGCCTTCATGAAGATGCTGGCGCTGATCGGATCGGCGGTGACGCTCGTCATGTCGATGCGCTTTGCGCGCCGGGAGCATTTCGACAAGTTCGAATTCCCGGTTCTGGTGTTGCTCTGCACGCTCGGCATGATGCTGATGATTTCGGCCAACGGCATGATCGGGCTTTATCTCGGGCTCGAGCTGCAGTCGCTGGCGATCTATGTGCTGGCGGCGATCAACCGCGACAATCTGCGCTCGACCGAAGCCGGCCTGAAATACTTCGTCCTCGGCGCGCTGTCGTCGGGCATGCTGCTCTACGGCATCAGCCTCGTTTACGGCTACACCGGCAATACCGGCTTCCAGGAAATCGCGGCGGCGCTTGGCAGCGGCGAGCGCCAGCTCGGCCTCGTCTTCGGCCTGGTGTTCGTGCTGGCAGGCCTCGCCTTCAAGATCTCGGCCGTGCCGTTCCACATGTGGACGCCGGACGTCTATGAGGGCGCGCCGACGCCGATCACCGCCTTCCTGGCAGCCGCCCCGAAAATGGCGGCGATGGCGCTGATCGTGCGCGTCACCATGGGCGCCTTCAAGCCGATTGCCTCGGACTGGCAGCAGATCGTCGTCTTCATCTCGATCGCCTCGATGGCGCTTGGCGCCTTCGCGGCTATCGGCCAGACCAACATCAAGCGCCTGATGGCCTATTCCTCGATCGGCCATATGGGCTATGCGCTGGTCGGCCTTGCCGCAAACAGCCAGGCCGGCGTGCGCGGCGTCGCCATCTACATGCTGATCTATCTGGTGATGACGCTCGGCACCTTTGCCTTCATCCTGGCCATGCGGCGCAAGGAAGGCAATGTCGAGCAGATCAGCGATCTTTCCGGTCTCGCCTCGACCAATCCGATCATGGCCACCATCCTCACCGTCCTGATGTTCTCGCTGGCCGGCATTCCGCCGCTCGCCGGCTTCTGGGGGAAGTGGTACGTGTTCCTCGCCGCCATCAACGCGCATCTCTACGCGCTGGCGATCATCGGCGTGCTGGCCTCGGTGGTGGGCGCCTATTATTACCTGCGCATCATCAAGATCATGTGGTTCGACGAGCCGGTCGGCGGTTTCGTGCCGATGGCCAGCGAGCTGCGCCTCGTCCTCGGCGTCAGCGGCGCCTTCGTGCTGTTCTATGTGCTGATCGGCGGGCCGATCGGCAGCTATGCCGAAGCCGCTGCGAAGACCTTCTTCTGACGGGATGGCATTTCGGCTGGCTCCAACCGCGGCGTCGGAGGGGTTCCGGCTCGAGGCGCATGACAGCGTCGGCTCGACCAACGCGCTGGCGCTGGAACACGCGCGCGCCGGCGATCCCGGCAAGCTCTGGGTCGTTTCGAAGAAGCAGGAGAGCGGCCGCGGCCGGCGTGGCCGCGCCTGGGCAACGCCGGAGGGCAATCTCGCGGCGACGCTGCTTCTGGTTCCGGGTGGCGAGCTCCGGCTTGCCGCGACGCTCGGCTTTGTCGCCGGGCTTGCGCTGGCCGACGCGCTCGACGCCGTAGTGCCGAAGGGCCGGATCGCCGTCGCCGTCGACGGCGCGAGCCAGGGCCGCAACCGCTTCGAATTGAAATGGCCGAACGACGTGCTGGCGTCGGGCGCCAAGCTTGCTGGCATCCTGTTGGAATCGGCGATGCTCGATGGCGGCCGCTTTGCCGTCGCCATCGGTATCGGCGTCAATGTCGTGGCTTACCCTGAGGATTTGCCTTATCCGGCGATGTCGCTGCAGGCGCTGGGCGCGACTTGCGATGCCGAAACGCTGTTCCTGGCGCTTTCGGATGCCTGGAGCGAGTATGCCAGGCTGTGGGATGACGGGCGCGGGCTCGATGCTATCAGGAAGCGCTGGCTTGCCCGCGCGGCAGGGCTCGGCGGCGAGGTTGCTGTCAGAATTGACGGCAATGTGGTGCGCGGCGTCTTCGAAACCATTGACGAGGACTGCCGTTTTGTGATCCGCGACGATGAGGGATCGGTTTTGACGATCGCGGCCGGCGACGTGCATTTCGGCGCGGTCGCCTCGGCCCGGGCATAATTTTGTTCTGTGCAATTCCGGACGGAAAGCGGTGACACGCTTTTCCCGGGTTTGTGCCAACGGCTTGGCCAAAGCGGCCAGGAAGGAAAGAATTGATGGCGAATAGAGAAAACGCCGAGCTCGTCTTCGCGCCGCTGGGCGGCGTCGGCGAGATCGGCATGAACTTCGCCCTTTACGGCTATGGGCCTGCAGACGCGCGCGAATGGATCATCGTCGATGTCGGCGTCACCTTTCCGGACTCGGCACATCCCGGCGTTGATCTCATCCTGCCCGATACGCGTTTCATCGAGGAGAATATCGACGGCCTGCGCGGCATCGTCATCACCCATGCGCATGAGGATCATTACGGGGCGCTGCTCGATATCTGGCCGAAGCTTAAGGTCCCGGTCTGGATGACGCCGTTCACCGCCGGCCTGCTCGAAGCCAAGCGACAGGGCGAGCAGGGCGCGCCGAAGATCCCGGCGTCGATCTACCGGGCCGGCGAGAAATTCACCATCGGACCTTTCGAGATCGAGGCCATTCCAGTGGCGCATTCGATTCCCGAGCCGATGTCGCTGGCGATCACCACGCCCGCCGGCACCGTGATCCACACCGGCGACTGGAAGATAGACCCGGCGCCGACGATCGGCCCGAAGACCGACGAGGCGCGTTTCCGCGCCTATGGCGACAAGGGCGTGCTGGCGCTGATCTGCGATTCCACCAACGCGCTGAGGGAAGGGGAGTCGCCGTCGGAAGTCGCTGTCGGCGAAGGCCTCAAGGGTGTCATTGAGAGCGCGAAGGGGCGCGTCGCGGTCACGACCTTCTCCTCCAATGTCGGGCGTATCGTCTCGATCGCCAAGGCGGCACGCGATGCCGGCCGGCAATGCCTCGTGCTCGGCCGATCGCTGAAGCGTGTTATCGATGTGGCGGGCGAGCTCGGCTACATGGACGGGCTGCCGGAGTTCATCGCCGAGGAGGACTATGGCTATATCCCGCGCGAGAACCTGGTGATCATCTGCACCGGCAGCCAGGGCGAGCCGCTGGCGGCGCTGGCAAAGCTTTCACGCGACGAGATGAAGTCGGTGGCGCTGACGGCCGGCGACACGGTGGTGTTTTCCTCGCGCACCATTCCCGGCAACGAGAAGGGAATCCTCGAGATCAAGAACCGGCTGATCGATCTCGGCATGAAGATCATCGAGGACGGCGACGCGCTGGTGCATGTCTCCGGCCACCCGCGCCGCAGCGAATTGCGCAAGATGTATGAATGGGTGCGGCCACAGATCGGCGTTCCCGTGCATGGCGAGGCGGCGCATCTGGTGGCGCAGGGCTCGCTGATGTCGACGTCGGGCATCGGCCAGGTGGCGCAGGTGCGCGACGGCGACATGCTGAGGCTCTGGCCAGGGCCGGCGACGATCATCGATCAGGTGCCGTTCGGGCGGCTCTACAAGGATGGCTCGCTGATCGGCACCGACCAGGCGATGGGCATACGCGACCGCCGCAAGCTTTCCTTCGCCGGGCATGTCGCGGTCAACGTCGTGCTCGACGACAAATATGAGCTTGCCGGCGACCCCGACCTGGTGGCGATCGGCGTCGCCGAGGCGGATGCCCGCGGCGAGACGCTGGAGGATCTGATGCTCGATGCGGCAATCGGCGCGGTGGACTCCATTCCGCGTCAGCGCCGAAAAGACCTCGACCTGGTGCAGGAGGCGGTGCGCCGCGCAGTGCGCGGCGCCGCCAACGAAGCCTGGGGCAAGAAGCCGCTGGTGACGGTGTTTGTTACGAGATGAGGGAGTAGGCAGTAGGGACTAGGCAGTAGACAATAGGAAAGGCGATTGCTTTTTAGCTCGCCAAATTTGCTTCTTCTCTACTGCCTACTGCCTACTGCCTACTGCCTACTGCCTACTGCCTACTGCCTACTGCCTGAGGAAACCGCCGATGCTTGGACGCCTGAACCATGTCGCGCTTGCCGTGCCGGATCTGGCCGCGGCAATGGCCGCCTATCGCGATACGCTGGGCGCGCGGCTGAGCGAGCCGCAGGCGCTGCCGGAGCATGGTGTGAGCGTGGCGTTCATCGATGTCGGCAACACCAAGATCGAGTTGCTGGAGCCACTGGGCGAGGCATCGCCCATCGCCGCGTTCCTCGAGAAGAACCCTTCGGGCGGCATGCATCACGTCTGCTATGAGGTCGACGATATCCTGGCCGCTCGCGATCATTTGAAGCAAAGCGGCGCGCGTGTGCTTGGCGACGGCAATCCAAAGATCGGCGCGCATGGCAAGCCGGTGCTGTTCCTGCATCCCAAGGATTTCTTCGGCACGCTGGTCGAACTGGAGCAGGCATGAACTGGATCCTGTTCGCCGCGCTGTTCTTCGTCACCTGGTGGCTGGTGCTGTTCGTCGTCCTTCCGTTCAGCCTGCGCACCCAGGACGACGACCAGGATGTCACGCTCGGCACCGTTTCCAGCGCACCGCGCGGCCCGCACATGCTGCGCGCCTTCGTCCGCGCGACGATCGTAACGGTGGTCGTGATGGGCATTCTCTACGGCCTGACGATGGGCCTGGGATTCAGCTTCGACGATATCATGCGGATCATGCCGGACTTTAGTCCGAATGCCCATCACTGACGCTGACGATACAGTCTCCCCAAGTATTAAGCAGCATACGCGCGCCAAGGTTGAATTCGGAAGCCGGCTTCCGAATTCAACGGCTAACCGTGGCTGACGCCGTTTGGCAGATGATCGCGCTAAGCAGATGATTGCACAAAAAAAATGCAAGGCACAAGGCCTTGCAATTTAAACGCGTCCGATCCGTTTCCGGTGTCCGGCGGCAGCGAGTTACCGCGCCTAGATCGCATCCTCCCAAGACTTTGACCGCGTAGGAGAGCAGATTTTTCTCCGCCCTCTCGGTTATCGGCGCACACTAGACCAAGGCAGGTGAAAATGTCACGAAGAATTTTGCCTCGAAACAGGCAATATCGTGCTGCACTGCACAATAGTGCGGCAGGGCTTGCTTGTGAATCGATCAAAAAGCCATTTGCGGCACTTTGCAGCCAAAATCGCCTTTTTGGTAAGGTGCAGAAGGCCCGATACTTTGGGGCACTCGGGTTTCCATTCGGCCATGAAATGGCTATGAAGCCCGGGCAAGCAGCCTCGGTTGCGCCGATTCCCCGCGCCGCCATTTTCACTCACGGACCAGTCCATGCGTTTGTCGCGCTATTTCCTGCCCATCCTCAAAGAAAATCCCCGCGAGGCCGAGATCGTCTCGCACCGGCTGATGCTGCGCGCCGGCATGATCCGCCAGCAGGGGCAGGGCAGCTTTTCGTGGCTGCCATTGGGCAAGCGCGTGCTGGACAAGGTCTGCCAGATCATCCGCGAGGAACAGAACCGCGCCGGCGCGCTGGAAATCCTGATGCCGACCATCCAGTCGGCGGATCTGTGGCGCGAAAGCGGCCGTTACAACGACTACGGCAAGGAGATGCTGCGCATCAAGGACCGCCAGGACCGCGACATGCTCTACGGGCCGACCAACGAAGAGATGGTCACCGAGATTTTTCGCGCCTATGTGAAGTCCTACAAGGACCTGCCGCTCAACCTCTACCACATCCAATGGAAGTTCCGCGACGAGGTGCGCCCTCGCTTCGGCGTCATGCGCAGCAGAGAGTTCCTGATGAAGGACGCCTATTCCTTCGACCTCGATTTCGAGGGCGCCAAGGCCGCCTACAACCGTATGTTCGTCTCCTACCTCAGGACGTTTACACGTATGGGCCTGCAGGCCATTCCAATGCGCGCCGACACCGGTCCGATCGGCGGCGATCTCAGCCATGAGTTCATCATCCTGGCCGAGACCGGTGAGAGCCAGGTGTTCTGCGACCGCGCCTATCTCACCCTCGACGTGCCGGGCGCCGGCACCAACTTCTCCGACGACGCCGAGATCGGCGACATCGTGAAGAAGTGGACGACGCCTTATGCCGCCACCGACGAGATGCATGACGAGGCGGCCTGGGCGAACGTTCCGCCAAGCGAGCAGGTCTCGGCGCGCGGCATAGAGGTCGGCCACATCTTCCACTTCGGCGAGAAATACTCCAAGCCGATGAACGCCAAGGTGACCGGCCCCGACGGCAAAGACCATTACGCCTCGGGCGGCTCCTACGGCATCGGTCCGTCGCGCCTGGTCGCGGCGATCATCGAGGCCAGCCATGACGAGAACGGCATCATCTGGCCGGAAGCGGTGGCGCCCTTCGACATCGGCCTGATCAACATGAAGGTCGGCGACGGCGAATGCGACCGCGTCTGCGACGAGCTCTATACGGCGCTTAACGCAGCCGGCAAGGACGTGCTTTATGACGACACCGACCAGCGTCCCGGCGGCAAGTTCGCCACCGCCGACCTGATCGGCCTGCCGTGGCAGGTGATCGTCGGTCCGCGTGGCGTGGCCGCGGGCGAGATCGAGATCAAGAACCGCAGGTCGGGCGAGCGCGAGACGCTGCCGATCGCCGAGGCCAAGCAACGCCTGGGTATCGCCGCATGAACGAGGCGGCGGCAGCGGCCAGGTCAGCGGCGGGCGCTTTCTCCGGCTTCGAGCGCATGGTGGCGTGGCGCTATCTGCGCTCGCGCCGCAAGGAGACGGTGATCTCGGTCATCGCCTCGATCTCCTTTCTCGGCATCATGCTCGGCGTCGCGACGTTGATCGTCGTCATGGCCGTGATGAACGGTTTCCGCGCCGAGTTGCTGACCCGCATCCTCGGCGTCAACGGCCATCTCATCGTGCAGCCGCTCGATTCGCCGCTGGAGGATTACGCCCAGGTGGCGAGTCGCATCAACGGTGTTTCGGGCGTCAAATACGCCATCCCGCTGATCGACGGCCAGGTCCTGGCGCAAGGCAATGTCGGCGGCGGCACGGGCGCCTTGGTGCGCGGCATCCGCGGCGAGGACCTCGGCAAGATTTCGATCGTCGCCAGCAACATCAAGCAGGGCACGCTCGACGGTTTCGACACCGGCGACGGCGTGGCGATCGGCAAGCGCATGGCCGAAAGTCTCGGGCTGGTGCTCGGCGACACGATCACGCTGATCTCGCCGGACGGCGACGTGACGCCGCTCGGCACCACGCCGCGCATGAAGGGCTACAAGGTGGCGGCAATCTTCGAGGTCGGCATGTCGGAATATGACAGCTCGATCGTCTATATGCCGTTCTCGGAAGCGCAGCTCTATTTCAACATGGACGGGCGAGCCCAGACCATCGAGATCTATGTCGACAATCCCGACAATGTCGACGCGCTGAAGCCCCTGGTCGAGCAGGCGGCGCAGCGGCCGGTCGACCTCGTCGACTGGCGACAGCGCAACGAGACCTTCTTCTCGGCGCTGCAGGTCGAGCGCAACGTCATGTTCATGATCCTGACGCTGATCGTGCTGGTGGCGGCGCTCAACATCATTTCCGGCCTCATCATGCTGGTGAAGGACAAGGGCCACGACATCGCCATCCTGCGCACGATGGGCGCCTCGCGCGGCGCGATCCTGCGCATCTTTCTGATGACGGGCGCGGCGATCGGCGTCACCGGGACGATCGCCGGCGTGCTGCTCGGCGTGGTCATCTGCCTCAACATCGAATCGATCCGCCAGTTCTTCTCCTGGATGACCGGCAGGATCCTGTTCAATCCCGAGCTCTATTTCCTCAGCCAGTTGCCGGCGAAGATGGATCCGCGCGAGACCACCTATGTCGTCATCATGGCGCTTGGCCTGTCGTTCCTCGCGACGGTGTTCCCGGCCTGGCGGGCCGCCCGGCTCGATCCCGTCGAAGCCTTGAGGTACGAATGATGGCCGAGGCCATTATCGAGTTGAAGGGCGTCGAGCGGCACTACGTCCAAGGGCCGCGCAAGCTCACCATTCTGAACGGCGCCGACTTTTCGCTCAGGCGCGGCGAGATGGTGGCGCTGGTGGCGCCGTCGGGCACCGGCAAATCCACCCTTTTGCACACGGCGGGGCTATTGGAGCGGCCCGATGCGGGCGACGTGATCCTCGCCGGCCGTGCGTGCGGACGGCTGTCGGACGAGGAGCGCACCGCGATCCGCCGCAACGACGTCGGCTTCGTCTATCAGTTCCATCATTTGCTGCCGGAGTTCTCGGCGCTCGAGAACATCATGATGCCGCAGCTGATCAAGGGGCTCGGCCGCAAGGAAGCCTCCGAGCGGGCGGCGCAGCTCCTCGACTATATGCAGATCGGCAAGCGAGCGCAGCACCGGCCGGCCGAGCTTTCCGGCGGCGAGCAGCAGCGCGTCGCCATTGCCCGCGCGGTCGCCAACGCGCCGCTGGTGCTGCTGGCCGACGAGCCAACCGGCAATCTCGATCCGGTCACCGCCTCCTATGTGTTCGATGCGCTGGAGGCGCTGGTCAGGCAATCGGGCCTCGCGGCGCTGATCGCCACCCACAACCATGAGCTCGCTGGACGTATGGACCGGCGCGTGACGTTGGCCGAGGGGAAGGTCGTGCCGCTATAGGCCAATGTCGTCATCCTAGGGCGAAGCTTCGCGAAGCGGAGCGAAGACCCTAGGATCCATTCCGTTACCTCTGCCGAAGAATGCGACGCCGCAGAGGGGGCAGAGGGGCTTTTAGAAGCCTTGTTCCGCACCGTAGCGAAGCATCAATCTCACGGAATGGATTCTAGGGTCTGCGCGCGTCGCTTCGCTCCTTGCTCCGCTCTAGAATGACGAAGCCATCGGCGTGTTGACTAATCGCAAACGGCTGCGGTGTGCCCGCGGAGCAAGGCCCTCAACCTTTCCTTAACCCTGCCCAAACGGATCGCCCGAAATCAATCTGGCACGCCTCCGATGGTCGTTGACATTCGAACAAAATTAGAACAAATTACGAACATAGCAACAACAGGAGAGAGTTATGAGCGATCTTGTTCAGGACGTCGTTTCACTGGTTTGCATGAGCACCTTTCTCGTTTCCATGGCGATCTGGATCGGCGCCATGTGATCAGGAGGTTTCGCCGCCGTACGGGACGGGCAGATGCCCGCCCGTCGTTGGGGCGGGCAGGAGCCCGCCCAGGTCGGGTGGGGAGACCCGCCTGGAACGGACAAGAGCCCGCCCGTTGTTAAGTCTTTCTTGGCCGCGCTGCCGCTAGGCTGTTCCTTCAAGACGGGGAGCCAAGGCAAGTGTCGGTCATCGTCACGGTCACGCTCGTGGCCGGCAATCTCGGACTGATCTTTCTTTTGATGACCGTGCCGCTCGGACTGCGCACGGTGACGGTCAGCCGCGTGATCAAGGCCGACCGCAATTGCCTTTGGCAGGCGCTGTGGCCGTTCGGCGGCGACGCCGGCTGGTCGGGCGAAATCCTTGCCGCCGAACCCCTGGATAGCGAAGGGACGGCGCTGATCCGGCTCTCCTGGGAAGGACGGGACGGCCGGCCGATCGACCGCAAGGCGCGGCTCGAGGATGTAAGGGAGGGAAGCTACTTCTCGATGACCGTCATCGAGGACACGGCGCTCGATCCCTCGTTCTGGGCGAACTATCGCGAGACCGCCGAGCTTGTGCCGGAAGGCGAGGCCGTGCGAGTGACGCTCACCCAGACCGACCGCTATCGCGGTGTCGCGTTCCTGATCTTCCGCTTCTTCGCCATGCGTCGCGAATTGCGCAAGCTCGACGTCTGGGCGGCGACGGGCACTTATCGCAGGGGCGGCTGGTTCGAGCATCCGCTGAGCCAGGTCGGCTTCGCCGTGCTTTCGGCTCTGATCCTGTGGCCGTTCTTCGGGCTCAATCTTGGCGGCCTGGCGCTGGCGGCGATCCTCACCTCGGTGGTCGCGCTGCACGAGCTTGGCCATATGGCCGCCTTCCGCCTGACGGGGCATCGCCGCGCGCGGATGATCTTCATTCCGCTGCTGGGCGGCATCGCCATCGGCGGCAGGCCCTATGACAGCCGCTTCGAAGTCGCCTTCGTGGCGCTTATGGGCGCCGGCTTCTCCGCCTTCCTGGTGCCGGTGCTGATCGCCGCCAGCGGCTTCGCCAATGGCGAAGGAAATCGGCTGGCCGCCATGCTTTTGGCCACGCTTGCCGGCTGCGCGTCGCTGTTCAACATCGCCAATCTGGGTGCCGGTGTGGAAATTCGACGGCGGCCAGGTGCTGCGCCAGATCTGCCCGGGGCCGGCCGCACTTGCGCTGGCGTCCTTTCTGCTTTTGTCGGCGCTTCTGGCGCTCGGCTGGCGGGCTGGTTTTTCGCCGGGCTTCCTGCTGATCGCCGGCGCGGTGTTCGCGATGCTGAGCCTGATCACCATGGGCAGCGGCGTGAAGCCGCGTCACGAGTTGAAGCCGATCAAAACCTTCGACCGGCTGGCCATGGCCGGCGCGCTGCTCGCCGTCTTTGCCATCCATGGCTACGGCATGCTGTGGGCCTCGGCGCAGCTCATGTAGGGTGTGTCGACATTCAGGTGAGGCCGGTCTGCAAATGGCGGCTTCCTGCGCTTCCGGTGCTCACGTACGAAAAGTACGCTCCGCTCCGGTTCTCGGACCCCGCCATTTTCGACTCGGCCTGACCTGAATCTCAACACACCCTAGGCGGAGCGGCTTAGCTAGCCTTGCGAGCGGGCTCAGCGACCGGAACGGCGGCAGGTCCGAACACATCCTCGAACGCAGCTTTCAGCGCGAGGTCGAGATCGGCCATGGTGACGGGCAGCCCGAGATCGACAAGGCTGGTCACGCCATGGTCCGAGACGCCGCAGGGCACGATGCCGCTGAAATGGCCGAGATCCGGCTCGACATTGATGGCGATGCCGTGAAAGCTCACCCAGCGCCGCAGCCGGATGCCGATGGCCGCGATCTTGTCTTCGGCGGGCGTGCCGTCCGGCAGGGCGGGCCGGTCCGGCCGCACCACCCAGACGCCGACGCGGTCCTCGCGCCGCTCGCCGCGCACGTTGAAGGCGGCGAGCGTGGCGATGATCCATTGCTCGAGCGCCGCGACGAAGGCGCGCACATCCTCGCGCCGGCGTTTCAGGTCGAGCATCACATAGGCCACGCGCTGGCCAGGACCGTGATAGGTATATTCGCCGCCGCGCCCGGCGGCAAAAACTGGAAACCGGTTGGGATCGATCAGGTCATCGATTCGCGCGCTGGTTCCGGCGGTGTAGAGCGGCGGATGCTCGACCAGCCAGACCATCTCGCCGGCGGCCCCGCTGCGGATCGCCTCGGCGCGCGCCTCCATGAAGGCGAGCGCATCCGGATAAGACGTGAGGCCGGGTTCGATCACCCATTCCACCGGCGCCGAACCAGGCAAAGGAAGGAACGACGTGGCGATCTGGCTGCGTTCTGTCATGGAACTTTCTCGATGCTCCTCTCATATGGCGGCAATCGGCCAAAACGTCCAGTTCCGCCAGTGTGAAGCCGAGCCGCGGAGGCTTGTGCCAGCCGCTTTGCCTGATGCACCTCGTCCTCCCAAAATCTCTGCGCACTTGTGGGCGATACGCATTCGCGAATATTCCGCTCGGCGCACTTGTTTCGCCGGAAACGATTTGCTACAGGCCCCGGGCCGGACGGTTCCGGCTCCTACCACGTGCGGTCGTGGCGGAATTGGTAGACGCGCAGCGTTGAGGTCGCTGTGGGGCAACCCGTGGAAGTTCGAGTCTTCTCGACCGCACCATTCTCCCCAAAAGCCTGTCGAATTTGGCATCGGCGAGCGATCGTTCTCGTCGCTGCCGGCGGTAGACCAAAGTGAAGCGGCGGCGGGCCATGAGACCGCACCGCCGCTGATGCTTGACGCGAGGCAATTCCGGCAACGGGCAAACCGAGCCTATCCCGTCCACCCCAGACCGGCCGAGATGCAGTTGATCGAGACGAGCAGGGCGTCGGTCGCCCGCCTTTGGTCTGCGCCTGTGCCTGCCCGAACTTCGCGCAGCAGATTGACCTGCAGCCGGTGGATGTCGTGCATCTGCCGGCGCAGATTGTCGAAACGCCTTTTGAACATCGGAAAGCGCGCGGAAAGGTCGCCTCCCGTAAGGTCGCCGATCAGGCGTCGCGTCAGCTCGTATTCGGCGGCGATGCGGGCGTGGATTCTTGCCGCCGCATCGCTGTCGGACACCAGGTCGGCATAGAGCCGTGCAATCTCCATGTCGGACTGGTAGAGCGTCTTTTCGGCCTCGTCGACGATCAGGCGGAAAAAGCGCGAGTGCTCGAACATGCGGGTCAGAAGCTCGCGCCCGGCCTCGCCGCGCACCGTGACGAACGCGCTCAGCGCGCTGCCGATGCCGTACCAGCCGGTCAAGAGATGTCGGTTCTGGCTCCAGGCGAACACCCATGGAATGGCGCGCAGGTCGGCAATGCCGCTGGCGCCGAAACGGCGATCCGGCCGTGAGCCCATTTTCAAGAGCGCCAGTTCGGCGACCGGGCTCGCCTGGTTGAAATAACCCAGGAAGCCCGGCTCGGCCATCAATCCGGCGTAGGACGCCTGCGACATGCCCGCCAGCGCTTCCAGCGCCTCGTCGAACTCCGGCGATTCCTTCGGCCCGGCATCGCCGGGCGATCGGATCCCGTGCGCCAACACGGCGGCGGCGAGAACCTCAAGCTGGTTGAGGCCGGTGCCGCGATTGGCAAATTTCGACGAAACGACCTCGCCCTGCTCGGTCACCCGCATGGATCCGGCGACGGTGCCCTGCGGCTGCGCCGCGATGGCGCGGCCGGTCGGCGCGCCGCCCCGGCTGACGGAGCCCCCGCGGCCGTGAAAGAAACCGATCCTGACCTTGTGCTTGCGGCCGATGGCGGCGAGGCGCTTCTGCGCCTTTGCCAGTTCCCAATTGGAAGCGAGGAATCCGCCATCCTTGTTGGAGTCCGAATAGCCAAGCATGATTTCCTGACGCGCGCCGAAATCGCGCACCGTGCGCCGCACCAGCGAGACGCCGAGCAGTTCGTTCAGGATGGCAGGGGCTGCCTGCAGGTCGGCGATGGTCTCGAACAACGGCACGACCCGCAGCCTGATCGAGCCGTCGCCGCCGGGCGCGGTAGAGAGCCCGCAATATTGAGCCAGCAGATAGACCGCGAGCAGATCGTCGGCCGAGCGGGTCATGCTGAGCACGAAAGGGCCGACCGCATCGGCATCCGCGCTGGATATTTGTTCGCGGATGACAGCGAATGTCGACAGCAGTTCACCTGCCTCCGGCGAGATTTGGCTTGCCTCGATCTCCAGCCGCTCGCCCTGGCTGAGCGCCGCGCGGATGCGCGCCGACCATTGCGGCGTGCCGGCGGCGATCGGATCGGCGGCGTCTATCAGCGCAAACAGCTCGGCCAGCACCCGATTGACGACTGTGGAGTTCTGCCGGATATCGAGCGAGACGGTGTGGAAGCCAAAGCTTCCGACCTGCCAAACGAGCGGCTGTATGAAACGCCTGGCGACCGCGCGGACGCCGATCGCTTCGAGGACTGAAGAGAGGGCGTTGAGATCGGCGCGAAACGCCTCCGCCGAGGGGTAGGCCGCCTTGCCGCCGTCACGCGTGGCGACCAGCCGGGCCAGCAGGGCCGAAGCGAACTGGCGCAGCGGTTCGTCAGGGTTGCGGGCGGCTATCTCTTGCGCCTCTCCACTCTTATCCAGCGCTGTCTGCAGCACCGGCCTGAAGCCGGCCGGCAGCTCGATGACGTTCGTGCTGGCGCTGAGCACCGACACCAGCCGCTGCAACTGCGCCAGATACCAGCCTATGGCGGTGTTGCGGTATTCGGCCATGGCGTAGGCGGTGACTTCGGCTGTCACATTCGGATTGCCGTCGCGGTCGCCACCGATCCAGGAGGCATAGCGCATGAAGGAAGGAATTCGGATCGGCTCGCCCGGATAGTGGCGCTCGCAGGCGCTCTGAAGCTTGCCATAGAGCTGTGGCGTTGCCTCAAAGATGACTTCGCGGAAGAAATGCAGTCCCCAGGCGATCTCGCGCTCGACCGTCGGTCGCTCCAGCCGCAGCTCGCCTGTCATCCACAGAAGCTCTATCTCGCTTTCCAGATCGGCGACCAAAAGATCGCGCTCGCGCGGCGCCCAGCGCGGCTGGTCGAGCTCGGTCAGCTTGCGATAGATGCGGCGGTGGATTTCCAGCACCGTGACGCGTTTGGCCTCCGTCGGATGCGCGGTCATGGTCGGGCCGACGCAAAGTTCGTCGAGAATTGCCTGGACATCGTCCGCCGAGTGGCCGCTGGCCGCCATCTCGGCAATCACGCTGGCGAAGGAGCCAGGCACTTCGTCGGCGCCTGCGCCTTGCTCGAGCTCGCGCCGGGCCCGCATGGCAAGCAACTCGTCGACAATGGTCAGCAACTGGAACCACACGCCGCTCGCCTGGAGCGCCGGGATGCGCTGCTCGGGAGCCAGCGAGACGAGTGACCTGCGTCCGTTCAGGACTGCGGCGATCTCGGGCTCGCGCGCGCTTGCGACCTGAAGCAGCAGGCGTAACAGCAAGCTGCGCTCGTCCTCACGAAACTTGATGGGTTTGCTCTGTTCCAAAGCCGCTTTCCCGATCGTCAGCCGATTTGCCGCTGCGCTGCTAAGCAGTTGTTTTCAGGCAATCCCGGACGGCCGCGGCGTACGTTTCCTGGGATTGCCCTTCATAGGGCAGCGCCGAGCGCACGGGCCGACGACCATCGGGGAGGCCGGCCCGAAACAGGCTTCACATCCTGTCGCGATTCTCGCCTGGTCTGCCGTCAAGCAGCCTTCTTCGTCCGCGCCAGCGTATCGGCCACCACCTCGCCGAAGGAGGCGGGGGTCGGCACGATGACGACGCCGGCTTCCTTCAGGATCTCGACCTTTTCCTGCGCCGACTCGCCGAAGGCGGAGATGATCGCGCCGGCATGGCCCATGCGGCGGCCCTTCGGCGCGGAGAGGCCGGCGATATAGGCGATCAGCGGCTTCCTCATATTATCGCGCGCCCAGATCGCGGCTTCGGCTTCCTGCGGGCCGCCGATCTCGCCGATCATCACCACGGCGTCGGTGTCGTCGTCGCGCTCGAAGAGCTGCAGGATGTCCTTGAAGGACGAGCCGTTGATCGGATCGCCGCCGATGCCGACGCTGGTCGACACGCCGATGCCCAGCGCCTTCATCTGCGAGGCCGCCTCGTAGCCCAGCGTGCCGGAACGGCCGACGATGCCAACGCGTCCCGGCAGATAGATGCTGCCCGGCATGATGCCCATCAGCGCCTGTCCGGGCGTGATGACGCCGGCGCAGTTCGGTCCGACGAGGCGCATGCGGTCCTCGAAGCGGTAGCGGCGCATGTAGCGCTTGACCTGCATCATGTCCTGCGAGGGGATGCCGTCGGTGATGCAGACGCAAAGCTTGATGCCGGCATCGGCGGCTTCCATGATCGAATCGGCGGCGAAGGGAGGCGGCACGAAGACGATGCTCGCCTCGGCGCGGGTCTCGCGCACGGCGCCCTTGACAGTGTTGAAGACGGGCAGGCCGAGATGCGTCTGGCCTCCCTTGCCGGGGGTGACGCCGCCGACCAGCTTGGTGCCGTAGCGCTTCATGTCGTCGGCATGGAAGCTGCCGATCTTGCCGGTGAAACCTTGCACGATGACGCGCGTGCTGCGGTTGAGCAGGATTGCCATTTCTCGACCTCCCTCAGGCTGCTTTTTTGTTCTTGGCGGCTTCGCGCCAGGCGGCGACGGCCTTTTCGGCGGCTTCGGCCAGCGTGTCGGCGACGATCACCGCCTCACCGGAATCGGCCAGGATCTTGCGGCCTTCCTCGACCTTGGTGCCGGAAAGGCGCACCACCAGAGGGACGTCGACGCCGACCTCGCGGATCGCCTTGATGACGCCTTCCGCCACCCAGTCGCAGCGGTTGATGCCGGCGAAGATGTTGACCAGGATGGTCTCGACATTCTTGTCGCCGAGCACCGCGCGGAAGGACTTTGCTACCCGCTCCGGTGAGGCGCCGCCGCCGATGTCAAGGAAGTTGGCCGGCTCGCCGCCAGCGATCTTGATCATGTCCATCGTCGCCATGGCCAGGCCGGCGCCGTTAATGATGCAGCCGATATTGCCTTCGAGCCCGACATAGGAGAGGCCGCGGTCGCTGGCGAAAGTCTCGCGCGGATCTTCCTGGCTCTTGTCGCGCAGCTCGGAAATTTCCGGGCGGCGAAACAGCGCGTTTTCGTCGAACGACATCTTGGCGTCGAGCGCGACCAGGCTACCGTCGCGCGTCACCACCAGCGGATTGATCTCCAGCATCGAGGCGTCGTAGTCGCGGAACACCTGGTAGCAGCCGAGGATGGTTTCGGTCGCCTTGCCGATCAGGTTGCTCTCGAGCCCGAGGCCGAAGGCGATTTCGCGCGCCTGGAAGCCCTGCATGCCGACGCCCGGATCGACGGTGGCGCGGATGATGGAATCAGGTTTTCTCTCGGAGATTTCTTCGATCTCCATGCCGCCGGCGGCCGACGCCACGATCATGACCCGCTCTTCCTTGCGGTCGAGGACGAAGCCGAGATAGAGCTCCTGCGCGATGTCGACGGCCTCCTCGAGATAAAGGCGCGAGATCAGCTTGCCGCGGGGGCCGGTCTGCTGGGTCACCAGCTTGCGCCCGAGCATGGCTTCTGCCGCGTTGGAGATCTCATCGTCGTTCGAGCAGAGCTTGATGCCGCCGGCCTTGCCGCGCGCGCCGGAATGGACCTGCGCCTTCAGCACCCATTTGGCGCCGCCGATCTCCCTGGCACGATAGGTCGCCTGTTCGGGGCTGTAGGCGAGGCCGCCGCGCGGCACGTGCACGCCGTGGCGGGCAAGCAGTTCCTTGGCCTGGTATTCGTGGATGTCCATCATGTCCTCCCGGTAATTTTTTAGTGCGCCGCGCTATGCGCCTGGCCAGCGCGCTCGATCGCCTCGCTCACCACCAGCACGTTGCGCGCCATGCGCTCCGACGCCGCGTCGATCATCTTGCCGTCGAGCGCCGCCGCGCCTTTGCCGAGCGCCTCGGCCTCCTTCAGCACCTCGAGGATACGCCTGGCCCGCGTGACTTCTTTCTCCGGCGGCGAGAACACATCGTTGGCCAGGGCGATCTGCGAAGGATGGATCGCCCATTTGCCTTCGATGCCGAGCGCCGCGGCACGCCTGGCGGCCGCGTTGTAGCCCTCCGGATCGGAGAAATCGCCGAATGGACCGTCGATCGCGCGCAGGCCGTAGGCACGGCATGCGACCGTCATGCGCGACAGGGCGAAATGCCACTGGTCGCCGGGATAATCGGGATTGAGGCCGCCGATGTTGACGGTGCGCGCCTTGTTGGACGCGGCATAATCGGCGACGCCGAAATGCATGGCTTCCAGCCGGCCCGGCGTGGCGGCGATCGCCTCGACATTGGCCATGCCCAGCGCCGTCTCGATCAACGCCTCGAGGCCGACACGGGTCTTGAAACCCTTGGCCATCTCGATCTGATTGACCATGGCCTCGACCATATAGAGGTCGGCCGGCACGCCGACCTTCGGCACCAGGATCGTGTCCAGCCGGTCGCCGGCCTGCTCCATGACGTCGACGACGTCGCGGTACATGTAATGCGTGTCGAGCCCGTTGATGCGCACCGAGACGGTCTTGCCCTTGGCGCGCCAGTCGATGTCGTTCAGCGCCTGGATGATGTTCTTGCGGGCGCGCTCCTTGTCGGGCGGCGCCACCGCATCCTCGATGTCGAGGAAGACGAAGTCGGCGGCGCTGTTGGCCGCCTTGTCGATCATCTCCGGGCTGGAGCCCGGAACCGCGAGCTCGCTGCGCTGCAGCCTCAGCTTCTTCAGATGGTTGATGGTGTGGCTCATGATGCGCTCCTCACGCCGCTCTGGCGACAGGCACGTCGGCCGTGCGGCGGAAGTGCTCGATTGCCGCCGCCATGCCCGAGCCGGGCGCCAGGCGCACGCCGCAATCGAGCAGCGCCATTTCGGCCGCCGACAGCGAGGCCAGCACCATCACCTCGTTCAGCCAGCCGAGATGGCCGATGCGGAAGACTTTGCCGGCCACCTTGTTGAGGCCGCCGCCGAGGGAGGTATTGTATTGCTGGTAGGCGCGCTTGACGACATTGGCGCTGTCGATGCCTTCCGGCACCAGGATGGCGCTGACCGTGTCGGAGTGCCATTGCGGTGTCTTGGCGCAGAGCTTCAGGCCCCAGGCGTCGACGGCCTTGCGCACGCCCTCGGCTAGGCGATGGTGGCGGGCGAAGATGTTCTCCAACCCTTCCTCGGCAATCAGGTCGAGCGAAGCGCGCAGGCCGCGCAGCAACTGGGTGGCCGGCGTATAGGGGAAATAGCCCGCGTCATTGGCGCGGATCATGTCCTCGAAGGAAAAGTAGCAGTGCCGGTGTGTCGCTACCCGCGAAGCGGCAAGCGCCTTCTTGCTGACCGACAGGAAGCCGAGGCCGGCCGGCAGCATGAAGCCTTTCTGCGAACCGCTGACGGCGCAATCGACGCCCCATTCCTCCTGGCGGAAGTCGATCGAGCCGATCGAGGAAACGCCGTCGACGAAGAGAAGGGCAGGATGGTTCGCCGCGTCGAGCGCGGCGCGGCAGCCGGCGACGTCGCTGGTGACGCCGGTCGCGGTCTCGTTCTGGGTGCAAAAGACAGCCTTGATGCGGTGCGCCTTGTCGGCCCGAAGCTTCTCGGCATAGAGCTCGAGCGGGACGCCAGTGCCCCATTCGCAATCGATGACATCGACATCGAAGCCGAGCCGCTCGGCCATGTCGACCCACAGATGCGAGAATTGGCCGAAGCGCGACATCAACACCCTGTCGCCGGGGCTGAGCACATTGGTCATCGCCGCCTCCCAGGCGCCGGTGCCCGAGGAGGGGTAGATGAAGACGCGGCCGGTCTCGTTCTTGAAGACCTTTTTGATGTCCTCGAACAGCGGTAGCGTCAGGTTGGGGAAGGAGGAGGCGCGCATATCCTCCATTGGGAGGTTCATGGCTTGCCGGACCTGTTCGGGAATGTTGGTGGGCCCCGGGATGAAAAGATGCGTGAACCCAGCCATGCGCGAAACTCCTCCGATCGTTGGGATAGTGGAGGCAGTTTCGTTTCGATGAGGCCTTGCAACAACACCTTGCCGGGTAAGTTGTTGGCCCTTGCGGGTGGGATGATCCTACCCGGTCGGCCTACCCCATAGGTGATTTGGAGGTGCGGCGTTTCTCGCTCGAATAGAGCGCGACGGCCATGGCGCGGTTGCGGACGTCCAGCTTGTCGTAGAGATTCTTCAGGTGATACTTCACCGTGTTCTCGGAAATCCCGGTCCGCGTTGCGATCTGCAAATTGGTCCAGCCGTCGGAAAGCACCGCCAGCAACTCGCGCTCGCGCACGGTGAGCCTGGACAACGGCGTGTCGTTGACCTTGTTGATGTCGATATAGGGAATGCAGATACGCCCGTGGGCGACCGCCAGGATCGTCTCGAAGATCACCGGCGGATCGTCGAACTGGAAGCAGTAGCCTTGAGCGCCCAGGCGCACGCATTGCTTCAGGATGCCGATGTCGTGGTCGTTGGAGAAGATCGCGATGCGCACGCCAAGCTCGCGGCTCTGGACTTCCGTAAGCACATCGGCGCCGTCCATGTCGGCCAGCTTCCAGCCGACGACGGCGACATCGAATTGCGTGGCGGCGGCCAGTTCCAGGAATTGCGCGCCGCTGTGCACGACACCGAGTAGATCGAAGCGGCTGTCGCATTCCAGCATCTCGCGCAGCGCCGAAACGACGAAAGGATTGCGTTCGGCGACGACCACGCGAACGCGCCGCTCGGCATTGCCCTCGTTCGTCTTTGCGGACTTGATGTTCAAGGCCAGCGTTGTCCTCGGAGCGATTGGCGATGCGCTGATCCTGCTGGATCATGCATCATGACAATTCTGCCTCAATAGGGAAGGGGTGCTCTTTCCCCAGCGACATGCGCTGTCGCGCCGGCTGAAGCGATTGTCGCACCCGCGACGCGGGCGCCGCGCGCTGCTTCCGGGAGGTTGCGAGGCGAAGGCGACCGTCCCATTTCCTTGGCTATTCCACGCGCTAGAGCGACATCGTTCCAAGACGAATCCTGTTGCCGCGCTATCTGCCGAACAGGGTTTGGATTTTCCGAAAAGCGGTTTCCCCTTTTCGGGATCATGCACTAGACCTCGTTTGGGGATTCCTCGTTGCGGGAGGCGCTGGTGGAAGGCCAGGACACACAGACGACCGGCGCCGCGCCCGCCGAGGGGCGCCACGCCGACATCTATGGCGAGGACGGCGTTGTTCGCGCCTCCTTCCTTGCCCAGATCGGCGCGGCGATCGCCGACCGCGATACGATCACCCTCAAGCGCGAGGTCGATGACCTGCACCAGTCGGAGCTCGGCGACGTGCTGGAGGCGCTTCATCCCGAACAGCGCCGGGCTTTGGTCGAACTGCTCGGCTCCGATTTCGACTTCTCCGCGCTGACCGAAGTCGATGAAGCGATCCGCCTCGACATCGTCGACAATCTGCCCAACGCGCAGATCGCGCAGGCGGTGCAGGAGCTCGATTCCGACGACGCCGTCTACATCCTCGAGGACCTTGAGAAGGAAGACCAGGACGAGATCCTGTCGCAACTGCCTTTCACCGAGCGCATCAGGCTCAGGCGCGCGCTTGACTATCCGGAAGAGACCGCCGGCCGGCGCATGCAGACCGAGTTTGTCGCCGTGCCTCCGTTCTGGACGATCGGCCAGACCATCGACTACATGCGCGAGGACAAGAACCTGCCCGAGCGCTTCAGCCAGATCTTCGTCATCGACCCGAGCTTCAAGCTGCTCGGCGCCATCGATCTCGACCAGATCCTGCGCAACAAGCGCGCGGTCAAGGTCGAGGACGTCATGCATGAGACCCTGCATGCGATCTCGGCCACCATGGACCAGGAAGAGGCGGCACGCGAGTTCGAGCAGTACAATTTGCTCTCCGCCGCAGTGGTCGACGAGAACGGGCGGCTGGTCGGCGTGCTGACCATCGACGACGTGGTCGACGTCATCCAGGAAGAGGCGGAAGAGGACCTTTTGCGCATGGGCGGCGTCGGCGACGAGGAATTGTCCGACACGGTGCTCGCCACGTCGCGCTCGCGCGTGCCCTGGCTGCTGGTCAATCTTGTGACCGCCTTCCTCGCGGCTTCGGTCATCGGCCTGTTCGACCGCACCATCGAGCATGTGGTGGCGCTGGCGGTGCTGATGCCGATCGTCGCCGGCATGGGCGGCAATGCCGGCTCGCAGACCATGACCGTCACCGTGCGCGCGCTGGCGACCAGGGACCTCGATATCTATAACGCCGCCCGCATCATCCGCCGCGAGGTCGGTGTCGGTTTCATCAACGGTGTGGTGTTTGCCGTGCTTATCGGCATGGTCGCCGGTTTCTGGTTCCGCGATCCCAATCTGGGCGGCATCATCGCGGCGGCGATGATCATCAACATGTTCGCGGCCGCCTTGGCCGGGATTCTCATCCCGCTGCTGCTTGACCGTTTCAAGATCGATCCGGCCGTGGCCTCCGCCGTCTTCGTCACCACCGTCACCGACGTCGTCGGCTTCTTTGCTTTCCTTGGCTTGGCTACCTGGTGGTTCAGCATTCGCTAAAGCAACAAAGCGCCGTTAATTGACTTTTACGTAAGTGCCGTGCGAGGGTTGCCGCGGGGTCACGTGCCGATTCCGGCGCTGGATGGGTATCATCGGAGGGAAGGGCGACGCTTCAAGCGGCGATGCCCGGGCTTGGGAGCGGGAATGCGGGAATATTACACGATCACCGAGCTGACGCGCGAGTTCGACGTGTCGACGCGAACATTGCGTTTTTACGAGGACGAGGGGCTGGTGCAGCCGGTAAGGCGCGGCCGCACGCGGCTGTTTCGGCCGTCGGACCGGCATCTCATCCGCCAGATCATGCGGGGAAAAAGGCTCGGCTTCTCGATCAACGAGATCCGCGAGATCATTCAGATGTACAAGGAGCCGCCCGGCGAGGTCGGCCAGCTCAAGCTGATGATCAAGCGCATCGAGGAGAAGCGCGAGGACCTGCGCCAGAAGCGGCGCGACCTGGAAGAGACGCTGGCCGAGTTGGACCAGGCCGAAGAGTCCTGCGTGGAGCGGCTGGCCGAGTTGGGCGTGAATACGTAGGGAGTCGAACGAATATTGGCGATTGGCCTGAGCCTCTGAATTTCGTCATCCTAGGGCGGAGCAAGGAGCGTAGCGACGCGCGCAGACCCTAGGATCCATGCCGTGGCGCTAAAGGCGTTGCAACGATTACAGAATTCTGCACCGTTGCACCTTACGTCATAGGTCACGGAATGGATCCTCGGGTCAAGCCCGAGGATGACGACGTCCGGAACGCTTAGGCTAATCGCAGGCCACTCAGGAAGCAGCCCTCAAATCCAGCGCCGCACCCTTTTTGCATAATCGCGGTATTTCTTGCCGAATTTCGCCGTCAGGATCTTTTCTTCCTTCTCGATCGCCAGTTTCTGCGTCGCGAAGGCGGCCAGGAAGGCGAAGAGCAGGAACCAGGCGATGCCGGTGATGAAGGCGACGCCGATCAGCAGCAGCGTGTTGGCGAGATACATCGGATTGCGGGTGATGCCGAAGGGGCCCGACGTCACCAGGTGATCGGGCTCGGCATTGGGGTCGAATGTCGTCTTGGCCCGCATCATGACGCGGATGGCCGTGACCCAGAGCATGGCGACGCCGAACAGCGCCACCCAGCCGACGCCGAACAGGAGATCGCCGAGAATGTCGCCGATCCAGGGCAGCGGGTAGAGCATGCCGAGGACGATGCTCGCCGCAATCGCCGCGACATAGATCACCGGCGGCCAGGGAATGATCCCGTGTCTGGGCTTTGTGATGCCCGTCATTGCTGCCCTCCCTCCATCTGGTCCTGCGTCGCGGCGGTGCAGGTCTCCGCCATGTCGGCCAGATGCGATTTCCAGACGCTGGACTGATCGTTGGCGTAGAGCTTGTCGAGTGACCCTTCGCCCTTCAGCGTGTCCAGCATGCAGCCACAATAGCTCGTACAGAACTTGCTGTCCCGCTGTTGTTCGCACTGCGCCTGGCAAGCCGGCAGGAAGCCGGCTTCCCGATCCTGAGGGACTGCCGGCATGACCTGCGAGAACAGCCACACCGAGCCGAACAAAAGCGGCTGGTGGATGAGGTAGAAGGCGAGGCTGTGCCGGCCGATGAAGGTCAGCGGCTTAGACCAGCGGCCGGGCAGCCACCTTCCCAGACGGGCGAGCAAGCCCGATGCGGAAGCGAGCTTCACCGTGGCGATGCCCGCAAGCACCGCGCCGAACCACGGGAAGAGCGGCACGTAGTCGTTGGAACGCGGGTTGGTGGCGGAAAGGCCCACCCACCACAGCGCCGGATGGTCGAAGAACTCCGACCGCAGATAGTAAGGGGCGGCAATGACCGCCGCGGCGATGATCGCCGTCACCAGCCAGGGCAGCGTTAGAAAGGCGAGGCCGAGCAGGCTCGCCAGCGCGATCTCATGCAGGATGCCGAAGAAGATGAACCCGTCCGGGGTGACGATGTAGGTGACTGCCGAGATGGCGGCCGCTGCGATGGCCACCATGGCAAAGCGCTTCCAGAAGCCTGGCCAACGGATCTGACGGCCGTGGGCGAGGAAGAGGCTGACGCCGACCAGAAACAGGAAAGTCGAGGCAATGCAGCGCGCGTAGAATTTCCACCAGCCGAAGGCGGTGAGGGCGGGCGCGGTGTAGCCGAAGTTTTCGAGGTCCCAGGTGAAGTGGTAGCTCGCCATCGCGATCAGCGCGATGCCGCGCAGGATGTCGATGGCCTGGATGCGGCCGTGCTTTGGCGCGTCCTGAACAGGGGCGCTCGTCGTTTGAAGGCTCATCATCTCGATCCGATTCAGTCCTGCCAAACGACTATCACGGTTCAAGTGGACGACAGAAGCAGGCGGCCATCAATGCGGTTCATGGCAGCCATGAAATTTCGCTTTAGGCCAGAGCTGGAAAGCCTTTGGCAGGCTTCGCTTTTCGGCCTCTCGGAGTCGGTTTCCTGCTACTGGCCGGCAGCTGGCCCGGCCAGATTCGGGCGCGGGATTCACGTTTCGGAGGGCCGATGTCCACCCATGTGCGCCATCCGATCTGGCTTCCGGCCCTGCGGCCGGCGGACGCGCGCACCTTCGCCTCACTCTATGCGGTTGAATCCTTCGCCCGCGCCACGATCTCCAGCGTGATCCCGATCCAGGCCTACGAGATCCTGCACAATGAGCGGATCGTCTCGGTCCTCTACACGATCGTGTCCCTGATGGGCCTCTCGGTCACGCTGTTCATGCCGGTGCTCATTCGCCGCTTCGCGCGGCGCTGGGTCTACACGGCAGGCTGCGTGCTGCTGGCGCTCGGCTCCGCCTTCTTCATCACCCACTCGCTGCCCGGCCAGATTGCCGGTATGCTGTGCCGCGTCATGGGGGCGAGCGCGCTGTCGATCACGCTCAACCTCTACATCATGGATCACATACGCAAGACCGACTTCATGCAGGCAGAATCGCTGCGCATGGCGTGGTCGATGTTCGCCTGGACCGGCGGGCCGACACTCGGCATCTTCCTCTACACCCATTTCGGCATCTATGCCGCGCATGGCGCGGTCGTCGTGTTTGCGTTGGCGCTGCTTTGCCTGTTCTGGTTCTACCGGTTGAGCGACAACCAGTCGATCCGGCCCGGCAAGTCGCGGCCCGCCAATCCACTTGCCAATATCGGCCGCTTCGTGAAACAGCCAAGGCTCAGGCTTGCCTGGCTGATCGCCTTCGGCCGCTCCTGTTTCTGGACGACGTTCTTCGTCTACGGCCCGCTGTTCATGGTGATCACCGGCCAGGGTGAGCTCGCCGGCGGCTTGCTGGTTTCGGCCGGCAACGCGCTCCTGTTCGCGGCGATCTTCTGGGGCAGGGCCGGCAAGCGCTTCGGCGGGCGCAAGGTCATGACTTTCGCCTATTTCGCCATGTCGGCCATGTTGTTTGCCGCGGGCGCAATCGGCGAGGCGGCGCCGTTGCTCACCGGCGCGCTGCTGCTTTGCGGCGCGCTCTTCACCATCGCGCTCGACGCGCTCGGCTCGACCGCCTTCATGCGCTCGGTGCGCGCTTACGAGAAGGCGCAGATGGCAGCGGTCTACCGCACCTATCTCGATTTCTCCGAGCTGACGCCGCCGCTCGTCTATTCGGTGGTGCTCGCCTTCTTCGGCCTCGGCTCGGTGTTCGTCACGCTCGGCATCCTGGCCGCCTTCTGCGGCTTCGTCATCTGGCGCTACCTGCCGAAGGCGTTTTGAACGCCGCGTGACGACCGCGCACCCAATCGTGGAAGCGGTGCAGATCGTATTCCTCCGGCATCAGCACTCCGGCCTCGTGGCGCATCGAGCGCAGCCCCTTCTGGTTGATCTCGCAGATCACGGCGTCTTCTTCGAGCACCTGGGTGAAGAAGGCGACGATGTTTTCGACATCGGTCTCAGCCAACGCTTCCGGGGCGAACAGCCATTCGGCGGTGAGCTCGGTCTGCTCGGGACCGAGCGGTGCGAGCCGCACGGTGCGCATGTAATCGACATGGCCGACGATGAACATCGACGGCAGCGAGGTGGCGTAGGTCTGGCCGGCGGCGCGTTCGGCCGGCGTCAGGCCGGAAAAGACCGGGCCATGGACATGGCCGTCCTTGGACCAGGTTTCGGCGCCGGGGCGCAACCGGCCGGAGAATTCCGGCGCGTCATTGTCGGCGTGGCGCGCCCATTCGGGATCGTCATGCCTGGCCATCAAGCCGCGGCCATAGATCGGCACCAGTCGCGACAAGTCCTTATGCACGCCCGGGCAGTGCAGGCATTCGTTGAAGTTCTCCCAGAAAATCTTCCAGTTGCAGTTCATCACCTTGGTGAGCCGGTGGCCGGTGACGAGGCCTTCCAGCGGCCAGTTGGAAAGATCGCCGGAGGCGCGGTCAAAGGCGCTTTCCGCCGAGCCGTCGGGATGCTCGGCGAGATTGACGAAGACGAAACCGCGCCAAACCGAGAGCGCCACGCGATAGAGCGGATAATCGGCCTTGTCGAAGCCCTCGGGCAGCGATTTCGACGGCACACGCACGAGATCGCCGCGCAGCGAATAGGACCAGGCGTGATAGGGGCAGGTCAGCAGCCTGGCTTTCAGCCGCCCGGCGCTCTCCTGACAAAGCTGCGAGCCGCGATGCCTGCAGGTGTTGTGGAAGGCGCGCAAGGCGCCGGTCTCGTCGCGCAGCACGACCATCTCCTGGCTGCCGATGCGGAACGTTCGGAAGGAGAGGGGCTCGGCGATATCGGCCTCGCGGCAGACCATCAGCCAGTTTCGATACCAGATCGCCTCCAGATCGTGCCGATACTCGTCGGCGTCCCAATAGGCGGCGGACGGCAAGGTCGGCTGGAGGGTGGTCAGGCCGTTGTAGGGGGCGCGCTCGCTCGGATCGGGCTGCATCGGCTACTCCGTGGCTGCCAGCAGCCGACACCCGGGCCAAGGAGTTGTCAACCGCGAGGCGGCCGCATAGTTTCGTTCGCGCAGGAACCTTAAGGTCGCGCGCATGCTGCCAAGAACCATGTCGCTTACCGAGGAACTGGTCGCTCGCTGCTTCCGCGCGGTCGAGGATGCGGGACCGGATCCCGATGCGGCGCATCTGGATGACAGCGACTATGCGGCGATGACGCGTGAGCTGGAGGCTCAACTCCTGGCCAACGAACCGCTCTGGCTGTTTGGCTACGGCTCTCTGATCTGGAAGCCCGAGATCGAGCATGTCGAGGAGCGTGTGGCGCTGCTGCGCGGCTGGCACAGATCCTTTTGCATGAACATGACGCGTTGGCGCGGCACCAAGGAAAGTCCGGGCCTGATGATGGCGCTTGACCGTGGCGGACAATGCAAGGGCGTCGCCTTTCGGCTCGGCGACGGCGACAGGCGCGAGCAACTCGACAAGATCCTGCGGCGAGAGGTGACACTGAAGCCGACCAGCTATCATCCGCGCCTGCTCGATATGACGAGCGATGGCGGCCCGCTGCGGGCGCTGGCCTTCGTCATCAACCGCCAGGGCACCACCTATGCCGGTCCATTAAGCGAGGAAGCGGTTGTCGAAAGGCTGGCGACCTCCTGCGGCCATTGGGGCTCGGGCGCCGACTATCTCTACAACACTGTGAAGAATCTCGAGCAGCGCGGCATCCACGATACGCATTTGTGGCGGCTGCAGCAGCTGGTCGCGGCGCGGATTGCCGGCTCGTAGCACCGCAAGTCGTGCCGCAATCGCGCCGGGCGGTGGCGGAATTGGGTTTGCCGGTGGTTGCGCTTCTGCCTAAGGTTCGCGCACCGTCGGCCTCTGGGCCGCGACACGATTCCAACCTGGAAGGCAAGAATGACCGGCGCGACAGCCGCGAGCGGCAATAGAGCTTCCGATGGGAAGCTGACCTTCATCCTGGGCGGTGCCCGTTCGGGCAAGAGCATGCATGCCGAGGCGCTGACAACCGCCCATCCATCGCCCTGGACCTACATTGCCACGGCGCAGGCCTATGACGACGAAATGCGCGAGCGCATCGCGCTGCATCGGTCGCGGCGCGGCGAAGGCTGGGTCACCGTCGATGCGCCGCTCGATTTGGTGGGCGCCATCGAGGCTTTGCCGACCCACCAACCTGTGCTGATCGATTGCCTGACATTGTGGCTCACCAACCACATGCTGGCCGAACATGACGTCCAGGCCGAATGCCGGGGGCTCAAGGATGCGCTGTCGCGGCCGCGCGGGCAGTGGTTCGTGGTCTCCAACGAAGTCGGATTGGGCATCGTGCCCGACAACGCGCTGGCGCGCCGGTTCCGCGACGCCGCGGGCCGGCTCAACCAGCAGGTGGCGGCCGCTGCCGACAGCGTTCTCATGATGGTGGCGGGATTGCCACTCAAGGTGAAGTGACATGGCCGAAATCGAAGACAAGACCATTGACGACAAGGACGCCGAGCGCCACCGCGCCAAGATGGCCAAGCGCAAGGCGGTGCAGGATGCCGAAGTGGCCGGCAAGACGGTTGAAAAGGGGCTGCTGATCGTCAACACCGGGCCGGGCAAGGGCAAGACCACGGCCGCCTTCGGCTTGGCGCTGAGAATGCTGGGCTATGGCAAGCGCGTCGGCGTCGTGCAGTTCATCAAGGGCAAATGGCATACCGGCGAGAAGGATGCTTTCGCGGCCTTCGGCGACCGAGTCGTGTGGCATGCGATGGGCGAGGGTTTTACCTGGGAGACGCAGGACCTGAAACGCGACATCGCCGCCGCCGAAGCCGCCTGGGCCAAGGCATTGGAGCTGATGGCCGATCCCTCGATGAGCCTCGTGGTGCTCGACGAGCTCAACATCGCGCTGCGCTACGACTATCTCGACCTGGAAAAGGTGGTCGCGGCGCTGAAGGCGCGCCGGGGCGACCTGCATGTGATCGTCACCGGCCGCAACGCCAAGCCGCTGCTTGTCGAGGCGGCCGATCTCGTCACCGAGATGGGGCTGACCAAGCACCATTTCGCCGCCGGCGTGAAGGCGCAGCAGGGAATTGAGTTTTAGCCGCCGATCAAGATGGTCAGGTAGATCACGATCGCCGAGACGACCGCGAATAGGCCGAGCAGCAGCCAGTCGGCTACGCGATAGAGCTTGAGCGCCTGGCGGATGTCGGTGCTTTCGGCCTCGCGGCGGCCGCCTTCGCCCATGAAGGCATCCTCGACGACTTCGCCGCCATAGCTGCGCGGTCCGGCGAGGGACAGCCCCAGCGCGCCGGCCATCGCCGCCTCCGGCCAGCCGGCATTGGGCGAACGGTGCTTCCTCGCGTCGCGGCGCATGACATGCCAGGCGGAGTGCGGATCGGCGCCCGGGACGAGAAAGGCCGCCAGCACGATGAGCAGGCCGGTCAGCCGCGATGCGGGCAGGTTGACCAGATCGTCGAAACGGGCGGCAGCACGGCCGAAGGCTTCGTATTTCGGCGTGCGGTGGCCGATCATCGAATCGGCGGTGTTGGCGGCTTTGTAGGCAGCACCTCCGCCCAGTCCGCCGATGCCGGTCCAGAAGGCGGGCGCAACAATGCCGTCCGAAAAATTCTCGGCCAGGCTTTCGATCGCGGCACGCGCGACACCGCCCTTGTCGAGCTTTTCCGGATCGCGGCCGACAATGCGCGATACTGCGATGCGGCCGAGGGTCAGGCCGCCGGTCTCCAACGCATCGGCGACGTCCTCGACATGCTCCGCGAGGCTCTTCTGCGACAGCAGCGAGGAACCGAGGATGGCGGCGATGACGAGGCCCGTAGGGAACATCATCCAGAGCAGGACATGCAGCGCCAAGCCGATCAGGCCGGGCACCAGCAGAATGACGAGCAGGGCCTGGACGCCGCGTCGGCGACGCAATTCGTCGGAATCCGTAGCGTGGTTGAGCCGGCGATCGAGAAAGGATATCAGCCTGCCGATCCAGGTGACCGGATGGCCGATGGCGGCGAACAGCCAGTCCGGGTAGCCGAGGGAGCGTTCGATGGCGAGTGATAGGAAAGCGATCAGGACGGACATGAAACTTCTAAGCGGAGCGATTGCAGCGGTTGATCATGGCGGCAGCCTTGGCCGGGCAAACGCGCTTTTTCCTCATGCGCCAAAACCTTTCGTGGACCTCTCGACAGGTATCAATCCGCACTCCTATCCGCTTTTCGACCTGCCCGCCACAGCGCTGTCCCGATTGCCGGAGGCAGGACAACTGTGCGAATTGGCCGAAATTGCGGCCAGGGCCTATGGCGCGCCGTCGGCGGCGCATGTGGCGGCGGCGCCCGGCACGCAGATTCTCCTGCCGCGCGTCGCTTCGCTGCTGCGGCCCGGCAAGGCGCTGGTGCTCGGCCCAACCTATGCCGAACATGCCCGGGCCGCGGCTATCGCCGGCCATGCGGTCGCGGAGGTCAGCGATTTCGACGCGCTGGCCGAGGCGGACCTTGCGGTGCTGGTCAATCCCAACAATCCGGACGGGCGGGTGATCGAAAAGGCGCGCCTGCTCAAGCTCGCGGCGCGACTTCGCGCCAAGGGCGGGCTGCTGGTCGTCGACGAGGCCTTCATGGATGTCGGCCCGACTGAGCAAAGCCTGGCCGGCGATGTCGGGCAGGGCGGCATCGTCGTGCTGCGCTCGTTCGGCAAGTTTTTCGGCCTCGCCGGTGTGAGACTCGGCTTTGCATTGGCGGATCCGCTGACGGCCGAGCGGCTGGATGCGCAGCTGGGGCCCTGGGCGGTCGCCGGCCCGGCGCTCGAATATGGCATCCGCGCCTTGTCGGATGCGGCGTGGCAGGCCGATATGCGGCAACGCCTGGCGCAGGATGCCGGGCGGCTCGACGCGCTGCTTGGCCGATTCGATGTTCCGGTCGCCGGCGGCACCAGCCTGTTCCGCTATCTGTCGTTTCCCGGGGCCGCAGGCCTTTTTTCGGCACTTGGCTCGAGCGGCGTGCTGGTCCGCCATTTTGCCGAGCGGCCTCAAGTGCTGCGTGTCGGTTTGCCGGGCGATGAAGCGCAATGGCAACGCCTCGAAGGCGCCCTTGCCACGTGGGCCGCGCGGCGCAAGGATGCGCCAAAGGAGTTCGGGCAATGATCCACGTCTGTTCGCTGTCGAAGGTCGACGAGGCCGTGGCAAGGACCGGTGCGCAGCGGTTGTTGTCGCTGCTCGCCGCAGGCACCGAAGTGGTCCGCCCGGCCTCGATCCTGGCGGAAAACCACCTGCATCTGGTCATGCACGACATCGCTGTCGCGCAGGAAGGCATGACGATGCCCGGCGAGGAGCATGTGCGGGCCTTGCTCGATTTCGCCTATCGCTGGGACCGGGTAAAGCCGCTGGTGGTGCATTGCTATGCCGGCGTCAGCCGCTCGACGGCGTCGGCCTACATCATCGCCGCAGCGCTGGCGCCCAAGCGTGACGAGATGGAGCTCGCCCGAACGCTGCGCTTTCTCTCGCCGACGGCTACGCCCAATCCGCGGCTGATCGCCGTCGCCGACACGCTGCTTGAGCGCGACGGCCGCATGATCGCGGCGATCGAGGCCATCGGGCGCGGCGCCGACGCGTTCGAAGGGATACCCTTCGAACTGGGGATCGACGCCTAAGTCAAAGCGGACCAGCCGCTACGACAGCCACTTGGCAAGCTTCGCCTTGCGCACATCCCTGACCAGGTTGATAAAACCGTCGGCCTGCATTTCCGCCGTCAGCCGGCCCTTCTCGGCCGTGGCGATGGAGGCGTCGCCGACCACGCCGTTCGGATTGAGGTCGCTGGCGATCCAGGCGAAGGCATGCGTGCCGGTGTGGCGCAGCAGGGCGAATTCCTTTTCGGCGTGCCCGACATTGGAGACGAAATTCTCCGCCTTGCTGATGTCGACGAGGTCGGGCCGGAAGTGCAGCATCAGCGAGGTCTCGACATCGCCGCCATGGATGCCGTGACGGTCCTCGAGCTCGGTGTACATGCCGGCCGGGCGGCCGAAGCGCTGCCAGCTCGTCTTCACCGACAGCATTTTGGCGCGCACGCGCAATTCGCGCGAAATGATGCCCATGATCTCTTCATTACCGCCATGCGAGTTAACGACGATCAGCTTTCTTACTCCGGCGCGGGCGACCGACAGGCCGAGTTCGGTCCAGGCGTCGACCAAGGTGGTGGCGGGCAAGGTGAGCGTTCCCGGCGCATGCAGATGCTCGTTCGACTTGCCGACCGCCTGCACCGGTAGGATGCGGATGTCGAGATCGTCGGGCAGGCGCGCGATCACCGTCTCCAGCATGCCCATCATGATCGAGGTGTCGGTCGAGACCGGAAGGTGAGGGCCATGCTGCTCGATCGCCGCCACCGGCAGCACGGCGATGGTCGCTTCGGCGTCGATCGAGGCGTATTCGGTCGTCCGGTAATCGCCCCACCACACGCGTCTTGTCGTCACGTTTCGTCTCCCGATTGGTCTGCTGTCCGGCCTGAAGGTCTAGAGCCTATCCCCTGAAACAGCTAGCCCGCTGCCAGAACTTCGACCTCGACCTTGAATTCCGGGCGGGCGAAGCCGGAGACGATCATCAGCGTGGAGGCCGGCGCCGGATCGGAAAAGAGCCGGTTGCGGACATCCATATAGGCCTGCAGGTGCTCGCGGCCGATAACGAAGGCGTTGATGCGCACGATGTCGTTCAAGGTCAGCCCGGCCTCGCTCAGAATCGCGGCGATGTTCTTGAAGCAGAGCTCCGTCTGCGCGCCGGCATCCTCCGGCACGGCATCGTCGGGGCCGATTCCCAATTGACCCGAGCAGAGCACCAGGCGCTTTCCGGCCGGTATTTCGACGCCGTGGCTGTAGCGGGCGAAAGGCGGCTTGATCGACTTGGGGGCGAGGTATTTGAGCATGGCATTCTCCTGTCGGCCGACAGCCTAGTGGCGGATTCATGAAACATTCAAGATGCCGTGGACGCCGCCAGGAGCGATTATGGACAGGCGTCCAAAAAATAGGCACGATGCCTCGCGTACGGCATGACCCGTCCGGTCTCGGCAACGACTGCCGCACGAGCAGGCGGCCCTGGCGGTGGCATGTGTCTTGCTTCTTGAATCAATGGTGTCGAGCCCAGCGCGTTGCGCGCCGGAGCCAAGAGAGGGTGAGTTTATGATCGGACAAGGAAAGATCCTGGCGGGCGCCGTCGTCCTGCTGGCTGCGGGCACGCTGACTGCTGCCGCGAACGAGAAGGTGACGTTCGGCACCAACTGGCTGGCCGAGCCGGAGCATGGCGGCTACTACCAGGCGATCGCCGACGGCACCTATGCCGCCTGCGGCCTTGATGTCACCATCATGCAGGGCGGCCCGCAGGTCAGCGGCCGGCCGATGCTGCTTGCCGGCAAGATCGATTTCTACATGGGCGGCAACCTGCTGTCGGCCTTCGATGCCGTGCAGCAGGGTATTCCGATGCGCGTCGTTGCCGCCGATTTCCAGAAGGATCCGCAGGTCATCATGTCCCATCCGGGAGAGGGGCTGGACAAGTGGGAAGACCTGAAGAACGCCGACCAGTACATCATGGGTGACGAAGGCGCGCAGACCTTCTTCCAGTGGATGGTCACCGATCTAGGCTTCGACGCCGCCAAGCGCGTGCCCTACACGTTCAATCCGGCGCCCTTCATCGCCAACAAGAAGTCGATTCAGCAAGGCTATGTGACCTCCGAGCCGTTCGCGGTGCAGAAGCAGGGAGGCTTCACGCCGAACCAGTTCCTGCTTGCGGACAATGGCTGGGACACCTATGCGACGACCATCGAGGTGATGCAGGATACGATCGACAAGCGGCCGGAGGTGGTCCAGTGCTTCGTCGATGGCTCGGCCAAGGGCTGGTACAAGTACCTCTATGGCGACAACAAGGCCGCCAACGACATGATCAAGAAGGACAATCCCGACATGACGGATGAGCAGATCGCCTTCTCGATCGAGCAGTTGAAGAAGTTCGGCATTGTCGATTCGGGCGATTCGGAAAAGCTCGGCATCGGCACGATGAACGAAGCCCGCATCCAGAGTTTCTACGACAAGATGGTCAAGGCCAAGGTCGCGCAGCCGGGTCTCGACATCAAGAAGGCCTATACGCTGGCCTTCATCAACAAAGGTGTCGGGCTGGAGCTGAAGAAGTAAGGCGGCCGGCCTGAGATGATCCAGGAGAAAGTGGCTGAGACGCCGGCGGCATCGGGCGAGGCTCCGATGCTGCTGGCATTACGCAATGTCGGCAAGGTTTTTTCCAACGGCGTGACGGCGCTGAGCAAGGTCGACCTGGCGATCCGTGAAGGCGATTTCCTGAGCCTGCTCGGCCCCTCCGGTTGCGGCAAGTCGACGGCGCTCCGGCTGATCGCCGGCCTCTCGACGCCGACTTCCGGCCAGCTCGACTGGCGCGGCTCGATCGACCGCTCGAATATCGGCTTCGTCTTCCAGGAGCCGACGCTGCTGCCCTGGGCCAGCGTCTTCGACAATGTCTGGCTGCCGCTGAGGCTAAAGAACGTGTCACGCGCCAGGGCGGAACCCGCCGTGATGGAGATGCTGTCGCGCGTCCATCTCACCGGCTTCGAGAACGCCGTGCCGCGCGAGCTTTCCGGCGGCATGAAGATGCGCGTCTCGATCGCGCGGGCCATGGTGACGAAGCCGCGCATCCTTCTGATGGACGAGCCTTTCGCCGCGCTCGACGAGATCACCCGCTTCAAGCTCAACAACGATCTTCTGGAGCTGTGGCAGGACGAGCGCTTCACCGTCGTCTTCGTCACCCACAGCGTCTTCGAGAGCGTGTTCCTATCCAGCCGCGTCGTCGTCATGGCCGCGCGGCCGGGCCGCGTCCATGGCGAACTCCCCATCAACGCGCCCTATCCGCGCGACGAGGCGTTCCGCACCTCGCCGGGCTATGCTGCGCTTTGCCGGCAGGCCTCGGGCGTGCTGGTCGACGCAATCAACTCAACCGCCGGATCGCAAAATGACGGCCATTGAAGACAATGTCCTGACGCTCGATCCGGAAGAGGCGCGCCGCGCCCGCCAGGAGCGGCTGGAGCGCATCGGCAAATGGGTGCTGCCGCTGGCGATCATGGTGCTGGCGATCGTGCTGTGGGACCGCATCTGCGTCTGGAACGAGATCCCGCAATATATCCTGCCGCGGCCGGCCGTGGTGCTGCAGACGCTGCACAACGATGCGGGGCTGCTCTTCTCCTCGCTGCTGGTGACGCTCAGGATCACCTTCCTCAGCTTGGCTCTCGCCGTCATCGGCGGCGTCGGACTGGCGGTGCTGTTTGCGCAGTCGAAATGGGTGGAAATGTCGTTCTTCCCCTTCGCCATCGTGCTGCAGGTGACGCCGATCGTCGCCATCTTCCCCTTGATCAACATCTATGTGGACAACCAGACCGTCAAACTGCTGCTGTGCGCCTGGATCGTCGCCTTCTTTCCGATCCTCTCCAACACCACGCTCGGCCTGAACTCGGTCGATCGGAACCTGCGGGACCTGTTCAAGCTCAACGGCGCGACGCGCTGGCAGCAATTGCGCTATCTGCGGCTGCCGGCGGCGATGCCCTATTTCCTCGGCGGGCTGAAGATCGCCGGCGGCCTGTCGCTGATCGGCGCTGTGGTGGCGGAATTCGTCGCCGGCGCGCAGGGGCAGTCGTCCGGGCTTGCATCGCGAATAATCGAGGCCGGCTACCGGCTCAACGCGCCGCGCCTGTTCGCGGCGCTGATCCTGATCTCGCTCACCGGCATATTGATCTTCCTGGTGCTGTCGCTGGTGTCGCATCTCATCCTGCGCCGCTGGCACGAGAGCGCGCTGAAACAGGAGCGGTAAGGTGCGCGACGCGGTTGAGAATAGTGAGGCGCCCATTTGGGCACCAGTTCTGCATAAGACAGCGGGGGCCAGGCCTTGATACCAACCTCTGGTTCTTATTGTCTGGCTAACGTTCGGCTTCATCGATCGCTCACGCCGGGTCTTGCCGCCGCTTTCGACTCGGACGGGTTTGCGCTTGCCAACATTACCATCACCAACGGCAAGATCGCCGATCTTGCCGCGCACGACCAGGCAGAGGCGCACCCCGGCGCGATCGACCTTGCCGGCCGCATCGTGATGCCGTGCTTCGTCGACTGCCATACCCATATCGACAAGGGCCATGTCTGGCCGCGAAAGCCCAATCCGGACGGCACTTTCATGGGCGCACTCAATGCCACCGGCGCCGACCGCACCACGCGCTGGAGCGCCGAGGATGTCGCGCGCCGCATGGACTTCTCGCTGCGCTCGGCCTACGCGCATGGCACCAAGGCCGTGCGCACGCATCTCGACAGCGTGCCGCCGCAGGAGGAGATCTCCTGGCCGGTGTTCGAGGCGATGCGCGAGAAGTGGCGCGGGCGCATCGAGCTGCAGGCGGCCTGCCTGCTCGGCATCGAAGGCGTGCGCGACAAGGCCTGGTTCGAACGGTTGGCGAAGCGCGTCGCCGCGGCCAAGGGCGTGCTCGGCGTCGTCACCTATATGGTGCCCGACCTCGAGGAACTGCTTGACCAGGTGTTCGCCCAGGCGATCGAGCATGGGCTCGATCTCGATTTCCATGCCGACGAGACCGACGATGTCGCGGCCATCTCGCTGAAGAAGATCGCCGAGGCGTCGCTGTGGAACGGTTTCGAGGGCAATATCCTGGTCGGCCATTGCTGCTCGTTGGCGCGCCAGCCGGACCTCGAGGTGCTCGACACGCTGGACAAGATGGCGAAGGCGCGGCTTGCCGTGGTGTCGCTGCCGATGTGCAATCTCTATCTGCAGGACCGCCGCAGCGATCACACCACCCCGCGCTGGCGCGGCGTGACGCTGCTGCACGAGATGAAGGCGCGCGGCATCAAGGTGGCGGTTGCTTCCGACAACACGCGCGATCCCTTCTACGCCTATGGCGATCTCGATATGCTCGAGGTCTACCGGATGGCGACGCGCATCCTGCATTTCGACCACCCGGTCGGCGACTGGCCGAAGGCTGTAGCGGCGACGCCGGCCGAAGTGATGCGGCTCGACGGCGCCGGCACGCTGGCCGCCGGCGGCAGCGCCGACTTCGTTGTCTTCAAGGGGCGGAGCTGGACCGAATTGCTGTCGCGGCCCGAATCGGATCGCATCGTGGTGCGCGACGGCAGGGCGATCGAACGCCAACTGCCCGACTATGCCGAACTCGACGAACTGATGGTGTGATGATGGATATCGCAGCGCTGAAGCGCGATCTCGAAGGGATCAAGCTCGACGACCATCCGGCCATCGTCCAGCAGAAGAGCCGCGACTTCTACTGGTACAGCCCGGTGCTGAAGGCGCAACTCGATCACATCAAAGGCGACCTGATCGTTACCCCGAAGAGCGAGGATGAGGTGATCCGCGTGCTTGCCGCATGCCACCGGCATGGCGTCCCGGTGACGCCGCGCGGCAGCGGCACCGGCAATTACGGGCAGGCGATGCCGTTGTCGGGCGGCGTGGTGCTGAACCTCGCCGAGATGAACGAGATCAAGACGATCGCGCCGGGGCGGGTGGTGACCGGGCCGGGCGCGGTGCTGGCCGACATCGACAAGGCGACGCGGGCGCATTCCGGACAGGAGCTGAGGCTCTCGCCCTCGACCTACAACACCGCCTCGATCGGCGGCTTCATCGCTGGCGGCTCGGGCGGCGTCGGCTCGATCAATTTCGGCGGCTTGCGCGATTTCGGCAATGTGCTGCGGCTGCGCGTCGTCACCATGGAGGCCGAGCCCAAGGCGCTCGAGCTCACCGGCGAGGATCTGCACAAGGTGACCCATGCCTACGGCACCAACGGCATCATCACCGAGGTCGAGATGCCGCTGACCGCCGCCTATGATTGGATCGACGTTATCGTCGGCTTCGACAAACTCATGGGTGCAGCCCGCTACGGCAACGCGCTGGCCTGCCAGGACGGCATCCTGACCAAGCTGATCACGCCGATCGCCGCACCCGTGCCGCAGCTCTATTTCAAGCGGCACCAGAAATTCCTGTGCGAGGGGCAAAGCATCTGCGTCGTCATGGTCGCGAAGCACGGGCTCGACGCCTTCCTGGCCTTCACCCGGCGCGCCGGAGGCGAGGTCATCTTCAATGCGGCGACCGCGACGGACGAGGACAAGAAGGGCCTGCCGCCGGCCTATGAGCTTGCCTGGAACCACACGACGCTGAGGGCACTGCGCGTCGATCCGTCGATCACCTATCTGCAGTCACTCTATCCGTTCCCCAACCAGCTGGCGCTGGTCGAGAAGATGGACGCGATGTTCCCGGGCGAGGTGTTCTCGCATCTGGAATTCGTGCGGCTCGACGGCAACATCACCTGCTTCGGCCTGCCGCTGGTCAAGTTCACCACCGAGGCGCGGCTCAACGAAATCATCCGCCTGCATGAGGAGAATGGCTGCCCGATCTTCAACCCGCACCGCTACACGCTGGAAGAAGGCGGCATGAAGCAGACCGACGAGATCCAGCTTGCCTTCAAGCGCCAGACCGATCCGCAAGGGCTGCTCAATCCCGGCAAGATGATCGCCTGGGAAAACCCGGACTATGATTATCGCTCCGGCCGCACGTTCCTGTTCAAGGGATTGCAGAAGGCGGGGTGATGAAAATCCTCGTGCTTTACGCTCATCCGGTGGAGACCAGCTTCAACGCCGGCCTGCACAAGACGATCGTCGAACGGCTCGCCGCAGCCGGGCATGCGGTCGACGATTGCGATCTCTACGCCGAGGATTTCGATCCAAGGCTGACGCGCGCCGAGCGGCTCGGCTACCACGACCCGCGCGGGCCGGACGACGCGGTCGCCGGCTATGTCGAAAGGCTGAAGAATGCCGAAGCGCTGGTGCTGTCGTTTCCGGTCTGGAACTATGGCTATCCGGCGATCCTGAAAGGTTTTTTCGACCGCGTCTTCCTGCCCGGCGTGTCGTTCAAGCTGGTCGACGGCAAAGTGCAGCCGACATTGCACAACATCCGCAAGCTCGCGGCCATCACCACCTATGGCGGCAGCCGCTTTCGCGCCATGCTGGTGGGCGATCCGCCGCGCAAGATCGTCAAGCGCATGCTGCGGGCGACCATCAAGCCAGGCGCTCCTGTCTCCTATCTCGCGCATTATTCGATGAACCTCTCCACCGAGGAGACGCGCAAAGTCTTCATGGCGAAGGTCGCGGCGACGATGGACGCCTTCTGATGCGCGTGCTGGTGGTCTATTGCCATCCGGTGCCGGAAAGCTATTGCGCGGCGATCCGCGACATGGCGGTGGAGGTGCTGAAAGGGCGAGGCTGGGACGTGCGGCTGCTCGACCTCTATGCTGAGAATTTCGATCCGGTGATGAGCTGCGAGGAGCGGCGCCTCTACAACGACCGGGCGCCGCAAGACCCTGCGCTGACGCCGCATTTCGAACATCTGCAATGGGCGCAGGCGATCCTCTTCATCTATCCGACCTGGTGGTACGGGTTGCCGGCGATGCTGAAGGGCTGGTTCGACCGCGTGTGGGCGACCGACATCGCCTTCAAGCTGCCGGCCGGCAAGGGGCGGATCACGTCGCTGATGCGGCACGTCACCAAGGTCGGCGTCATCACCACCTGCGGCGCGCCGACCTGGTGGAGCGTGGTCGTCGGCCAGCCGGGACGCAAGACGATTTTACGCGGCATGCGGGCGCTATGCGCCACGCGCTGCAAGACGTTTTTCCTGGCGCACTATTTGATGGATGCCTCGACACCGAAGAGCAGGGCGGGGTTTCTGGTCAAAGTCCGCAGGACGCTTGAGCGGTTTTAGGGGGCCTTCAGCTATCCTGCGGGATTGTGGCGAACGCCTTTTTTTATGCGGAAATGAAGTGCATAATAAGGGCATGACCAAGCTTTTCGAGCATGCAGTCCAACGTGTTCGCACCTTGCCTCCTGAATTGCAGGACGAGTACGCACGTGTCCTCTTGCGCCTCGCGGGTGAAGTGGGGGACGAACCTATTCACCAACTGAGCCGAGAGGAAAAAGCCTCGCTCGCAATGTCCCGAGCGCAGGCTGCGCGTGGTGAATTTGCAACCGACGAGGAAGTCCGCGCTGTTTGGGCGAAGCACGGCCTGTGAAGCTTCGTTACACGCCGGCGGCGTTAGCCGAGTTAGACGAGGTTCTCGGCAATATCGCGTTGCAGTCACCCAAAGGGGCGAAGCGGATCCAAGCCAGACTCCACGCAGTCATCAATCTATTGCTTGAACATCCTTTGGCCGGCGTTGCTACAGACGAAAGGCCGATGCGCCGGATTGTCGTGCGGCCTTATCCCTACCTGATCTACTATGAGCCTTCCGCCGCCGAAATTGTGATTGTCGGTATCCGACACGGTGCTCGCGATCCGTCAACCATGCCGGACAAGTAATAGCGACTCTTGGTCACGCCTGCGGGCAATCCTGCCCGAAGCCGCGAGAGGAAAGCTACATCCTCACTCGTTCCGCCTTCGGATCGTACATCGGCTTCAGCGAGGCTTCCGCCGTGAAACGCTCGCCGGCGATCTCCACCTCATAGGATGAGCCCAGCACATCCGCCTCGCTCTCGCCTTGGCAAGGCACATAGCCAAGCCCGATCGCGCCGCCGAGATGGTGGCCGTAATTGCCTGATGTGATCGGGCCGACGATCTTGCCGTCGCGCAGGATGGCCTCGTTGTGGAAGAGGAGCGGCTGCGGGTCCTTCAGACGAAACTGCACCAGCCGGCGTGACAGACCGGCTTCCTTCTTCCTGAGCACAGCGTCGCGGCCGATGAAGCCGGATTTGCTCGTCTTCACCGCAAAGCCGAGGCCCGCCTCCAGCACATTGTCCTCGTCGGTGATGTCGTGGCCGAAATGCCGGAAGGCCTTTTCGATGCGGCAGGAATCAAGCGTGTGCAGGCCGCAGAGTTTCAGGCCGACATCGGCGCCGGCTTCGGTGATCGCCTCGAAGACATGGGCCGCCTGCTCGGTCGATACATAGAGTTCCCAGCCGAGCTCGCCGACATAGGTGACGCGGTGGGCGCGGGCCAGACCCATGCCGATCTCGATCTCCTGGAAAGTGCCGAACGGATTGGCTTGGTTGGAGAAGTCGTTCGGGCTGACCTTCTGGATCAGTTTTCGCGCCTCCGGACCCATGACGCAGATCACGGCTTCGGCGGCGGTGACGTCGGTGATGACGACGAACTCGTCGGCGACGTGCTTTCTCAGCCAGGCGAGATCACGCTGCAGCGTGGCGCCAGGCACGACCAGGAAATAGGCCGTCTCCGACAGCCGCGTCACGGTGAGGTCGCTCTCGATGCCGCCGCGCTGGTTGAGCATCTGCGTGTAGACGATCTTGCCCGGCGCAACGTCCATGTCGTTGGCGCAGAGCCGCTGCAGGAAGGCGCAGGCATCGCGACCCTCGACGCGGATCTTGCCGAAGGAAGTCATGTCGAACAGGCCGACGCCGTTGCGGACGGCAAGGTGCTCGTCGCGCTGGTTGTCGAACCAGTTCTGCCGCTTCCAGGAATAGCGGTATTCGCGCTCCTGGCCTTCGCGCGCGAACCAGTTGGCGCGCTCCCAGCCCGCCACCTCGCCGAAGACGGCGCCGCGCGCCTTCAGGTGCTCGTGCAAGGGCGAGCGGCGCACGCCGCGCGAGGTCGCCATCTGGCGATAGGGGAAATGGTCGGCATAGAGCAGGCCGAGCGTTTCGGAGACGCGCTCCTTGAGGTAGCGGCGGTTCTTCTGGAAAGGCTGGGCGCGGCGGATATCGACCTCCCACAGGTCGAAGGGCGCCTCGCCGTCATTGATCCATTGCGCCAGCGCCATGCCGGCGCCGCCGGAGGAGACGATGCCGATCGAGTTATAGCCCGTCGCCATCCAGTAGCCGGAAAGCTCCGGCGCCTCGCCGAGATAATAGCGGTTGTCCGGCGTGAAACTCTCCGGGCCGTTGAAGAAGGTATGGATGCCGGCGGTGCCCAGCATCGGCATGCGGTTGACGCCCATTTCGAGGATGGGCTCGAAATGGTCCATGTCCTCGGGCAACTGGTCGAAGCAGAAATCCTCGCGGATGCCGTCCATGCCCCAGGGCTTTGCCACCGGCTCGAAGGCGCCGAGCATCATCTTGCCGGCGTCCTCCTTGTAGTAGGCGCACTCGTCCGGCACGCGCAGCACCGGCAGGCGGGAGAGGCCGGGGATCGGCTCGGTGACGAGATAGAAATGCTCGCAGGCATGCAGCGGGATCGTAACGCCGTTCTGCCGACCCAACTCGCGCGCCCACATGCCGGCGCAGTTGACCACGATGTCGGTCTCGATCGTGCCTTGCTCCTCACCCTGCGCCCAGGAGACGCCGGAGACGCGGCCGTTCTTCGTATGAACCTTTGTGACCTTGACGTTCTCGATGATGGAAGCACCGCGCTGGCGCGCGCCCTTGGCCAGCGCCATGGCGATGTTGGCGGGATCGCACTGGCCGTCGAGCGGCAGATGCACGGCGCCGACCACATCCGAGACGTTGAGATGCGGGTACATCTCCTTGACCTCGCGCGGCGAAATCTCGCGCACGTCGACATCGAAGGCGCGGGCGAGCGAAGCCTGCCTATAAATCTCGTGCTTGCGCTCCTCGGTCAGCGCGACAGTGATCGAGCCGACCTGGCGCATGCCGGTGCCGACATCGGTCTCAGCCTCGAGCTTGACGTAGAGATCGGCCGAATATTTCGCCAGCCGCGTCATGTTCTGGGAGCCGCGCAACTGGCCGATCAGCCCGGCCGCATGCCAGGTGGTGCCTGAGGTGAGCTGCTTGCGCTCCAAGAGCACGATGTCGGTCCAGCCGAGCTTGGCCAGATGATAGGCGACCGAGCAGCCGGAGACGCCGCCGCCGATGATTACCGCGCGGGCTTTGGCCGGGATGGTCTTGGTCATGCGGCCTCGCGGCGATAGTTGGAAGCGAAGCGGCGAACGCGAAGCGCTGCTTCCTTGAGGACGGGTTCGGGCTGGCAGAGGCTGATGCGGATGTGGCCGGCGGCGGCCTCGCCGAAGCTCGATCCGGGCATCACGCCGACCTTTTCCTTGTCGAGCAGCGCCCAGGCGAATTTCTCGTCGTCGGGTTCGACCGCGGAGACATCGAGCATGATGTACATGCCGCCTTCGGAGCCGCGCACGGTGACTTCGTTGGCTCCGCGTATGGCATCGAGGAAGATCGTGCGCCGCGCGGCGTAACGCTCGGCGATATCCTTCACGCCATAGTGGTTTTCAAGCGCCTCGGCGCAAGCGATGGAGATGAAGGCCGGCAGGCCGTAGGTCGTGACCAGATTGAGGTCGGTCATCAGCGCGATCATCGCTTTCGGCCCGGTCAGCCAGCCCATGCGCCAGCCGGTCATGCCGTGGCTCTTCGACATGGAGTTGATGACCAGGGTGCGCTCGGCCATACCGGGCAGCGAGCGCGGCGAGATGTGCTCGCCGCCGCCGAGCGTCCAGTAGACCTCGTCCGACAGCAGCCAGAGATCGTGCTCCTTGCAGATTTCGGCCAGCTGTTCGAGCCGTTCGCGCGAATAGACGGCACCGGTCGGATTGTTCGGCGTGTTGATCAGTATGGCGCGGGTGTTGGGTTGAAGCGCGGCGCGGATCATCTCCGCGCGGGGTTGAAACCCATCTTCGGCCGGCGTCTCGACCACCGTGAAGCTGGCGCCCGCGGCGCTGAAGGTGTTGGGGTAGGTGGCGTAGTAAGGCGCGACTACAATGGCGTGGTCGCCAGGATCGAGCACGCCCTGCACGGCCGCGTACAGCGCTGCCTGGCCGCCAGGCGTGGCAATGACCTCATCGGGTTCCGTGAGGATGCCGGCGCAAACGGTCGCGGCGGCGGCCATCGCCTTGCGCAGGCGCGGCAGGCCGGGCAGCGGCGTGTAGTGATGGTTGCTGCCGCGCACGGCAGTCACGCAGGCTTCGATGGTTTCCGACGGCGTGTCGAAGTCGTGGTCGCCGACCGAGAGCACGATGATGTCTTCGCCGGCCTGCTTGCGATTCCAGGCGGCGAAATGGACCTCCCAGCCGTCCTTGCCGGAAGGCACGATACCGGTAATGCGCTTTGATGGCTTCGGCATCAGGCTCTCAACCTCTCATTCTTCGGATCCCACAGGGGCTCGTCCTTCTGGACGACGGCTACGAAGCGATCGCCAAAAATCTCGACCTCGACCGCCGTGCCCGGCTCCGTGAGATCCGTGCGCAGCATGCCGAGCGCGATCGACTTGCCGACGCGGTGGCCCCAGCCGCCCGAAGTCGTCTCGCCGACGATCGTGCCGTCGTGCCAGAGCGTCGACATATAGGGCGCGTCGCAGTCGCCGGGGTTCTCGACAACCAAAGTAACGAAGCGCTTCTTCACGCCCTGCTGCTTCTCGTTGAGGAGAGCCGCCTTGCCGCGGAATTCCGGCTTGTCCCATTTGACGAAGCGCTCCAGGCCGCCCTGCAGGATCGAATAGTCGGTCGACAGATCGCCCTTCCAGGCGCGGTAGCCTTTTTCCAACCGCAGCGAATCCAGCGCATACATGCCGAAGGGTTTTAGCCCGTGCTTCCGGCCGGCGGCCCAGACGGCGTCGAAGACGGTCGCCGTGTCCGCGACCTTGGTGTGGATTTCCCAGCCGAGCTCGCCGGCGAAGGAGACGCGCACCAGCTTCGCCCAGCGCCCGGCAATGGTTGTTTCCTGATGCGTCAGCCAGGGCAGCGTCAGGTCGGCGTCGCAGACTTCGGCCAGGATTTTTCGCGAATTCGGGCCGGTCAGAATCTGCGTCGAAAATTCCTCCGTACGGTCGGTCAGCGTGAAGGCCGCATCGGCGGGCATGCGCGACTGCAGCCATTCGAAATCGTGCCACTGCGCGACAGCCGCAGTGATCAGCGTCATCCGGTCTTCGCCATGGCGCACCACAGACATTTCGGTGACGATGCGGCCCTTGTCGTCAGCGAAATAGACGAGGCCGATGCGGCCAGGCTTCGGCACAAGGCCGGTGACCTGCAAGGCCAGCCAATCGGCCGCGCCCGGACCTTCGAGGTTGAAGCGCGAGAAGCCGGGCAGGTCGAGGATACCGGCGGCGTCGCGCACGGCAAGGCATTCCTCGCGCACGCGCTGCTGCCACGGGCCGTCGCGGCGGAAGGTGAGGGTAGACTCTTCGGAAGTATCATCGCCGGGTTGTGCGTACCAAGTCGCGCGCTCCCAGCCATTATAGGCGTCGAACTGGCCGCCCAGCGCCTTGATGCGATCATGCAGCGGCGACAGCTTACGGTTGCGCCCCTCCGGCCAGGCATGGCGCGGGAACTGGATGGCGTATTCGTTGCCGTAGATCTCCATGCCCTTGGCGACGCAATAGTCGGGCGCCGAGGCGAAGCTGGTGAAACGGCGCGGATCGCAGGACCACATATCCCATTCGGTCTGGCCTTCGGTGACCCATTCGGCCAGCACCTTGCCGGCGCCGCCGCCTTGCGCGATGCCGAAGGTGAAGACGCAGGCCTCATACGCGTTCGGCACGCCGGGCATCGGCCCGATCAGCGGGTTGCCGTCCGGCGCGTAAGGGATCGGTCCGTTGATCACCTTGGAGAGGCCGGCGGTGCCGAGGATCGGTACGCGGGCGACAGCGTCGGCGAGGTAATGTTCGAGGCGGTCGAGATCGTCGGGGAAGAGCTGGAAGGAAAAATCCTCCGGCATCGGATCGTTGTGGGTCGCCCAATGCGCGCGGCAATTGCGCTCATAGGGGCCGAGATTCATGCCGCTCTTTTCCTGGCGCAAGTAATAAGACGTGTCGACGTCGCGCAGCAGCGGCAGCTTGCGGCCCTGTTCCTTCGTCCACGCGGCAAGCTCGGGGATTTCCTCGAACAATATGTACTGATGACTCATCACCATCATCGGCACGTCGCGCCCGAACATCCTGCCGACTTCGGCGGCGCGGTAGCCGGCCGCATTGATGACGATCTCGCAGCGGATCTCGCCTTGCGGGGTGGCGATCACCCATTCGCCGTTCTCGCGGCGCACGCCGGTGACCGGGCAGAAGCGGATGATCTTGGCGCCCATGTCACGCGCGCCTTTGGCCAGCGCCTGGGTCAGCTGAGCCGGGTCGATGTCGCCGTCGCTCGGGTCATAGAGCGCGCCCTTCAACTCATGCGTCTCGATGAAGGGGTAGCGGCGCTTGATCTCGTCGAGGCCGACGACGTCGATATCCATTCCCTGGTAGCGGCCCATGCCCTTGGCGCGCTGGAATTCCTGCATGCGCTCCTTGGTATGGGCGAGCCGGAGCGAGCCGGTTACATGGTAGTTCATCGGATAATCGACCGCTTCGGCCAGACCCCGGTAAAGCTCGGTCGAGTAGCGCTGCATGTTCATCAGCGACCAGGACGAGGAGAAGGTCGGCACGTTGCCGGCGGCATGCCAGGTCGAGCCTGAGGTCAGCTCGTTTTTTTCCAGAAGCACGCAATCGGTCCAGCCCGCCTTGCAGAGGTGATAGAGCGAGGAGGTGCCGACGACGCCGCCTCCGATGATCACCACGCGTGCCGTGGTCGGCAAACCGGCCATTTCTTCCTCCAGAGTCTCAGCGCTTCGCGCTTCGATTTTTGTTTTTGATGCATGTCGTTATCCCAAAACCGCTTCGCACTTTTGGTTGACATGCATTGTCAGTATACCGGTGGCGAAACCACCCAGATGACCACTGCCGGCTCGGCGCCGGGATTGCGCCAGCGGAACGGCTTGCCCTCGAAGCGGAACGAGTCGCCTTCGCCGAGACGATGCCAGACGCCGTCGATCTCGATCTCGAATGTGCCCGACGCGACATAGCCCGCTTCTTCCGTCGGGCGGCGCGTTTCTGTTTCCAGCTCCGCGCCCGGCGCGAACACCGAGCGCAGCATCTCGAAGCTACCGCCGAGATCGGGCGACAGAAGCTCCTCCACCAGGCCGGATTCGCTTGTGCCAAGCGAACGGCGGCTGCCGGCGCGCACGACCACGCCGCGTTCCTGCTCGACAGGCGCGTCATGGCTGAAGAACAGGCTGATCGGAACATCGAAGAGGCTGGCGAATGCCCGCAAGTCACCCAGCGAGGGAACCGAGAGGCCGCGCTCGACCTGGCTGACCCAGCCGACCGACCGACCGAGCTTGAGGGCGATCTCGGCCAGTGTGAGGCCGCGCGCCTTGCGAAGCGCACGGATGTCGCCGGCCAGCAGCCGGTCGCCATTGTCCTGCTCCGATCTGGCAGTAGTCGAGCTCAAGCGCATCTCGTGAAAAAATCTATGTAAATTTCATGAAGCGGTAAAGTCATGAAAAAATCAAGGGGATTTTCATACGCCGCAAGATTTACTTGCGCGATTTTTGAGGTTGAGGCAAAGCCACGATCACGAACGGCGAGTGGGGACGTCCGGTCGGGGACCAATACAGTTTAGTGTCTGCGGATGGTCGCCATGGAACCGGTTGCAGTTCCGGCCATGCGCGAAGGGACGGCCCATGCTGGAGAAGAATAGCCGAATCGCCATGGACGCGGCGATCGTCGACGATGCGATCCTGTCGCGCCGGTCGGTGCGCGCGTTTCTGCCCGATATGGTCGATGACGACACGATCCGCGCGATCCTGGCGGTCGCCGCGCGCGCGCCGTCGGGCACCAACATGCAGCCCTGGCGCGTCTATGTGACCAAGGGCGAGGTCAAGCAGCGCATCAGCGACGCTATCCTCAATTCCGGCATCCGGGCCGAAAAGGCGGAGTGGGACGAGTACCGCTACTATCCCGACCAGTTCTTCGAACCATATCTCACCCGCCGCCGCGCCAACGGCTTCGGGCTCTATGGCGTGCTGGGCATCGGCCGCCGCGAGGTCGACAGAATGCGCGCCCAGCACGACCGCAATTTCATCTTCTTCGATGCTCCGGTCGGTATGATCTTCACGATCGACCGGAGGCTGAACCAAGGGTCGTGGATCGACTACGGCATGTTCCTGCAGAACATCATGGTCGCGGCACGGGGCAGGGGACTGCATACCTGTCCGCAGGCGGCCTTCGCGCCCTATCATCGCCAGATCAGGCCGGTGCTCGATATTCCCGACGAAGAGATCGTCGTCTGCGGCATGGCGCTGGGCTATGAGGACACATCCAAGCCGGAGAACGAGTTTCGCACCGACCGCGCGCCGCTCGAGGACTGGGTGACGTTCGCGAAGTAGCGTCGGCTGAGGCGTCAGTCGGTGCTCATATGCGCGCCATGGCCGCTGACACGGGCGCCATCCTGCGGCGTCAGCCTCAAATAGGCCGACAGCGCGCAAAGGGTGATCAATCCTTCTATGACGAACAGGATGCGGTAGTCGTTGATGCCGGCCTTGCCGCCGCCGGCAAGCAGCGCCAGCAGCGCGGCCGCGAGGCCGACGCTGATCGCCACCGCCAGCTGCCACAGGATGTAATAGAGCGCGCTGAAGCGCGCGAGCTGCTCCGGCGCGATGTCCGAATAGGAGAGATTGCCGGTCGAGGCCCATTGCACCGAGCGGAAGACGCCGAAGGCGAAAATATAGGCAAGCACGATCCATGCCGGCAGGCTCTCCTGCATCAAGGCGAAGCCCGCGACCAGCAAAGCGACGATCGGCGTATTGGTGACCAGCACGCGCTTGAAGCCGAAACGGTTCAAAAGGCGCGGCATAAAGAAGCGCATGATCAACGACCCGATCGCGGCCACGAAGGTCAGCGATCCCGCCTGCACGGCGCTCATGCCGAAGCCGAGCTGGAACATCAGCGGCAAGAGGAAGACCACCGAGCTCAGCCCGATGGTGTCGAGGCCGCCGCCCGTCAGGAAGGAGATGCGGAAGGTGCGGATGCGCAAGAGATTGAGGTCGAGCAGCGGATTGCGCGCGCGCAGGCAGTAGAAGGCGGCAACCGTCAGGATGACGATCGCCAGGCCGAGCTCAAGCGCCATGCTGCTTGCGGCCACATCTTTCGCAGCGACCGAATCCATGCCGAAGACCAGCAGCGTCATGCCGCAGCCGACGAGCAGGAAGCCTGGCAAATCGAACGGCGTGCGCACCGGCTTGGTCGTCGTCGGAAACAGGGAGGCGGCCAGCAGCGCCGCGGTCAGCGCGATCGGGATGTTGATGTAGAAGATCCAGCGCCAAGAGACGTAAGTGGTGAGCGCGCCACCGACGAGCGGCCCGACCAGCGGCCCGGATTGGCCGGCGAGCGAAATGTACATGTTGATCTTCAGCGTGCGGTCGCGCGGGAAGCTCGACAGGATCACGACCTGACCAAGCGTGCCCATCAGCGCGCCGCCGCAGCCTTGCAGGGCGCGCGAGCCGACCAGCATCCAGATGTTTTCCGAAAGGCCGCACAAGGCCGAGGCGCCGGCGAAGACGAGCAGCGCGAAGCAATAGACGTTGCGCAGCCCAAAACGGTCGGCCAGCCAGCCGCCAAGCGGCATGGTGACGATGAGGCTGGCGACATAGACGGTGATCAAAAGGCCAAGCTGGCTTGGCGGCCGGTCGAGGCTCTCGCCGATGCCGGGCAGCGCGGTGACTACGACGTTCTGGTCGAGACTGGTCATGAACACGCCGCAAGCGACGGTTGCCGGCAACAGCATCGACGGACCCTCCGCCGGAGCAAAGCGGGTCGTGGCCGTCGCCGAAGTCTCAACAGTCATGGAAGGGTATGGTCGAACGGGTTGCCTGAGCGGACGTTTGCCCTGGCAAACGCCCGTGATTCCTTACCTATCGCGCCTGCTGGCCCAGCGCTCAAGCAGCAGTTGTAGCCGTCGATAATGCCAGATGCCGCCTGACCAATGCTAAGCCAGCAATGCCCGAGCGGGCTATTGCACTTCGTAACCGACTTCCTCCGAGGCATGGCACAAGTCCTTCCAGAAGGAGCGCGCGAAGGAGCGGAAGACGTAGATGTCGAACTGGTCTGGGCCGCTGCGCTGGATCTGGGCGAAGATGTCGTGATGGTTGGTCGAACGTCCGGCGCCGAGTGGAAAGGCCGGCAAGGCGAAATCGATAGCGAAGAACTTCGCCATCACCCATTCAGCCTTCGGACCGGCGATGCGGATCGCGGTACGGCCATGCGAGAGATCGGTCAGCGTACCGATGGCCGGCGTGATGGCGCCGGCGAAAGCCGCAGCCAGGCCTTCGGCCTCGTCCACCACGGTGAATTTTCCCGGCGCGAAGCCGAAGGCGGCACGCGCACCGCTGCTCACACCCCCGCCGGCGCCATCGGGCAGAGCGAGACCGGTGACCTTGCCGATAATTTCGATCAGCTGCTTCTCTTCACCCGGCCAGGCGGCGAGCTGCAGGATCGAGCCCGGCCGCGTCTCGGACAGGATGACATCGACGCCATGTTCGAAATTGCCGTGCGAACCCGGATGATACTCCGGCTCGAGCGGCGATTGGCATTCGGGCAAATGCTGCTCAGCCATGCATGCGGCTCCCGTCCGGATCGTAGAAATGGTTGGAGACGATCTCGATCGGCCCGAACCGGTTGCGCAGCGGGTCGGAGACGAAGGCGCGGGTCCCATGCCTTGCCTTGCCGCCCTTGACCAAAGCCAGCGCGATATATTTGCCGAGCGCCGGTGAATAGCAGCAGGCGGTGATGTGACCGAGCGAGTCGTGCGGATTGTCCTCGTCCAGTTCCTCGACGATATGGCCGCCGCCGTTGAGCGGCCGGTTGTCGAGGGCGATCAGTCCGACCAGTTCGAGCCGATCAGGCGCGATGAGGCCTTCGCGGTCCATCATGGCCGAGCCGATGAAGGGCTTCTTCTTCGACAGCATCCAGTCGAGATGGAGGTCGCGCGCCGTGGTGCGGCCGTCGATCTCGGCGCCGGTGACATGGCCCTTCTCGGTACGCATCGTGCCCAGCGCCTCGAGCCCGTAGGTGACCAGGCCGAACGGCTTGCCGGCCTCGATCAGGGCTTCCCAGACATGGGTGCCGTAGCCGGCGCCGGAATAGACCTCGAACGCCATTTCGCCGGAGAAGGACAGCCGGCAGATCATCACCGGCACGCCGGCGATCCGGCCGTGGACGATGCCCATGAAGGGCAGGGTAGCGTTGTCAACTGCGGTGCCGGTGACGCAGGAAGCAAGGATTGCCCGCGCGTTCGGTCCGCCGATCGCCGCGCCCGCCCATTCGTCGGTGACCGAGGTGACGGTGACCTTCAGCTCCGACCAGATGACGTCAAGGAAATATTCCAGATGCTGCATCACCTTGCCAGCATTGGCGGTGGTGGTGGTCATCAGGAATTCCTGCTCGCCGAGCCGCCAGGTGGTGCCGTCGTCGAAGGCAAGCCCGTCCTCGCGCAGCATCAAGCCGTAGCGGGCCTTGCCGACGGCCAAAGTGGAGAACATGTTGGTGTAGACGCGGTCGAGGAACTCGGCCGCGTCCGGCCCCTGCACGGCGATCTTGCCCAGCGTCGAGACATCGACGATGCCGGCGCTTTCACGCGTCGCCCTGGCCTCGCGGACATAGGCCTGCTCGACCGTCTCGCCGGGAAGGCCGTAGATCATCGGCCGGTACCATAGGCCGGCCGAATACATCGTCGCGCCGTTGGCCATGTGCCAGTCATGCATCGGCGTCAGCCGCTCGGGCTTGAGGTCGCCGAAACGCTCGGCAGCAAGAGAGCCGATCGAGACCGCCGTGTAAGGCGGGCGAAAGCGCGTCGTGCCGACTTCCGGGATCGGCTTGCCGAGCGCCTCGGCCATGATCGCAAGGCCAGGCACATTGGAGTTCTTGCCCTGGTCGGTCGCCATGCCGAGTGTGGTGTAGCGCTTCAGGTGCTCGACCGACACGAAACCTTCGCGATGCGCCAGCCGCACGTCCTCGGCGGTGACATCATGCTGGAAATCGACGAAGCTCTTGCCCTTGGCCTTGATCTCGAAGACCGGCGCCGGATCTGGATCGCCGGGGGCGGCTTCGACGATCGGCAGGGCTGCGGGAGCCGCCGTTCCGCCGGCGGCCGAAACGCCGGCTGCGCGGCCCTCGGCGATGGCTTCGGCGGTGGAGAAGTTGCCGGTGAAGGCGCCTGCGCCGATCCAGCGCTGCGTCGGCTTGGGCGGCAGGAAGGCCTGCCTGGCCGGGTCCCATTCAGCCTTGGCGCCCGCCTGGCTGGCGAGATGAATGGTCGGCGACCAGCCGCCCGACATCAAAAGGCTGTCGGCATGGATGCTGCGGGCATCGCCACTGAGCGCACCGCTTATGGCGTCGAAGCGCTGCACCTTGAGACCGGTGAGGGCTTTGCCGCCCTCGGTCGCAACCACGGCGTGGCCGTCCAGCAGCTCGGCCTCGGCCTCGCCGGCGAGCCGGCGCATGTCGTTCGAGACGTCGGCGCGGACATCGACGATGGCAACAATGGTCGCGCCGGCCTTCTTTAACGCAACGGCCGAGCGGTAGGCGCTGTCGTTGTTGGTGAAGAGCGCGATGCGCTGTCCCGGCAGCACGCCATATTCATTGACGTAACGTTCCGCCGCATGCGCCAGCATGACGCCGGGACGGTCGTTGCCCGGAAACACCAGCGGCCGCTCGAAGGAACCGGTGGCGAGCACCACCGTGCCGGCGCGGATCGCCCAGTAGCGCTGGCGCGGCTCGCCCTTGGCTGGCGCCTCCTTATGATCGGTCACCCGTTCGAGGGCGGCCAGCGTGTTGCCGTCGTAATAGCCCCACACCGTCGTGCGCGGCAAAAGCCGCACATTGTCGTTGCCTCCGAGCTGCGCGACCGTGCGCTGGGCCCATTCGGCGGCAGTCATGCCGTCGATGGTTTCGCCCGACCAGTTGGCGGAGCCGCCAAAATGGGCTTCGAGATCGGCGAGGATGACGCGGGCACCCTGGTCGGTGGCGGCTTTCGCCGCCATCAGGCCGGCCGGACCGGAGCCGACGACCAGCACGTCGCAAAATGCGTTCATACGCTCGTAGCGAGACGGATCGGGAGCGGTGCCAGCTTTGCCAAGGCCGGCGGCGCGACGGATGAAATGCTCGCAGAACATCCAGAAGCGCGTGCCCTTCAGCGGGCCGATCACCGGCCCCATGAAGGTCTTGTAGTAGAAGCCGGCCGACAGGAGCTTGCCGCCGAGCTGGTTGAGGGCGCCGATATCCCAGGCGAGCGAGGGGGTACGGTTCTGGCTGACGGCGACGAGCCCGTCATAGATCTCGACCATGGTGGCCGCGATGTTGGGCTCGCGCACCTCGCCGCGCAGCACCGTCACCAGCGCGTTCGGCTCCTCGACGCCGGCGGCGAGCAGGCCGCGCGGGCGGTGATATTTGAAGGAACGACCGAACAGCGTCACGCCATTGGCGAGCAGCGCCGAGGCCAGCGTATCGCCGGCATGGCCCGTATAGGGCGCACCGTCGAAGGTGAAGCGGATGGTGCGCAGTCGGTCGATCCGGCCGCCGGTCTCAGTGCGGCGCGGGCTCACGAGCGGCTCTCCGTCTTGTGGCCGCCACGGGCGAATGCGGTGCTGAGGATTTCGTGCGTGATTGTGTTGCGCACGACCCTGAGATGCGCGCGGCAACCGCCGGAATGCTGCCAGATCTCGTTGTGGTCACCGGCCGGATTCAGCCGGTCGTAGACATAGGCGTTCCAGGCGTCGAGGTCCTGCGAGGCGGGCTGCGGCCGCTCGCGGTTGCCGTCGCCCTGGTAAGTGAATTCGATGACGTCGCGCGGGCCGCAATAGGGACAGGTGATCAGCATTTTCAATCCAACCCCTAGTGCAATCTGGGCGTCGCGCCCTGGCCTTTGTCGTCGATGACCAGGCCGCGGTAGAAACGGTCGAGCGTGAAGGGCGCGTTGAACTCATGCGGCTCGTCCTTGGCAATGGTATAGGCAAAGCACCAGCCGGAAGCTGGCGTCGCCTTGAAACCGCCATAACACCAGCCGCAATTGAGATACATGCCCGGCAGCGGACCGGCGGCTATGATCGGCGAGCCGTCCATCGTCATGTCGCACAGCCCGCCCCAGGAGCGCAGCATGCGCACGCGCGCCAGGCCGGGAAACAGCGCCACCATCTCGCTCATCACCTCGTCGACGATCGGCAGGCTGCCGCGCTGGGCGTAGCTGTTGTAGCCGTCGAGGTCGCCGCCATAGACGAGGCCGCCCTTGTCGGACTGCGAGATGTAGAAATGGCCCATGCCGAAGGTGAGAACGGTGTCGACGACGGGCTTCAGCGATTCCGAGACGAAGGCCTGCAGCACGTGGCTTTCGATCGGCATGTGCGAGATGCCGGCAAGCTGCATGACGCGGCCGGTGCTGCCGGCAACCGCAAGCGCGACCTTCTTGGCGCGGATTTCGCCGCGCGTCGTCGTGACGCCGGTGATGCGGTCGCCGTCGCGCAGGAAGCCGGTGACCTCGCAATTCTCGATAATATCGACGCCGCGCCGGTCGGCGCCGCGCGCATAGCCCCAGGCGACCGCGTCGTGCCGGGCCGTGCCGGCGCGCGGCTGCATCAGCCCGCCAAGGACGGGAAAGCGCGCTGACCCGGAGAGATCCAGCGCCGGGACAAGCCGCTTGATACGGTCGACGCTCATCAGCTCGGCGTCGACGCCGAGATGGCGCATGGCATTGCCGCGCCTGGCATAGTCATCGAGCTGGGCTGGCGTGTGCGCGAGGTTCAGGCAGCCGCGCTGCGAGAACATAACGTTGTAGTTGAGGTCGTGCGAGAGATTCTCCCACAGCTTCATCGAATGTTCGTAGAAGCGGGTGTTCTGCGGCAGGAGATAGTTGGAGCGCACCGCCGTGGTGTTGCGGCCGACATTGCCGGAGCCGAGCCAGCCCTTTTCCAGCACCGCGACGTTGGTGATGCCGTGTTCCTTGGCGAGATAATAGGCGGTCGAAAGACCATGGCCGCCGCCGCCGATGACGATCACGTCATAAGAAGCCTTGGGGTCCGGCTTACGCCAGGCGGGCTTCCAATCCTTGTTGCCGGTCAGCGCGTTCTTGAGCAGCGAGAAGGCTGAATATTCCGCCATTCTTCCTATCGTCCTTATGGTGCGAGGCGGCAGACTATAGAGCAGGCGGGAAGCGCAAAGCCAAGATTGCGCCATCGCTTTTCGACAGGCCGACTATCGTCGGCACGATCGGGACGGCTTGCCGCCCGATATGCCGGTCTTTATCAAGGGCGGAAATTTCGAGAACTTTTCGGCCGCGAGTCGCCAACAAAATCATGTTCTTCCGCCTGCTGCGCCTGGTTCTGGTTGTCATCGTCGCTGCTTTCGGGCAGCCGGCGCTGGACGCGTCGGCGCAGGCGATCGGCCATGGCTCGTCACAACTCATCGCCGACCAGACCAAGGCCATCCAGGACCTGACAGCCAGAACCGACGGTCTCGAGAAGAAGCTGAGCGATCCCGACCAGGACGATGCGGGGCTCGTCGACATCCGGTTGCAGCTCGAGGATATTTCGCGCGCGGCGCTGAACAGCGCCCTGGCATTCCGGCAGCGCCTCACCGACATCAACAATCGCGCGGAGGTTCTCGGCCAGCCGCCAGCGCAGGGGCAACCCCCGGAGCCGGTGATCGTGAGCAACGAGCGCGGCGCGCTCGCCACGGAAAAAGCTCAGATCAACGCAGTCGTCGCCAGCGCGCAAAACCTGTCGATTCGCGTCAACGGCTTGGTCGACAAGATCGCCGTCATGCGCAGCGAGCTTTTCCGCAGCGTCATCACCAAGCACTACGACCTGACGGACGCACTGAGCCCGCAGGCCTTTTCCGACGCGCACGACCAGTTCACGGGCCTTTACAAGGCGGTGTCGTCGTGGGCGAGCTTCGCCGTCAGGTTCAAGTTCCAGGCGATCCTCGCGGCGACGCTTATGGCGCTGGCGCTGGCGGCGGTGCTTTTGATCGGCGGCCGGCGCCTGTTCGGCCGGATATTCGAGGCCGACCCGACCGTGGAGGATCCTTCCTATCTCAGCCGGCTGTCGGTGGCGTTCTGGTCGACGCTGCTGCCGACCCTGGCGCTCGGCGTCTTCTTCGCCTCGGCCGTGTTCTTCTTCAACTATTACAATGTGCTGCGCGGCGATATCGGCACGTTCCTCAATGCCTTGCTGACGGTGATCGCCATGGTGTTCTGCGTCAACCGGCTGACCAACGCTGCGCTAGAGCCGCGCCTGCCCAATTGGCGCCTGATCCCGGTCGCGACCGGCCGGGCGCGTTGGCTGGTCGGACTGACGACCGCCATGGCGCTGGTGCTCGGGTTCAACTACTTCCTGTCGGTCGTCAACGAGAAGATGGGATCGCCACTTTCGCTGACGATCGCCAGGGGCTTTGTCGCCGCCACCATCGTCGGCGTCATCCTGATCCTGATGGGACTGCTGCGGCCGTTCAGGGCGGCCGACGGTTCATGGCGTCCCTGGCCGGCCTGGCTTCGTTTCATCGCCATCGGGCTCGGCCTGTTCACCATCGCGGCGGCGCTGCTTGGCTATATCGGCCTGGCGCTTTTTGTGTCGTTCCAGGTCGTGGTGACCGGCACGGTGCTGGTGACGGCCTATATCGGCTTCCTGTCGGCACGCGCAATCGGAGAGGAAGGCGGCTTCGCCGACACTTCGGTCGGGCGATGGCTCTCGGAAAACTCCAGCTACGAGGATACCGCCCTCGACCAGCTCGGCCTGGTCGTCAGCATCGCCATCAACCTGATGATCGTGGTGGTGTTCCTGCCGCTGATCCTGTTGATGTGGGGCTTCCAGCCCGGCGATATCGAGGCCTGGGCCTACAAGCTGGCGACCGGCGTCACGATCGGTTCGGTGACCATCTCCGTCCTCGGCATCCTCAGCGGCATCGTCGTCTTCGCTATCGGCTATTTCCTGACGCGCTGGTTCCAGGGTTGGCTGGACGGCTCGGTGATGGCGCGCGGCAAGGTCGATGCCGGCGTGCGCAACTCGATCCGGCTCGGCGTCGGCTATGCCGGCGTGGCGGTCGCGGGCCTGGTCGGCATCTCGGCGGCGGGCATCGATCTTTCCAATCTGGCGCTGGTTGCCGGCGCGCTTTCGCTGGGTATCGGCTTCGGCCTGCAGAACGTCGTCTCGAATTTCGTTTCGGGCCTGATCCTGCTTGCCGAGCGGCCGTTCAAGGTCGGCGACTGGATCGTGGCGGGCGACGTCAGCGGCACGGTGCGGAAGATCAGCGTGCGTGCCACCGAGATAGAGACCTTCCAGCGGCAGGCGGTGATCCTGCCCAACTCGAACCTCATCAACAATGCGGTCGGCAACTGGACGCATCGCAACAAGCTCGGGCGCATCGACATCAAGGTCGGCGTTGCCTATGGCAGCGACGTCAAACGCGTCCATGCCGTCCTGATGGATATTGCGCGCGCCCATCCGATGGTGCTGAAGAATCCCGAACCATTCGTTCTCTTCGCCAATTTCGGGGCGGCCGCGCTCGAATTCGAGATCCGCGTGTTCGTCGCCGACATCATGAATGGCAGCGTCGTCCAGAACGATATCCGCTTCGCCATCTTCGATATCTTCGAGCAGGAGCAGATCGAGATACCATCGACGCCGCGCGCCGTGGTCGAGAGCAAGAAGCACGAAGCCTGGCCGATCGACGACGACAAGATCGAAGCCGAATTCGCCGAGCGCGAAAGGCTGGAGGCGGAAGCCGCGGCCGAGCGGGAACGGCTGGCCAAGATGAAGCGCAGGGGCCGCAAGCCGGACCCCGGCTGAGGTGTGTCGACATTCGGATGAGGCCGGCCTGCAAATGGCCACACGCTGCGCTCATCCGGCGCCGAAACCGATTGTGGCATGAATGCGGCATTCAGTTGCGGTTCAGGTAACATCTCATATAAGCTTCGATGCAAAGGGCGAGAATGCCTTGCAAATTTGAACAGAGGCGGTGTGCGAACACCGGAATTGCAATGTGGAAGTCTGTCGTTGCCGCCATCGCTTTGCTGGCCCTGGGCGGTTCGGCTTTCGCCGCCAGCGCGATCAACAGGGACGCTCAGACGCGGACTCTGGTCGTGACCGAAGGCGGCGCCAAGAGCGAGCTGACGCTTGCCGCCGGCGAGACGGTGGAGTTCTGCTCGAGCGGCTGCTTCGTCACTCTGCCCAATGGTGACCTCGAAGCCCTGACCGGCTCGGAAACGGTCGAAATCTCGGGCGGCGCGGCCCGCATCAAGTAATTCTCGCCACAGAGAGTGGCGCCGCAGGATTGGCAAAGGCCGGACCGATGTCCGGCCTTTTATCGTTTCCGGTAGCCGACACTTAACGACGATGGCGAAAAACCGGTAGGACAATGCTCTGCAACCGGACGTTTTAACGTTCGCTGCGTCATGACCCGCTATATCCGACCCGAGGACGCCGGCATACGGCGTGGGTTGAGTTGGCGCGTGATCTTTCCGTGATCGGAGTTTCGGGATCCTGCGCTCTATCGGGGCAGGACCATGGACGCGAGGTCGGACAGGAACGCAATTCCGCTTGCGGTCGATCTCGATGGTACGCTGATCGCAACGGACCTTCTGTGGGAAGGCCTGTTCATCCTCCTCAAGAAGAACCCGCTCTATGTCTTTCTCCTGCCACTCTGGCTAATCGGCGGGCCGGCCCGGCTGAAGCAGGAAATCGCCGGCCGCGTCGACATTGACCCAGCCTCGCTGCCTTACCGCCAGGATCTGCTTGACCGGCTGCGCGCCGAGCACCGGGAGGGTCGCAAGATCGTGCTGGCGACGGGAACGCCGCGTAAGTTCGCGGAAGCCATCGCGGCGCATCTCGGCATTTTCGATCATGTGCTGGCGACCGACGGTCCGCACAACATGACCTCCGGCAGGAAAGGCGCGGCACTTGTCGCCGCCTATGGCGATGCAGGCTTCGACTATGCCGGCAACAGCCGGCACGACCTCAAAGTGTTCGATGCAGCGCGCAACGCGCTCGTGGTGGCGCCCGACCGCAGCGCCCGGCGCTGGCAGGCGGCGCATCAAGCCGAGGCCATACCCGCGCCGAAGCCGGCGCTGAGGATCTACATCAAGATGCTGCGGATGCATCAGTGGCTGAAGAACGCGCTGATCGCTGTGCCGATGGTGCTGTCGCACGAATATTTCAACCCGAACATGATCTGGGAATGCCTGCTGGCGTTCGCCTCCTTCAGCGCCGCGGCGTCCGCCATCTATATCCTCAACGACTTCTTCGACTTGGCGCTCGACCGCAAGCATCCGACCAAGCGCAACCGGCCTTTCGCCAGCGGCGCATTGTCGATCCCATTCGGTCTCGGCGCGATCGCCGCGCTGCTTGCGATCGGCATCGCCGCCGGCCTCTTCCTTCCGATCGAATTCCTTGGCGTGCTTGCCGGCTATCTGGTCGTCACCACCGCCTATTCGCTGTCGTTCAAGCGCATGCTTCTGATCGATGTGCTGACGCTCGCGGGCCTCTACACGATCCGCGTGCTGGCGGGCGCGGCCGCCACCGGCGTCGACGTGTCCTTCTGGCTGCTTGCCTTCTCGATCTTCTTCTTCCTGTCGCTGGCGCTGGTGAAGCGCTTCGTCGAGTTGCGCACCACGGCCATCCCGCCCGGCGAGCGCATCGCAGGCCGCGGCTATCGCACCGAGGACCAGGAGATCGTCGCCCAGGCCGGCATGGCGTCGGCCTTCTCCTCGGCACTGGTTCTGGCGCTCTATATGGACAGCCCGGCGGTGCGCGAGCTCTATCCGCATCCATGGCTGATATGGCCGCTGGCGCCGATCGTGCTTTACCTGACGATGCGTGTCTGGATCCTTGCCCGGCGCGACGAAATGCATGACGACCCGGTCGTCTTCATCATCCGCGATTGGCGCAGCCAGATCGTGGTCGCCATCGGCGCGGTCTTCCTCGTCGCCGGAGGCTGGTGATGAGGCACGAGCGCTTCGGCAGCTTCGGACTGGCGACTCCGCCGGCGCGCAAGGCGATTTCGGCGGACGAGGCGATCGCCTTGCTTAAACGCGGCGAGGCGAAGACCGGATCGCTGCTCGGATACGGCAATGGCCGCTCCTATGGCGACAGTTGCCAGAACGATACGGGCATGGTGGTCGACATGCGGCCGCTCAACCGCATCCGTTCCTTCAACGCCGAGACCGGCGTGATCGAGGCCGATGCCGGCACGCTGCTTTGCGATATCATCGCTCATGCCGCGCCCTACGGCTTCTTTCCGGCCGTGGTTCCAGGTACCCAGTTCGTAACGCTGGGCGGCGCGATCGCCAACGACGTCCATGGCAAGAACCATCATCGGCGCGGCACCTTCGGCTGCCATGTCGAAGCTTTGTCGCTGCTTCGGTCCGACGGCCGAACCTATCGCTGCTCGCAGACCGACAATATCCGACTGTTCGGGGCGACGATCGGCGGCATGGGGCTGACCGGGCTTATCCTGTCGGCATCGATCAAGCTGATGCGGGTGCCCTCGCTCGACATAGTGGAAAGGGCGACGCGGTTTCGCGATCTTGGCGAATTCTTCGATTTTGCCGAGGCTGCCGACCAGGCCAACGAATATGCCGTCGCCTGGATCGACCAGCTTGCCAGCGGACATGGGCACGGTCGCGGGCTGTTGTTCACGGGCAACCATGCCGAACACGGCTCGCACGCGGCGGCGCGCGCCGGCAGCCGGTTTTCCGTGCCGGTGCAGCCACCATTCAATATCCTCAATCGGCCCTTCCTCACCGTCTTCAACGCGGCCTACCGCTGGAAGAAGGGCAGGTCCCAGGCTCCGCACCAAGCAGGCTATCAAGGCTTTTTCTTTCCGCTCGACGGGGTCCGCGACTGGAACCGGCTCTACGGGCCGCGCGGGCTTTTCCAGCACCAAAGCGTGGTGCCGGAGGCGAATGCGCGCCGCATCGTGCCTGTGCTGCTCGACGCGGCACAGCGGGCAGGGCAGGGATCGTTCCTGACCGTGCTCAAGCGCTTCGGCGATGTCCGCTCGCCGGCGCTGCTGTCGTTCCCGCGGCCCGGCTACACGCTGACGCTCGATTTCCCCAACCGGGGTGAAAGAACGTTGCGGCTGCTCGCCGGACTCGACCGCATCGCAGTCGAGGCGGGTGGCGCGGTGAACCCCTACAAGGACGCCCGGATGGGACCTGAGACATTCGCCGCGTCGTTCCCGCAATGGCAGCAGCTGGAGGCGCTTCGCGACCCTGCTTTTCTGTCGAGCTTCTGGATACGGACGGCAAAAAGACTGGATGCAACGAAAGGTGTTTTTGAAGCCGCATAATAGATAAAGGTCAGATAAATCATGGTAAATGAAAGGTTATACCGTGATTCACTCAAAGCATCGTCGAAGCTTCACGAAATCTTTGTGGGTTTGTAATAGGACCGCCCAAGAGGCGGGGTGGCAACAATGAAATACATAATCTTCATTCTCTTCACGGTCATGACCAATGCCGCAGCGCAGCTGATGCTGAAGCAGGGCATGATGTCGATGGGGCCGGTCTCCTTCGAGGGCGTCAATCCGCTCGTCAAGCTCTTGCAGATCGTGTTCAGCCCCTGGGTGTTCCTCGGCCTGTGCACCTTCGTCATCTCGATGGCATCGCATCTCTACGTGCTGTCCAAGGTCGAGCTCAGCTTCGCCTATCCGTTCCTCAGCCTCGCTTATGTCGCCGTGGCGATTTTCGCCTATTTCGTCTTCCGCGAGGACCTCAATGGCTGGCGCATCGCCGGCATCGCGTGCATCTGCGTCGGCACGGTGCTGATCGCGCAAAGTGGTCGGGAAATGGGTAGGCGCGGGCATGAGGACCAGACAGCATCCATCAATCCCGACAAGATCGGGATAAGCGAGATCGTTCGATGAGACATGTGATTTTCGGCGGCGACGGCTTCGTCGGCCGCCACCTTGCCCCCAAGCTCGCCGCCGATGGCGAGACCGTCGTCGTCGCCGATATCGTCAAGAGCGACCTGCCGCATTACCGCTCCATGCGTTTCGTCACCTGTGACGTCACCGATCCGGTCTCAGTCGCGGCGGTCGGCCTCAGGACCGACGACATGGTCTACAACCTGTCGGCGAAGATGCTGTCGCCGATCCAGGTGCGCGCCAAGCGGCACGATTTCTTCTTCCCGGTGAATTTCCACGGCACCGAGAATATTATCCAGGCGATGGACAAGGCCGGCGCTTCGAAGCTGGTCCACTACACGACCGACATGATCTACGGCCACACGGTCGTGCTGCCGATGACCGAGGACCATCCGGTCGCGCCGCTCGGCGAGTACGGGCTGTCGAAGCTCAAGACCGAGGAGCTCGCCGCTGAATGGCGCAAGCGCGGCATGTCGATCTCGCTGTTCAGGCCGCGCCTGATCATCGGGCCCGGCCGTCTCGGCATCCTGGAAAAGCTGTTCAAGCTGATCGACTGGAATTTTCCGGTGCCGATGATCGGCTCGGGCAGGAACCCTTACCAGTTCATCTCGGTATTCGACTGCGCCGAAGCCGCCCGCGCGGCCTGGAAAGCCGGCGTGCCGAACGAGGCTTACAATCTCGGCTCGCTCAATCCGCCGCCGGTCAAAAAACTGCTCGGCGATCTGATCCGCCATGCCGGCTCCAAATCGATCCTGCTGCCGACGCCCGGCTGGGCGGTCAAGCGCACGCTCGACCTGCTCGACTGGTTGAACATGCCGATCATGGATCCGGAACAGTATCTGATCGCGGACGAGGAATGCGTGCTCGATGTTTCCAAGGCCGAGCGTCAGCTTGGCTGGGTGCCGCAATATCGCGACGAGGACATGCTGATCGCCGCCTACAACGAATATCGCGCCAAGATGGACGGCCACGCCGTCGCCACCAGACAGGTTCCCGCCGAATAGAGCGCGAAGGGGAGATTTTTCAGATGACCGTCATGGCCAAGCCGGAACATACCGGAACACGCACGCTGGTCGACGCGCCGGCGCTTTCGCCCACAGCAATCGCCAAGCCCGATCTGATCAGCGTCGAGCAGGCCAAGGCGATGGACGTCGCCCGCATCACCGACCTGTTCAAGGCTCATCTCAACCCTGGACAGCTGCATTTCATGAAGCTGCTCGGCTTTCACAAGGTCAAGATCGAGCACGCCGAGGGCATGTTCTATATCGACCAGAACGGCCGCAGGATCCTCGATTTCTTCGGCGGCTTCGGCTCGCTGGCCTTCGGCCACAACCACCCGCGCATTTTGGAAGCCCGGAAGAAATTCCAGGAGGAGAAGCGCCAGGAGATCGCCATCGCCTTCATGTCGCAATATGCGGCAGCGCTTGCGCACAACATCGCCAAGTGCTCGCCCGGCGATCTCGACATGGTGTTCCTGGGCTCGTCGGGTTCTGAGGCCATGGAAGCGGCGGTGAAGCTCGCCGAGCGCGCTGCGGGCCCGAAGCGGCCGAAAATCGTCTATGCCGAGAATTCCTTCCACGGCAAGACCAAGGGCGTGCTGGCGATCACCGACGGCCAGCTCTACCGCGCCGATTTCAAGGTCGCAGACAATGTCGTGCGCGTTCCTTTCGCCGACATCGACGCGGTCGAGCGGCTGTTCAAGAGCAATCCGGAGATCGGCGTCATCGTGCTGGAAACCATCCAGGGCGGCGGCGGCATCATCCAGGCGCCCACGGAGTACTGGCAGAAGCTGCGCGCGCTTTGCGACCAATATGGCGTTCTGTGGGTCGCCGACGAAGTGCAGTGCGGCTATGGCCGCTCGGGCCGCTTCTATGCTTTCGAGCATTACGGCGTGGTGCCGGATGTGACGGCGCTGGCGAAATCGCTGGGCGCCGGCAAGGCGGCGGTCGGGGCGATGATCGCCAGGCGCGACGTCTACATGAAGGCCTATGGCACGCCGAAGACGGCGATGATTCACGCCATGGCGACTTTCGGCGGCATGGGCGAGGCCTGCGTCACCGCGATCGAGGGCGTCAACGTGCTCTATGACGAGGGGCTGATCGACAACGCCGCCTCGACGGGCGACTACCTTCTGCAGCGGCTGAAGGCGCTGAAGGAAAAATACCCGAAGATCATCAAGGACGTGCGCGGCAAGGGTTTTATGATCGGGCTTGAGTTCCACGACTTCTCGCAGACCTTGCCGATGGTGCTCAGACCGGTGGTGAGCGTGCTCGACGACAAGCTTAAGGGCTCGCTGTCGGGCTTCGTCGGCTCGCTGCTGTTGCGTGACTATGACGTGCTCGTCGCCTTCACCGAATACAACCGCAACGTCATCCGGCTCGAGCCGCCGCTGATCTGCCAACCCGAGCATGTCGACCGCTTCGTCGACGCCTTCGACAGCCTGTTGTCGCGCGGCATCGTGGCGATCGTGAAGGACTTCGTGAAAAGCCAGGTCGGTAAATAGAGGCCGCCGAGGATGCTGACCAGGCCGTCCGCTCCGACCAATCCGCTGGAACGATTGACCGGCGCCGGCCTGGCGTGGGGCGAGGGGGCTTACGCGAAATGGGCGGCATCGATCGGGGCGATCACCTTCTCGCTCTATATCCTGCTCACCGCCGCGACCGCCTGGCTTATGCCCGACGCCAACTGGGACATGCTGCCCTATCTCGCGATCGCCGAGGAAAGCGCCTACCCGGACCCCCAGGCGCTGCATGACTATGCCTACGGCACGGTCAAGGCCGGCGTGGTGGCCGGCGATTACAAGGCGCTGACCGACGACGGCGCCGGCTTCCGCAGCCATACGGCGCAGAATGCCGCCGATTTCCATTCGCTGCTCGGCATGTACCGGATCAAGTTCCTCTATGCCGAAATTCTTTCCGGCCTCAGCCATGTCGTCTCGCCGGTCGAGGCGATGCGGCTGGTGCAGGTGGTTTCCGTGCTTCTGTTCGGCGCCATTACGCTCGCTTGGCTGCGCGCCGAGGACGCGCTGGCGCTGGCGCCTGTCGTCGGCGCCTTGCTGATCATGGCCGATTTCGGCGATGCGGCGCGGGCCTCGACGCCGGACCTTCTGTGCTCGGCACTATTCCTCGGCGGTGTCTTCGCCTATGTGCGCAAGCGCGAGGCGGCGACGGCGGTCCTGCTGTTCCTTGCTTTCCTAGCCAGACCCGACAACATCGTCTTCCTCGCCATTTTTGCGGCGCTGCTCGTCGCTTTCCGTGAGAAGGCATGGGGCGCGCTGGCAGGCTTCGCGGCCTCCTTCATTGCTTATTTCGTCATTTCGCATTGGGCCCAGCATCCCGGCTGGTGGCCGCATCTTTGGTTCTCCAGCATCGAGCAGCATTACAACATGGACGGGTTCGAACCGCCGTTCTCGGTGACGGCCTATCTCAAGGCCTTCGCCGCCTCGGTGGTGCGTGCCATCAACGTCAACAGCTGGGTCGGCGTGTCGGTTCTGGCACTGGCCGGATGGTACGGCTTGAGCCGCGCCGGTTTCCGGCTCGACCGCCGTGCCGGCATCCTGCTGGCGGCGCTTGTGCTCGGCGTGCTGGCGAAATTCGCCGTCTTCCCGATCCACGACAGCCGCATCTACTTCCCCAATCTTCTGCCGCCCTTCCTGCTGCTTGCCGCGCCGCTGATGGCGCTGTGGGCATCGGCAAGCCAGGGCAGGCACCGCGCCGCGCTGCAGGTCATTCCCGGAGACAAGTCATGAACTCGCTTTCCAGTCTCGCGCGCGTTCTTCTGTCGCTCGGCCTTCCGGCCGGCCTGCTCGATCGCGGCCCCTCCCTGCACGGCACGAAATTCCTCGCCAAGGCGGCGCTTAAGGCACGGTTCGGCGGCAACGGCCGGCCGTTCCAGATGGTCAATGTCGGCGCCTGCGACGGCGCGCTGTTCGACGACGTAACACCCTGGCTGCACCGGATCCCCGGAGCGTGCGCGATGCTGGTCGAGCCGATCCCGTACAATCAGAAGCGGCTGCGCGCCAATTACCCGGATGCCAGCCGCTTCGTCATAGAGCCGGTGGCGGTGACCAGGACCAAGGGCACGATCACGGTCCATACATTCGATGCCGCGGCGCTCGAAGCCGGCACACTGCCGATCGAGTTCATCGGCTGCTCATCGGTCACCGAAACCAATCTGATGTCGGGGAAGAACGCCTGGGGCGAGGCCGATGCCAACTTCAACAAGTTCGCGCCGCATCTGAAGGATATCGAGGTGCCGTCGGAGACCTTGCAGGCGCTGCTCGACCGCAACGGCATTGCCCATATCGACGCCTTCCTGGTCGACTGCGAGGGCGCCGACTGGATGGTGTTCGAGCAGCTCGACCTCAAGCGCTACCGCCCCGGCATGATCAAGATCGAGGTCGGCGCGCTGCCGGCCGCCGAGATCGGCCAGGTCGTGGTGAAGCTGAAGACCGCCGGCTACCAGGTCGGCTTCCAGGCCGAGGACATCTGGGCATTCGCCTGAGCGTAACCGCATCCGGTGTTGCGCTTGCGCGCCGGGTCGCGCCGTACCTGCGGCGTGTCGCAAACAGGCGGTAGCTCAATCCGCGTCCTCTGCATATTGTGCGCCATTCGAAGGGCGCGCAAACGCGCCCGTCCATCATTCCGGAGTCGCGGGCAATGGCAGAGTTTCCGAAAAAGGCGAAGGTCGTCATCGTCGGCCTGGGCGGTATCGTCGGCGCGTCCGTCGCCCACCACCTGATCGAGCGCGGCTGGGACGACATCGTCGGCATCGACAAGTCGGGTATCCCGACCGACATCGGCTCGACGGCGCACGCCTCGGACTTCTGCTACACGACCAGCCACGACTTCCTGTCCTGCTGGACGACGCTCTACTCGATCGATTTCTACGAGAAGATGGGCCACTACGCTCGCGTCGGCGGCCTCGAAGTGGCGCGTGTCGGCGACGACGCCCGCATGGACGAGATCAAGCGCAAGATCGCCTCGGCAAAATCCTTCGGTACCCGCGCGCGGCTGATCGAGCCGGCCGAGATCAAGCAAAAATTCCCGCTGATCGAGGAGCATCTGGTGCAAGGCGGCCTGTGGGATCCGGATGCCGGCCTCGTCATCCCGCGCTCGCAGACGGTGGCGGGCAAGCTGGTCGACCAGGGCGTCGCCGCCGGCAAGCTTCAGGCTTTCGCCAACACTTCGGCCAAGGAACTGATCGTCGAGAATGGGCGCATCAAAGGCGTGGTGACCGAGCGCGGTACGATCGAGGCCGATTATGTCGTGGTCTGCACAGGCATCTGGGGCCGGCTCACCGCGGCGCTGGTCGGCGAGGACCTGCCGGTCATGCCGATCGACCATCCGCTGACATTCTTCGGCCCCTACAACGAGTTCGCCGGAACCGGCAAGGAGATCGGCTGGCCGCTGCTGCGCGACCAGGGCAACTCGGCCTATATGCGCGACACCGGCGATCCGAAAACCGCCGAGGGCGGGCAGATCGAATGGGGCTATTACGAGGAGACCAATCCGCGTCTCTGCCACCCGCGCGATCTCCTTGAAAAAAACGAGGCGCGGCTCTCGCCGTCGCAGCGCGACCTCGACATGGAGCAGATCATGGCGCCGCTGGAGCGCGCCATGGAGCTGACGCCGATCCTCGGTGAGCTCGGATATAACGAAGGCCATTCCTTCAACGGCCTGCTGCAGGTTACCACCGATGGCGGCCCGTCGATGGGCGAAAGCCAGAAGGTGAGGGGGCTGTGGTATGCCGTCGCCATCTGGGTCAAGGACGGCCCGGGCATGGGTAAGTTGATCGCCGACTGGATGACCGACGGCCGCACGTCGATCGACCATCACGCGATCGACTATTCGCGCTTCTATCCGCACCAGATGCAGGAACAGTTCATCTGGGATCGCTGCACCGAGACGGCGATGAAGGTCTACAATCCGGCGGTGCATCCGCGCGAGCCCTTCTCCAAGGGCCGCAATGTCCGCCGCTCGCCGTTCTATGAGCGCGAGAAGGAACTCGGCGGCTATTTCATGGAGTTGGGCGGCTGGGAGCGCGCCCATGGCTACGCGGCCAACGAGCATCTCCTGGAGAAGTACGGCAACCGCGTGCCGGTGCGCGAGAACGAATGGGACAACCGCCATTTCTGGCGCGTCTCCAATGCCGAGCACCTGGCGATGAGCGAGGATTGCGGCATCGTCAACCTCTCGCATTTCTCCATGTACGACGTCGAAGGGCCCGACCATGTCGCGCTGCTGGAATGGCTGTGCGCGGCCAAGATCGGCGGCGACAACAATATCGGCAAGGGCATCTACACCCACTTCCTCGACGAGGAAGGCATGGTGCGCGCCGACTTTACCGTCATCCGCATGGCCGATCGGTGCCGGCTGATCGACGGCGCCGACGCCGGCCCGCGCGACTTCCGCTACATGCAGCGCACCGCGCAGGACAAAGGCTTCGACGTCACCGTCACCGACGTGACGGAGAAATACGTCACCATCGGCATCTGGGGACCGAATGCGCGCACGACCCTGCAGAAGGTGGTCGAGGATCCGAACGGGCTGACGCCGGAGAATTTCCCGTTCGCGGCAATCAAGCCGATCCGCATCGGCGGCAAGGACGTCACCGCCTTCCGCATCTCCTATGTCGGCGAGCAGGGCTGGGAATTGCATATGCGCTACGAGGATGGGCTCGCCGTCTGGGACGCGCTGCGCTCCACCGGCGTCATGCCGTTCGGTGTCGAGACCTATGCCAACACGCGCCGCATGGAAAAGAGCCTGCGCCTGCAGAACGCCGATCTGCTCACCGAATACAATCTGCTCGAGGCCGACCTCGCCCGCCCGAAGGTCAAGGAGAACGACTTCTGCGGCAAGGCCAAGCATCTGGAGTATCGCGCCCGCGAGCACCAGCCGGCGATGCTGTGCACGCTGGTAATGACCGACAACAAAGACGCCAAGGGTGTCGCGCGATATCCGGTCGGCACCATGCCGGTGCTGGATCCCGCGACCGGCGAGACGCTGGTCGACGAGCTCGGCCGCCGCTCCTTCACCACTTCGGTCGCCTACGGCCCGACCATCGGCAAGAACATCGCGCTCGCCTATCTGCCCTGGGCCTATGCGCAGGAAGGTCGCAAGCTCAACGTGGAATATTTCGGCGAGACCTATCCGGTCGAAGTGGCCGGAGTCGGCTACAAGCCGCTCTATGACCCGGAGAACCTCAAGCCGCGGAGCTGACAACCGGCGCAATAGCGGCAACTGGTCGGAAAAGCTTTGGCCTTCCTCGAAGGCTTCAGGCTTGGCTTGATGTGCTGGGGGCCAACAGCTTATGTGGCCCATCAGCAGCCCACGAAAGCCACACGCCCCATGCGCATTCTGTCCGACGCCTTCATTCCCGAACTGCCCAACCGCTACAACGGCAAAGTGCGCGAGAACTACGATCTGCCGGACGGGCGCCGCATCATCATCGCCACCGATCGTCTGAGCGCGTTCGACACGATCCTGGCCTCGATCCCATTCAAGGGGCAGGTCCTCACCCAGACGGCGCGCTACTGGTTCGAGGAAACAGCCGGCATCTGTCCCAATCACGTGCTGGAATATCCCGATCCCAACGTAGTGGTTGGCAGGCGGCTCGACATGCTGCCGGTCGAGATCGTGGTGCGCGGCTATCTGGCGGGGACCACCAGCACCTCGATCCTGACCAAGTACAGGAAGGGCGAGCGGAGCTTCTACGGGCATAATTTCCCGGATGGGCTGCGCGACAATGAAAAGCTGCCGCAAGCGATCATCACCCCGACCAGCAAGGCCGCCAGCGGCGGCCACGACGAGCCGCTGTCGGAAGCCGAGATCATCGAACAGGGGCTGCTTACGCAGGCCCAGTGGGACACGGTATCGCGCTATGCGCTGCAGCTGTTCGCCCGCGGCCAGCAGCGCGCCGCCGGACGCGGCCTGATTCTGGCCGACACGAAATATGAATTCGGCACCGCGCCGGACGGCGCCATCGTGCTGGCGGACGAGATCCACACGCCCGACAGCAGCCGCTACTGGATCGCGGCGAGCTACGACGAGGCGTTCGAAAGCGGCGTGCGGCCGCAGAGTTTCGACAAGGATTTCGTCCGCTCGTGGGTGTCGGCGCGCTGCGATCCCTACACGGATCCGATCCCCAAAATTCCCGACGAGATCGTCAACCAGGCCTCGGCGGTCTATATCCAGGCCTATGAAGCGATCACGGGCGCGAAATTCGTGCCCGACCTTTCCGGTGACAGCGTGCTGGAACGCGTCCGTTCGAATCTCGCGCGGTATTTTTGAGCGGTCCCGCGGCGGCGGAATCCGATGCCCGGATTCCCGGCTTTTGCGCGCGGCGATTTTCGCCTAACCTTGCTCCATGTCTGCTTATGCCCGTGCAAGGCATATTTTTTCAGGCAGTGCCGCGCTGGCGCTGGCGCTCTGGCTGACACCGGCAGCTTCTCCCGCCGAGCCTGTCGATGTCGAGCTGGTGCTGGCGGTCGATGTTTCGCTGTCGATGTCACCGGCCGAGCTTGAGATCCAGCGTCATGGTTATGCCGCGGCGCTGACGCATGACAATGTGCTGAAGGCCATCGCCGACGGCGCCTACGGCAAGATCGCGGTAACCTATGTCGAGTGGGCAGGCACGACCTGGCAGCGCGTCATCGTGCCGTGGACGGTGATCGCCAACCGCGCCGATGCCGAGAAGGTGGTGGCGCAACTCGATGCCCGTCCGCCCGACAGCGCTCGGCGGACCTCGATCTCCGGCGCGTTGAGCTTCGGCAGCGACCTGTTCGCCGAGAGCGGATTCCAGGGAACCAAGCGTGTCATCGACATCTCCGGCGACGGGCCCAACAACCAGGGCGCCCCGGTCGACCTCACGCGCGACGAGGTGGTCAAGCAAGGCATCACCATCAACGGGCTGCCGTTGATGACGCGCGGCGGTTTCAGCGGCGCCTTCGACGTCGAAAATCTCGACCGCTATTACAGCGACTGCGTCATCGGCGGACCGGGCGCCTTCATGATCCCGGTCAATGACTGGACGCAGTTTCCCGAAGCGATCCGCCGCAAGCTGGTGCTCGAGCTTGCCGGTCCCGCTTCGCTGCAATGGGCGGCGCAAGAGGCCGCGCATCCGCCGGTCGTGCTCGCCGACGACGGGCCGGCCGCGGATTGCCTGGCGGGCGAGAAGATGTGGCGCAACCGCGGCTGGGGCACGCCGTGAGCAATCGAGAAGCCCCTCAAGGTCCGCCGGCGGGCGTCGGATTGGACCATCGTCGAGTGCGGCTTCCGCTTCATTGACAAGCCTTTTGGGGTCTGTGAGACAATTCGCGCTCACCACAAAAAGGGGAACCACAATGGTAAGAACCACCATTTTCGCGGCGGCGCTGACGGCGGCCGCGGTGCTCAGCGCGCCGGCGATGGCTGCGACGTCGCTCACCATCGGCATCAGCGGCTGGACCGGCTTCGCGCCCCTGACCTTGGCCAAGCAGGCGGGGCTTTTCGAAAAGCACGGGCTCGACGTCACGCTCAAGAAAGTGCCGCAGGCGAGCCGCCCGCTGGCCATCGCCAGTGGCGACCTGCAATGCGCGGCAACCACGGTCGAGACCTGGATGGTGTGGAACGCCAGCGGCGTCACCACCAAGCAGATCTTCCAGCTCGACAAATCCTATGGCGCCGACGGCATCGTCGTGCGCAACGACATCAAGACCATCGCCGATCTCAAGGGCAAGAACGTCGCCTCGTCCGCGCCTGGAACCTCGCCCTATTTCCTGCTCGCCTGGGTGCTCAACAAGAACGGCATGTCGACCAAGGACGTGACAGTCGTCAACCTGGAGCCGGACGCGGCGGCGCAAGCCTTCCTCGCCGGCCAGAACGATGCCGCCGTCACCTACGAGCCCTTCATCTCAGCCGTGCGCGACAAGGCCGACCAAGGCCACATCCTGGCGACAACGCTCGATTATCCGATGGTGATGGATACGGTCGGCTGCACGCCGGACTTCCTCAAGGCCAATCCCGATGCCGCCAAGGCGCTCGCCGACAGCTATTTCGACGCGCTCGACATGATCAAGAAGGATCCGCAGAAATCCTACGAGATCATGGGCGCCGACGTGAAGCAGTCAGCCAAGGAGTTCGAGGACTCGGCCAAGTACCTGAAATGGGCAGACAAGGCCGAGAACAAGCAGTTCTTCACCAAGGATTTTCAGGACTTTTCCAAGACCGCGGCAGAGCTGCTGCTGCAGATGGGGCTGATCAAGGAAGCGCCGGATGTGTCGACGCTTGCCGACATCCGCGCGATCGCCGACTGATCGCCTGTCGCCCGATCGGCGGTGTCACGCCGCCGATCCTTTCTCTCAAGGACTTTTGCTGATGCTGCGCCCCTTGCATCCCGTTGCGCCGGGCACGCGAACCGTGCTCGGCGTCGCCTTCTTTGTCCTGTTCGTGGCTTTCTGGGCGTGGATCACGCTCGGCGGCCATGTGAACCGGATCTTTCTTGCCGATCCGCTGTCGATGCTGAAGGATGGCTGGCGGTTGCTCGTCGAAGACCGGTTCTGGCTCGATATCCTGATCACTATCTGGCGCGTCTTCGGCGGCTTCGTGCTGGCGTCGATCGTGGCCGTGCCGATCGGCATCGCCATGGGCGCCTGGAAGCCGGTCGAAGCCTTCCTCGAACCGTTCGTGTCCTTTGCGCGCTACCTGCCGGCGTCGGCCTTCATTCCGCTGCTCATCCTATGGGCCGGCATCGGGGAACTCGAAAAGCTCCTGGTTATCTTTGTCGGCTCAGTGTTCCAGATCATCCTGATCGTCGCGGTCAAGGTCGGCGGCACGAGGCGGGACCTGGTTGAGGCAGCCTATACGCTGGGTGCGACCGACAATGGAATCGTCAAGCGCGTCATCATGCCGGCCAACGCGCCGGAGATTGCCGAAACGCTGCGGCTGGTGCTCGGCTGGGCCTGGACCTATGTCATCGTCGCCGAGCTGATCGGCTCCTCGTCGGGCATCGGCTACATGATCATCAACAGCCAGTCGCGGCTGGCGACGGGGCAGATCATCTTCGGCATTATCGTCATCGGGCTGATCGGGCTGTTGTCCGATTTCGCCTTCAAGGCGCTCAACCGCTGGCTCTATCCATGGAGCCTGGCGTGAGCAAGCTTCTGATCGAGGGCGTTTCGCGGACCTTCGCCGGGGTCAGGGGCGGGGAGCCGGTGCAGGCGCTGCAGCCGGTTGAGCTGTCTGTCTCGGCGAATGATTTCATCACCATCCTGGGGCCGTCCGGCTGCGGGAAGTCGACGCTGCTGAGGATCGTCGCCGGGCTGGAGGCGCCGAGCACCGGCCGCGTGCTGCTCGACGGCAAGGCGGTCACAAGGCCGGGGCCGGACCGCGGCATGGTGTTCCAGTCCTACACGCTGTTTCCCTGGCTGACGGTCGCCGAGAACATCGGTTTCGGCCTGCGCGAGCAAGGCAGGCCCGAGCGCGAGCGCAACGAGATCGTCGCTTCCTATCTCGATCTCGTTGGGCTGAGGGGCTTCGAGAACCATTGGCCGAAGCAGCTGTCGGGCGGCATGCAGCAGCGCACGGCGATCGCGCGCGCCTTGGCCAACGACCCCGAAATCCTGCTGCTCGACGAGCCGTTCGGCGCGCTGGACAACCAGACGCGCGGACTGATGCAGGAACTGCTGCTCGGCATCTGGGAGCGGCGCAAGAAGACGGTGCTGTTCGTCACCCACGACATCGAGGAGGCGATCTTCATGGCGTCGCGGGTGATCGTGATGAGCGCCCGGCCCGGCCGCATCAAGTCGGACGTGCCGGTCGACCTGCCGCATCCGCGCCTCTACACGCTGAAGACCAGCCCGGAATTTTCCGCGCTGAAGGCGCAACTCACCGAAGACATCCGCATCGAGGCGATGCGGACCGCGCAGACGCAGTCCGCCTAGACGACTTCGCCTCTGCCTGCTTAAGCCGCCAGCAACTGCTTGCGGTCGACGCGCTCCTGCTGCGGCGAGCGTGCGTAGAGCTCGCGGTAGCATTTGGAGAAATGCGAGGCGGAGACGAAGCCGCAGGCCACCGCCACTTCGACCACCGGCATCGAGGACTGGATGAGCAGGTGCCTGGCGCGGTCGAGCCGGATCTCCAGATAGTAGCGGGCAGGCGAGCGGCCCATTTCGGTGCGGAACAGGCGCTCGATCTGCCGGCGGGACAGATCGACATGGTCGGCGATCTCGATCAGCGACAGCGGCTCGGAAAGGTTGGCCTCCATCAGCTCGATGATGGTGAGCACCTTCGAGTTCTGCACGCCGAGGCGGGCGCGCAGCGGCAAGCGCTGGCGATCGGTCGGGCTGCGCACACGGTCGGTCAGCACCTGCTCGCAAACGCGGTTGACGAGGCTTTCGTCGAAATCGTCGCCGATCAGCTTCAGCATCATGTCGAGCGCGGCGGTGCCGCCGGCGCAGGTATAGACGTTCTGGTCGACCTCGAAGAGGTCGGCAAAGACATTGGCCTTCGGGAATGCCTCGGAAAAGCCCGGCAGGTTTTCCCAATGGATGGCGCAACGCTTGTTGGACAAGAGGCCGGCGGCGGCCAGGATATGCGCGCCGGTGCACAGGCCGCCGACGGCGACGCCGCGATTATACTCCTCGCGCAGCCAGGCGAAGGCCGACTTGTTATGGTAGCGCTCGACATTGATGCCGCTGCAGACGATCGCCATGTTCGGCCGATCCGGCCCGGCCATCTTCTTGCGCTCTTCCTCGAGCGAGGTGTTGACGGCGCATTCGACGCCGTTCGAAGCGCGCACCGGCTTGCCGTCGATGCTGGCCAGCCGCCAACGATAGGCTTCGTAGCCGAGCATCCGGTTGGCCGAGCGCAGCGGATCGAGCGCCGTCGCAAAGGCGATCATGGTGAAATCGGGAATGAGGAAGAATACAAACGATCTCTTGATCGGATGCTTTACGGCATTCACGGGAAACCTCACGCAGCCATGACGCGAACAGGATGTCGCGAACAGCATAGCGACAACAGGAAAAATCATTCCTGTCAATCGGGTAGGCGGCTAAGTGAAGATTAAATTTGCGACATGGGTCGCAAATGGGCAATTCAGCTGGGCATAAAGCTCCATCGCCCGGACAATGCAACGTCAACGCACATGAAAACGCCGCCTCGGTTCAACCGGGCGGCGTTGAATTCAGCTTTGGATGCCGATTGCCTCAGGCGACGAAGCCGAGACGGGCAGCATTCATGGCGCCGGTCTGGCCGGGCATGGTCTTGGCGAGACGCTGACGCTCGAGAGCGGTCGTCAGGTTCATTTCGCGGCGGGTGAACAGGCGGGCAAAAAGCTTCATCATCATCTCCATTCGGTTGCTCAGACGGGTCGCCTTCGCTTGATGGAGTGGGGCAGCTCGTTTGCTGGCGTGGATATAGGCTCGCTTCAGCAAAAACTAAATCGCAAAAGCGAAGCGCTTGTTATGAAAAGCGACATCATTTGCGACTTTTTTAGGCGGTGTGCTCAAAATTTCCGATAATTTACAGCGGCTTAATTCGAAAATTAACCCGCTATGCGACTTGTTCATATGCGTCATGCAGCGGCCGCATGGCTAGAAAAGTCATTTGAATGCAAATAAAAAGACTCTAAACAAACAAAAAGGCCTGCCGAGCTGACGCGGCAGGCCTTCAGAACTCCATACACACTTGATTACTTCGCTCCGGCCCAGCTTCCGACGCCGAGGCGCATGCCGGTCTTGGCGTCGGCGGCTTCCGGCCAGCCGATATCCTTCTGCAGTTCGATCGGCAGCGCATGGATGGCGCGTTCGGTCTGGTAGCGGGCGCGGGCCGCGCTGAATTCGGTCGCAAGCCGACCGATGGAAGACAGGATAGACATTTCTTTCTCCTCTATGCGGGCAGGGAGGGCGCCCGTCATTGCGTTAAATCAGGTCTGTTTCAGCTTCATTTCACGTCGATTGCAGGACTGTGTCAGGGTCGTTTCATGGCTACTTTTGGCAGCATCCTGTATCGATCGAGTTGACTATGCGCCTGGAGTGATGTTCAATCAAACGAAATGGAATGATGGATTGCATCAGAAAAATTGAAGGCAGGCTGCCATGAACGCCCCGCTCAATCATCCTTTGCCGCTGCTTGACCTCGATGTGCTGCGCACCTTCGTGGCGATTGCCGAGACCGGCAGCTTCACCACCGCCGCCAATGCGGTGTTCCGCACGCCATCGGCTGTCTCCATGCAGATCAAGAAGCTGGAGGATATCCTCGGCCGTTCCGTCTTTGCGCGCGACGCGCGTTCGGTGACGCTGACCACGGATGGCGAGATGCTGCTCGGCTATGCGCGCCGGCTTTTGTCAATCAACCGCGAGGTGGTGTCGAAGTTCATCATTCCCGACATTGTCGGCGTGGTGCGGCTCGGTTCCCCGGACGACTATGGCGAGCGCGTGCTGCCGCATGTGCTGAAGCGTTTTGCCCAATCGCATCCGTCGATCGCTGTCGACGTCACCATCGACCAGAGCATCAATCTGCGGCGCCGCATGGACGACCGCGCGCTCGACATCACGCTGCTCACCAATTCCTACAAGACCAGCGCGATCGGCGCGGAGGTGCTTTTAACCGAGCCGATCGTGTGGGCGGGCGCCAAGGGCGGCTGCGCGCATCTGCGCGAGCCGCTGCCGGTGTCGCTGTGGGAAGAAGGCTGCGCCTGGCGGGCGGGAGCGCTCGAAGCGCTCGGGCGCGAGGGCCGCAACTACCGCATCGCCTATATGAGCGCACACACGGCCGGCCAGCGCGCCGCGATCATGGCCGACCTCGCGGTGGCGCCGCTGCCGAAGTCCTTCCTCGGCGACGATATGGTCTCGCTGGGCGCCAAGGACGGCATGCCCGAGATCGGTACCTACAATCTTGCCATGGTGGTGGCGCCTGATGCGAGCGCGCCGGTGAAGGCCGTGGCCGACCATATCCGGGCGACGTTCGAAGTGTTCCGGGAAACCGGCAAGTTCTGAACTATTCGGCCGCGGGCGCGGAGCGGGCTGCGAAAGCTGCTTTCGTCCTGCGTCGAGCGCGGGCTCGGGCTGGCGCCGGAACGCTGAGAAAGTCGACGATGCTGTCGCGAGCGCGGCGCGCCTCGGGCATCTCGATCAGCGGCCAGACGTGGAACATGCCTTCCTCGTAGACCAGGTCGACCTCGACCCCGGCAGCGCGCGCGCGTTCGGCGAAGATGAGATTATCTGGCGTCAGCATGTCGCGTGAACCGGTCAGCAGCAGCGTCTTGGGCAGCACGGACAGGTTGCCGTAGAGCGGGCTGATGTGCCAGTCGGTGCGGTCGAAACCGGCGCTGTAGAGCCGCACCGCTTCCAGCCCACCCGCAATACCCAGCCACGGATCCTGCCGCTCGGCCTCGAAGACTTCGGGATTTGCAAGCGAAACGTCGAGACCGGGCGAGATCAGCACATGGCGCGACGGTGCCGGCAGCCCCTCCTCGGCGGCCATCATGGTCAGCACAACGGCCATGTTGCCGCCGGCGGAATCGCCCATAAAGACGATGTCTTGCGCCTCAGTCTCTTCGAGCATGCGCCGGTAGACGTTGCCGACCATGCCGAACATGTCATGGAAATTGTGCTCCGGCGCGATGGGGTAGACCGGCACGGTGATGCCGAAACCGAGACGCTCGGCCATCTCGGCGATCAGCCCCCAATGGTAGGAGGTGATCTGAAAGACATAGGCGCCGCCATGCATGTAGAGGATGCGCCGGCTTTCGCCCGCCTTCGGCGCGATCTCATAGACGGGAAAGCCGTCGATCTCGGTCTCGGTGATGCCCAACCGTGCCCTGAGCAAGGCCGGCGGATGATAGTCCTCGGTTTTGCGGGCGTAGGCGATCCAGCGCTGCAGGTTCTCGGGACTGGAAAACGCCTTCTTGCGGCTGTGCCTGAGAACGAACGAAACGAGATGGCTTTTCAAACTGGGCATGCAGATACACGCACTTCGGCAGAGCCGACTAAGAGAATTCCCCCCGCTCTGCGAAGATTGTACCTCAGTTAAAAATGTCAAGGATCACGCTGGCACATCGGCGTGATCGGATGGTGCCGGTTCTTTGTTTGCGCGATTTCGGGCGGAAGGCTACGGCGAATTGTCGAGCCTAACCGCTGCGCACTGTTCTGGAATTGCTCTAGCGCCGCTTCGACAGCAGCGCCGAGCGCAGTTTGATGTCGCCGGCAACCGAGGTCGCGTCGCGGCCCCGGCGCTTGCCGAGCAGCTTGCATTTGTCGGCGAAGGTCATCAGCGCGGCGTGCCCAGAAGCAGCGCATGAAGGGCTGCCTGCGGGTCGCTCGGCGGCGAGGCCGGCCAGCCGATATCCTTCTGGACATGCGCCGGCAGATCGTTGAGCGCGCGGATCGCCTTGTTCCTGGCATGAGCCTGCCTGATGGTGACACCGAAGCGGCTGAGATTTCCGAACATCGACATTTTCATCTCCCTTTGAATAACCAGCGGCAGCCGAGGATCTGCTTTCATGGATGTCGTTTCCCAAAAACACTTTTGGGCGACATGCATGGTCGGCCGCCGTTCGATGCGCGTTAAATGCGTCACGCATGTATCGGATCGATTTCGCGAAAACAGCGTTTCGGTTTCCGGATCGCGCGAATCCGGAAACATTTGCATGCAAACGAATTTAGAGGGCTGCTATGCCGGTTCCTGTCCGGATAGCTGTCATGAGCGGTTGACAGCAGCAAGCGGCTGCATTGTTATTGTGCAATGCGGCGTGGGGCGTGTGCATCGCAGCATGATGCGATCGGATCAAGGCATCGTGACGAGCATCCATAGTGTCCAATATCTGCGCGGCCTCGCCGCCTGCGCGGTGGTCTGCTTTCATGTCAGCGAGCAGTTCGGCGGTCCGTTCAACGTCGGAGCATCCGGCGTCGACGTCTTCTTCGTCATCAGCGGCTTCATCATGTGGGTGACGACGGCCGGCAGGCCGGCTGATCCTTGGCGCTTCATGGGGCGCCGGATCACCCGCATCGTGCCTCTCTACTGGATCGTCACGCTGCTGACCGCGGCCGGCATCCTGATCAAGCCGCAGTTCTTCTACGGCCATTTCTTCAGCGTCCCGAATTTCGTTGGTTCGCTGTTCTTCCTGCCGCTTCTGCAGGAGAACGCGCTGCATCCAATCGTCATACAAGGTTGGACGCTCTGCTATGAAATGATGTTCTATCTCGTTTTCGCGCTGGTTCTGTTTCTCGGGCAACGCTGGCGGTTCGGCGTCCTCGTGGGCGCCCTTGTTGCCATCGTCGCGCTGCATTTCGTGGTTCCTGCCGGATACGCACGCGCCTTCAGCGATCCTGTCGTGCTCGAATTCGCGGCCGGCGTCGTCGTGGGGCGTTTGTGGTTGCAGGGCGCCAGGCTGCCGCTCGGGGTGGGGCTGGCGATGGCTGGCGCGGGATTTCTTCTCCTTGCCGCTGGCCCGCTATTCGATGCCGATTTGCCGCGTGCCTTGCGCTGGGGACTTCCGGCCGCATTGATCGTAGCGGGCGCGGTTTTTGCCGAACGGTCGCGGCCGTTCAAGCCGGCTGCCTTGCCCACATTTCTCGGCGATGCGTCCTATTCGATTTATTTGTGGCATGTCGTGGTCGGCGTCCTGACGACTGGCGTCGTCCTGAGGACCGGCCTGCCGGCAGCGATGCAGCCGGCGACGATCCTGGTCGCCACGCTGGCGCTCTCGGCGATGCTATATCTGATCGTCGAAAAGCCATTGATCAGGCTGCTGCATCCGCAACGTCCCAAGGGCGCCGTCAAGGCAGTCAATGCCGCGGCCGCAGGGGCAGCGGAATGAACTGAAACGTTAGTCCCGACCGCGCCGTGCAGCGCGCTCCTCGCGGGAACGCCGGCGTGGGGTAGCGTCACCGGCGGTGCCGTCCTCGCTCATCGTTTTGCGCGGCGGCAGCTTCACCGCGGCCGCCAGCTTGGGGAAGGGGTCGACCTTGTTCGGCAGCGCCATAGCGTAGACGAAGTGCTCCTGGAATTTCGGCTCAAGCGCCGTCTCGATCTTCTCGATCCTGCTCACCGTCTCCTCGATCTCGCGCCGGTAGCCGCGATTGAGCAGAGCCATGCGCGCGCCGGCGCCGGCGGCGTTACCGACGGCCTGGACCTTGTCCAAGTCGCAATCCGGGATCAGGCCGAGCACCATGGCGTATTTCGGATCGATGAAGGAGCCGAAGGCACCGGCGAAATGGATGCGGTCGACATGGTCGGTGTGCTGCTTTTCCATCAGAAGCTTGGTGCCGGCATAGAGCGCCGCCTTGGCAAGCTGGATGGCGCGCACGTCGTTCTGGGTGATGGTGATCTTGGGCTCGCCCTCCTTCAGCACGTAGGAGAAGGTGCGGCCGTTGGGCACGATGCGCGGCGAGCGCAGGCCGAGCGATCCGTCGACGACGCCATCCTCCGAGATGATGCCGGCGAGATACATCTCTGCCACCACTTCGATGATGCCGGAGCCGCAGATGCCGGTGACGCCGGTGGCCTGCACGCTATCGACGAAGCCAGGCTGATCGGACCACAGTTCCGAGCCGATGACCCGATATTTCGGTTCCAGCGTTTCGGGGTCGATGCGAACGCGCTCGATGGCGCCAGGCGCCGCGCGCTGGCCGCCGGAGATTTCCGCGCCTTCGAAAGCCGGGCCGGTAGGCGAGGAGGCCGCCACGACGCGCGTGGAGTTGCCGAGCACGATCTCGGCGTTGGTGCCGACATCGACGATCAGCATCATCTCGTCCTGGCGATGCGGGCCTTCCGAGAGGGTGACGGCGGCCGCGTCGGCGCCGACATGGCCGGCAATGCAGGGCAGCATATAAAGGCGCGCGCCCTGGTTGAGCTTCAGACCGATGTCGGAGGCCTTGATGCGTACGGCGCCTGAGACGGCAAGCGCGAAAGGCGCGCCGCCCAACTCGGTCGGATCGATGCCGAGGAACAGATGATGCATGATCGGATTGCCGACGAAGACGGAATCCAGGATGTCGTTGCGCTGGACATTGCCTTCGGCGCAGACCTTGTCGACGAGGCCGGAGATCGCCTCGCGCACGGCGACCGTCATGCCTTCGCGGCCGTCCGGGTTCATCATCACGTAGGAGACGCGGCTCATCAGATCCTCGCCGAAGCGGATCTGCGGATTGGACGTGCCGGAGGACGCAGCAACGCGACCCGACAGCAGCGACACCAGATGCATGGCAATGGTGGTCGAGCCGATGTCGCAGGCAAGGCCGTATGCCTCGTTCTTCAGGCCGGGCCACAGCGCGATGACGCGCGCGATATCGCTGTCGGCGTCCTTGTGGATGGCGGCGGTGGCGGTCCAGTTGCCCTTGCGCAGAATGCCTTGCACCTGCGGCATGAGATAGAAGTCGAATTCGAGGTTCTTGAAACCCCAGTCCTTCATCAGGGCGATTTTCAATCGGTCGAGGTCGCCGAGGGGCTTGTGCATGTCGGGTTCTTCGATCTCGACATAGCACATGCGGATCGCCGTCTCGCGGGCGATCACCCTGGTATCGGCGTCCTTGCGGATGGTCTGGGCGTTGATGACCGTGTCCTGCGGCACGTCGATGACGAGGTCGCCGAGGATCTGCGTCGAGCAGGAGAGGCGGCGCCGCTCGGGCAGGCCGCGCACGCGCTCATAGCGCTCTTCCTTGGCGCCCTTGGGCGAGATGTGGTCATTGGACGAGACGATCTTGTGCTTGGCGAAATTGCCTTCCTGCACTTCGATCTGGCAGCGGCCGCAGGTGGCGCGGCCGCCGCAAACGCTTTCGACATAGACGCCGAGCTGGCGCGCGGCATCGAGCACCGGCGTGCCAACCGGAAAGCGGCCGCGCTTGCCGGACGGCATGAACAGCACGAGCGGATCGGTGATGTTGGGGGGAGGATTCATGCTGGCACGTGTCTCGATGGCAATCGCCGATGCCGTTTAACGGATCGTTTTACTATTGGGCGGAGAGTCCGTTGGTCCAGGGGCCAACCATGTCGGATCTGTTGCTCTCCGCCACCTTCACCGCGTTCACCATGGTGCGCGTGATCAAGGGCTCGTGGCTGCGCAATCCGCAATATCTCGCCACCGGGATCCTCGGCGCGATCGTCGGTGCGCTGCTGCTGCACGCGTTCTGGCCCGCCTATGACGATGATTTCATCGTCGGCGGCGTGACAGGCATTTTCGGATCGTGGGCGGGAATTGCGTTGTTCGACGCCATATTGGGCGTGGCCTGAACGCAAAGCAGAGCTGTCCGGCCGCATCCACGATGCGATCGGACCAGCCTTGTTTGCGGTGCGGCTCACGATTGCGCGCTTATCCTCTGGCCATGCGGGCTTCGCGGCCGCCGCGGCGCCGGCCGCCATTGCCGTTACCTTCGCCCGGCGCATTGACGGCGGTCGGAGCCGCAACCGCTTGGCCGCCTTCGGCCGGCTTATAATCCTTGTAGGTGCGGATCCAGTTGGTGCAGTTCTCGTCGGTGCCGTTCAGCACATTGGCGCCGCGCACGGCTTCCATTTCCTGCGGACGGACCGGGTTCATGATTGCCGAGGTCATGCCGGCGCCGATCACCATCGGGATGAAAGCGGCGTTGATGCCGTGGCGGTGCGGCAGCCCGAAGGAGATGTTGGAGAGGCCGCAAGTGGTGTTGACCTTGAGCTCTTCGCGCAACCGACGCAGCAGCGCGAACACCTGTCGGCCGGCATCGCCCAGCGCGCCGATCGGCATCACCAGCGGGTCGACGACGACGTCATGCGCCGGGATGCCGAAATCGGCGCAGCGCTCGACGATCTTCTTGGCGACGGCGAAGCGGACGTCCGGGTCCATCGAGATGCCGGTCTCGTCGTTGGAGATGGCGACGACCGGAACGTTGTATTTCTTGACCAGCGGCAGGATTGCCTCGAGCTTTTCTTCCTCGCCGGTGACGGAGTTGACCAGAGGGCGGCCCTTGGCGACCTTCAGCGCGGCTTCGATCGCGGCGCTGACCGAGCTATCGATCGACAGCGGCAGGTCGACTAGGCCCTGCACGATCTCCAGCGTCTGCACCAGAAGCGCCGGCTCGGTCGCATTGGGGTCGACGGCGGTGACGCCGGCATTGACGTCGAGCATAGTGGCGCCGCAGGCGGCCTGTTCCAGCGCATCCTTGATGACGGTCTCGAAATTGCCGGCCACCATCTCGGCGGCGAGCTTCTTGCGGCCGGTCGGGTTGATGCGCTCGCCGATCACGCAGAAGGGCTGATCGAAGCCGATGACGATTTCTCGGGTCGCCGAGGCGACGATGGTGCGGGTCATGCGATCTCTCCGTCGGGATATAAAGACTTCTTTATATCGTTATCTGATTTGGTTCAAGTGAATGCGTGCCGTCCGCGCTCTAGACTCTAAGTTCATGTGTGTCGTTGCCCAAACCGGTTCCCACCACTTTGGGGCGACACACATCAATGCGCGGTCTTCACCATGTCCACCTGGGTTTCGGTAATCTCGTCATGCAGCAGGTGGTCGAGCCGGTCGGCGACCAGCTGGTCGTCGCGGCGGATCTCCCGCTTCCAAGGCTGGCGGCCTTTCAGCACGCCGGATTCATCGACGATCTCGGCGACATATTCTTCCTGGCGATAGGCCATCACATGGATGCCGGCGACGCCCGGGATTTCCTTCACCTCGTTGATGATGTCGATGCAGAGCTGCTTGCCTTCCTTCTTCTGATCCTGCGCGCCCTCCAGCCGCTTGATAACCGCATCGGGGATGTGGATGCCCGGCACGTTGGAGCGGATCCATTTCGCGGTCTTGGCGGAGGCGAGCGGGCCGACACCGCAGAGCAGGAAGAGCTTTTCGGTGTGGCCGAGGTCGCGCGCCTTCTGCATGAAGGTTCTGAACATCGGCACGTCGAAGCAATACTGCGTCTGCGCGAACTGCGCGCCGGCGGCGATCTTCTTGCCGAGATGGATCGGGCGGAAGTCGTAGGGCGGCGCGAAGGGATTGACCGCGCAACCGAGGAAGACCTGCGGTGGCGTCGTCAGCTTGCGGCCGGACAGGAACTTGCCATTGTCGCGCATGATGCGGATGGTTTCGAGCAGCGACATGGAATCGAGGTCGAACACCGGCTTGGCGCCGGGCTGATCGCCGGCCTGCACGCCGTCGCCGGTGAGGCACAGCATATTGGCGACGCCCATCGCGGCGCCGCCCAGCACGTCGCCCTGGATGGCGATGCGGTTCTTGTCGCGGCAGGCGATCTGCATGATCGGCGCATAGCCCATGCGGGTGAGCAGCGCACAGATGCCAACCGAGGACATGTGGCAGTTCGCGCCCGAGGCATCGACCGCGTTGATGGCGTCGACCCAGCCGTCGAAGATCTTGGCGCGGTTATAGACGTCTTCCGGATCGGCGCTGTCTGGCGGGTTGAGCTCGGTCGTTACCGCGAACTCGCCGCGGCGCAGCACACGCTCCAGCCGGCCGCGCGACGTGTGGCCGGGCAGGGGCTCGAGTGGCAGGTGGATGCCGGCCGGGTTCTCGTCGATCTGGCGGATGGTCATGCCGAAGCTCCGGGATTCTTGGCCGCTTCGCGCGCGGCGGCGGCCTGCGCGGTTACGCGGAGCCAAGCCGAGGTTTCGCGCAGCGACTGATCGACCGGCTTCTGCACGGTGAGGATCTTGTCGCCGTGGACCATGTTGCGCGAGCCTTCCCAGGCCTTGACCCAGACGCAGGGCATGTCCGGCTCGACTTCGCAATTGCCGTTGGCGCGCACGCCGCCGCAAGGACCGTTGCGCAGTTGCTTGGGGCAGTTCATCGGGCACGACATGCCGGTGGACGAGAGCACGCATTGGCCGCACATGCGGCAGTCGAACATGAAGCCCTTGACCCGCTTCTCGACGAATTTCACCGGGGCTTCGACGCGGCCGTAGCCGATGCCTTTCCAAAGAGGGTGCAAGAGCAGGAAGACGTCGGCGAACCGGCTGTAGAACCATTCGAGCAAGCGCGAGTGCCGGACCGACCAAAGCCGCACGGCAAAAGTGCGCTGGACGCGGCGCTGCGGCGACACGTCGGCAGGCTTGTAATCGGATTTCGGCGCGGCCTTCTTGACCAAGGTGGCCTGGGTGACCGCCGGCTGTTGCTCAGACATTTTCTTTCCCGCCAGCCTTGACCAGAGCGACCAGCCGCTCTCGGTCATATTTTGCGTCGAGTTCCTGATAGGCTTTCTCAACCTCGGCCTCGATGTCGTCGCCGACGGGAACCGGGTCGGCCTTGCGCCATTCCGCCAGATAGTCGTCGGTGCCGCCGGCGCCGGTACGCATGGCGCACATGTCGATCGCCTCGGTGAAGCGCAGCGGCAATTCGCGCTTGGCGTTCTGCCGGCCCTTCTTGACGATGACCTGGGCAGGGATATCGCGCCAGTAGACGACGATCAGATCGGCCATGAATTCTCAACTCCTCGAAGTCATGGAGCATTGCCGCATGCGTGGTTGAGCCGCTTGTTATGGGACGACGCGCGCGCCTTCAAAAGCGACGCTGGCCATGACGCAAAGCGAATGCTGGAATCGGTTGCCGGCTGATCACCAGACGCGCTTGGTCAGGCCGGTCCAGAGGTAGAACCAGATCGTCGGGTGATACCATTGCTTGGACGGCAGGCCCGGATCGATCGTTTCCAGTCTGCCGGCCAGCGCATTGCCGACCGCCTCGACGCAGATATCGCGCGAAAAGGCTGCCTGCCGCAGCGCGTAGCTGGCGATCGTGTCGCCGGTCCTGGGCCTGCCGCGCGCCTGCTTCAGCACGCCGCCGGTGTCGACGCCGGCATCGACCAGGTGAACGGTGGTGCCGAAATTCCCTCGATCGCCGAAGGCCAGCGCCCAGTAGCCGCCATTCATGCCGCGATATTTCGGCGCGATGCCGGCATGGTAGTTGAGCACCGGGCAAGGCATTCTTGCCAGCGTTTTCTTCGACAACAGCCTGCAGCCGGCAAGCAGCACCACGCCCGGATTGATCCTGGCGACCGCCTCGAGGCATTCGGGCCCGTTGGCGGATGGCACATGGATGATCACCTGACCTTGCCGCGGTTCAGTGTCGAGCTTCTCCTCGGCGATCAGCCTCTCGGCATGACCGGCGAGGAACCGCTTGCCGAGCCTGGTCAGCACCATCGTGCCGAGCTGGCCTATGGCCGAGATCCAGCCCTGACGTCGCGCACGGCGGATGAGCAGGCGCTTTTTGGATTCGGCGGATTCGAGGATGACGCTGACGGGACCGACGCGGTCGGCAATCGCATTGACGATGGCCCAGATATGCGGGCCACCTTCGGTGACGACCACGACCGGTCGCGTATTCGAGTCCGACGCTGCCACGGCACCCACCCGCTTGAAATCGCGCGCATGCTAGGCGGAGCAGGTTAATCCTTGGTGTGCCGGCGCCGTTTCAACGAGGCAGCAAAGGACGGGCTCAGCGCTTGAATTCCATGATGTCGAGTTTCGATTCGTAATAGGGCGCCGGGAATTCGATCCGCCACTCGGTGGCGCTGTTGCGGAAAGCGTAGCCGACCTGGTCGCTTTCGGGACCGCTGCCATAGGGCTTGGCCTTGTCGTCATTGACCGAGAACGAGCCGAGATAGATGGCGCGTTTCTCGCCGTCGTCGAAGAAGCGGCCGGCGGTGCGCTGCGAACCGCTGATCTTGGCGAGGCGCCAACCGGAGCCGTCGTCGGTCACCTTGCACTTGAACCAGCCATAGATGATGAGCGGGCTCAGGCCGCCCGCCTTGATGGTGCGGCACTTCCAGTTGCCGGTGAGATCCTTGTCGGAGAAGGCGACGAGAGGTCTGGCGAGCAGTTCGTCCAACTGCTTGACCTCGGACGGATCGCCGGCTCTTGCCTCCTCGAGAGCCGCCTTGCGCGTATCGCCATATTTGTCCAATCGCGCCTTGTCGGCAGCCGTTATCAGCTTCTGCACCTCGCCGTCGGCAAGGGACGGCAATGTGAGGGCTACGAGACCGAGTGCGGCAAGGAACAGGCGAGGCATCATGAACGTGTTTCCTCAAATCAATGACTGGAACAAAGTTCTTTCTATCGCTGGCGCACAACTTACCGGTTCGCGCTCACCTGTCATCCATGCTTAACAGCGTGAGCCAGAGCCGGATGATTTCAGGTCGGGTCGACCTGAAATCTGAATCCGGCTCCAAATCAAAGAGATAGAGCATGATGTCGTCCGAAAACCGCTCCACACTTTTCGGCATCATGCTCTGAAAAATGGCGGTTGATCGATGCGAATCTTGCTCACGGGATCGTCCGGCTGGTTGGGCAGCGCGCTTCAGCCAAGGCTCGAAGCGCTCGACCATGAGGTGGTCGGTCTCGATCCGGTTGCCTCGGCGCGCACGCAGGTCGTCGGCTCGATCGCGGATCGCGATCTTGTCCTGAAGACCGTCCGCGAGAACAGCATCGAGGCCATTATTCACAGTGGGGCGCTGCACAAGCCGAATATCGAGCATCATGAGAACACGGCCTTTATCGCCACGAATGTGCAAGGCACGCTCAATCTGCTCGATGCTGCCGTGGCCTGCGGCGTGCAACGCTTCGTCTTCACCTCGACGACGTCGCTTATGATCTCGCAGGCAATCCGCGCAGGGTTCCAGGGCGGCGCGCGCAGGGCCGCCTGGCTGACGGAAGAGATGTCGCCTGAGCCGCGCAACATCTATGGCGTGACGAAACTCTCGGCCGAGCATCTCTGTCGCCTCTACCATATCGAGCATGGACTGCCGGTGGTGGTGCTGCGCACCGCACGCTTCTTTCCCGAGGCGGACGACATGGCGCATGCCATCGAGCAGTCCGATGCCAACACCAAGGCCAACGAGTTGCTGTTCCGGCGACTGACGGTGGAGGATGCGGCGGAAGCCCATGTGGCGGCCCTGGAGAAGGCGCCGAGCCTTGGCTTCGACATCTTCATCATCTCGGCGCCGACGCCGTTCCGGCCGCAGGATTGCGCCGAACTGATCGCCGACGCGCCGTCCGTCGTCGCGCGCTATTTCCCGGATTATTCGAGGCTCTATGCGAGGAAGGGCTGGACGATGTTTTCCTCGATCGACCGCGTGTACGATCCGTCGCGGGCGAGGGAGCGGCTGGGCTTCGTCTGCAGGACCAGCTTCGCCGATGTGCTTGCAGCGCTGGAAGAGGCGTGACGGCTAGGCGTCTCGGGCGGCGCCCTGTGCCGTCCGCGCCAGCTCGCCGGTCAGGTCGCCATAGCCGGTCGAGCGGCGCTCATAGGCGAGGCCAAGCATGGCGGCGGCTTTCTCGGCGACCTTGTCGAGCTCCGGATCGTCGGTCTGGGCGAGATAGATCAGCTTCTCGTAATTGCCGAAATAATCCTTGATCAGCTCGGGATGCCGGTCGAGGCCGAGCGGCTTGATGAAGAAGGCCTCGAACTGGCGGCAGAGGAAATCAGTCATGTAGAACGACATCATGTCGTCGTCGGCGACCTTGGCGTAGGCGTCCATGCCCTGGTAGAAGGCAAAGCAGTGCGGCCCGGCCATTCGCTCGACGCCGTGCTTCTGGATGACGCGATCGAGCAGGCCGCCGGTGCCGCAATCGGCATAGCCGACGAAGATGTGCCGGTAGCCTTCCGCCTTGGCCTTCTCGATCGCCTTGTCCATCGCCGGCGCGATGCGGTCCGGATAGAAATGGAACTCGGCCGGCAGGCAGGTCAGATCGAGATGGTCGAGCTTTAGCTGTTGCTTGACGGCCAAAACTTCGCGCGCAATCATCCCGCAGGCGATGACGAGCAGCCTGTCTGTTTGATTCGGTTCCGTTTTTTGCGTCTTGACCAAGTCGGGCCGGCTTTCGCTGCGGGGCTTAATATCTGTCGAGGGAGACACCGTCCATGAAACTGTTACGCATCGCGCCGATCGCCATCCTGGCCTGCGCGCTTGCACTCACGGCCTGCGCCAACACCATCCGGGGCGTCGGCAAGGACGTCAAATCGACGGCAAGGGCGGTCAAAGACACCGTCAACTGATCGGCAGCCTCGCCTATCATCTGGTACAAAAAAGCCGCGCTGCAAGGCGCGGCTTTTCTTGTCGATCCATCCTGATGCCTTGGGTCAGGCGGAAGCGCGAACGTTGTGCTTGCGCTTCATGAAGTCCTTGGCGGTCTCGACCGCCACCGCAGCATCGCGGCAATAGGCGTCGGCGCCGACGGCCTTGCCGAATTCCTCGTTGAGCGGCGCGCCGCCGACCAGCACGACATAGTCGTCGCGGATGCCCTTTTCCTTCATCGTGTCGATCACGACCTTCATATAGGGCATGGTGGTGGTGAGCAGCGCCGACATGCCGATGATGTCGGGCTGGTGCTGCTCGATGGCGTCCAGGTATTTCTCGACGGCGTTGTTGATGCCGAGGTCGATGACGTCGAAGCCGGCGCCTTCCATCATCATGCCGACCAGGTTCTTGCCGATGTCGTGGATGTCGCCCTTGACGGTGCCGATCACCATCTTGCCCTGCTTCGGCGCGCCGGTGGCGGCGAGCAAGGGGCGCAGGATGGCCATGCCGGCCTTCATCGCGTTGGCGGAGAGCAGCACTTCCGGCACGAACAGGATGCCGTCGCGAAAATCCTCGCCGACGATGCGCATGCCTTCGACCAGCGCCTCGGTCAGCACCTTGTAAGGCGCCCAGCCGCGCTCGAGAAGGATGTTGGTGCCTTCCTCGATCTCTTCCTTCAGGCCGTCATACAGGTCGTCGTGCATCTGCTGCACGAGCTCGTCGTCGGAAAGCTCGGAAAGGATGATCTCGTCGTCGGACATTTTCTCGGGCTCCTTGCTGCTCGGAATGACTGCGGCAGCCTAAAAATCAATGCGCCAATACCTAACCCGCGAGGGCAAGCTAGCCATAGCTGATTTGCGACTTCCCGCAAAAGGAAAGCGACTGGAAAGTTGGCGCTTTTCTTGTCGATTTTGCGACAGGCGTTGGCGCTGGCGGGCCGTTTCCAATAGGGTGCATGGTTACGATCCGGCGAGAAGCGGCGGTTACGGGCCGCGAGCTAATCCAGACCAGGTTTTATAGGAAGCACGATCATGAGCGAGAACGCGGCAGTCGACCAGGAAGCGTCAAACGCACGGCGTGGGCGCGGTGCCAGCGGCGGCGCGGCGGCCCGGCGCGCGGCGCGCTCGGGCGGCGGTCCGGGCACACAGCTCACCTATATCAAGCGCAAGATCAACGTCTACGAGGTCCTCAACGAGGAAGGCCTGGCGCTGATCGAGAAGAATACCGAGACTGTGCTGGAAGAAATCGGCATCATTTTCCGCGACGACGCCGAGGCGCTGGCGCTTTGGAAGGAAGCGGGCGCCGACGTCAAGGGCGAGCGCGTGCATTTTCCGAAAGGTCTTTGCCGCTCGCTGTTGAAGACCGCGCCTTCGATCTACACCCAGCATGCGCGCAACCCGGAGCGCTCGGTGCAGATCGGCGGCAACGCGACCGTATTCGCGCCGGTCTACGGCCCGCCCTTCGTGCGCGACCTCGACGGCAACCGCCGCTACGCGACGATCGAGGATTTCCAGAATTTCGTGAAGCTCGCCTATATGGCGCCGTCGATCCACCATTCGGGCGGCACGGTGTGCGAGCCGGTGGACGTGCCGGTCAACAAGCGCCACCTCGACATGATCTACTCGCATATCCGGTATTCGGATAAACCGTTCATGGGCTCGGTGACGGCTCCGGAACGGGCCGAGGACACGGTGGCGATGGCCAAGCTCGTGTTCGGCGACGACTTCGTCGAGAACAACACGGTGCTGACCAGCCTGATCAACGCCAACTCGCCGATGGTGTTCGACGAGACCATGCTAGGCGCGCTGAAAGTCTATTCGCGCCATAACCAGGCCTGCATCGTCACGCCGTTCATCCTGGCCGGCGCGATGAGTCCGGTAACCGTCGCCGGCACGCTGACGCAGGTGCTGGCCGAAGTGCTCGCCGGCGCTTCGTTCACCCAGCTGATCAGGCCTGGCGCGCCGGTGCTGTTCGGCACTTTCGCCTCGTCGATCTCGATGCAGTCCGGCGCGCCGACCTTCGGCACGCCGGAGCCGTCGCTGGTTTCCTACGGCGCCGCGCAGCTCGCGCGCCGGCTCGGCCTGCCGTTCCGCACCGGCGGCTCGCTCTGCGCCTCGAAGGTCCCGGACGCGCAGGCAGCCTATGAGAGCGCCAACACGCTCAACTCGACGATCCTTGCCGGCACCAATTTCGTGCTGCATTCGGCTGGCTGGCTCGAGGGCGGTCTCGCCTCCTGCTACGAAAAATTCATGATGGATATCGACCAGCTCGGCATGCAGCAGAAGTTTGCCGAAGGCGTCGACCTGTCGGAAAACGGCCAGGCGATGGACGCCATCCGCCAGGTCGGTCCGGGCAGCCACTATCTCGGCTGCGACCACACGCAGGCGAATTTCCAGACGGCCTTCTACCGTTCCAGCATCGCCGACAACAATTCCTACGAGCAGTGGCTGGCCGAAGGCGAGAAGACCGCCCCGCAGCGCGCCAACGAGCTCGCTCGCCGCTGGCTGGAAAGCTACGAGGCGCCGCATCTCGATCCGGCCATCGACGAGGCGCTGAAGGACTTCATCGCCAGGAAGAAGGGCTCGATGGCCGACGCCTTCACGTGAAAGGAGCCCGAGTCAGGCCGGGCTAAAGTGGCCGACATCATCCACAAGGAAGTCTGGAGGAGCGCGTTCTCCGACCCGGACCGGAAGGGATGACTTTTTTCCGCGGCACGGTCGAGGAGATTGCGGCCGCACTCGCGGCCAACGGCCTGATTCTCCGCGGCGGTTTCAGCTTCGGTGACGATGAGGTGGCGCCAGCCGGGCCTTCCGGCGCGCCGGCCAAATCCGTGCTGCTTGTCGGACAGGCGGGCGCGGCGCCCTGGCCGCATTTCCCGCGCTGGCGGGAACGACAGGCGAGAGATATCGCCGATCCGCTCGACAGCTGGTCGCGGGAGGTGATCGGCGCGGTGGCGAAAGAATTCGGCGCCCGCGCGGTGTCGCCTTCGGACCGGCCCTATCTGCCGTTCCAGCAATGGGCGATGCGGGCGGAGGGGCTGAAGCCTTCGCCGCTCGGCATCCTCATGCATCCGACCTATGGACTTTGGCATGCCTATCGCGGCGCATTGCTGTTCGAGGACGAGATTTCTCTTCCAGAAGCTCATGAGATGAATCATCTTTGCGACGCATGCGTCGAAAAACCCTGCCTGAAATCCTGTCCGGTCGGCGCATATTCGGTGGCTGGCTTTGCGCACGAGGCGTGCCTGGTGCATGTGCGTGGCGCGGATGGTGCGCCCTGCCGCGCCGGCGGCTGCCTCGACCGCAACGCCTGTCCTTACGGCGCTGAGTATCGCTATCCGGCCGATGTCCAGGCTTTCCATATGGCGGCGTTCGCCGGACTGTAGGCATTCTTCCGAACCGCACGGAAACTTGACCGCGATCGAGAGGTTGCGGCTTGCCCTGCCGGGCGGTGCGGATATCTATCGCCTGGCAACCGGCGGAGCGCGCAATGACGAGGCAGGACATCAAGATCAAGACCCTGGACGGCACGGCGAAGGCACGGCTGTTTCGTCCAGCCGCGCCGGCCAAGGCTGGCGTCATACTCTATATGGATATTTTCGGTCCGCGCCCGGCGCTCGACCAGATGGCCGAGCGCCTCGCGGAGCATGGCTATGCCGTGCTGGTGCCCGATCTCTTCTACCGCTATGCGCCATATGGCCCGTTCGATCCCAAAACCGCCTTTGCCGAGGAAAAGACCAAGGCCCTGCTGTTGATGCTCAGCGGCGGCACGACGCAGGGCATGACCATCCGCGACGGCAGCGCCTTCCTCGATGCTCTGGCCGCCGAGGGGATCGCCGGACCGACTGGCGTCGTCGGCTACTGCATGGGCGGCGCGCGGGCGCTGAACGCGGCGGCGAGCTATCCGGACCGGATCGTTGCCGCGGCGAGCTTCCATGGCGGCAATCTCGCCAGCGACGCGGCCGACAGCCCGCACCGCAAGGCGGCCTCGATCAAGGCGCGCGTCTATGTCGGCGTCGCCGGCGTCGACCGCAGCTTCCCGCCGGAGCAGTCGGGGCGGCTGGCAGAGGCGCTCAGGGTGGCAGAGGTTGACCACGTCATCGAAAACTATGTCGGCGTCGACCACGGCTGGTGCGTCAAGGACCACAGCGTCTATGACGAGGCGGGCGCCGAGAGGCATTGGAAGCGGCTGACGACGTTCTTCAAAGAGACGCTGGGATAAGGTGTGCCGATATTCGGGTGAGGCGGCTTCCTGCGCTTCCGGTGCTCACGTACTTTAAGTACGCTCCGCTCCGGTTCTCGGAAACCACCATTTTCGGCTCGGCCTGACCCGAATCTCGACACACCTCGTCCATCGCGCCTAATTGCCTTCTCAAAAAAATCTTTCCATCGCCCCAAGGATTGGCCATTAGCCTTCGTCCAACAGGCAAATGATGGCGATGATGCTGGACGACGGCGAAGCCTCCGATGCCGAACTAATCGGGCGGGCGAGGGGCGGAGACAGGGGTGCTTTCGGCAGATTGCTCGAAAGGCACTACGGCTTCGTCTATCGCGCCGCCTATCGCTGGTGCGGCCGCAAAGCCGACGCCGAGGACATCGCCCAGGACGTCTGCGTGCGTCTCGGCCGCGCGATCCGCGACTATCAGGGCAGCGGCGCCTTTACGACATGGCTCTATGCCATGACGCTGAACGCTTCGCGCGACATGATGCGCAAGCGCGCCCGCGACACTGCCAAGACCGATGCCTACGGCGCCTATGCGCTGATCGCGGGCGAAGCGTCGGCGGAGGTCGACGATCCGGCCGAGGCGCTGTGGGCGGCGGTGCGGATGCTGCCCGACAAGCAACGCGACGCGGTGCTGCTGGTCTATGGCGAAGGTCTCAACCACGCGGCGGCCGCCGAGGTGATGGCGATCTCGGAGACGACGGTGTCCTGGCACATCCATGAAGCGAAGAAACGGTTGAAGCTGCTGATGCGCTCAGCCGGGGAAGTGTGACCATGGTCGACGACAACGAACTCGAAAGGCTGCGCGACATCGCGGTACCGGCGCCGGATGGCGAGGCCAAGGCGCGCGCGTTCGCCGCCGCGATGCAGGCCTTCGACCTCGACGAAAAAATCTCGCCTGTTCGCCAAGGAACGTCCGCAGGCCTTCGTCTCACGGAGCGAGCAAGAATGCTCTGGAGAGACATCATGCAACGGAAACTCATCGCCACGCCGGCCATCACTGCGCTGGTCGCGCTGCCTATCGCCGGCTATGCCGCTTTCGAAATGCTGAAGGACCAGCCGCCCGTCTTGGGCGGCAACGGCACGGTCACCGAGACCTTGGCCGACAAACCGACGGCGCAGAAGCCTGCGCCGGAACAGCCCGCGATCAACGAGCCGCTGGCAGCGGCGCCGGCCAAGGAGAAGAAGACAGACGCCGACGCCGAGACTCGGGCCAATTCACAAGTGGCGGCGCCGAAGCCGGCGACAGAGGTCGACGGCCTGCTCAAGCAGGAGGCAGCGCCGGAGAGCAAGCGCGCTCTGCAGCCTGCGCCGGCGGGGAGCGGCCAGCTCGCGGCCGGCGGCAAGGACGGGTCGTCAAACAGAGTGATCATGTCGATGACACCGCCTAGCGTCGATGAGGCTGAGCGGGCCGACAAGGCGCCGGCAGGCGGCGCGGCCGCCATTCCGGCGTCTCCGCCCGCCATTCCGGCGTCTCCGCCCGCCGTCGCCGATTCCAAGCTGATGGTGCAGCCCGCGCCCATGCCGGTCGACCAACTGCAGCCGCAGGAGGAAAACCGCGATCGCGTCGAGAATTTCAAAACCAATCCGGTGCATGAAACAGCCCAGGATCCGGTCTCGACTTTCTCGATCGACGTCGATACCGCCTCCTATTCTTTCGTGCGTCGCTCGCTGAAGGAAGGCAGTCTGCCCGAACCGGACACGGTCCGCGTCGAGGAGATGATCAACTACTTCCCCTATGACTGGAAGGGACCGGATTCGACCAAGACGCCGTTCAACTCGACCGTCACCGTCATGCCGACGCCGTGGAACGAGCATACCAAGCTCATGCATGTCGCGATCAAGGGTTTCGACGTTAAGCCGGCTGAGCAGCCGAAGGCCAATCTGGTCTTCCTGATCGACGTCTCGGGCTCGATGGACGAGCCCGACAAGCTGCCGCTGCTGAAATCCGCCTTCCGCTTGTTGGTGAGCAAGCTGAAGCCAGACGACACCGTCTCGATCGTCACCTATGCCGGCAATGCCGGCACGGTGCTGATGCCGACCAAGGGGGCGGAAAAGCAGAAGATCCTTGCGGCAATCAACAATCTGGCGCCCGGCGGCTCGACGGCCGGCGAAGAAGGCATCCGCGAGGCCTACAAGCTTGCGCAGCAATCCTTCGTCAAGGACGGCGTCAACCGTGTGATGCTTGCCACCGACGGCGACTTCAATGTCGGCCAGACCGATGACGACGACCTCAAGCGGCTGATCGAGAAGGAGCGCAAGACGGGCGTGTTCCTCTCGGTGTTCGGCTTCGGCCGCGGCAATCTGAACGACCAGATGATGCAGACCATCGCGCAGAATGGCAACGGCACGGCGGCCTATATCGACACGCTGGCCGAAGCCGAGAAGGTGCTGGTCGAGGATGCCTCCTCGACGCTGTTCACCATCGCCAAGGACGTCAAGATTCAGGTCGAGTTCAACCCAACCACGGTCTCCGAATACCGTCTCGTCGGTTATGAGACCCGCGCCCTGAAGCGCGAGGATTTCAACAATGACCGCGTCGATGCTGGCGATATCGGCTCGGGCCATTCGGTGACCGCGGTCTATGAGATCACGCCTAAAGGCAGCGGCGGCGAGCAGGTCGATCCGCTGCGCTACGGCCAGGCCAAGGTCGACAATGGCGGCGTCGCCAATGCGGGCGAATATGCCTTCGTCAAGATCCGCTACAAGCTGCCGGACGAGAACGTCTCGAAACTCATCACCACACCGGTGACCGCCGCCAATGAGGTCTCGTCCTTCGATGCGGCCGGCGCCGACCAACGTTTTTCGGTTGCCGTCGCGGCCTTCGGGCAGAAGCTGCGCGACGAGGATCAGACCGCGAATTTCAGCTATGACCGCATCGCAGAGATCGCCAATGCCGCGCGCGGCGCCGATCCATTCGGCTATCGGGCGGAGTTCCTGTCGCTGGTGCGGCTGGCCTCATCGCTGGACGGCAACAAGTAGGCCATTGCGGATTGAAGGAAAGGCCGGCGGGACAGATCCTGCCGGCCTTTTTTCGATCATTAAATTGCACGGGTTTTCCGGAACCTTGCCGCAACGAGCTTCTGTTAGTCGGTGCTGACAAGGGTTTGAGGGATCAGCAGTGCATATCACGACAATGGGGAACGTGAACTCGACGGCGGCCAATGCCCCGGTGCGCGGACCGTCCGCTGCTTCAGCGGAAGCCGCGCGAATCAGGAACGATGTCGACGCGGCGCGCAACACAGCGCTTTCGGCCCTCAACAACGACCGTTTTCGCTCGATGCTTGAGCAGATCAGCGACCCCGGCGCATCGGGCGCCCTGATGACGATGGGCGCCGACAACCAGGGCAGTGCCGGCACCGATCTCAATACTGCGCTGTCGCGCTACGCTGAAAACAGCAAGTAGAAAACGTATCAGGCGCGGCTGCGCCGGCGCTCGCGGCGGGCTTCGCTGGTCTCGGCGGTGTTTGCCGTCGCCGCCTTGTTGCGCATCGGGCCGATGCGCTCGACGATCGTCTCGACGGTCGGGCGGGTCGACTTGGTGTGCGCGTCCAGCGCCTTGCGCATGGCAGCAAGGTGCGCGAACGAGGTGCCGCAGCAGCCGCCGACAATCTTGGCGCCGGCATCGACCGCCAGCCGCACATAATCGGACATCAGCTCCGGCGTGCCGGAATAATGGATCTCCGTGCCGCGGAACTCCGGAATGCCGCAATTGCCCTTGACGATCACGGTCGCATCGGGCTTCGCCTCGGTCATGTCGAGCAGCGACGCCAGGATATCGGAAGCGCCGACGCCGCAATTGGCGCCGACACCGAGAGGGGCCTGCGACAGGCCATCGGCGACGGCGTGGATATCCTTCGGCAGCAGGCCCATCATGGTGCGGCCGGCCGTGTCGAAGGAACCGGTGTAGGTATAGGGCAGGCCGACCCGGATGGCGGCCTCAGCCGCGGCGCGGATCTCGTCCGGCGCCGACATGGTCTCGATCCAGGCGACTTCGGCGCCGCCGGCCTTCAAGCCCTCGATCTGTTCGGCGAAGGCCTCGACCGCCTCGTCATAGGTCATGGCGCCGAGCGGCACCAGCAATTCGCCGGTCGGGCCGACGGAGCCGGCGACGATCACCTTGCGGCCGGCCTTGTCGGCGACAGAGCGGGCAATCTCGGCGGCGCGCTTGTTCAGCTCGTGGACGCGATCCTGCGCATGATGCAGCTTCAGCCTGTGGCGGGTGCCGCCGAAGGAGTTGGTGAGAATGATATCGGCGCCGGCGTCGACAAAGTTCTGGTGCAGGCTGGCGATGGTCTCGGGCGCCGCCTCATTGAGCAGCTCAGGCGCTTCCCCGGCCTCCAGACCCATCGCGAACAGATTGGTGCCGGTAGCGCCATCGGCCAAAAGCACGCCTTTCTCGGCAAGCAGTGCGTCAATAGGGTTGGTCGCGGTCATGGCCCTGGATTTCCTGCCTGGAATGGCTTTCGCGTTCAAATTCAAATAACGATATAAAGAAGTCTTTATGTCCAGTCAACGAATTTGCGGCCGCGAAAGGCCACGGGTTTCGCTGGAACGATCAGGGGCAGCCAAGATGATATCGATGCGCGCGATCAGGCAGAGCCTGATGGGAAGGACATTGCGGCCAGCTTTTGCGCAAAGCTCGCGGCCTCGTGCGCGTTGATGTCGGCGGCCCGGATCAGGTTGTCGAAATGGCTGGTGAGCGTGCGGATCGGCTGAGTGGCGCTCAACACGAGATACATGTCGCCGACATAGATCGCGGCGCGATAGGGGCCAAAGATCGTATAGGGGATCGAATAGCGAATGCGGCCGTCATAGAGGAACAGGCGAAAGGTCGGATAAAGGTCGTCAAGCAGCGCCGCCATGTGCAGCAATTGCTTGCGCCGTTCGGCCTCGGGGAAACGATCCCAGACACCGAGGCCGCGCGCGAAGATCTCCAGCGTGTGGCGTGGCATGCAGACCTCCATGTCGGTCTCCGGCCGACGGTTGTAGTCGATGCGATATTGCGTTTCGCCTGCCTGCGCCTCACGGCTCTTGTTGGCAATGCCGGCTTCGTATTCGACCAGCGCCTCAGTCCGCAGAAGGTCGGGAATGCCGGCGGGCACATAACGGATCTTGGTGCCGGCCGCCTCGGCATGCCATTTGGCCAAAAGCGTGCGGTCGAAGCCGTCGGGCGCCTCCTCGATCTCCAGGCTTTCTCTGATTTCGCCGGTGACACCTTCGTCCTGGCTCAGGCCTAGCAGCCAGTCGAGCGATACCTTGAACTCGGCGGCGATGTTGAGGAGGGTCTCGGCGCGCGGCAGGCGGGTCGAGGCGCCGGAGAGGAGCTGCGACAGCGCCGAACGGTCGATGCCGACCGCCGTCGCGAAGGCCGACTGGTTCAGGTCGGACCGTGTCAAGAGCAATTTCAGGCGCTCCCGAAAGGTCGTCGACAGATCGCGCTTGTCCATCACGCTGCTCCCGTGTCGGAGAGGAAAAATTTGCGCCGGAGCCGTTCTGAACGTGGCTCAGGCGGAAATGAATCCCGATGTCTGTTTACAATGTGTAACATATGCCGCCAAAAATGCGCATTCGCAACGGTTTGTGCGCATTGTCGCATTGATGTCACGGCAGGCTCCTGACACAATGTTGTCAGGAATCGAGTTGGTTCCGGCGACTGGGGGGCAGTGGTCGAGAGCATGGCAAGCGTGAATACCGGCACGAAAAAGAGACGTAGCAGCATGCCGGCTGTCGAATGGCCGACAGTCTTTCTCACACTCTTCTGCTACGGCGCATGGCTCGCCACCGGTTTCCTTGTCTGGCCATCCCATCCGCTTCTGGCGCTTGCCGTCCTGCCCTTTATCCTGGCTCTGCAGTCGTCGATCATGCACGAAGTGCTGCACGGTCATCCGACCCGCAACGCCAGGATCAATGAAGCCTTCGTCTTCCTGCCCATCGGCATGGTCTGGCCATTCCGCCGCTTCAAGACCATCCACCTTCGCCATCATGCAGACGAGCGCCTGACCGATCCGCTCGACGATCCGGAGAGCTACTATCAGGCGCTCTGGATGCATGAGGGCCTGCCGCCGACAATGAAGCTTCTGCTCAAGATCAACAACACCATGGTTGGCCGCCTCGTCCTCGGTCCGTGGTTGTCCTCGGTCGGTTTCTTCATCGACGATGCCAAGCAGATCCTTGCCGGCGACAAAGCGATCCGCAAGGCCTGGCTGCTGCATGCCATCGGTCTCGCAATTGTCGCGCCGATCGTCACGTTCGGTTTCGGCATCCCGCTGTGGCTCTATATCCTGGTGCCGGTGTGGCTCGGCCAGTCGCTGATCTCGATCCGCACCTATGCCGAGCACCAGTGGTCGGAGCATCCGGAGGGGCGAACGGTAATCGTCGAGCGCTCGCCGCTCTCCTTCCTGTTCCTGAACAACAATCTGCATTTCGTTCATCACAAGAGCCCGACCATTGCCTGGTACCGGCTGCCGAAGCTCTTTCGCGAGCGCCGCGAGGAATGGCTGCGGATGAACAACGGTTATGCCTATCCGAACTATTTTGCGATGCTGAAAGCCCATGCCTTCAGGGCCAAAGAGCCGATCGTCCATCCGGTGCTGCGGCGCACGCCGGAACCGGGCCGCGCCTTCAAGCCGCGCGTCAGGGCGCGCAATGTCAGCGGACTTGGCACGGCGCCGGTTCCCGCCGAGCCGCCGAAGGAGTAATTTCGACTTTCCGCTACGCTTTTTCCGCGGCGGAACGCAGGCGCCGAAGGCCGCTTGCCTTTGAAAGCTATTCGACATGAGCAAGTTCGTTGCGGCCCTGCCTATGTATGATTGGTCCGAAGCGCGTGGCCAAGTCGACGCGCAATGGGCGCGGCTCCGCGACGCTTTCCGGCAAAGGGGCGTCGATGCGCCGGAGGCGGTCGTGCGCAGCAATCGCGAGTTGCCAGGGGTTCCAGGCGGGATACTCGACGGCGCCGGCAAGCCGATCGCACCCGACCCGGCGACGCTGCCCCCGGAAGAATTGGACTTTCACCAGCTCTGGCTGAGCCCGGCGCTGCTCTTCGGGCAAACCTGCTGGGGGCCGATGGAACTCGGTCTTGCGCGGCATGTGCAGGTGATTGCGCAGCCGAGCTACGATGCGTTCGAGGGCGGGCAGGGAGAGCTCTATTCCAGCGCGCTGGTGATAACGGCGGATGGCGGACCGGGGATTGCCTCGCCCGCGGACGGCAAGGCCCTCATCCCGATCGATCTTCTACGCGGCAAGCGCTTCATCTTCAACAATCCGGATTCGATGTCCGGGCTGATCGGCCTGCAGCGCGACCTGGAGGCGATGGGCGAAAGCCTGGACATCTTCGCCTCGCGCGGCGAAAGCGGCGGCCACCGGTCATCGATCGTGGCGATCGCGGAAGGCAGGGCCGATGTTGCGGCCATCGACTGCGAAAGCTGGGCGCTGGCGCAACGTTTCGAGGCGGCGGCGAGAGGCGTGAAGGTGGTCGGCTGGACGGCTCGGCGCAAGGGCCTGCCCTATATCACCGCCCGAACGACGCCGGAAAAGATCGTTGCCGCGATGCGCGATGCAGTCGCGGCTGTCGAAGGCGGATCAGAGCAGCCGCTCGTCCAGCGGATAGGCTGAAAGCTTCTCATTGCCGGTTTCGGTGATCAGGATCTGTTCCTCGATCTTGACGCCTTCGTGCCCGCCAAGCCTGCCGATATAGCTTTCGACGCAAAGCACCATGCCGGGTTCGAGCACGCCGTCCGGCGTGTCGTCGGTCCAGTCGCCGGCATGCGGCAGCGTCGGATATTCGTCCGCAAGGCCGACCCCATGATAGAGCACGCCGTAGCGCGTCGGATAGCAGTCGTCCGGCGGCACCGCCGAGCGCTCGACGAGATCGCGAAAGGAGATGCCCGGCCGCATCAGTTCGGTGTTATGAGCGATCTGACCGGCGGCGATGCGGAAGAGGTTGTGCTGCTCGTTCGACGGCTTTCCGTCGCCGCAAAGCCATGTGCGCGAAAGATCGGCGCAGAACCCGTAGGGACCGATCAGGTCCGTGTCGAAGGCGACGAGGTCGCCATCCTCGATGACGCGCGAGGAGCATTCCTGGAACCAGGGATTGGTGCGCGGTCCCGATGACAAAAGACGCGTTTCGATCCATTCGCCGCCGCGCGCGATGTTGCCGCGATGCAGTTCCGCCCAGAGCTCGTTCTCGGAGATGCCGGGCTTCAGCGCTGTCTCCATCTCGTCAATCGCTGCCTCGCAGGCGACGATGGCGCGGCGCATAGCGAGGATCTCGTCCGGCGATTTGATGAGGCGTGCACTCTCCATCACCGCCTCGCCATTGCCTATCGCGATGCCGCGGCGGGCGAGTTCCTCAACGCCTTCCGGGTTGATGCGGTCGACGGCAATGCGGCGGTTGCCGCCGCCATGCTCGGCAACGAGCTCGGCGATACCGGCACCCCAGCGCCGGACTTTCTGCTCGGTGAGCTCGCCGCTGTAGAGATATATCCACGACACGGCGGGACGCACCTCGTCGACGACACCCGAATGATCGGACAGGTGCTCGCAGGAGAAATAGTCGAACAGCACCACCGGCCCTTCCGCGGCGACAAAACAGTGGCGTGTCGAATTGTGCGCGACCCAGAGCTGCATGTTGGTCGAATCCGTCGCGTAGCGGATGTTGACCGGGTCGTAGAGCAGGGCGCCGGCATAGTCGCGGCGCTTCAGCTCGGCGCGGATGCGGTCCAGCCGGTATCTGCGCATTTCGGCCAAGTCGGGCGCGGCGATGCCCGCCGTCGCCCACTCGGCTTCGGCAGTCGCGCCATAGCCCAGCAGATGCTGGTTGAGGGAGGCCGCCTTTTCGCGCGAGGCCTCGCGCAGCGCTTCGACCGAGCTTGGCTCGAAGGGCATGATCTTGCGATGGCGGCCGAAGCCTAGCTTGTCCATTCGTCCCACCTGAAGCTTACTGCGCGGGCTTCTTGTGCAGTCTGGTAATCGTGACCTTGCGGGCCGGAAAGCCGAGTGCCTGCGGCACTTCAATCGTGCGGTGGATGGTGTCCATCATGTAGCCGGCCTTCGCCAACTCTTCGAAAACCTCAGAGGACGATTCCCTGTCATCGGTAAGCACGAGCACCGCCGGCTCGCGGATCGACCTGGCGAAGTCCGGCGTCTCGTCATCGAGCGCGATGAGGTCGGCATCGACCAGGCGCAGATTGCCGACCCAGAACCAGCTCGAGACCACGGTCTTGACCGGTCCGTCGGTGTTGATCTGGTCGTAAAGCGAGCGGTAATCCATGCGCACGATGCTGCCGCGGCTGTCGCCGCCGTGCAGATGCATATACCAGCTCAGCGGCAGCACCAATATGGCAAGGAGAGCGCCGACGAAGACAATGGTGGCTTGCGTCTTTCGGCCTTTCTGGCCCATGGCGTCGAAGCGCATGGCGAGCGCCGCGGGCAAGAGGATGAAGATCGGTAGCATCCAGCGGTCGCGAAACTGGGTGATTCCGGCCGCCAAGACGACTGTGACCATGACCACAAAACCAAGTACGATCGCCCGCCACAACAGCTTTTCCGGCCACCGTACCGGCTGAGGCGGATCCGTCCGTTTTCTTGTCGCCAGGACGTAGGCGACGGCAAAAATCACGACCGGCAGTCCAGCGAAATTGACGATCGCGTTGACCAGTCTGCGGATGCCGAGAAGCGCCGTTTTCGCAACGCTGCCGCCTTCGGCGACGCCCAGGCCCCCTTGGTGCGCGAGCAGGTCTTCCAGATGTGTCAGGCTCCAATAAAGCGTCGGCAGGCAGGCAAGGACCGCCACCGCCACGCTGATTGCGAAACGGCGGTCGAAGATCGCCTCACGCGTTTCGCGAACCGAGAGAGATGCCAGGAACAGGGCGGCAAGGAAGATGACGATGTTGTATTTCGACAGCATCGCGGCCGCCGTCGCCAGGCCGAAAAACGCATAGGCAACGGCCGATCGCCGCTTCTCCACCTCGACCAGCGCCAGAAGCAGCACCGAGGTGAAACAGAATATGGCGACCGAGTGGGTGAGGGCGTGCTGCATCTCCCAGAAGATCTGAGGAAACAGCAGCAATCCGAACATGCCGGCCGCCGCGGTGCGGTTCGAGTAGCCGAGGCGGCGTATGGCGGTGAAATAGGCGACCAGCCCCGCGGCCAGCAGGCCGTATTTGACGATCTTGAGGGCAAGAACGCTGGTTCCGACCAGCGAGGCCGCAAGCGTCGCCAGCCAGGTGTATAGAGGCGGCTGCGAGCTGCCGTAGCCGGCGGCCAGGAACCGCATTTCCGTCAATTGCTCTGCATCGTCGACACCGACGCCCGTGCCCGCAACATGGGACAGCAGGGCCATCATGACGATCTGGGTCAGGCAGTAGAGGAGGACCGACGCAACCGCCGCGCTGAATGGACCGACCCGTTCATCGCAGAGCCAATCGGTCCATTTCTCTAGTTGTCGCAAGGGGACGGTCTTCTCATGCTGATGCGCCGGTAGTGGGCTCGGACCATGCCATAGCTACCGACGCAATCCAACAATTCGCGGGGTTTCAGGTTCGCATCTTCTCGCCGCTCGGGTCGAAAGGCGGTTCGACATTGATGCGGGCGGGGCGGCGGTGGCCGAGAATCTCGATCTCGAACAGGCCGGCGCTTTCGTCCTCGGCAAGAGCGGCCGGCACATAGCCCTGTGCCATCGACTTCTGCACGTAATGCGCATAGCCGCCCGAGGTCACCCAACCAACGACGCGCCAGTCGCCATCGACGATGCCGCGCACGGCCGAAGCGCCTTCGGCGGCCTTCGAGCCGCGCACTTCCTTGCCGGATGTGTCGAAACGCGGCGCGCCGTAGCCATGCGGCTTCTCGACCGTGCCGTAGTCCTTGCCGACCTTGGCCCAGATCGGCTCGTCGCCCATCACGTCGGCATCGGCAGCGTCGACGATGAAGGAGACCCGGCGCAGCTTCGGCCCTTCGGCATGCTCCCTGGCGGACGCCTCGCGGCCGATGAAGTCGTTCTTCTCCAGCTTGATGAAGCGGTCCATGGAGCCTTCGAACGGTCCGTAGATCGGACGCAACTCGCGGAACCAGGTCGGAAAATTCTTTTCCAGGCGCATGGAGAGCAGCGCACGCATGCCGAAGTCGACGATGCCGAATTCCGCGCCGGCTTCCTTGATCGCCTTGTAGACCAGGCGCTGGTAGGCGGGCGCCATCCAGATCTCGTAGCCGAGATCGCCGGTGTAGGTGATGCGGTTGACCATGCAGGGCGCGCCGCCAACGGCCATCTCGCGGAAATCCATGAAGCGGAAGGCCTTTGTCGAGACGTCGACATCGACGAGCTTCTGCAGCAGGTCGCGCGATTTCGGCCCGGCGATCGAGAGACCGACCAGCGTCTGGTCGAAGCGGTGGATGCGCACCGAGCCGTCCTTCGGCAGGTGCTTCTCGAACCAGCGCATGTGATATTTCTGCGCTGCGGACGAGCCCCAGATCATGAAACGGTCTTCTCCATTTCTTGGGCCGGCCTTGGCGATGGTAAAGTCGCCGATCAGCTTGCCGAATTCGTTGACCATCGGGGTCAGCACGATACGGCCAACCTTCGGCATGCGGTTGGTCATCAGCCGGTTGAGGAAATCTTCCGCGCCCGGACCGGACACCTCGTATTTGGCGAAGTTGGCGATCTCGGTGACGCCGACCCTGTCGCGCGTGGCGCGCACTTCCTCGCCGATCGGGCCGAAATCGTTGGAGCGGTGGAAGGAGACGATGTCCTTCGGCTCCGTGCCCTTCGGCGCGAACCAGAGCGGCGTTTCCAGGCCCCACGAATCGCCCATGACGGCGTTGTTGGCGAGCATGGTGTCGTAGAGTGGCGTCGTCTGCGCCGGACGGGCTGCGGGCAGTTCTTCGTTCGGGAAGCGGATCGAGAAGCGGCGCGAATAGTTCTCGCGCACCTTGGCGTTGGTGTAGCGCAAGCTCGCCCATTCGCCGAAGCGGGCGACATCCATGCCCCAGACGTCGAAGCCCGGATCGCCATGCACCATCCAGTTGGAGAGCGCGAGGCCGACGCCGCCGCCCTGGCTGAACCCGGCCATGACGGCGCAGGCGCACCAGAAATTGGTCAGGCCCTGCACCGGGCCGACCAGCGGATTGCCGTCGAGCGCGAAAGTGAAGGGACCGTTGATGATCTGCTTGATGCCGGCCTTCTCGATGCCGGGGAAATGCTTGAAGCCGATCTCCAGCGACGGCGCGATGCGATCGATGTCGGGCTGTAGGAGCTCATGGCCGAAATCCCACGGCGTGTTGACCGGCGACCACGGCTTGCAGGCCTTCTCGTAGGTGCCGAGCAGGACGCCGTTGCGCTCCTGGCGGGTGTAGATCTCGCCCTTGAAGTCGAGCACGCCGATCATCTCGCGGCCGGTCGACTTGTTGAACTCCTCGACCTCCGGCATCGGCTCGGTCAAGAGGTACATGTGCTCCATGGCCAGCACCGGCAGCTCGACGCCGACCATGCGGCCGATCTCGCGCGCCCACAGGCCGCCGCAATTGACGACGTGCTCGGCATGGACCGTGCCCTGCTCGGTGACGACGTTCCAGGTGCCGTCCGGCTGCTGCGTCAGGTCGACGACGCGGTTGCGCAGCACGATCTCGGCGCCGAGCTTCTTGGCCGCCTTGGAATAGGCGATGGTGGTGCCGGACGGGTCGAGATGGCCTTCGACCGGGTCCCACATGGCGCCGACGAAGTTCGTCTCGTCCATCAGCGGGAACATCGCCTTGGCTTCCGAGGGCGTAATCAGCTCGGTATCCATGCCGAGATAACGGCCCTTGGCGTGAGCCAGCCGCAGAAAGTCCATGCGCTCGGGCGTATCGGCCATCATGACGCCGCCGGTCAGATGCAGCGAGCAGGACTGGCCGGAGAGTTCCTCGATCTCTTTATAGAGCTGGACGGTATAGGCCTGCAGCTTGGCGACGTTCGGGTCGCCGTTCAGCGTATGGAAGCCGCCCGCCGCATGCCAGGACGAGCCGGAGGTCAGCTCCGAGCGCTCGATCAGCATGATGTCGGTCCAGCCAGCCTTGGCGAGATGATAAAGCACCGAACAGCCGACGACGCCGCCGCCGATGACAACCGCTTTTACGTGGGATTTCATGCAGATAGATCCGTGTTGTGCAATGTGGAGTCAGAAATTGAGATCAACGATCAGAAATCCGTCGGCGCGCCGCCTTCGGCGCGGCGTTTCTCGACGAAGTCGTTGAGCTCCTCGCGGATGGCCGGATCCATATATGGCTCCTCGTAGGAGGCAAGGCGCTCCTTCCAGACCTTGTTGGTCCGCTCCATCGCCGTCGGCGAGCCCGCCTCGGCCCATGTCTCGAAATTGCGCCAGTCGGACACGATCGGCGAATAGAAGGCGGTCTTGTAACGCTGCTGCGTGTGCTGGGTGCCGAAGAAATGACCGCCAGGACCGACCGACTGCATGGCGTCGAAGCCGAGCGCATCCTCGGAGAGGTCGAGCGGGGTGAGGAATTCGGCCACCATCTGCAGCAGGTCGATGTCGAGGATGGTCTTTTCATAGGAGCAGCGCAGGCCGCCTTCCAGCCAGCCGGCGCCGTGCATCATCAGATTGCCGCCGCCCTGGATCGCGCCCCATAGCGAGAACACGCTTTCATAGGCGGCCTGGGCGTCGACCGTGTTGGCGGCGCAGGTGTTGGAGGTGCGGTAGGGAATTTGATAGCGGCGGGCAAGCTGGCCGCCGACGAGCTGCGCCTTCATATATTCGGGCGTGCCGAAGGCCGGCGCGCCGGACTTCATGTCGACATTGGAGGTGAAGCCGCCATAGCCGACCGGCGCGCCTTTCTTGACCATCTGCGCGAAGGCAATGCCCGAGAGCGCCTCGGCGTTCTGCTGCACCAGCGCGCCGGCGACGGTGACGGGCGCCATGGCGCCGGACAGCGTGAAGGGCGTGACGATCACGGCCTGGCCCATGCTCGACATCTGGATGATGCCTTCCATCATCGGCACGTCGAGCTTGAGCGGCGAATTGGTGTTGATGATGGTGAAGACCGACGGTTCCTGCATCAGCTGCTCGCGGCTGATGCCGCGCGCGATGCGGGTGATCTCGATGCCGTCGACGTTGCGTTCCTTGCCGAGCGAATAGATGTGGAAGACCTTGTCGGTCAGCATGGCGAGGTCGCGAATGCATTCCAGGTGCCGCACCGACGGATGAATGTCGATCGGCTCGACCGGATAGCCGCCGGTGCAGTGCAGGATGTTGTGCATCTGCGCCAGGCGCAGGAAGTTGCGGTAATCGGCCTGGTTGCCGGGCCTGCGGCCGCGGTCGAGGTCGGAGCAGTTCGGCGCCGAAGCCATCATCGACAGGATGACGTTGTTGCCGCCGAAGCGCAGATTATGCGCCGGGTTGCGGGCATGCAGCGTGAATTCCGACGGGCAGTGCGAGACAAGCTCGAGGATCATGTCGCTGTCGAAGCGCACGCGCTCCGAGCCTTCGCGTACGTCGGCGCCGTGCGCCTTCATGATGCGGCGGGCTTCATCGTGCAGAACGTCGACGCCGATTTCCCTCAGCACGCGCAGCGAGGCGAGGTGGATCGATTCCAGCTCGTCGTCGGACACCAGCCTGGTCGGCGTCAGCGGGTTCTTCAATTGCCGGAAGGCGGGCTGCTCGAAGGCGGCCGAGCCGCCGGCGCGCTTTCCCGCGCGGCCGCCACGGCGGGCGCGATCGGTTGCCAGTGCCGGCTCGGCGGGATGAAGGGCGGCAGTCATGAGAAGCCTCGTGAGGATGCGAATTTGGCCGGCATAATGGACTGGCAGCAATGCAGCCGGTGAGGAGGCGGCGACCACTAGGGCGAGGGAAGCGACATGACGGAAGGGGAGGCGGCCGCAGGCGATCGGCCGCTCGGCTGCCTGCCGTCATCGTCGGGCTCGATGCGTTGCTGGGTGCCGCTACCTTGTGCTGTTCCTTGCAGCGCCAGCGCTCCTGACAGGGACCGGCTGGAGCATGCGCTTTAGCCGCCGTTGGCCCTTACGGCTGTCGCCGGTAGCGGCTAAGGCTCCGAAGATCGGAGCGGCAATGATGGCGCTGGCGGGCTCGGAAAGCGACGAGACGGTGCAGTGGGCGGCGATCACCGGCGTGATCGCGACGGTTTCCGTCTTCGCCATAGCGCAAGGGCTTTCCTATCCGCTGCTGAGCTTCATCCTGCAGCGGCAAGGCATTTCGCCGGCGATGATCGGACTGTCGGCGGCGATGACGCCGGTCGGCTTCATCCTGTCCTCGCCGCTGATCCCGGGATTGGCGCGCCGGTTCGGGGCGGGGCGGACCGCGCTGACCTGCGCGGCGCTTTCGGCGCTGGTGCTGGCGCTAATCGGCTGGACGCAAAACGTCTATCTGTGGTTCCCGCTGCGCTTCCTGATCGGCGTGGTGACCAACCCGCTCTATGTCCTGAGTGAAATCTGGGTGATCGCTCTGGCGCCGCCGGCGCGGCGCGGCCGCGTCATGGGCATCTATTCAACCATCATCTCGGCGGGCTTCGCGGCCGGGCCGCTCTGCCTGCTCGGCGTCGGCACGGAAGGCTGGCCGCCTTTCCTTGTCGGCATTCTTGCCTTCCTCTTCTGCGGCGGCTGCCTGGCCGTGGTGGTGAAAAGGCTGCCGAACGTCGACGAGGCCGAGAACAAAGTTTCGGTGCTGGGCTTCATACCAATGGCCTGGCTGCTTATGTCGGCCGTGATCGTCGCGGCCGGGTTCGAGCAGGCGATACTGGCGCTGCTGCCGGTCTATGGGACGCATCACGGCATTCCCGAAGCGCGTATGTCGGCGCTGCTTTCCGTGATGATCGCCGGCAACATCGCCATGCAGGTGCCGCTCGGCCTGCTCGCCGAAAGGCTGACGGCGCGCCTGGTGCGGTTCGGCTGCGTGGCGGTGACCGTCCTTGGATGCGTGGCTTTGCCGGCGCTGATCGAGACGCCGCTGATCTGGGCTTGCGTCTTAATCTGGGGCGCCGTTTCCTACGGCATCTACACGATGTCGATCATCGAGCTCGGCGAGCGCTTCACCGGGTCGGCGCTGGTTGCCGGCAATGCCGCCTTCTCGCTGATGTGGGGTTTTGGCGGCATCGTCGTGCCGCCGCTCACCGGCGGCGTCATGGATGTCATCGGCGCCGCCGGCCTGCCGGTCACGCTTGGCGCCATCTCCGCGGCGCTGGCGGCGGCGACGATCGCGCGCAGGCGGGTTTTGTAATCGGCCCCGAATGGCTCTTGAATATCAAGGCAGCGAACGCGATGTAGGCGGGGCCGCCGGATGGAGACCTGCATGACCAGCACGATGACCAAAACCCAGCTCGAATTGACCGCCGACGATCCCTACCTCTGGCTTGAGGATCGCAATGGCAAGGAAGCGCTGGACTGGGTTCATCGCCAGAATGCGCTGACGGTCGCCGAACTGCAGGGCGATCCTTCTTATCAGGCCGCGTTCGAGACCGCGCTCGACCTGATGACCGCCGAGGACAATATGCCCGTCGGGGCTGCGCTTGCCGGCTACGTCTATAATTTCTGGCAGGACAAGACCAATGCGCTGGGTCTCTGGCGGCGCACGACGGTCGCGTCCTACAAGACCGACAAGCCCGACTGGGAGACGATCATCGACTTCGATCAGCTTTCCGCGAAGGAAGGCGTGAAGTGGGTGTTCGGCGGGGCGAGCCGGCTCTATCCCGATTTCAACCGCTGCCTGCTCTACATGTCGCCCGATGGCGGCGATGCCAGCGAGATGCGCGAATTCGATGTCGCGACGAAATCCTTCGTCGAGGACGGGTTTCGCGCTCCCGCTTCCAAGTCGGGCTTTTCCTGGCTGGACGAGGATACGGTGATCGTCTCCGCCGCTTTCGAGGAAGACGACAAGACGCAGTCCGGCTATCCGCGCGTGATCAAGCTGTGGCGGCGCGGCGCCAAGCTCGAGGACGCCACGCCGATCCTCGAAGGCGAGAAACAACATCTCGCGGTCGGCGGCGGCGTCGAATATGACGGCGACAAGCGGCACGTGCTGCTCGGCAAGACGCTCGACTTCTTCACCTCGCACAGTTTCCTGCGGCTGGCTTCGGGTGAGAACCGGCGCATCCCGCTGCCCGACGACGCCACCGACACGGTGGTCTTCAAGGGCCAACTGATCTTCGGCGTGCGCAGCCCCTGGACGGCGCCGGACGGCACGCGCTGCCTGCCCGACGGGCTCTATTCGGTCGATTTCGATCGCTGGATCGAGAACGGTGCCTTCGGTCCGTTCCAGACCGTGCTCGAGCCGGCGCACCGTGTTTCGATCGCCGGCCTCGCCAGGACGCAGGACCGGCTGTTCGTCAACCTGATGGACAATGTTCGCGGCAAGATCATCGCCTGCGACCGCGCCGCAGAAGGCTGGTCGCTGAAGCGGATAGCGCTGCCCGACAACGGCAATGTCGGCATCAGCCATGTCGAGCATTTCGGCTCGAGCGTCTCCTTCTCCTTCACCGATTTCCTGACGCCGAGCTCTATCATCTGGTCGGACGACGATGGCGAGACGCTCCAAACCGTGAAATCGCAGCCGGCCCGCTTCGACGCCTCGCCTTATATCTCGGAGCAGTTCGAGGCACGCTCGAAGGACGGTACGATGATCCCTTATTTCGTGGTGCGGCGGCGCGACCAGAAAGGACCGGTGCCGACGCTGCTCTACGGCTATGGCGGCTTCGAAGTGCCGCTGCTACCCGGCTATGCCGGCATTCGCGGCAGGCTCTGGCTGGACAGGGGCAATGCCTATGTCCAGGCCAACATCCGCGGGGGCGGCGAGTTCGGTCCGGCCTGGCACCAGGCGGCGCTCAAGGGCAAGCGCCAGAACGCTTTCGACGATTTCGCGGCGGTGGCCGAGGACGTGGTCCGGCGCGGCATCACGACGGCGGCGCAGCTCGGCATCCAGGGCGGCTCCAATGGCGGCCTGCTCACCGGCACATCGCTGACGCAGCGGCCGGAATTGTTCGGCGCGGTCATCATCGACGTGCCGCTGCTCGATATGCTGCGCTACACCGACCTGCCCCCGGGCGCCTCGTGGATCGCCGAATATGGCGATCCGTCGAAGCCGGAGGAGGCGGCCTGGCTCGGCGCCTATTCGCCCTACCAGCATGTCAAGGCGGGCGCTGCCTATCCGCCGGTGCTCCTGATGACGTCCACCGCCGATGATCGCGTCCATCCCGGACATGCGCGCAAGATGGCGGCGCGGCTGCAGGAGGCAGGTCACGGCAGGACGCTGTTCTTCGAGGAGACCGAAGGCGGCCATGGCGGGCGCGGCGACCGCCGGCCGCAGGCGGCGCAGACGGCGATGCGCTACATATTCCTGCAGCGAGCGCTGGCCGGGTAGTGTCTCAGTTTGAAATTTGACAGCCAGTCGAAAGCGCCTCGCCGAGTTTGCCCATATAGACGGAACCGCCTATATGCTTAGTGGAAAGCATGGGCGAGAGATGGTGCGAATTTGGAAGATTGTCCGGCGCGGTTCGGAGCAGCCTTGGGAACAGTCCATCCCAGAGGACGAGATGCCGACAGCGGAGTTGGCCGTGCTTCTTGGTCGGTTGGCAACGAGCCATTGCCCGCCTATACCCAAAATACCTCCGAAAAGAGGCTTCCCGCCCTACACCACCTCGATCACAGTTAAGAACGACCGCTTTGGCAATAAGAGCTATACTGTGTACTCCAGTGGGAGCCCGGTGCACTATATAGCGACCTTAGAGGAGTCCTCAAATACCGACCGGACCTAAGGGCCAGGAGCGCCCCGCCGACGTGATCGGCAACGCCGTTCGCGTCATGCGTATTGCCACAGGCGAGGAAGCCAACGACCTGCAGGACGATCGAAGAGCGCCGCCGCCAATGGTCTTGGCTCGAAGGGCGAAAAGAGGCGCGCCGCCAACATGTCACCAAACTGAGACTACCGCTTGCCGTCCTAGCTTGAATTCTGGGCGTCAGGCGGCGTAAGCTGCTGCCATGATCCGCTTCAGCACATCAGGCGCCTTCGGGGTCGCGGTGACGCCGTCACCGCGCACGCTGCGCGCCGAGCTGCTGCGGCTGTGCGCCCGCATCGGCTATTCGCCGCCCCGCTTCCTCTGACGAATCCGCCCCGGCCGCTGCCGGATTGATTCAAGAGGAAAGATCAAATCCATGACCTATCAGAATTATTCGCTGAAGCAGCTTCAGCAGATCGATGCCGCGCATCACCTGCACCCCTTCACCGACCATAAGGAGCTGCGCGAGACGGGCTCGCGCATCATCACCCATGCCAACGGCCCGTTCATCTACGATGCCGACGGCACCGAAATCCTCGACGGCATGGCGGGCCTGTGGTGCGTCAATGTCGGCTACGGCCGTGACGAGCTGGCCGGGGCGGCTTACGCGCAGATGAAGGAGCTGCCTTACTACAACTCCTTCTTCAAATGCTCGACGCCGACGCCGGTGCTGTTGTCGAAGAAGCTGGCGGAGCTGGCGCCGACGCATGTCAGCCAGGTTTTCTACGGTTCGTCCGGGTCGGAGGCCAACGACACGGCGCTCAGGCTCGTGCGCCACTATTGGGCGCTTGAAGGCAAGCCCGAGAAGAACCGCGTCATCTCGCGCAAGTCGGCCTATCACGGCTCGACCGTCGCCGGCACGTCGCTGGGCGGCATGGAGCCGATGCACAAGCAGCTCGGCGGCGCGGTGCCCAACATCGTCCATGTGATGATGCCCTATGCCTATGAGCTCGCGTTGCCCGGCGAAAGCGACCATGATTTCGGCATCCGCGCGGCCAAGGCGGTCGAGGACGCGATCCTCGAAGCCGGCGCCGACAAGGTCGCCGCCTTCATCGGCGAGCCGGTGATGGGCGCGGGCGGCGTGAAGATCCCGCCGATGAGCTATTGGCCGGAAGTGGAGCGCATCTGCCGCAAATACGATGTGCTTTTGATGCTGGACGAGGTCATCACCGGCTATGGTCGCACCGGCGAATGGTTCGCGGCGCAGACGTTCGGGATCGAGCCCGACACCATCACCACCGCCAAGGCGCTGACCTCGGGCTACCAGCCGCTCTCGGCGCTGCTGGTCGGCGACCGCATCGCCAAGACGCTGGTCGAGAAAGGCGGCGAGTTCTACCATGGCTACACCTATTCCGGTCATCCGGTGGCTTGCGCGGTGGCGCTCAAGAACCTCGAGATCATCGAGAAGGAAGGCCTGGTCGAGCGCGTCAAGAACGACACCGGTCCCTATTTCGCGCAGGCGCTGCAGGAGCGGATCGCCAGGCACAGGCTGGTCGGCGAGGTGCGCTCGATCGGCCTGATGGGCGCGATCGAGATCGTCAAGGACAAGGCGACCAAGGAACGTTATTTGCCATCGGGAAGTGCGGCGGTCGTCGTTCGCGACCACGCGATCGCGCAGGGCATGATGCTGCGAGCCACCGGCGACACTATGATTCTCTCGCCGCCGCTGATCTGGACGCGCGACACGATCGACATGGCTTGCGAACGCATCGCCAGGGCACTCGATCTCGCGGATGCCGATTTGCGCAAGCGCTAAGCGGATATTCTCCGGGCGCTCCTGGCTAGAGCATTTCACCGTTTCACGGAAACGGCGAAATGCCCTATCTCCTTGTTTTGACGCAATTCCGGGCGGAAAACCGCTCACACTTTTCCTGGAATTGCTCTAAGCGCCCGGTCCATTCCTGGACGGCTCGTGGAGGGCGTCTCCGAAACGCAAAAACCGCGTCCCTGCGGGAACGCGGCTTTGCCAGATACACATGGCATTTCGCTACGAGAATACTTGCGAAATTTACGGGCTCCGGTACGCGAGACCTGATCCGGAGCGCCGGGCAGACGCGATGTCCGCCTCGCAGTCCGTTTTAAAGGCACATCGTTACCGGTGCGTTAGCAAGACCTTAAGCAAATCTAAATTTGCCGGCTTCGTAGCGGCAAATCTTGGAAATAACCCTTCAAAAGCAGAGACTTATGCCGGATTTCCGCGCAGGAAATTAATAATGCCGGAAAAATCGGCGCCGGCGTGGCCTTGCGCGTTGAACAAAGCATAGAGTTGCGTGGCTTCGGCGCCGAGCGGGGTCACGGCGCCTGCGTTCTGCGCGGCTTCCTGCGACAATTTCAGGTCCTTCAGCATGAGCGCGGCGGCAAAGCCCGGCTTGTAGTCGCGGTTGGCCGGCGAGGCCGGAACAGGGCCGGGCACCGGGCAATAGGTGGTGAGCGACCAGCATTGGCCCGAGGAAGTGGAGGCGACGTCATACAGCGCCTGGTGCGACAGGCCGAGCTTTTCGGCCAGCACAAAGGCTTCGGCGACGCCGATCATCGAGATGCCGAGAATCATGTTGTTGCAGATCTTGGCGGCCTGGCCGGCGCCGTCGCCGCCGCAATGAACGACGCGCCCGGCCATCGGCTTCAGGATCGGCTCGGCGGCGGCAAACGCCTGATCCGAGCCGCCGGCCATGAAGGTCAGCGTGCCGGCCGCGGCGCCGCCCGTGCCGCCGGAGACGGGTGCGTCGATCGACGGATGACCATGCTTCGCGGCAATGGCATGCGCCTTGCGCGCCGATTCGACATCGATGGTCGAGGAATCGATGAACAGCCCGCCTTTCCGGGCCTTGGGCGCGATGTCCTCATAAACCGACAGCACATGCTTGCCGGCCGGCAGCATGGTGATGACGACGTCAGCGTCCTTCACCGCGGCGACGGCGTTCGCCATGACGGTCACACCATGCTCTTTCGCGACCGTAAGGTTTTCGGGCACAAGGTCGAAGCCCAGCACCGCATGCCCCGCCTTTACGAGGTTGGCGGCCATGGGATTGCCCATATTACCGAGGCCGATGAAGGCGATGGTTGCCATCGTTTTCTCCCGATTTTGCGTCAGCGCCCAATCAACGAGCGCGCGATGATGACGCGCATGATCTCGTTGGTGCCTTCGAGGATCTGGTGGACGCGCAGATCCCGCACCAGCTTCTCGATGCCGTAATCGTGCAGATAGCCGTAGCCGCCGTGCAATTGCAGCGCCTGGTTGGCGATGTCGAAGCCGATATCGGTGACGAAGCGCTTGGCCATCGCGGACCATTTGCCGGCATCCGGCGCCTTGCGGTCGAGCTTGGAAGCGGCGGCGTAGAGAAAGATGCGGGCCGCCTGCAGTTCCGTTTCCATGTCGGCCAACCTGAACTGCAGCGCCTGGAACTGGTTGATCTTGGAGCCGAAGGCCTTGCGCTCGGCCGTGTAGGCAAGCGCCTTGTCGAGCGCCGACTGCGCTCCGCCGAGCGAACAGGCGGCGATGTTGAGCCGCCCGCCGTCGAGCCCGGCCATGGCGATGCCGAAGCCTGCGCCTTCTGCGGCGAGCAGGTTCTCGGCCGGCACCTTGCAGTCCTCGAAGATGACCTGGCGGGTCGACTGCATGTGCCAGCCCATCTTGTGCTCGTTGGCGCCGAACGAAAGGCCGGCCGCATCCTTGGGCACGACAAAGGTCGAAATGCCTTTCGGGCCGTCGCCGCCGGTGCGCGCCATCACGACATAGAGGTCGCTGTCGCCGGCGCCGGAGATGAACTGTTTGGCGCCGTTCAAGACATAATCGCCGCCGCTTTTCACCGCACGCGTCTTCAGCGCAGCCGCATCCGAGCCCGAGCCGGGCTCGGTCAGGCAATAGCTCGCCAGCCACTCCATAGAGGTCAGTTTCGGCAGGAAGCGCTGGCGCTGCTCGTCGCTACCGAAGCGGTCGATCATCGAGGCCGCCATGTTGTGGATGGAAATGAAAGAGGAGAATGCCGGATCGGCGTGGGCAAGCGCCTCGAAGATCAGCACGGCATCCAGCCGCCCCAGCGCCGAGCCGCCGACATCGTCGCGCACATAGATGCCGCCGAGGCCGAGCGGCCCGGTCTCGCGGATCACATCGGCGGGGAAGTGCTTTGCCTTGTCCCAGTCGAGCGCATTGGGCGCGACGCGGTCGGCCGCGAAAGCCTGGGCCATCTCCTGGATGGCGCGCTGTTCCTCGTTGAGTTCGAACTGGCCAGTGCCCGCATCGACTGCCGCGTCCATGGCGTGCTCCCTGTCGTTCAGGCCTTCTGGCCTGTCGTTTTTGGCTTTGCGCGCCGTTCAATCTAGACCAATGATGCCGCCGCGCAACCCGGGCCGTTGAGAACCGGCTGTGCGTGGAATGACTAACGGAGCTCTTGCGTGCCGACAATTTTCGATGAGTTGCTGGAGCGATTCCAAGCCTATCTCGCGGGCGTCGACAACGATCTGGTGACGGATGAAGTCGCGCGCATCGGCTGGGACATGCCTGCACGTTCTCTCGGGCCGCGTGCGCTTGGCTGCCTTAGCCATCTCGATCGCATCGCCGAGTTGGCTCCGGCCGACGCCGGGCCATTGACGCGATTTGTTGCCGACCATCGGGACGAGTTGCGCTGGGGGCAGACCTACAGCGCCGCCGATTTCGGGCAGAGTTTTGTCGACAATTACGGCTGGCTGGAAGTGTTCGGCACGCGCGGACATTTCGTCAATGACGAAGCCGCGGCTGGCCTGCTGATCCTCGGGCCTGACATCGTCTATCCCGACCATCATCACCTCGCCGAGGAGATCTATATCCCGCTGACCGGCGGCACGGAGTGGCGGATGGGCGAGGAGAACTTTCATACGCGCGACGCCGGCGAGGTCATTCACCACGCGTCCAATGTCAGCCATGCCATGCGCACGGGCAAGGAACCGCTGATGGCGCTCTATCTCTGGCGCGGCGGGCCGCTGGCACAGAAATCGACCATTGGCTCAGGGGGCAGGGGCTGATGGCGAAAGCGATCATGCTGCAGGGCACCGGCTCGGATGTCGGCAAGACCGTGCTGGTGGCGGGGCTTTGCCGCGTTGCGAAGAATCGCGGGCTGAAGGTTAGGCCATTCAAGCCGCAGAACATGTCGAACAATGCTGCCGTTGCCGATATTCCGGGCGACGACAAGGCCGGCGAAGGCGAGATCGGCCGCGGGCAATGGCTGCAGGCGCTGGCCTGCGGCGTGAGGCCGACCGTGCATATGAACCCGGTGCTGCTCAAGCCGCAGAGCGATATCGGCTCGCAAGTGGTGGTGCAGGGCCAAGTCTATGGCGAGGCGCGGGCGCGCGACTACCAGGCGATGAAAGCCGGGCTGATGGACGCGGTGCTGGATTCCTGGGCGAAGGTCGGCGCGGGCGCGGACCTGGTCATCGTCGAGGGCGCGGGCTCGCCCGCCGAAATCAATCTCAGGAGCCGCGATATCGCCAATATGGGCTTTGCCACGCGCGCCAATGTGCCGGTGATCCTGGTCGGCGACATCGACCGCGGCGGCGTGATTGCGTCCGTGGCCGGCACGCATCTGATCCTGCCGGAGGAAGACCGGCGCATGATCGCCGGCTATCTCATCAATAAGTTCCGCGGCGATGTCTCGTTGTTCGACGACGGGATCAGCGCGATCGAAAAATTCACCGGCTGGCGCTGCTTCGGCGTCGTGCCGTGGCTGAAGGCGGCCGGGCGGCTGCCGTCCGAGGATTCGGTGGTGCTCGAACGCCTCGCTTCCGGCGAGAAGCGGGCGCTGAAGGTGGCGGTGCCGATGCTGGCGCGCATCGCCAATTTCGACGATCTCGATCCGCTGAAAGCCGAGCCGCAGGTCGAGGTGGTGTTCGTGCCGCCTGGCAAGAAGCTGCCGGAAGATGCCGGGTTGGTGGTCATCCCCGGCTCCAAATCGACGATCGGCGATCTCCTGAAATTCCGCGAGAACCGCTGGGACCGCGATCTCCTCGCCCATCACAAGCGCGGCGGCCATGTCGTCGGCATCTGCGGCGGCTACCAGATGCTCGGCCGCATGGTGCGCGATCCCGACGGCATCGAAGGCAGTGTCACTGAGGCCGAAGGTCTTGGCCTGCTCGACATCGAAACGGTGATGGAGCCTGAGAAGACTGTGCGCAATTCAAGCGCGCATTCGGTGCAGTTCGGCCTGCCGCTCGCAGGCTACGAAATCCATCTCGGCCGCACCACCGGCCCCGACACGGCGCGGCCATCGACGATCCTCAACGGCGCCGAGGACGGCGCGGTTTCCGCCGACGGCAAGGTGATCGGCACCTATCTGCACGGCCTGTTTTCCGCCGACGCTTTTCGCGCCGCATACCTGGAGAGCCTTGGCGTCAGGGGAGGCGGTATCGACTATCGCGCGGATGTCGAGAAGGCGCTGGACGAGGTCGCGGCCGAGCTGGAGAGGCATCTCGACTGCGACGCGATTTTTGCCATCGCGCGATAGATAGCTCTATCGAACCCACAGGGTTTGTGATTGGCGAAAACGCCCCTCGGGTCGTCATCCACGGGCGGAGCAAGGAGCGAAGCGACGCAGCGCAGACCCGAGGATCCATTCCGTGACGTCAAGGCTTTGCAACAGTGCAGAATTCTGCTCCGCTGCACCCCTCGCGTGAGGTAACGGAATGGATCCTCGGGTCTGCGCGTCCGCTTCGCTCCCGCTCCGCCCGTGGATGACGAAGCTGGCAGATCGCGGCCAATCTCCAGCGTCACTGATGGCCTCAAGCCTTCTCTCCCGCCTTCGGCCAATAGGTGCCGAAGGACCAGACATTGCCTTCCGGGTCGAGGCAGATGAACTCGCGGCTGCCATAGTCGCGGTCGACCAGTTCCTGGATGATTTTCGCGCCGGCCTTCTTGGCACGCGCATAGGCGGCGTCGGCGTCATCGACGGCGATGTAGATCGACTTGCCGCCGCCATCGCCGGGCGCGCCGACCATCTTGCCGTAATCGTCGTCGCGTGCCGTACCCAGCATGATCATCGAGGACCCGAAAGTGAGCTCGGCATGGTGGACGATGTCGCCCTCGCCATAGCGAGCGCGCGCCTCGAAGCCGAAGGCCTCGCACAGCCAGTCGATCATCTTGGCGGCATTTCTGTAGCGCAGAGCCGGATAGAGACGGGGTGCTTCGTTTGCTGTCGGCATGACAATCTCCCTGGATCGGTTGATGAATGCCAGTCTGCGCAAAGGCGGTCTCGGCGTCTTGAAGAAATGTTACTCGGGTCAGGCCTACATCGACGCCGCGAGACCGGTCGGCGTTTCGCCGGCCAACTGACGGAACTCGCGCACCAGATGCGCCTGGTCGGCGTAGCCGCAATCGGCGGCGATGCCGGCCCAGTCATTGTCCTGCCGCTTCGACAGGGACAGCGCGCGATTGAAGCGCACGATGCGCGACAATGTCTTCGGGCCGATGCCGATCGCGTCGGTGAATCTCGCCGCCAGATGCTTGCGGCTCCAGCCGATCTCGCCGGCGAGCGCCGAAATGCGGGTGCGGCCGCCCGACGCAATGACTGCCCTATAGGCCCAGGCGATTTCCGGTGAAAGCGCATTCGCCTCGACAAGGCGGCTGGTAACGAATCCCTCGGCAATGTCGAAGCGCGCGTTCCAATCCGATGCCTCGCCGAGCCGTTCGCGCAATGCGATGCCGTCAAAGCCCAGCGCATCGTCCAACCCGACCATGCGATCCCGCAGCTCGCTCATCGGCAGGCCGAAGAATTGCCTGGCTCCGAGCGGGGTAAAGTTAACTTGGACGCAGCACGCGCCGCCGAAGGATTCGATCATGACCGGCCCGGCATAGAGGCCGGCGGCGAAGCTGGCGTAGCGGTCATTGTCGCCCGGGCTGTGGCCGAGCCCAATGGCAAAGGCTTCGGCGAAGCTGATCACCAGCGGCACGGTCAGCGAAGCATATTCGACGATGCGGAAATGGCCGAGGCGGGTCTCGCGATAGCCGCAGATATCCGTGACGACGCCCGCAAGCGAGGCGGCGGGCTTGCGCCGCACCATCTCGAAATGGAGGGCGGGAGAGCGATTATCCTGGCGATGGCGCTCTGGCTCGTCGGACATGATCCGAGCCTAGCAGAACACCCCTTCGAAAATCAAAAGCGCCCGGCAGGGCCGGGCGCTCCGAGTTGCCTGAGAGTGCTGTGCTCAGGTGCCGCGCATCAAACAGCCGGCGGCGAGCACGATGTAGCCGATAAGCATGATCCAAACGGACGCAAGCGGAATGAATGCAAGAACGCCAAGCGCGGCGAGAAGGCCGATGACGGCGATAACCAACGAAATAATGAACACGATCTGGGTGGGCGCACTGAGATTCATGTCTGGTCCCTCCAACATGATTCGCAACACCAGAACTCTAACAGGAGGAGGCCTCACACACCAACCAGTTGGCGCAAAGGATTGGCGGGGTCGGCCAAGAGCTTGATCGCGAGCGCCACGCACACGGTCACCAGCAGCGGCTTGATCAGCTTCGCGCCGATCCGGATGGCCAGGCTTGCGCCGACGCGCGCGCCGATGAACTGCGCCACGCCCATCATCAGGCCGATCTTCCAGTCGATGACGCCGACGGCGGCGAAAACGACGAAGCCGCCAATGTTGGAGGCGAAATTGAGCAGCTTGGTGTGCGCCGTCGCCTTGAGCACGCCGTAGCCGGCAAGGGTGACGAAGGCGAGCATGTAGAAGGAACCGGCGCCCGGACCGAAGAGCCCATCATAGAAGCCGATCAGCGGCGGGACGCTCAGTCCGAATAGGAAGGGCGACAGCCGCTCGGCGCGGTCGACGTCGCCCATGTTCGGCTTCAGCGCGAAATAGAGCGCGATGGCGATCAGCAGCAGCGGCAGCAGGGCACGCAGGAAATCGCCCGGCACGACGGTCGCCAAAAGCGCCCCGACCGCGCCGCCGGCAAGCGCCAGCGCGGCGGACGGCAGCTGGCGACGCAGGTCGACCTGACCCTTGGCGGCGTAGTGGATGGTAGCCGAGCCGGACCCGAACATGCCCTGCAATTTGTTGGTGCCAAGGGCTGCGACCGGCGAAAAGCCGGCAAGCAGCAGCGCCGGGATGGTGATCAGCCCGCCGCCGCCGGCGATCGAGTCGACAAAACCCGCCGCAAAAGCGGCGGCAGTGAGTATGAAGACGGACTGCAGGGTAAGGTCGATCATCGGGCTGGGAGTGAGGCGAGGGAGGGAGCCGCAGCTTCCATCACGCTCGCCCCGTTTGCGCAAGAGCGATTCCAAGCTAACAATCAGATCAGACTCGCAAAGGGAGCTTGGTGGCGATGGCGCTGCTCGACCAGATACGTTCGATCTTCGACGGTGACCCGGGTGTGCGCAAGGTGGCGGACGACCCTGTGCTGTCGGCGGAATTGCTGATGCTGTTCCGCATGATCCTGGCCGACGGCTCGGTCTCGGAGAGCGAGATGGTCGTCTTCCGGCATATCTGCAAGGAAGCCTTCGGCATTCCGGAGGCCAGCATCGACAGTGTCATCGAATATCTCAACGATTATGGCTACGAGACCAACGGCTCGCAGGCGATCGCGCTGTTCCGCGACCTCGATGTCGAGCGCCGAAAGCTGCTTGCGCGCCACATGGCCGACATCGCCAAGGCCGATTCCAAGCTGGCGGAGAGCGAGGTGAAGCTTCTGCGTCGCACGCTCGACCTGCTCGACATCAGCCCCGTCGATTTGGTGAAGCCGGAGAGCTGAACTACCCCTGTTCCTGCATTTTGCGCGCGATCGCGCGGTGAAGGTCGGGTGCCGCCGCGACCAGCGCCTGCGCCGCCTCTGAGCGCGGATGGTCGAGCACCTCGGCCGCCCGGCCGCGTTCGACGATCTTGCCTTCATGCATAACCAGCACCTCGTCCGCCATGGCGCGGGCGACCGTCAGGTCATGGGTGATGAAGAGATAGGCGATGCCGAGCTTCTGGTTGAGCTCGGCGAAAAGGTCAAGGATCTGGGCGCGGATCGAGACGTCCAGCGCCGATACCGGCTCGTCGGCCACCACCAGCTTCGGACGGGTGATGATGGCGCGGGCGATCGACAGGCGCTGGCGTTGGCCGCCGGAGAATTCATGCGGGTATTTGTCCATGTCGCGCTGGCTAAGGCCGACTTCCTGCAGCGCATGCGCGACCATCTCGCGGCGCTCGGCCTTTGCCGGCGGCTTTTCCAGAAGATGCAGCGGCTCGGCCACCAGCTTCTCGACCTTCTGGCGTGGGTCGAAAGAGCCGTAAGGATCCTGGAACACGACTTGCATATCGCGCCGGGCCGGCTTCAGTGTCGACTCCGGCTTGCCGGTGATGGGCTCGCCGCGAAAGCGGATCGTGCCCGCCGTCGGCTTGTCCAAGGCGAGGATCATGCGGGCAAGCGTAGACTTGCCGCAGCCCGAGCGGCCGACGAGCGCCACCGATTGCGCGGGCTCGATGGTGAGCGAGACATCGTCGACGGCGCGGATCGGTTGTGCCGGCCGGAATAGCGATTTGCGCCGCCCCGGATAGTCCCGGCCGACGCCCTGGACTTCGAGCAAGGGTTTTGCCGATCCGGCAAGGTGCGGTTTCGGGCGCGCCGGCACGTGCGTGGAGGCCAGCGCCAGCTCGCGCGTGTAGGGATGCTGTTGCTCCGACAAGGTCCGGGCGGTGTCGCCGGCTTCCATCACTTCGCCGTTGCGCAGGATGATCAGGCGATCGGCCATCTCGGTCACCACGGCGAGGTCGTGCGAGATGAGCAGCAACCCCATGCGGTTCTCGCTGACCAGGTCGCGCAAAAGATCAAGAATCTGCGCCTGCAGCACCACGTCGAGCGCCGTCGTCGGCTCGTCGGCGATCAGCAGCTTCGGTTTCAGCGCGCAGGCGATGGCGATGACGACGCGCTGGCGCTGGCCGCCGGACAGTTCGTGCGGGTAGCGCGACAGCGGGAATTTGGCCTCGGGCAGGCCGACGCGGTCGAGGATTTTTCGCGCGCGCTCCTCGGCCTCGGCGCGGCTCGCTTTGGTGTGCCAGCGGATGCCTTCGGCGACCTGTTCGCCGATCGTCTTGACCGGGTTGAGCGCCGTCATCGGCTCCTGGAAGACCATGCCGATATCGTCGCCGCGCAAGGCGCACATCTGGTCCTCGGTGGCAGCGAGGATGTCGATGCCGTCGAAGGCGACGCGGCCGTCAGCGCGGGCCAGATGCGGCAGCAACTGCATGATGGTCAACGCCGTCATCGATTTGCCGGAGCCGGATTCTCCGACCAGGCCGACGACCTCGCCCGGTGCGATTGTCAGCTCGACGCCTTTCAGGATCGGCGTATCGCCGATCGAAAGCGACAGGTTTTCGATCTCGAGCAGGTTCATCTACGCCGCCGCGATTTCGGATCGAGGATGTCGGCAATGCCGTCGCCGAGCAGGTTCAGCCCAAGCACGGTGATCACGATCGCCATGCCGGGGAAGATCGCCATCCAGGGCGCGGTCACCATGCGCGTCTGCGCGTCAAACAGCATGCGGCCCCAGCTCGGCATCGGCGGCTGGGCGCCGAGGCCGACATAGGAAAGCCCGGCTTCGGCGAGGATGCCCAGCGCGAACTGGATCGTGCCCTGGACCAGCAGCAGCGTCGCGATGTTGGGCAGGATGTGCTCGACGGTGATCTGTGTCATGCCCTTGCCGGCGGCGCGCGCGGCAAGGATGAATTCGCGGGGCCAGATGGCCAGCGCGCCCGCGCGGGCGACACGCGCGAAGACAGGGATATTGAAGATGCCGATGGCGATGATGGCGTTGACGGCGCCCGGGCCGAAGATCGCGGTGATCATGATTGCCGAAAGCAGCGCCGGAAAGGCAAAGACCAGGTCGTTGAGGCGCATCAGCGCCTCGTCGATCAATCCGCCGCGCGCCGCGGCGACGGCGCCGAGCGGCACGCCGATGCCCATGCCGATGCCGACCGCGACCAACGCCACCGCAATCGAGTTGCGGGCGCCGACCATGATCATCGACAGGATGTCGCGGCCGAAATGGTCGGTGCCGAACCAGTGCGCCCAGGAGGGCGCCTGCGTCTTGTCGGCGATCACCAGCCTGGTGACGTCGTAAGGCGTCCAGGCAAAGGAGAGGAGCGCGACGGCCACAACCAGCAGCGTGATGATCAAGCCGATCAGGAAGGAGCGGTTGCCGAAGGCCTTGGCCAGCACGCCGGCAAGCGTTTCCTCGGGCAGGTCGACGCGCATGGTCATTGCCGGCCTCTCGAGCGGTTCCGCGTTTCGCGGAATCGCTGAACCGCTCTCAGTATTTGTTTTGGCGCAATTCCGGACGGAAAACCGCTACGCACTTTTCCTGGAATTGCTCTTAGGCGCGGGTCGACGAGGGCGTAGGAGAAATCGACAAGGAGGTTGATGAGGATCACTGCGGCGACCAGCAGCATGACGATGCTCTCGACCACGATCAGGTCGCGCTGGGTGATCGCCTGGAAGATCAATCGGCCGAGGCCTGGCAGGTAGAAGACATTCTCGATGATGATGGTGCTCGCAAGCAGGAAGGCGAATTGCAGGCCGAGGATGGTGAGCACCGGGATCATGGCGTTGCGCAACGCGTGGCGCCAGAGCACAGCGCGGTAGGGCAGGCCCTTGGCGCGCGCGGTGCGGATATAGTCCTCGTTGAGCACCTCGATCAGCGCCGAGCGGGCGACGCGTCCGAGGATCGCCGCCTGCGGCAGCGCGAGCGCGATGGCGGGCAGGAACAGCGATTTCAGCGCCGTCCAGATGCCGGCGCTCCAGCCGGGGAAACCGCCGGCCGGCACCAGATGCAGCCATACGGCAAACAGATAGATCAGCATCAGCGCGAACCAGAAATTCGGCACGGCGACGCCGAGCTGGGCGGCGCCCATGGCGAGCGTGTCGCCAGCGCGGCCCTGGCGGCTGGCGGAGAACACGCCGACCGGAATGGCGATGATGGTCGAGAGCGCCAGAGCGATCAGCGCCAGCGGCAGGGAGACGACGACGCGTTCGCGCACCAGGTCGATGACGGGCACCGAATAGGTGTAGGAGCGGCCGAAATCGAGGCTGAGCAAGCCTGCCGCCCAGTGGAGATAGCGCAGCACCAGTGGCGCGTTCAGCCCCATCTGGTTGCGCAGCACCTCGACCTGATCGGCGCTGGCATTGAGGCCCAGCATCAGGCGCGCCGGGTCGCCGGGCAGGATCTCCATGACCGCGAACACCACGATCGAGGCCAGCACCAGGGTGAGGGCGGCGATGATGATGCGTTTCAGGAGATAGGCGGTCATGGGAGGCGATCGGGCGATCGCGCCGGCCTCAATCCGTCCAGTTCACCTTGGTCAGATCGTCAGCCTCGATCGGCCAGTTCGTCCACATGCCCTGCAGCTTGGCATCCCAGACGCCAATCTTGGGCAGCTCGAACAGGTAGACGGCGGGCACGTCGTGCGCGAGAATCTTCTGCGCCTCGCCCAGCAACTCCAGCCGCTTGTCCTTGTCGACCGTGGTGCCGAGCTCCTTGATGACATCGTTGAACTTCGGATTGTCATACTGGAAATAGTAGCCGGGCCGCGAATAGATATCGATGTCGTTTGGCTCGACATGGGACACAATCGTCAGGTCGTAGTCCTTGTTGGTGAAGACCTGGCTCAGCCACTCCGCCCATTCGACCGGAATGATCTGCAGATTGACCCCGATCTCCTTCAGTTGGGACTGAATCACCTGGCCGCCGTCGCGTGCGTAGGGTACGGGAGGCAGCTTGATCGTGGCCGAAAAGCCGTTCTCCAGCCCCGCCTCCTTCAGATACTCCTTGGCCTTAGCGATGTCGTGCGGATAGACGCCAGTGAGATCGACATAGCCCGCGTCGCCTGGCGAAAAATGAGAGCCGATCGGCTTTCCAAGACCGTTCGAGGCCGTGGCGATGATGGCGCTGCGATCGATTGCGGAGGCGAGCGCCTGCCGCACCGCGAGCTTGTCGAAGGGCGGCTTCTTGTTGTTGATCGACAGGATCGTCTCGCCCTCGGTCGAGCCGATCACGACGCTGAAGCGCGGATCGGACTGAAGTTGCTCGAGCGCGTCTTGTGCGGGCATGTTGGCGAAAGCCTGGATGTCGCCCGAGAGCAATGCAGGAACAGCCGCGGCCGCGTCTGGCACGATACGGAATGTCGCCTTGTCGAGCGCAGCGGGCGTACCCCAGTAGTCCGGATTCTTGACCAGCGTGATCTCGGAACCCTTGGCCCAATGATCCAACTTGAACGGACCGGTACCGATCGGCTTGTCCTTGTTGCCGTCGGCCGATGCCTTCGCCACGATCACCGCCGCAACCTGGCCCATGTCATAGAGGAAATCGCCCTGCTGACCGTCGAGCGTGACCTTGACCGTTGCCGGATCGACCGCTGTGACATCGGTGATATGCGCAAAGAGCGGCTTTTGCGGATTGAGCGAATCCTTGGCGCGCGCCCGGTCCAGCGAGAATTTCACGTCGGCGGCGCCGAAGGCCGAGCCATCGTGGAACTTCACGCCGGAATGCAGCTTGAACGTGTAGACCTTGCCGTCGTCGGAGACGGCCCAGCTCTCGGCGAGGGCGGGCTGAACCTGGCCTTTGTCGTCGATGCGCGTCAGCCCTTCAAAGACATTGGCATAGGTGACTTCGCCGATGGCCGCGGCCGCGCCGGCGGTCGGATCGAGATGCGGCGGCTCGAGCACGATGCCGAGCGTGAGGTCGGTGCGTGCGGCAAAGCCCGACGTGGCGGCGGCAAGCGACAGGGTAGCCGCGGCCAGGATGGTCTTCCACAATTTCATCGCTGAACTCCCATTTGCTCAAAATGCGCTCAAGCTGGCGGATAGAAGCGTGATTTGGCCTGCGAGTAAATTGCGTTTCGTGCTGCCGGGCGGCGCCAGGCGGAATGTTTTTCCGGATCAGCCGGTTGCACCGCGCAAGAGCACATTGAGGCCGATAGCCATCACCTTGGCCGATTCCACCATGTCGGCGATGCCGACCCATTCGTCCGGCCGGTGGGCGAGGTCGAGGATGCCCGGGCCATAAGCGATACAGTCATAGAGGTGGCCGATGCGCGCGACATGCTTCTGGTCGTAGGTACCGGGCGAGATCACATAATCCGGTTCGCGGTCGAACACCTCCATGATGCCCTTCGCGACGGCCTTCACCACCGGCGCGTCGCGCTCCGTCATCAGCGGCAGCACCTCCATCAGATCGCGGATCTCGTAGTCGAATTTCTCGCGCTCGCGTTTCAGCCGTTCGAGGATGCCGGTGACTTCGCCTTTGACGGAGGCGATGTCTTCTTCGAGCAGAAAACGCCGGTCGATGGTGAGCCGGCACCAATCGGGCACGTTGGGCGAGGGAAGCCCCGGCCGGAAATCCTCGGTCTGGCCGCCATGAATGGAATTGATGTTCATGGTCGAGCGCCTGGCGCCTTCCGGCACCACCGGCATGCGCGTCATCTTGCGGTCGAGGGCCGGGAACAGCTCGTCCTCGAAGGCCTTCAGGACGGCGCCCATATGGCGCACCGCATTGTCGCCGAGGAAAGGCATCGAGCCATGCGCGATCTCGCCCTTGGTCTCGATCTCGGCCCACCACACGCCCCGATGGCCAAGGCAGATGCGATCCTTGTTCAGCGGCTCGGGGATGATGACGTGGTCGACTTTCGGCTTCGAGAAATAGCCGAGCCTCGCCAGATGGGCGACGCCGCCGAAACCGCCCGATTCCTCGTCCGCCGTGCCCGATATCTCGATGACGCCGGGGAAATCGGGATAGGCTTCCATGAAGGCTTCGACGGCAATGACGGAGGCCGCCAGACCGCCCTTCATGTCGCACGCGCCGCGGCCATAGACCCTGCCGTCCTTCACCACGCCGGCAAAGGGATCGACGGTCCAGCCTTCGCCAGCTTCGACCACGTCGATATGTGAGTTGAAATGCACGCAGGGGCCGGGCGAGCGGCCGTCCAAGCGGGCGACGACATTGATGCGGGGGTAGCGGTCGCTGTCGCCCGGGGCGCCCTCGGCACGGATCAATTCGGTTTCGAAGCCGCGTTTCTTCAGGCGCGCGCCAAGAAACTCGGCGCATGGCCGATAGGCCTCGCCTGGCGGGTTGACGGTCGGGAAGCGGATCAGGTCGGCGGTCAGCGCAACGAGGTCGTCGGCCCGGTCCTCGACCGCCTTGAGAAGTTGTTCGTCCATGCGGTGGATTGAAGAAGGAACGCAGCACTTTTGCAAGCAGCAGTCACTCATTGCCACACGACGATCCAGGCATGGCCCAACGCCCCCGCCTAAACCCCAGAGGGTGCGTGTCGCAGCGGCAACTATACCGGGAAATCATTCAAATTCACCGCATTGGATTGGCGGTTTCGTCAATGAGTGTGTGGTACTTAACGCACCTGCCGGCAAAAAGATGGAAAACCGCGTGGATGGCAGGGGGCAATCAAAGGGGTTTGATCGCATGAAGAAGTTCGTTCTCACGGCAACCGTGCTGGCAACCGCGTTGTTCGGCATGTCCATCGCAAGCCGGGCGGCCACGCTGGTCGCCAATATCGACGTCTCGTCACAGACCATGACCGTCAGCAAATACGGCCAGGTGGTTTATCGCTGGAGCGTGTCGACCGCGCGCAAGGGCTACTTCACGCCGCGCGGCAGCTACCGGCCGCAATGGACCGCCCGGATGTGGTATTCGCGCAAATATGACAACTCGCCGATGCCCTATTCGGTGTTCTTCCACGGCGGATACGCCATTCACGGCACCGGGTCGGTAAGAAATCTCGGGCGCCCGGCCTCGCATGGCTGCGTGCGCCTGCATCCGTCCAACGCCGCGACCTTCTATTCGATGGTCAAGGAAGTCGGTTACGGCAACACGCGGATCGTCGTCACCAACTGAGCCTGGTCGGCGGGCCGACCGGTTACAGGCCGACTGTCGCCTTCGACTGTCCGCGCTTGCGGCGGCGGCCGCTGATTTCCCAGCGCTTGTGGAACCACATCCACTGGCCGGGGTCCTCACGCACCCAGCGCTCGACCACATCGGTGAGCAGCTGGGTGGTGGCGCTGACGTCGACGCTACCGCCTTCGGTGCGCGGCAAGGTCAATCTGTCCTCGATTTCCAGGCGGAAGCGGTTGCCCGGCAGCCTGACGCAGCGGGCGGGATAGACATCGCAGTCATAGTGGCGGGCCAGCATGCCGAGCATCGGGTTGCTCTGGCATGGGCGGCCGAAGAAGGTCGTGTCTACGCCGCCCGAGAATTTCTGATCGACAAGCACGCCGATATTGCCGCCCTTTTCGAGGATGGCGGCAAGGGCGAAGGACGCGCCGGCGGCGGAGGGCAGCAGGGCGCCCATCGAGGAGCGGCGCGTCGAGTGGATGTAGTCGGCAAGATAGGGATTGTTCGGCGGGCGAAACAGCGCCGTGATGTTCATGCCGAAGGTGGCCGCGGCCACCGGCAGCAGCTCGAAATTGCCGAGATGGCCGGTGAACAGGATATGCGGCTTCTTCTCGCCGGCGATCTCGTGGAAATGCTCGACGCCGCCTACCTCGACCCGGCCCGGCTTCGAAGCGTTCGGATCGAAGTCGAACAGCGCGTCGAGGAAGATGTATTCGGCCGCGAGGCGGGCCATGTTGCCCCACATGTCGCGCGCGATGGCTTCGATCTCGGCGTCGCTCTTTTGCGGATAGGCAAGGCGCAGATTGTTGACCGCAACGCGGTGGCGCCCGACCATCGGGCCGATGCGGCGGGCGACGCGGTCGGCGAAGTTGAGCGCGCTGTCCGGCGGCAGAAGCCGCAGCAGCGAGAGCAAGACGATAGCAAGCTTGGCGACCAGCCAGTGCTCCAACTGGCGCAGCCGCCGCCCGTAGCGGAACATCAAGTCCCGGCGGGCTTTCCTGAACACCGTGCCGACCATCCGCCTTTCCTGGAACTGCTTTAGGAAACGCGCAGGATGATCTTGCCGAAGACGTCGCGGCCTTCCATGCGCTTCAGCGCGGCGTCGATGTCGTCGAAGCCGACTTCGGTATCGATGACCGGGGCAACGAGGCCGGCCGCCATCTTCTGCATGGCATTGGCCATGTTCTCCATGCGGCAGCCGAAGGAGCCGAGCAGCTTCAGCTGCTGCTGGAAGAGCTGCATCAGGTTGACCTGCGTCGACACGCCCGAGGTCGAGCCGCAGGTGACGAGGCGACCGCCGCGCTTCAAGCACAGCATCGAGCCCGCGAAGGTATCGGCGCCGACATGCTCGAACACCACATCGACACCCTTCTTCCTGGTCAGCTTGCGCACGACGCCTTCGAAACGGTCCTCGCGGTAGTTGATGACATGGTCGGCGCCAAGCGCCGTGGCCTTGTCGATCTTGTCGTTCGAGCCGACCGTGGTGATGACAGTGCAGCCCATCTTCTTTGCGAGCTGGATGGCAGCGGAGCCGATGCCGGAGCCGCCGGCATGGACGAGGACGGTTTCGCCCGGTTCCAGCCTGGCGTTGTCGAACAGCATGTGCTCGACCGTGCCGAAAGTGACCGGAGCGACCGCCGCGCCGGTCTCGGTGACGCCGGGAGGCGCAGGCACCAGAAGACGCGCCGGCAGGTTGATCTTTTCCTGGGCAAAGCCGTCGAGATGGAAGCCATGGACGCCGGAAACATGCTCGCAGAGATTGTCGCGGCCTTCGCGGCAGGCGCGGCAAAGCCCGCAGGTGCGCGCGCCGTAGATCGACACCAATTGTCCCGGCAGCAGGTTGGAGACGCCGGGGCCGACCGCCTCGACCTCGCCGGCGGCCTCGGCGCCGACGACCAGCGGCAGCTTGCGCTTGGCAAACGCCATGCCGCGCCAGCCCCAGACGTCGATATGGTTGAGCGCCACCGCCTTGATGCGGAGCGTCACTTCGCCCAGCGAAGGCGGCGGGGGAGGCGGCAGGTCCACCGTTTCAAGGCGGCGGTCCTCGATAAGTTGCAATGCGCGCATGTGGCCTGTCGGGTCTGTAAGAGCGGAAAAGTCCGCTTAGACCGGTTCCCGCGCCATGACAAGGCAGGTGTTCTGGCCGCCGAAGCCGAAGGAATTCGACAAAACCGTGCCCACTTCGGCGTTGCGCTTCTTGTTCGGCACGACGTCGAGCACGATGGCCGGATCGGGATTATCGTAATTGATCGTCGGCGGGATGACGCTTTCGCGCATGGTCATCAGCGAGAAGGCGGCCTCCACCGCGCCGGCGGCCGACAGGGTGTGGCCGATCATCGACTTGTTAGACGAGATCGGCATCGAGCCGATGCGCTCGCCGAAGACTGTGGACAGCGACAGGTGCTCCATCTTGTCGTTTTCGGGCGTCGAGGTGCCGTGCGCGTTGACGTAGTCGATCTCGTCTTCGCCAAGGCCCGCATCGGCAAGAGCGGCGCGCACCGCCGCGATCGCCGGTGAGCCGTCGGGCTTGGAGCGGGTGCGGTGAAAATCGTCGGCCTTCTCGCCGCAGCCGCGCATGATGCCGAGGATCGTTGCGCCGCGCGCAAGGGCGCCTTCCAGCGATTCCAGCACCAGCGCGCCGGAGCCTTCAGCCAGCACGAAGCCGTCGCGGTCCTTGGAGAAGGGCTTTGAGGCCTTTTCGGGGATATCATTGTGAGTGGAAAGGGCCGAGAGCAGCGAGAAGCGGATCAGCGCTTCGGCGGTGGCCGAGCCGTCGGCGCCGATCGACAGCGCCTTGTCGCACTCGCCGCGCCGGATCGCCTCGACCCCGAGCTGGATGGCGGTGGCGCCCGAGGCGCAGGCGGTCGACAGGGTGATCGGCAGGCCACGCGTGCCGAAGCGGTCGGCCAGGCGATCGGCGATCGAGCCGAACTGCGTGGTCTCGAAGACATCCAGCTCCTTCAATCCGCGCGCCACGCGCAGCAACCTTTCGGCACCGGCGTCCTGCTTGTCGGAATTATAGAGCGAGAAGCGGTCGATCCAGTCGAGCTCGACCGGCGGTGAGGCCAGGAACAGCGGGCCGCCGAAATCGCCGGACTCCAAACCAGCTTCCGAGACGGCCTCCTGGGCCGCCGTCTCGGCTAGTTCGTAGGTGAGGTGGCTGGCGCCCTTCGAGCTCGACGGCAGGAAGTCGACCATGCCGGAAATGCGGGTGTTGAGGTGGTCGACCGGAAAGCGGGTAATCGGATGGATGCCGGATCTGCCCGAGGTCAGCGCCGCCCAATTGTCGGCCTTGCCGACGCCGAGCGAGGTCACCACGCCGATACCGGTAACGGCGACGATAGGCCTGCCCATGTGGTCGCGAAGATTGGCCATGCTTTGTCTGCCTCGTTATCGAGCAATTCCAGGAAAGGTGTGTAGCTGTTTTCCGCCCGGAATTGCGAAAAACCGATCTAAGCGGCTTTAACCAGCCCCAGGCCCTCGAATTGGTGATAGCCGATCGCGGTTGCAAGGACGGAATTGGGGGCGCCTTCGAATGGGCGCTCCACCGTGGCATCGAAGGCAGGATAACCGGCTCCGCGATCGACGGCCATTGCCGCGAGCGCAACCGCAAAGGGGAATTGAGCCTCCTTCATATGGCCGGTCAGCGTCGAGAAGGCGCGCACGGCCAAAGCCGGGTTGGCATCGAGAACGGCCTTTTCGGCCGCCGTCGCGGCGTGGGCGCCGGAGGCAGCGGAAATCGTGAGCAGATCGCCGTCGGGAAGGTCGGCCTGCTCCAGCAGCGCCGCGATTTCGGCATTCAGCTCACCGCGCCGGCGCCTGGCGCGGCCGGAGACGACATGGCCAAGCTCGGCGTATATCTTGCGGCCGCGGCTTTTTGCGTGCTCGCGCTGCTCGAGCACCAGGAAGGCGCCGCCGGAGCCCGTCACCACACCGCCGCCTTCTGAGCCCTGGCGTTGCCAGACCGGTTTCCACGGTCCGCGATGCAGGTAGCCGGCAAGCTCGTAGCCGAGCAGCATGTCGGAATGCTCGGTCTGGAAGGCGCCGCCGACCAGAACATGGGTCGACTGTCCCGAGCGGATGCGCGCGGCCGCCGTCTCGACGGCCGAGACGCCGGCGCCTTCCTCGCCCATGAAGGTGCGCGACGAACCGGTGACCTTGTGGACGATCGAGATGTTGCCGGCGAGCAGGTTGGAGAGCTGGGCCAGGAACAAAGTCGGCCGCAGTTCCGTCGTCAGCTTCTCGTTGAGCAGCACGTCGCGGTCGTTGCGGCTTTCGGAGGCTGCAAGGATTGCGGCATCGACGGCTTCGTCGCGCTCGCCGCCGCCGGCCGCCACGACCATGTCCATCGTGGCGCAAAGCTCGTCATTGCCTTTGATGCCGGCGTCGTCGAGCGCCAGGCCGGCGGTGTAGGTGCCGAGACGCTGCCAGGTTTCCATCTGACGCTGGTCGCCGCGCTTGGCGATCTGCAGGTTCCAGTCGATCTCGGGCAGGGGATGGATGGTGTAGGGCGCGAAGCGCTCTGCCTCGAGCACCGGCTCAAGGCCCGGTCGGGTGAGCTTCTGCCAATGCGCATCAGGGCCCTCTCCAAGCGAAGAGACAAGGCCGATGCCGGTGATGACGACGTCGTGAGAACTCATGGGCGGCTGTTGTGGGTCAGCTGGCGGGGCGCGTCAAGACCGCGCCCGAGCCGGCTCAGGCGGCCTTGGCCGCGACCAGCGCGTCGATCTTGGCGCACAGGTTCTTCATGACGAAGTAGTCGTCGGTCGAGGCCTTGCCGTCATTGACCTCCTGCGTCCACTTCTCGAGCGGCACCTTGATGCCGAATTCCTTGTCGATGGCAAAGACGATGTCGAGGAAATCGAGGCTGTCGATGCCGAGATCGTCGATCGTGTGGCTCTCGGGCGTGATGGTGTCGATATCGATCTCGCTGGTGTCGGCAATGATCTTGGCGACTTTCTCGAACGTGGTGGACAAGGGCTCTTCCTTCGGTTGCGGGCGGAATCTGTCCGCATCTTGTTTGGGCGCTGTCTAATCGGTTTTTCCCGGCAGGAAAAGGCCTGACGCGCCGGGGCAGATGGGGTGTGGGCTTTGGGAGCGCAAGAGGGGCCGCCGCCTGCCCGGCGGCCCCTCCCATTTGACGCGGCGTCAGCTTTTGTTTCGCATGCCGTCTTCCCAAAGCCGGAACCACTTTGGGCGACATGCATCAGTCGCGGAGCTTGACCAGGTCGTTGAGCAACCCGCCCGTCCCGTTGTGGACGGTGAGCCGCTCGACCTTGCCGGCGATGGCTTCGAGAGCCTCGAGCTCCTTCAGTCGCAGCATCACCGGGTTCTCGGCCATCACCTTGGCCGTGTTGAGCAGCGAACGGGTAGCGTTCGTCTCCTCGCGGCGGCGGATGACGTTGGCCTCGGCCTGCTTCTCGGCCGAAACCACCTGGTTGAGGATCTCGCGCATGTCGCCCGGCAGGATCACATCCTTGAGAGCGATATCGCTGACCTCGACGCCGATCACGGCCATGTCGTCGCGCACCTTGGCAGCCGCGTCCTCGTCGACCGTGACCTTCTTGTCGAGGATCTGGTCGAGCGTGAGCGCGCCAAGCGTCTTGCGAAAGGCATACTGCAGGGCGCGGTAGAGGGCTTCGGAGAAGTCCTTCACCGTGCTCACCGCCGTCACCGGATCGACGACCCGGTATTCGGCGGCGATGTTGACGCGGATCGTCACGCGATCCTTGGTCAGCATTTCCTGCCCGGCAACATCGAGCGACTGGCGCTTGACGTCGACAACCTTCACCTGGACCATGCGCCCGACATTCCAGAAGGCGTGCACACCCGCGGCAAGCGTGCGGGTGTAGACGCCATCCACGAACAGCAACCCGACCTGGCCGTCCACGACCGGATAGAGGAACACATGTTCCGTCTTCCGGGCCTGGCCGATCCGGCGCATCAAGGCCGGATCGACGGCGAGATCGGCCGCCGTGTCGACGGACGTGACCTTCCACGGGCCGGCATCCGTCCACAGCACGAGCTTGCGATCCGGGTTGAGCACGGCATGCAAGGCGCCGTCGCGCTCGACGACGGCGACGTCGGTACGCCCGGTGCGGATGACGGTGAGGTGACGCGCGGCCACATCCGGGAGCTTGTCGAACAACGCCTTCTCGTAAGCCGAAACGAATTCCGGGTTCTTCAGGTCGTGCCTGGAGATTTCCAGGTTGCCGCGCCGGTTGGCGAGCCAATGCTCGCCTGGCATCAGGATCGCCTGGATCTCACCCTTGTAGAGGGTGACGGCACGTTCACTTTCCTTCACCAGGACGCGCTGGCGTCCAAGAGCCTTTTCGAGAATGGTCTTCATTGTCTTACTCCTGTCGGGCATGGCCCCATGTGAGGCGTCACGTCATGCGTCGATCATCCTTTCGTTTCTCGTTTCACGTCGTCGTACTGTCCTGGGCACGAATGATCCGGGGACCGGTGGCATCGGCGCGTGGCGGGCCCGTGGGAGCGGATCGCGGGGCGGCGAAGCGGGCGCCGGAAGCCGAAGCTTCCTTTGCCGGCCGCGCCGCGCCTTGATCGTCACCGCGAACCTGGCCGCGAGCCGATGGCGCAGAATGTCACCGCCCGGCGTGGCCGAAGCCTTGCCGTCCGTGAAATCCTCGCATTCCGGTCCCCGGACCGTTTGGATAACACCACCTGAAGGTGTCGGCTTATCAGGCCGTTGGAGAAGGAATCGAACCTTCGACAGTCAGATGACAAATCTGATGCTCTACCAACTGAGCTATCCGTGGTGCTGATGAAGGGACTCGAACCCTCGACCTCCGGACCTAAATCCGGCGCTCTAACCTCTGAGCTACATCGGCGATCCCAACACCCGAAACGGCGCCGCACACAGCGCGGCAGAGCCGGCTGCGCGGGCGGAGACGAAAGCTCCAACCGTTGTGCTCGCTTCGGTTTTCGTGACCGGGAGCGCGCCTATAGACCCTGCGACGGGTTGTCGCAAGCGGCATTGTCGCGGCGGATTTGCGGCTTCTTGCGACTGTGCCGTTTCGGCAACAGTGGCGCCGATCACATCCCAGGCTTGAATGTACCAATGTACCATGGTACATCGAACGCATGACGATAGAACGTGTGCAGACCGGTGTGCGGCTGGAAAAGCGGCTGGTGAAGGTGCTCAAGGCTTTGGCCGAGCATCAAGACATCAGTCTTGGCGATCTGATCGAAGGTATCGTGCTGCATGCCTTCGAGGGGCAAACGCCGTTTTCGCCCGGGACGCTCGAAACGATCGGGCAGTTGAAGCGCATCTACGGCTTGGAACTCGGCGCGGCCGACAGCCACCGGCTGGTGGAAACGACGGAGAAAGCAAATGACGAACCATCTTGAGCGCTGCCACAGCATCGACCTTGCCGGCCCCATCGATCGCGTCTTCCCCCTGTTCACGCCGATCGGAGAGACCTTGTGGGTCGAGGGCTGGGATCCCGAATTCCTCCATCCGCGCGGCGGCGAAACACAGGAGGGGATGGTCTTCCGGACGAGCCACGGCGACGAGACTACGCTGTGGGCCTGCACCGACTGGCAGCCTAGCGAGCATCGCGTGCGTTATGCAAGGGTGACGCCGGGATCGCGTTTCGGATTTGTCGAGGTGACCTGCCGAGACACCGGCGGCGAGAGCACGCAGGCGTCGATTGCCTATACGTTCACGGCTCTGGGCGAGACCGGACAATCATATCTGTCAGAGCTGACGGAGGACGCCTTCGTCGATATGATCGAAAGCTGGAAGATCGGCATCAACGCCTGGCTGTCGAAGAATGGGGCGGCCAGTCCGGCCTGACTCAAAAAGTCACGCGGCCGAGCACCTTGAGACCATCACCGTCCGGTGCCACCACCACGGCCTCGCCCTCGCGCGGCGCTACGCCGGTGAGCGCCTCGATGTTTTCCACATGCGTGACCAGCACCAGATTATCGGAGCCGGAATAGCCACGGATCTCCTTCATGATCGCGGCCATTTGCGCGGCCTTTTCGGCCGGGTCGGTTTTGAGCAGATCGAGCGGCGCGAAAGGCTGCGGCTCGGATTCGAAAGCGATGCGGGCAGTATCGAGGCAGCGGCAGTAGCGGCTGGAGAGCACGTGATCGATCGGCGCCGAGCGCGCCGCGAACAGCGCGCCGATGCGGCTTGCCTGCTGCTTGCCGCGCTCCGACAGGTTGAGCTGCGTGGCGCAATTGCCGATGTCGAAGTTGGCCGGGTCGGCAGCTCCGGTGACGAAGGCATGGCGAAGCAGAACGACATGGCCGCCGTCGCGCAGCAACGCCCAGCCCGCATCGGTCGCGTGGGCCAGGGTGGGAACGGCAAGCAGGAAGAGCGCCAGGGCAAGTCGCAGCATCGGAGTCCTATGGCAGCCCGCAAAGGCAAGGTCGTGATTGGCATATAGGGACCGCAAAGCAGGCTGAAAGACAAGCGCCGGGGCAGCAGAGCAAATGGAGCGCCGTTCCGTTCGGTGCGATTGCACCGCAGTCAGGGCCCGCCTATCACGGGAAAAATATCTCCGCCCAAGAAATGACGCCGCTTACCGAAACCGTCCTCTTCGTCTTCAGCCTTGTGGCGCTCGGCTATTTGGCCGGGCTCACCTTCTATCTGAAGCCGGCGAGCGGGGAGGGCATTTCGGAATTCGCCGTCAGCGTGGCGATGCCACTGCTGCTCTTCCGGACCATGGTCAAATCGGATTTCCATGGCGTAACACCCTGGTCGCTGTGGGGCGCCTATTTTGCGGCCGCCGCCATCACCTGGACCACGGGCCATCTGATGATGACGCGCGTTTTCAAGCGGGATGCACGCGCGGGCATCGTCGGCGGCGTGTCCTCGGCTTATTCCAATGTCGTGCTGCTCGGCGCGCCCTTCGTCCTCGGCATATTCGGCGCCAGCGGCTTCGAGGTGCTGTCGCTGCTGGTCTCGGTCCACCTGCCGATCATGATGATGGCCTCGATCGTGCTGTTCGAGATGTTCGGGCGCGGCAGCGGCGAGACGGTGCATCCGCTGCGCGTCGTCAAAAACTTCCTCAGGCGCCTGTTCCTCAATCCGCTGATCATCGGCATCCTGGTGGGGCTCGCCTGGCGCCTCACCGGCGCGCCGCTGCCGGCCCTGGTCGAACGGTTGGTCAATACGCTCGCGGACACGGCCGGTCCGGTGGCGCTGTTCGCCATGGGGCTCAGCCTGCGCCGCTTCGGCATCTCCGGCAATATCAGGCCGGCGCTGGCGCTGTCGGTGCTGAAACTGTTCGCGATGCCGGCGCTGGTGCTGGCCTTCGTCTGGCTGCTCGGCCTGCCGCCGCTGACGGCCAAGGTCGCGGTGGTGGTTGCGGCACTCCCTTCGGGCATCAACTCCTATCTGATCGCCGTCCAGTTCAACACCGGCCAGGCGCTGGCCTCGAACCAGATGACGCTTGCCACCGCAAGCGCGGTGGTAACCACGTCGTTCTGGCTGACGGTGGTGATCCACGTCTTCGGATAGAGCCGCTGAAGGCGGCTCGCTTTTGCTGGCCCAACCCCTATATGCCATCTTGTGATTGCTTGCCCGCCTTTCCCTAGGTAAGAGCAATGCGCCGGCGTGCGGCTCTTGAAGCACGCTTCAACGGATATCCAGAAAAACGGCCGATCAGCGCGCCGAACGGAGGCCAGACCATGCTTCAGAAAACCAGCCATTTCATGCGCCAGGCCAACCTCATCAATGGTGAATGGGTGCAGGCCGACAGCGGTCAGACCATCGACGTCAACAATCCGGCGACCGGCCTCAAGATCGGCACCGTGCCTAAGGCCGGCAAGGCCGAGACCCGCCGCGCCATCGAGGCCGCCGAGGAAGCCTTCAAGAGCTGGCGCAAGACCACCGCGCTCGAGCGCTCGAAGCTGCTGCGCAAGCTGCATGACGCGATGATGGACAATCAGGACGTGCTCGCCGAATTGCTGACCATCGAGCAGGGCAAGTCGCTCACCGAATCCAAGGGCGAGATCGGCTCTGCCGCCAGCTATATCCTCTGGTTCGCCGAGGAAGGCCGCCGCGTCTATGGCGACATCGTTCCGTCGCCATGGGGCGACCGCCGTATCCTGGTGACCAAGGAGCCGGTGGGCGTCATTGCAGCCATCACGCCGTGGAATTTCCCGTCCTCGATGCTTGCCCGCAAGATCGGCCCGGCTTTGGCCGCCGGCTGCACCGCGGTGGTCAAGCCCGCCTCGCAGACGCCCTATTCGGGCATCGCCTGGGGCGCGCTTGTCGAGGAGGTCGGTTTCCCGAAAGGCGTCGTCAACGTTGTCACCGGTTCGGCCGGCGAGATCGGCGACGAGATCTGCGCCAACCCGCTGGTCAAGAAGATCACCTTCACCGGCTCAACCGAGGTCGGCAAGATCCTGATCCGGAAATCGGCCGCGACGGTCAAGAAAGTGTCGATGGAGCTGGGCGGCAACGCGCCGTTCCTGGTCTTCGACGACGCCGATGTCGATCGCGCCGTTGCCGGCGCCATCACGGCCAAGTACCGCAATTCCGGCCAGACCTGCGTGTGCACCAACCGCTTCCTGGTGCAGGCCGGCATCTACGACAAATTCGTCGAGAAGCTGGCTGCCGCCAGCAACAACCTCAAGGTCGGCTCGGGCCTCGAGGAAGGCGTGCAGCAGGGGCCACTGATCGACGAGAAGGCGGTCGAGAAGGTCGAAGAATTCATCGCCGATGCGACGTCGAAGGGCGGCAAGGTCGTCGCCGGCGGCAAGCGCCATGCGCTCGGCGGTTCGTTCTTCCAGCCGACGGTGATTTCTGGCGCCACGCCGAACATGCGCTTCATGAAGGAAGAGATTTTTGGGCCGATCGCGCCGGTGTTCAAGTTCGAGACCGAAGAAGAGGCGATCGCGCTGGCCAACGACACCGAGTTCGGCCTTGCCGCCTATTTCTACACCGGCGATCTCGGCCGCGCCTTCCGCGTCATGGAAGGCCTGAAATACGGCATGGTCGGCGTCAATGAAGGCCTGATCACCACGCCCGAGGCGCCGTTCGGCGGGGTCAAGGAATCCGGTCTCGGCCGCGAAGGCGGGCATCAGGGCATCGAGGACTATCTCGACACCAAATATGCCTGCTTCGGCGGCCTAGGGCTCTGATATCGATCCCCGGAACAGGGGCAGGCGCGCCCAGCAGTCCACCGTTTCAGACAACGGTGGACTGCTCTATCGCCTTGTCTTGGCGCAAAGCCGCTGCGCACTTTTCCTGGAATTGCCTTACCCTGCGCTTGCCGGATGATACGCAGCCGGCCTAAATCCACGGATCGGAAATGACATTTCGGGCATGGCAATGAAAGACGGCGAGGTCTTCGGCACGACGCAGGCGGGCGAGGCCGTGCGCCGCTTCACTATTCGCGGCGGCGGCATCACGGCCAACATCATCGGGCTCGGCGCCATCATTCAGGACCTCAGGCTGAGCGGCCATGACGCGCCGCTGGTGCTGGGCTACGACCGATTCGAGCCCTACGAGACCGACCGCGCCTTCTTTGGCGCCGTCGTCGGCCGCTTCGCCAACCGCATCGGCGGCGGCCGCTTCACCATCGCCGGCAACCGCTTCCAGACCGAGCAGAATTTTCTCGGCAAGCACACGCTGCATGGCGGCTCGGAAGGCTTTTTCCGCCGGCCATGGGCCGTCTCGCTGCATGGCCGCGATTTCGTAACGCTGACGCTGCACGATCCGGACGGCGCTATGGGCTTTCCCGGCGCGCTCGACGTCACCTGCACGTATCGGCTGAAGATCCCAGGCACGCTCAGCATGGAGCTGACCGCGACCTGCGAGGAGCCGACGCTCTGCAACCTCGCGCAGCATTCCTATTTCAATCTCGACGACGGCGGCGCCGGCGACATCCTCGACCACCGGCTGATGCTCAACGCCGGCGCCTACACGCCGGTCGATGACGAGATGATCCCGACCGGCGTGGTAAAGCCGGTCGACGGCACGCCCTACGATTTCCGGCAGGCTCGGCCGCTGCGCATGGAAATGGAAGGCGAGCAGCTTCGCTATGACCTGAATTACTGCCTGGCCTCCAGCCGCGGGCCGCTGCACCAGGCTGCCTGGGTGCAAGGCGCCAATTCCGGCGTCGAGATGGAAGTGTGGACCACCGAACCGGGACTGCAGCTCTATAGTGGTCAGTTCGTCGCGCCGACATCGCCGGGGCTCGACGGCCGCCGCTACAAGGCGTTTTCAGGCCTCTGCCTCGAAGCGCAGACCTGGCCGGATGCGCCGAACCGGCCTTATTTCCCGCAGGCGACGCTGTGGCCCGGGCAGATCTATCATCAGGTGACGGAATATCGGTTCCGCTTGTCCTAAAGTTTTCCAATATTGAAGTGAAGTCCATCCAAGCTTCGATAGCGCTTAACTGTCGAAGGCGATCCGCAAGGTCTCAAACGGCGCCAGCGCACCGCGAACCTGCACCACCGCGGCGGCGACTTTGTGCGCCCGGCGTGTCGCGTCGGCAGGCGCGTGGCCGGCAAGCCGGGCGGCGAGATAGCCGCCGTTGAAGGAATCGCCAGCCCCCGTGGTATCGACGGGGGCAGCCACATGCACCGCGTCGACAGCTTGTGAAGCGCCGTTCAGCGCAATCAGGGCCGGCTGCTCGCCATTCTTGACCACGACCTCGCCGGTCAGCTTGCCCAGGCGCTTGGCTGTGACCTCCGGGGTCTCATCGCCGAACAGCATCTGCTCGTCCGGAAAAGTCGGCAGCGCAATGTCGGCCGCCGCAAGCGCTTCCAGGATCGCGGCCTGCGCCGCCTCGCGGCTAGGCCACAGACGCGGCCGGTAGTTCGGGTCGAAGGCGACGAGCGAGCCGGCCTTGCGGGCAGTCGCCACGGCCGAGAGGAGGGTTTGGCGCGCCGCTGCGTCCAGAATCGCCAGGGTGATTCCGGAAAAATAGACAAGCGCCTGGTTTTCAAGGCTTTTTGCCAGTGCTGCCGGATCCGAGGCGAGCTGGCGCGCGGCCGCGTCGCTTCGCCAGTAGGTGAAGGCGCGCTCGGCTCCTGTAAGCGTTATGGCGTAAAGGCCGGGGCGCGCGCCGGCAATGACCGGGCTGTTGCCTATGCCGATGCCGTTCTCGGCAAAGAAAGCGATCTGGTCGTGCGAGAAGGGATCGTCGCCGAAGGCCGTCACATAGGTCGCGGGGCGATCCGGGCTCAAGGCGTGCAATGCCCAGAGCGTGTTGAAGGTATCGCCGGCAAAACCCATGCGCCAGTTCGGGCCGGCCTGGCCCGACAGTTCCAGCATGCATTCGCCGATCGATGCGATACCATTGGCCATGCGGGCTTATCCCTTCCTAAGATATTGTTGCTGTAGCTTTTTGCGGCCGGCAGCGCCATGCTTGGCTACCGGCGAATTTTGCGCCAGAAGCGATTTCCCACAGGCAGGGCGGGACGCGACAAGCGGCCCGCGACGTTAGCAGCCGAAGAGGAACGGGCTTGGCATCGATATGGCGTTACATTCTTGCGGGTCTCGGTCTGGCCGTGCTGCTGGTCGGCATCGTGGCCGCAGTCTATCTGACGCTGCCGCAATCGGCGCCCGGACCGGACCTGTCGCGCTCGAAGAAGACGGCGAACGGCCTGTTCGTCGCGAGCTTCGAGCCGGAGCGCGGCGTCGTCCGGCAGGGCGAGCTGCAGTCCTGGCTGCTGACGCTGAAGACCGCCGCCGGCGCGCCGGTGGAAGGAGCGGCCATCACCGTTTCCGGCGGGATGCCGCGGCACGATCACGGCCTGCCGACCAGTCCGCAGGCGACCGACTATTTGGGCCAGGGGCGCTACCGCATCGATGGCGTGAAGTTCACGATGAGCGGCTGGTGGCAGCTGCACTTCGGTATCTCGGCGGCGGCGGGCTCCGATTCCGTCGTCTTCAACATCGTGTTGTGAGCGGGCAATGAGGCGGCTGATCAGCGTTGCGAGCCTCTCGGCCTTAGCCGCTCTCGCCTTGCTGGGCGGCTGCGGCGAGCCGCAGTTCAGCGACGCCGAGAAGAAGACCATCGCGTCGCTGGCGCTGAACACGCTGCCGTCATTGAAACCCGACACCACGAACCAGTATGCGGATGTGCCGGCGGCTGCCGCGCTCGGCTCGACGCTGTTCTTCGATGCCGGCATGAGCCGCGACGGCACGGTGTCCTGCTCGACCTGCCACAAGATCGACCGTCAGTTCCAGGACGACCTGCCGCAGGCGGTCGGCGTCGGCGACACCAACCGCCGCACGATGCCGCTGGCGGGCGTGGCGCGCGATCCATGGTTCTTCTGGGACGGCAGGCGCGACAGCCTGTGGGCGCAGGCGCTGACGCCGCTTGAAAACCCGCTCGAGCAGGCCGGCAACCGGGCCGCCTTCGCGCATTACATCAAGAAGCGGTTCGGCGAGCGCTATGAGCGCATCTTCGGACCGCTGCCCGATCTTTCGGCGGTGCCGGCCAACGCCAGCCCGCTCAGCAGCGATGCCGAGAAGGCGGCGTGGAACGCCATGCCTGCCGGCCGGCAAGACGACGTCAACCGCGTCTTCGCCAATATCGGCAAGGCGATCGCCGCCTTCGAGCGCTCGATCGAGCCTGAGCAGACGCGCTTCGACCGCTTCGCCATCGATCTGGCGACCGGCGCCAAGCCGGAAGGGGACGCGGCATTCTCGCCGGAGGAAGTCCTTGGGCTGAAGCTGTTCATCGGCAAGGCCAATTGCGTGACCTGCCACAACGGCCCGCGCTTCACCGACAACTCCTTCCACAACACCGGCGTGCCGCCGGTCGACGGCCTGCCGCCTGACCGCGGGCGCGTCGATGCGGTGGCGCAGGTCGGGGTCGATCCTTTCAACTGCTTCGGCAAGTTCCGCGACGGCGACGAGAGCGCCTGCCGCGAGCTGCGTTTCATGGTCAAGGACGGTCCGCAAATCATGCGTGCCTACAAGACACCGTCGCTCAGGGGGGCCGCAAGCCGGCCGCCCTACATGCATGCCGGCCAGTTCGCGACACTCGAGGAGGCGGTGGCGCATTATTCGAAGGCGCCGCCCAGCGTGGAAGGGGTCTCCGAAGTGCACCCGCTCGACCTGTCCGAGCGCGAGCGGGCCGCGCTGGTGGCTTTCCTCAAGACCTTGTCCGAGTAGGTTAGCGATCCTTCACCGTCTCCATCGCCACGAAGGTCGACGTCTGGGCGACGTGGGGCAGGGCGGAGATGCGCTCGCCGAGCACCCGGCGGTAGGCGGCGATGTCGGTGGTGCGGACCTTCAGCAGATAATCGAAGCTCGACGCCATCATATGGCATTGCTCGATCTCGGGCACGCCCTGCACCGCGCGGTTGAAGGCGTCGAGCGCCGCCGAGCGGGTGTCCGACAGCTTCACCTGGACGAAGGCGACGTGGCCTTCGCCCATGCGCTCGCGGTCGATGACGGCGCGGTAGCCTCTGATATAGCCGTCCTTCTCCAGCCGTTTCACGCGCGCCTGCACCGGCGTCTTCGACAAGCCCACCTTCAAAGCCAGTTCAGACATCGAAAGCCGACCGTCGCGCCCGAGCGCGGACAGGATGTTGCGGTCAATGCGGTCCAATTGGTCTTCGGTCATCAAAATTGCAGTCGAAATGATGGGGCTAGTCGCTATATGTTAGATCGATCAGTCTGCCATGTCGAATTCTTTGGACCGACTGGAATCTGCAGCTGTGCTAGCTTGCGCCATTCGGTCCGGCGACCGCCAGACCGTTCGCTCACGCTCGCTTTCATGGACCCCGACATGCCGCTCGACGCCATCCGCCAGCAGATCCGCGCCAATTATTTGCCCGACGAAGACGAGGCGGTGAAGCGCCTATCGGCGGCGGCGGGCTTGTCAGCCGAAGAGCGCAAGGCGATCTCGGCGCGCGCGGCCGATCTGGTGCGTGCGGTGCGCGGTTCCACCGATCCAAGGCTGATGGAGGTCTTCCTCTCGGCCTACGGCCTGTCGACCAAGGAAGGCGTGGCGCTGATGTGCCTGGCCGAAGCGCTGCTGCGCGTGCCCGATGCCGAGACGATGGACGATCTCATCGCCGACAAGATCGCGCCGCTTGACTGGTCGGCGCATTCGGGCGGCTCGAGCTCCATCTTCGTCAACGCCTCGACCTGGGCGCTGATGCTGACCGGCCGAGTGCTCGACGAAGGCGAGGGCGGCATCGAAGGCACGCTGCGCGCCATGGTGCGCAGGCTTGGCGAGCCGGTGATCCGCAAGGCGGTCGCCGCGGCAATGCGCGAGATGGGCGAGCAGTTCGTGCTTGGCCGCACCATCGCCGAGGCCGTCAAGCGCGGCCGGCCGATGACGCAGAAGGGTTATCTCTATTCCTTCGACATGTTGGGCGAGGCGGCCCGCACCGAAGCCGACGCGCTGCGCTACCACCGCGCCTATGCCGACGCGATCTCCTCGCTCGACGCCGGGTCGAACGGTCCCGACATCCGCTACAATCACGGCATTTCGGTCAAGCTCTCGGCGCTGCATCCACGCTACGAGGTGGCGCAGCGCGAGACGATGCTGCCAGTGATGGCCGAGCGGCTTCTGTCGTTGGCGCTTGCCGCCCGGCATTCGCGCATGGGCCTCAACATCGATGCCGAGGAGGCCGACCGGCTTGACCTGTCGCTCGACGTCATCGAACGCGTGCTGGCAGAGCCGGAACTTGCCGGCTGGGACGGTTTCGGCGTCGTTGTCCAGGCCTATGGCCCGCGGGCGGCTTTCGCCATCGACTGGCTCTATGCGCTTGCCAGGAAATACGATCGCAAAATCATGGTGCGGCTGGTGAAGGGCGCCTATTGGGACACCGAGATCAAGCGGGCGCAGACGCTTGGCTTGTCCGGCTATCCGGTCTTCACCCGTAAGGCCAACACCGATGTTTCGTATCTCGCCTGCGCGAAGAAGCTGCTGTCGATGACCGACCGCATCTATCCGCAATTCGCCACACATAACGCGCACACGGTTGCCGCCATCCTATCGATGGCAAAGGACCGCGACAGCTTCGAGTTCCAGCGCCTGCACGGCATGGGCGAGGCGCTGCACGAGACGGTGCGGCAGGCCGAGGGCACGCGCTGTCGCATCTATGCGCCGGTCGGCGCGCATTCGGACCTTCTCGCCTATCTGGTGCGCCGTCTGCTGGAAAACGGCGCCAACTCCTCCTTCGTTCACCAGTTGACCGACGAGGAGGTCGAGCCCGAGGAGATCGCGCGCGATCCGCTCGCGGTGGTCGAGACGCAGGGGCCGGCCGCCAATCCGGCGATCGCGCGCCCGGCCGCGATCTTCGGCCCCGGGCGCCGCAATTCCAAGGGCTTCGACATCACCGATCCGGTGACGCTCGCGGCTATCGAGAAGGCGCGGGCGGCGTTCGCCGGAACGGATCGCTGGCACGCCAAGCCGGTCACGCGCGCCGCCGGCTACGGCCAGCCGCGCCAGATCGTCAATCCTGCCAAGCCCGACGAGATCGTTGGCACGGTGCATGAGGCGGCAGCCAAGCAGGTGGCGACCGCCGTGCGCATCGCCGTCGACGCGCAACCCGCCTGGGCGAAGCGTCCGGTTGCCGAGCGCGCCGCGATCCTCAATCGCGCCGCCGACCTCTACGAGGCCAATGCGGTCGAGTTCTTCGCGCTCGCCACCCGCGAGGCCGGCAAGTCGCTGGCAGACGGCGTCGCCGAAGTGCGCGAAGCGGTCGACTTTCTGCGCTATTACGCGGCCGAGGCGGCCAACGCCGAAGCTGGCACGCAAGCGCGCGGCGCGATCGTCTGCATCTCGCCGTGGAATTTCCCGCTGGCGATCTTCACCGGCCAGATCGCGGCAGCTTTGGTCACCGGCAATTCGGTGATCGCGAAGCCGGCCGAGCAGACGCCGCTGATCGCCTTCCGCGCCGTGGAAATGCTTCGCGAGGCCGGCGTGCCGGAAGACGTCATTCAGCTTTTGCCGGGCGATGGCGCCTCGGTCGGTGCGCCACTGACGGCCGATCCGCGCATTGCCGGCGTCTGCTTCACCGGCTCGACCGAGGTCGCCAAGCTGATCGAGAGGCAACTGGCCGAGACCGCTGCGCCGGACGCCATGCTGATTGCCGAAACGGGCGGCTTGAATGCAATGATCGTCGATTCCACCGCGCTGCCGGAACAGGCGGTGCGCGACATCCTCGCCTCGGCCTTCCAGAGCGCCGGCCAGCGCTGCTCGGCGCTACGCGTTCTCTACGTGCAGAAGGACGTCGAAAAGAAGATGCTGGAGATGCTGAAGGGCGCGATGGAAGCGCTCAATGTCGGCAATCCTTGGGCCATCTCGACCGACGTCGGCCCTGTCATCGACGACGAGGCGCAAGCTTCGATCAGCGACTATTGCAAGAAGAAGGGGCTGGAAGGCAGGCTGATCGCGAAATTGGAAGCGCCGACAAGCGGCCGTTTCGTCGCGCCGCATGTCTTCCGGGTCAAAGGTATCGAGGAGATGGAGCGCGAGGTGTTCGGCCCGGTGCTGCATGTCGCGACCTTCGACGCCGACGAGATCGACGCGGTGATCGCCGCCATCAACCGCAAGGGCTATGGGCTGACCTTCGGCCTGCACACCCGCATCGAGGGGCGTGTTCAGCATTTTGTCGATGGCATCCATGCCGGCAACATCTATGTCAACCGCAACCAGATCGGCGCCGTCGTCGGTTCGCAGCCCTTCGGCGGCGAGGGGCTTTCAGGCACCGGCCCGAAGGCCGGCGGACCGCATTATCTGCGCCGCTTCCGCAAGGGGCCTGAGGCCGGTACCGAGCTTGGGGAAGGCCACAAGGTGACCGCGACCGAGCTTGCCGACAATCTGCCGGATCCGGCGCTGGGCGGCTGGTCGACGCGGCCGGACCGCGTGGCGATCCTGAGGAAGCATCTGCGCGGCAAGGGCGCGGCGGCGATCGCCGCAGCTGCCAGCCTCGATTTCGGCCAGGTCGACCTGCCCGGGCCGACCGGCGAGGCCAACACGCTGTCGCTGGCACCGCGTGGCCGAGTGCTGTGCCTCGGTCCGGATGCCGAGACGCTGCTTGCCCAGACGATCCAGGCGCTTGCGGCCGGCAATGCGGTGCTGGCCGTGGCGCCGGGCGCGCCGGCGGCGCTGTCGGCGCTGACCGGCAAGGGCCTGCCGCTGGCGGCGATCGACGGCCGGCCCGATCCGGTCGAGGCGCGTTCGCTGCGCGTCGATGTCGTCGCCTTCTCCGGCACGCCGGAGGCGGCGCGCATCGTGCGCAAGGTGATTGCCGAGCGCTCCGGGCCGATCGTCCCGCTGGTCAGCGAGGTGCTCAACCCGGCGGCCTATGCGCATGAACGCGCGGTCTGCGTCGACACCACGGCGGCGGGCGGGAACGCCAGTTTGCTCGCCGCAGCATAGTTCCCAGTACGGCGATTTTGGCCAGTCGGCTATGTCTGCTTAGGCAGTTACATGCCTTGGCGATTGGCCGGAACGCTCATCGCGATCGTCATCCACGGGCGGAGCAAGGAGCGAAGCGACGCGCGTAGACCCGAGGATCCATTCCGTAACGTTCGAGCGCCGCCGCGGTGCAGAATTCTGCTCCGCTGCACCCTTCGATAAAGGTCACGGAATGGATCCTCGGGTCTCCGCGACGCCGCTTCGCGGCTGCTTCGCCCGTGGATGACGAGATTGACCCGCCGACAACTTTGAGAATCCCTGTGTCGAGAAACTAGCTGGCGCGAAACAGTCTCGTTGGCAAAGGCATGTTCAAGCGCCTTCGACGACCGAGAATCCTTCGAACTGCGGGTGGCCCAGATAGTGCACCTTCGAGCCGCCGGCATTGCGATGGGCGGCGCGGAAGTTCTCCGATTTCGTCCAGGCGACGAAATCCTCCTGGCTTGTCCAGACCGTGTGCGAGGCGAACAGCGTGTAGCCCTCGGTCTCATTGACCGGGCCGCGCAGCAGGTGGAATTCCTTAAAACCCTGCATTTCGGAGAGGCTTGAATCGCGGTTCTTCCAGACATTCTCGAATGCTTCTTCCGAGCCGTTCTGGACCTTGAAGCGGTTCATGGCGATGTACATTGGCTTCCTTTCGAAATGGACGAATTCTTAGGATGGGAAGGTTTTAAAAGGGGCCGATCCGCGCCTTGAACACCCAGCTCGATCTCCCGGTCTCGGGCGGAATGGGAGGGAACGGTGCCTGCTTGCGCACCAGAGTCAAAGCGAACTGATCGAGCTCGGCGGACCCTGAACTTTCGGCGAGCTGCAGGTCGCTGACGCTGCCGTCGGCCGCGACGACGAAAACCACCCTGGCATTGTTGCGAGCCTTGGCCTGGATCGATTTGGAAACGCGACGGTTGGCGCGGGCAAGCTTCTTCTGGATTTCACCGCTGTAGCGGGATTCCAGGGCATTGCCGGCGGCCTGTTTCTTGCCCTTGCTGGCGACGACCGGCGCGTCGCGCGTATCGCCATCCGCCGTGCCTCGCGGTTCAACGGTTTCGCTTGGCCCCGCCGGCGCGGCTGATGCGCTCGATGTCGCGCTCGGGACCGGCGATTGCTCGGGCTCGGCAGGAGGCGCTTGTGGGCTTTGCGGCTCGATCGCAGGCGTCGGCTTGCTGTCCGTGGGGACGCTCTGATCATCCTGGCGCGGTGTGGCGGCCGCCAGGATATCCGAGGCCGGCTCGTTGACGGCTTCCGGCGGAGGCTGGCGCGCCACTTGCTCACTTGCCGGCTGCGTCGCCTCGGCCGGCGGAGCGGGTTTCGCGGCCTGGCGCTTCACCGGCTGCGGATCCGGGACCAGGGTAACATCCACCGCGCCAGACGCCTGGTCGTCCAAGGCGCTGCCGATGACGTTGGCGCCGGACTGGTCGGCGCCCTCAGCCCTGATCGCGTCCGCAGGATCGAATGTCCCCGCGGGTGCGATCAGAAACGCCGCCGCGGAGGCGCCATGGAGCAGGCCGGAGGCGATGATCGCCACTGCCCATCTGCGGTCTCCCGCGGATTGCCGCGTCTGCATGAGCGGCGCGTCCGGCTTGATCGCCGGTTCACTGCCTGCATCGGAACGGTGATTGATGTCCTGCATGTCTCGCGCCGAGACCTGCCGCACGCGACAAGGAGTTGTCAAATCAAGATCGGTTGCCGCCCATGGCGCTGGGCCGGATGCAGGCCTCGCCACGGCGCCATGTGGAATGGCCGGATGCAATCCCATCGCTATACGCCGAAAGCGCCTTAGGCCGGAGCCGGCGTGGACTGGGCCCACGCCGGCGCCAGGCCGAGCGACATCGCCAGCGCCGAGGTCAGCAAACGAAGCGATGCCGTCAAGCTTTTCATTCCTCAGCCCCCAAAACGCATGGTTGCCGCCAGTTTCAGCGTGACGCCGGGCTCATAGAGGACGGCGGTCGTGCTTCCGTTGAGCGGGTTGGTGTATTTGACGTCGAACAGATTGTCGGCGCGGAAGTCGAGCTTGAGATTATCCGTCGCCTGGTAGCTGGCGAAGGCGTTGACCAGCGTAAAATCCTTGGCAACCGGATTGCCCTTGGGCTTGCCGTTGTACTGGAACTCGCCGCCGACGGTCAGCTTGTCCTGGAGGAAGCGCAGGCCGAGCTGGGCCGTCACCTGCGAGGAGGGGATGGTCGCGAGGTCGGCGCGCTCGCCTTCATAGGAGATGGTGTGGCCGTCGATGATGGAGGCCGACAGGCCGGCATAGCCCCAGCCGGCGTCATAGACGCTTTCCACCTCGAAGCCGTCGATCTTGGCCTTGGCGAAGTTCTGGTATTGGAAGCAGATTGGAATGCCCGGGCCGAACGGGCAGCCGCTGGTTGGATCGAAGGGCGAGAGCGTCACGCCGTCGATGTAATCGTCGACGTTGTTGTGGAAGTAGGCTGCCTTGAGCCGTAGCGCGTCGCCGCCCTCGACGACGTCGTTCTGCTGGTAGTTGACGCCGAACTCGACGGTCTTGCCGGTCTCGGGCTTCAGGTTCGGGTTGGACAGAAAGGGAAAGCTGACCCCGGCCGGATGGTTGCCGCTGATCAGCGTCTCGGTCAGCGAGGGCGAGCGGTAACCTTCCGCATAGGTCCCGTAGAATTGCAGGCCGGCCAGTCCGGCGTTTTCGAAGGGCGAGACGCCGACCGTGATGCGCGGCGATACTCGGTCGCCCGAGGTCTCATTCGTGTCGTCCTTCAGACTGTAATGGTCGTAGCGCAGGCCGCCAATGACCTCGAGCCACTCCCAAGTCAGCTTGTCCTGGATGTAGGCGCCGGAGACGTTGCGCTTGCCCGACGGCGTGTAGAAGGAGTCGCCGCCGGCCGTGCCGCCGGTATCGACGTCGTCGCCAACCCAGTCACCGCCATAGGTCAGTTCGTGGGCGACGCTCGCCGTCTCGAAGCGCGACGTGTTCCAGATGTCGATGCCGGTCGTGCCGACATCGAAGGTCGACAGCGAGCCGGCGGGCAGCAGCACGGGCAGGCCGGTCACCGGATCGAAGCGGTTCTGCGCAGTAAGCGTCGTCAGGTCGAGATTGGTTCTGTTGTAGGAGGCGTTGATGTGGAGGTCGAGCCAACTCCTGGCATCGTCGGTGATGTTGTAGCGGGCGGTGAACGTGTTCGACTTCAGGTCGACGTCGTTCGCCGGCACGCCGCCGCTGGTCTCGGTCCAGCCGTCCTTCGAGCCGACCCAACCTAATTTCAATTCACTGTTCTCGGTCGAGCGGATGGTGGTCTTGAGCAAGCCGCTCAGCACGTCGAACCCGGTGCCGGCAACGGTGTCACCGCCGCCGTTCTTGTAGTCGCCATAGTCGCGGTAGACGATGTTGCCGAGAACGTCCCAGTTCTCGTTGATCCGGTAAGCGCCGGTCGCGCTGGTGGTCCAGCCCTTGCCGTTGCTTTCATAGCGTCCGGTCAGTGATCCGGCCCAGGTCTCTTCCGGCTTGAGCAAATCCGCCGCGTCCTTGGTGTCGAAGAAGACGACGCCGCCGATGGCGCCGGAGCCATAGGTGTTGGCGGTCGGGCCGCGGATGACGTCGACGGATTTGATCAGCTCGGGATCGACATAGAAGGTCGACTGCGTGCCATGGTCCGAGCGCTGGAAATCCTGCCTTGCGCCGTCGACGATCACCGCGACACGGCCGAAATCCTGCAATCCGCGGATGTTGATGCTGGAGCTGACGCGGCGCGCGTCGGCCTGGACGGCGACGCCCGGCACGCCGAGCAGCATCTCGTTCGGCGTCGTCGCCATGCGGCGGTCGAGCTGCTCCTGGTCGACATGGCTGGCGGAAGCCAGCGACTGGATCGCCGTTTCGCCCGTGCGGCTGATGACGAGGATCTTGTCGAGCAGCGTCCCTTCGGCCGCGGCCTTCTCGTCGGCGTTCTTTTTCTGATCGGACTGCTGCTGGTTGGCCGGCTGCGCGGCTTGCTGCGCTTGCGCGGCGGGCGCGCTGAGCGCGATCGCCGCCGCTCCGGCCATCAATGCGGCGATTGTCTTTGCAATCGATCGAAAGCCCGGCCCCGCACTATTGCCTGCAAGGCCCGTCCGTCCCCAAGTCGCCAACCCCATTGCCCCAACTCCAGATTTCAGGCTCGCAGCTGGCTGGCCGTTGGCTCGCTCGCATTTTTGATCACATCCGGCGTCTTAAATCTTGACTCATTTACTCCGGTAATGCACGACCTAGTAAACATGATTATTAGAGTCAAGAATTGAATCGGCATTTTATGAGGCTGCGGCCAAGGTGGCCGTCAGAGGAAAGGACCGACCCGATGAACACGCACAATCCCAACGATTTCCGCTATCGCGTCCGCCGCCCGGAAGACACGCAGATGCGTTACGAAAGGGTACCGTTGGCGGTGAGGACGCTCTCCAGCAACACGCTGTTCCAGGGCGAGCACGAGATCGGCATCGAGCATCACGGCGCGCTCTACCGCCTGAAGATCACCCGCCAGGGCAAGCTGATCCTCAACAAGTGATCGGAACCGGCGGGCGGCAGACGAGCAGAGATCAGACGATACAGATGGGCGAAATGGACCAGCGCGTTAAGCCGTCGCCGGAGGAAATCCGGCGGGCGCGAGAAGAAAATCCGAAAATGCGGGAGCGCGATCTCTCGGCGCAATTGGGCATTTCGGAAGCGGAACTGGTTGCAGCGCACTGCGGCTTCGGCACTGTCCGTGTCGAGCCCCGTGTCAGCGATCTGCTGACCGGGCTCGAGGCGGTCGGCGAGGTGATGGCGCTGACCCGAAACGAAAGCGCCGTGCACGAGAAGATCGGCGTCTACGACAAGGTCGTGACCGGCAACCACAACGCCATGGTGCTTGGCGAAAACATCGACCTGCGCATCTTCCCGAAGGTCTGGGCGCATGGCTTTGCCGTCGAAAAGCGCGACGGCGGCGAGATCCGCCGCAGCCTGCAGTTCTTCGACGCGGCGGGCGAGGCGGTGCACAAGGTGCATCTGAAGCCCGCATCCAACCTCTATGCCTACCAGAAATTGGTGGCGAGCCTCGAATCGTCGAACCAGGAACCGACCATCGCGATCCTCCCAAGCGCCGCGGAAGGAGAGGATGAAGGGCGGGGCGCGGCTGCCTCGATCGGCGATCTGCGCGACCGCTGGAGCCGGCTTACCGACGTGCATCAGTTCTTCGGCATGCTGAAGACGCTGAAGCTCAGCCGCCGCGAGGCGGTGCGCATGGTGGGCCAGGACTATGCCTGGCTGCTCGACAATGATGCGGTCATCGCCATGTTCCACCACGCTGCGGCAAGCGAGATGCCGATCATGTGCTTCGTCGGCAACCGCGGTTGCATCCAGATCCATTCCGGCCCGATCAAGTCGGTCAAGCCGATGGGTCCGTGGCTCAACGTGCTCGACGAGACTTTCCATCTGCATCTGAGGACCGACCACATCCGCGAAGTCTGGGCGGTGCGCAAACCCACCAAGGACGGCCATGTCACCTCGCTGGAGGCCTATGACGCCAATGGCGGCATGATCATCCAGTTCTTCGGCAAGCGCCATGAAGGCGAAGGCGAGCGGGAAGACTGGCGTTTTCTCGCCGAGAACCTGCCCCGCATTCCCAATCCGACCGCTGCGTGAGGAGGTAGCACCCAATGCGCTTTGCTCTCAGTTTCCGGGCAGCGCTCGCGCCGATGCTCGGCGTCCTGCTTGCCGTCGCCCTGCAGCCGGCCAAGGCGGACGAAGGCATGACAGTCTTTTCGGACAGCTCGCGGATCGCTTCCATAGGCGGCTCGATCACCGAGATCGTCTATGCGCTCGGCGAGGAAGGCCGCCTCGTCGCCCGCGACTCGACCAGCAGCTATCCCGAGGCGGCGGCGAAGCTGCCGGATGTCGGCTATATGCGCGCGCTGTCGCCCGAGGGCGTCCTGTCTGTCAATCCGACCGGGATCCTGGCGCTGCAGGGCAGCGGCCCGAAAGAAGCGGTCGACGTGCTGAAGAAGTCGAGCGTGCCTTTCGTCGAGGTGCCGGACAACTACAATCATGAGGGCATTCTCGAAAAGATCCGCGTCGTGGGAAAAGCGCTGGGGGTCGAGGCCAAGGCGGAGAAGCTCGCCGCCGAGACGGACGCGAAGCTGACGGCGGCCGAAAAGCAGACGGCTGCGATTAAGGATCGCAAGCGCGTGCTGTTCGTGCTGTCGACGCAGGGCGGCAAGATCCTTGCCGCCGGCAGCGACACGGCGGCCGACGGCATCGTCAAGCTGGCCGGCGCGGTCAATGCGGTCGAGGGTTTTTCCGGCTACAAGTCGATGACCGACGAGGCGATCGTCAGCGCCAGGCCGGACGTCATCCTGACGATGAAGGGCGGCGGACCGCCGATCTCGGAAGAGGAGCTGTTCGCCAACCCTGCCGTCGCTTCAACACCGGCGGGCGCCGACCGCAAGATGATCAGCATGGCGGGCGGTTACCTGCTCGGCTTCGGGCCGCGCACCGCCGAAGCCATCCATGATCTTGCCGTTTCGCTTTATGGCAACCAGGTTGCGGACTGAGTGGCGATGGCCGAACAGTCCATTGCCGGGGCGGGCAGGGTGATGGCGGTCGATGGCGATCGCTCGGCCCGGGCAAGGTTCGTCATAGCGCTCTTGTGCCTGGCGCTGGCCCTTTCCGTATTCCTGTCGCTGACATCGGGCGCCTCCGACGCCTCCGCAGTCCGCGTCATCCGCGATTGGTTTACGAGCACCATGCCTGCCGACGCGGCGCTTGCGGCGCGCGACCGGCTGATCGTCTATGACATCCGCATGCCGCGCGTGCTGCTCGGTGTGCTGATTGGCGCGGCGCTCGCCGTCTGCGGCGCGGTGATGCAGGGGCTGTTCCGCAACCCGCTTGCCGATCCCGGCCTTATCGGCGTCTCCGCCGGCTCCAGTCTCGGTGCGGTGGCGATCATCGTGGTCGGCACGACCTGGCTTGCGCCCGTCACGCTTGCGCTGGGCACGCTCGCTTTGCCACTCGCGGCATTCTGCGGCGGGCTCGCGGTGACGTTGCTGCTTTACGCCATCGCCACGCGCCAGGGCAGGACGTCGGTCGCCACGATGCTGCTTGCCGGCATCGCCATCAGCGCTCTTGCCATGGCGCTGACGGGCATCCTCATCTTCATGGCCGACGACCGACAACTGCGCGACCTGACCTTCTGGCAGCTCGGCTCGCTTGCGGGCGCGACATGGCCGAAGATCGGCACCGTGGGGCCGGTGATCGCGCTGGCGCTATCGGCGACGCCGTTCCTGTCGCGCGGCCTCAACGCGCTGGCGCTGGGCGAAGCGACCGCGGGCCATCTCGGCATTGCGGTGCAGCGGCTGAAATACACGGCCATCGTCGGCGTGTCGGCGGCGGTCGGCGCATCGGTCGCGGTCAGCGGCGGCATCGGCTTCATCGGCATCGTCGTGCCGCATGTCCTGCGGCTGGCGATCGGGCCGGACAACCGTTATCTGCTGCCGGCCTCGGCCCTGCTCGGTGCATCGCTGCTTCTCATCGCCGACGCGGTCGCCCGCACCATCGTCGCGCCGGCCGAACTGCCGATCGGCATCGTCACCGCGGTCGCCGGCGCGCCGTTCTTCCTTTGGATCCTGCTGCGCAAGCGCGGCGTCGTTGATCTATGAGGTCGCCATGATCGAAGCGCGCGACATCACGGTGGCGATCGGCGGCAAGCGCATCGTCTCCCATGTCGATTTCGCGGCGCGGCCCGGCGAAGTAACAGCCCTCGTCGGGCCAAACGGATCCGGCAAGACGACCTTGCTCAAGGCGCTGACGGGCGAGCTCGCCTATACCGGCACCGTCACCCTCAACGGCCGCGATCTGTCGGTCATGAAGCCGGTCGAGGCAGCCACGCTGCGCGCGGTGCTGCCGCAGGCCACGACGCTGTCCTTCCCGTTCACCGTGCGCGAGATCGTTCGCCTCGGCCTGATCGGCGGACGCTCCGGCGTGCTGCCCGGCGAGGATGCGCGTTTGCCCGAGCGGGCGCTGGCGCGGGTGGATCTCGACGGCTTTGCCGGCCGTTTCTACCAGGAGCTTTCCGGCGGCGAGCAGCAGCGCGTGCAGCTTGCCCGCGTGCTCTGCCAGGTCTGGGCGCCGGTGCTCGAAGGGCGGCCGCGCTATCTGTTCCTCGACGAGCCGGTCTCCAGCCTCGACATCAAGCACCAGCTCATCATCATGGACATCGCGCTCGATTTTGCCCGGCGCGGCGGCGGCGTGGTAGCGATCCTGCACGACCTCAATCTGACGGCCATGTATGCCAACCGAATTTTTGTGCTGCATGGCGGCCAGCTGGCGGCCGCGGGGTCGCCGGCGGACGTGCTGAACGACGAGATGATCGAAAAGGTGTTTGACTGCAGGCTGAAGGTTGGTGCTCTGCCCGCCGGCAGCGTGCCGTTCGTGCTGCCGCAGTCGGTGGCTTAGGCTGCCGGGGCGCGCTGCTCGAGAAGGTCGATGCCGAGCAGGCTGCGCACATTCGGGCGCGCGGCGACGAGGTCGGCGATCGTGTAGCGGGAAAGCACGGCGAAGAAGGCGTTGAGCGCCTCGCGCAGCGCCGAATTCAGGGCGCAGCTGTCGACCAGCGGGCATTCGGCTGCGTCGTTCTCGAAGCATTCGGCCATGGCGAAACTCTCTTCGGTGACGCGCACGACATCGAACAGGTTGATCTGTTCCGCCGCGCGGCCGAGCCGCACCCCGCCGTTGCGGCCGCGCACGGTCTCGACCAGGCCGGCCTCGACCAGCGGCTGCAGGATCTTGAAAAGGAACAGCTCGGACACCGAATAGGCGGCGGCGATCTCGGGGATGCGGCTCAGCCTTTCAGTGTTAGCGGCGCAATACATCAGGATGCGCATCGCATAATTGGTCTGGCGCGTGAGCCGCATGGTATCCTCGCGAAATATTAGCTTGAAGCCGAATATGGCCCATAGTTTGGAACAATTCCAGACTGGACCGGCACATAGCTGAATAATCGTGTCAACTTTTTGTGCATGCCGGCGCAGATTGGTGCTCCCGCGCTTCGAACGAGCGTTTTGCCGGCGCAGCCACTAGATAGAAGCGGGTGCAAACAGGAAACGGCCTTTCCATGCCACAGTCAGCTTCGGCCCTCGCGCCGGTTCGATTCGACGCCGATGCCAAGGCGAAGCTCTCGGCGTTGCGGCGGACCAAGTTCGTCGCCGCCGCGGCGCTCGCGCTGTGCGTCCTCGTCTTTGCGCTCGCCAAATCCTTCGAGGGCGGCCATCCGTGGCTCGGCTTCGTCGCGGCCTTCGCCGAGGCGGCGACCATCGGCGGCCTCGCCGACTGGTATGCCGTGGTGGCGCTGTTCCGGCGGCCGCTCGGGCTGCCGATCCCGCACACGGCCATCATTCCGGAGAACCAGCACCGGATCGCCGACAATCTCGGCCGCTTCATCGAGGCCAATTTCCTGGCGCCGGAGCCGGTGCGCGAGAAGCTCACCGAGGTCGATTTCGCCGCTTTGGTCGCCGACTGGCTGGCCGACGCCGAACGCGCCTCCGATCTGTCGCGATTCGTCGTACGCCTGGTGCCGCAGACATTGACGGCGGTGGAACAATCAGGTCTCCGTGACTTCGTCACCAGCCGCATGCTGGAGCAGATCGAGAAGGTGCCCCTGGCGCCGCTCGCGGCCGATCTTTTGTCAGCGCTGACCGACGATCGCCGCCACCAAAAGCTGTTCGACGAGTTCATCCGAGTCGTCGGACGTTTCCTCAATGACGAGCAGGCGCTGGTAACGATGCGTGAAAAGATCCGCGAGGAACTGCCGTCGCTGTTCAACCTGTTTCGCGCCGACGCCTATCTTTTGAAGAAGATCGTCGCTTCGGCAGGCTCGCTGCTCGATGAGGTCAGGGCCGATCCCAACCATCCGATGCGTGCCGAATTCGACGGTTTCGTGCTTGGCTTCATCGAGCGGCTCAGGACCTCGAAACAATATGCAAGGCGCGCCGAGAAGCTGAAGCGCGATTTCCTCGGCCGTCCGGAAGTGCGGGCGCTGGCCGGCGATGCGTGGACGAGCCTGCGCCTGTTCATCGAGCAGGACGTCAATGCGCCGAATTCGACGATCCGCGAGCACCTCGCCAACATGTTCGTCGAGGTCGGCAGGCATCTGGCCGACGACGCCCAGATCAGGGCCGACATGAACCAGGGTTTTGTCGTGGCGCTGGCTTCGTTCGTGGAAAGCCAGAAGAGCGGGGTGTCGACATTCATCGCCGACCAGGTCAAGCGCTGGGACCTGGCGCAGCTGACGCGGCTGATCGAGACCAATATCGGCAGGGACCTGCAATATATCCGCTTCAACGGCATGATCGTCGGCGGGCTTGCCGGGCTGGCGCTCCATACGGCGGAGCGGCTGTTCCTCGTCAATTGACGCTGGCCCAAGGAGCACTATTCTCCTTCAAGGGCGCCGCATGGCGGCCGGCAGGGAGGCAGGGCATGGCAAGACAACCGGAATCGGACTCGTTCCTCGACATGTTCAGCAGGTTCGGCCGCGACCTCAAGCTGCCGAATGTCGACGTCCAGGCGATCCTCGACCATCACCGCAAAAACCTCGAAGCCCTGGAAAAATCGGCGAGGGCAAGTGCGGCCGGCGCATCCTCGGTGCTGGCGAGGCAGCATGAGATGGTCCAGAATGCCATGCATGAGATCACGCGGATGGCGCAGAACTATCAGACGCCCGGCAATCCGCAGGACCTGATGAGCAAGCAGGCGGAGTTTGCCCGCAGGTCGTTCGAGACGACGCTGAAGAATGCCAGCGAAGTGGCCGACCTTGTGCGCAAATCCAGCACCGAATCGGTCGAGATCCTGCGCGACCGGATCCGGGATGCGATGGCGGAAATCCGCGCCGGCTACGAAAAGAAATAGGCTACCTGGCGATTTCGGACCCATCACCGACCGATATCCGATGCAACCGGCGCAGGCGTCCGAGCGTTCTCGGCCTGCCCCAAAGCATCAACTCTACCGGCGAAAATCGCGGGGCGGCGAATTGACAGAGGCCGCCGCTTCATGGTCGGGAGACAGGCAAGAGTGATGGGAAAGCCGGAATGACGGAAACACGGCCGAGAACGCCGCCGACCTTCGAGCAGTTGCGCATGATGTCCGGGCAGGAGCTCGGCGTGTCCGACTGGACGATGGTCGACCAGCAGCGCATCGACCAGTTCGCCGAATGCACGGGCGACCACCAGTGGATCCATGTCGATCCGGAAAGGGCGAAACGGCAGAGCCCGTTCCGTACCACGATCGCGCATGGCTATCTGACCTTGTCGATCATCGGCGCGCTGGCGCTGGAGATGGGCATCGTGCCGGAAAACACGCAGGCCGCCTTCAACTACGGCTTCGACAAGGTGCGCTTCCTGGCGCCGGTCAAGGCCGGCGCGCGCATCAGGCTGCGCACCACACTGCTTTCCATGGAAGATCGCGGCCCCGGCCAGTATCTGATGAAGGCCGCCAACACCGTCGAGATCGAAGGCGAGCAGAAGCCGGCGCTGACCGCCGAGACGCTGGTGATGATGTATGAGCGCCGCAAACGGGCAGGTTAGGTCCGCCGATATTCAGGTGAGGCCGGTCTGCAAATGGCGGCTTCCTGCGCTTCCGGTGCTCACGTACTTCAAGTACGCTCCGCTCCGGTTCTCGGAACCCACCATTTTCGACTCGGCCTGACCTGAATCTCGACAGACCTGGCGGCGTCGGTTCATCAGGCTGATCAAAGTCATCTATGCAGCTTTGTTGCGGCGCGATGCCGACATCGCTTTCTCAAGCGCTCCGAAGATGCGCTGATCCCAGCATTGCGCGACGTTGAAGCGCATGAAGCGGCCGGCGGTGTGCGACAGGCTGAAGGCATTGCCGGGCGCCAGCACGACATTGTCCGAGAGCGCATGGCGGGCGATATCGGCAGCGTCGATGCCGTCGGGCAGCCGGCACCATAGGAACATGCCGGCTGGCTGGTCGATCCAGGGAACGATGCCCATCGCCTTCAGCCTGCCGCCGGTCTCGGCCATGGCGCGCGACAGGCGCGTGCGCAACTGCTCGACATGCTTGCGGTAGCTGCCGTCCTTCAACAGGGTCAGCACCAGCTCGGCGGATAGCCGCGCGCCGCCGAATGTCGTGGCGATCTTGAGATCGGTAAGCCCCTCCATCCAGTCGCGGGGCGCGGCGATGAAGCCGCAGCGCACCGAGGCCGACAGCGTCTTGGAGAAGGAGCCGATCTGGACGACGCGCTGCAGCCCGTCGAAGGCCGCGAGCCTCGGAGCAGGGCTATGCTCGAAGTCGGCGAAGATATCGTCCTCGACAATGGTGAGGTCCGCCTGGTCGGCGAGCTTCAAAAGCCGATGCGCGGTGACCGGCGACAGGATCGCGCCGGTCGGGTTGTGGATGCCGGAATTGGTGATGTAGAGGCGTGGCCGGTGCTCGGCGAGCGCCTCGGCGAAAAGCTCGATGTCCGGCCCCGAAGGCGTGTAAGGCACGCCGACAACCTTGGCCTGATGCGCGCGCAGCAGCGCATGGAAGTTGAAATAGCAGGGATCGTCGACCAGGACCGCATCGCCGGGCTCGATCAGGAAGCGGCACAGAAGGTCGATCGCCTGGGTGCCGCAGTCGGTCAGCATGATCTGGTCCGGCGAGGCCTCGACGCCATGGTCGGCCATGCGCCTTGCCAGCAATTGGCGCAGCGACGGCAGGCCGAGCGGCGTGCCGTAATCGGCAAGCGCCACGTCGTCAGCACGGGCAGCGGTGCGCAGCGCCCGGCGCAAGGCGGCCTGCGGCATCCAGGACGCCGGCAGCCAGCCGCAGCCGGGTTTCAGCATCTCCTCGCCCGCTTCGAGCGATTGCCGCGACACCCAGAGCGGGTCGACGGCTCGGTCCAGCCGTGGGCCGATCTCGGCGAGCGACAATGGCGCGAGCTGGCCGGCGGCGTAGAAGCCGGAGCCAGGCCGCGAACGGATCGTGCCTTCCGCCGCAAGGCGCTCATAGGCTTCGACCACGGTCGATTTTGAAACCTGCATGGATCTGGCCATGGCCCGTATCGACGGCAGGCGGGCTCCGGGCGTCAGCATGCGCGCCGCGATCCGCTGGCGGATTGCCGCCATGACGGTTTCGACGAGGGTGGCGCCACTGGCATTTGGGCCTGATGCGTCCATCTGTACTTCTCTGTAGGCCATTACAGTTTTGTCAAATTGTACTCCATTGTACCTGGCAACACCATGGCCCGCGCCGGTACGGAAGCGCAAACGGAGCGGATCATGGAAAAGAGTTTCGACGGCTGGCTCAGCGGCTTCATCGGGGTGCTGATCTTCAGCGGGTCACTGCCGGCGACGCGGGTGGCGGTGATGGATTTCGACCCGACCTTCCTGACGTCGGCCCGGGCGGCGATCGCCGGTCTGCTCGGGATTGCGATGCTGCTGCTGTTTCGCGAGAAGCGTCCGGAGCGCAGCGACTTGATCTCGCTCGTCGTCGTTGCGCTGGGGGTCGTGGTCGGATTCCCGTTGCTGACGGCGCTGGCGCTGAAACATGTCACCTCGGCGCATTCCATCATCTTTGTCGGCCTGCTGCCGCTGGCCACCGCGATTTTTGGCGTGCTGCGCGGCGGCGACCGTCCGCGCCCGGCCTTCTGGCTGTTCTCGTGCCTGGGAAGCGCTTTGGTCGCAGGCTTCGCCCTGGCGCAAGGCGTGACCGCGTCGCCGGTCGGCGACGGCCTGATGCTCGCCGCCATCATCGCCTGCGGGCTGGGCTACGCCGAAGGAGCCAAGCTGTCGCGCAAGCTCGGCGGCTGGCAGGTGATCTGCTGGGCCTTGGCGCTGTCGCTGCCGGTCATGCTGGCGTTGAGCTTCGCGACGCTGCCGCCATCCTTCGCCGCCATCGGTTCGGGCGCGTGGATCGGCCTCGGCTATGTCTCGCTGTTCAGCATGCTGATCGGTTTCGTGTTCTGGTATCGCGGCCTGGCGCAAGGCGGCATCGCCGCCGTCGGGCAGCTGCAGCTGCTGCAGCCTTTCTTCGGCCTGGCGCTGGCGGCGAGCCTGCTGCACGAAAAGGTCAGCCCGATGATGGTGGTCGTCACGCTCGGCGTCGTGGCCTGCGTGTTCGGGGCGAAGAAGTTCGCGCGGTAGGGGAGGCGAGTGCGATTGGTTCTTGCTCGATCCTACTCGTTTTGGGGTGGTTCAAACGAACAATAGGTTTCGTCGGCCACTCCGCGGTGCGTCTTACCGAAGCTGTTGAAGCTGCGACCATCCCATTCAGCGACCGACTCCGCACAGTCAGCCTGATCGCCATTTAGTCCGTCTATCCACCGGGCCTTTATCAGGCGACTATCCGGCGAGTATTTCAAATCTAAATTCAAGTATTCCATGCCGCCCAGTGGGAAATCCCAAACTTTTCCACTATTTGTGTCTGCGATATAAACGCATGAATAACCCGTACCACATCCGATTTCGACAATCCTGTAGTGCCCGGCAAAATTAGCACCGGATTTCATCGCATCTGATATCCTTGTGCGGTATTCCCGCGCCCCGCGGTCTCTGCCGTCAAACTGAGGCAACTTAACGGGTCCGTTTTGAAAAACCCTCGCCGGAAAGGTTTCGAAGCGCAATTCTTCGCTTGGTGATGTCTTCGCCTCATCGGACGGCCACTCCATCGATACGCTCGAATCGAGAACGTCGCATCGAAAGAAGGTGCCTTTGTCGGTATGGTCCATGCCAACAATGTTATTGAAATCCTTGCCGTCCCAATCGAAATCTTGCTGCCTGCACAGAACCTTTTCGCTGTTAAGCCATGCGGACTTTATCAATCGGCTTTTCACATTATAGACCAGTTTCAGGCTGCTTGTGCCTTCGCCACCCAATGGGAAGGCGTGGATCGCGCCGCTTCGTCCGTCGACAATCCAAGCTGATTTACATTCAGTACCGCATCCCATTTCGACGATCGTATAATGTCCGGCGAAATTGTAGCCGGATTTCACCGCCTCCCTAATCCTGGCCTTGGTTTCCGGCGTCCAGTTTGATCCGTTGAAGCGAGGCTTCGCTCTAGAGCCCTCAGGGCTAAGCTTTGCGAGATATTTCTCAAAGCGCGGAGCATCCCACCCTGGCGATGCTGCAGGGGCGGGTGGCCAATCTGGAGTGGCCCCATGGCTTACTTTCTCTGCAGCAGCCGCATCAGCCGTAGAAACCAGCAACGCAAACAAAAATAAGTACGAAGCAAGCCTCATTGCCCTCAACCCGACATTCGTTGGCTTATCCCAATCTCTTGTTCACTTTATGTTCCTAAGAAAAATACTGCAAGCATAATAAGCGCGAATATTCGCCGCGACGCCTGCTAAAACCTCGTCACCACCCCGATGCCGATGCCCTCGAAGCCGCCCATCGCCATCAGGGCGGCGGGCGCTTCATCTAGGCTGATCTTCTTGCCGACCAGCAATTCGGGCTTCAGCTTGCCGGTGCGGATCATCTCCATCATCGCGTTGTAGCGGTAGGCCTGCATGCCGTGGCTGCCGAGGATTTCGAGCTCGAAGGCGATCACCTTGTCCATCGGCACCTGCGGCCGGGCATGCTCGCCCAGCATCAAGCCGACCTGAACATGACGGCCGCGGCGGCGCAGATTGGCGATCGAGTTGAACGAGGTGGTCGGGTGTCCGAGCGCGTCCATCGACATATGCGCGCCGCCATTGGTGATCTGCTTGACGGCCTTGACGACGTTCGGCGTCGTCGAGGCATTGATGGTCGCGACCGCGCCGATCTTTTTAGCGAATTCCAGCTTCTCGTCGGTGAGGTCGATGGCGATCACATTGGCGCCCATGGCGCTGGCGATCATGATCGCCGAGAGGCCGACGCCGCCGCAGCCATGCACCGCCACCCATTCGCCCGGCGTCACCCGGCCCTGGTCGACGATGGCGCGGAAGGAGGTGACGAAACGGCAGCCGAGGCTCGCGGCGGTGGCGAATTCCATCTCTTCGGGCAGGCGCACCAGATTGGTGTCGGCGTGCTCGATGCCGACATATTCGGCGAACGAACCCCAGCCGGTGAAGCCCGGCTGCGACTGGTGCTCGCAGACCTGATGGTTGCCAGACGTGCATTCGAAGCAGCGGCCGCAGCCGACGGCGAAGGGGACCGTGACACGATCGCCGGCCTTCCAGCGGCCGACCTGCTTGCCGGCGGCGACGACGACGCCAGCCAACTCATGTCCGGGGACGTGCGGCAGCGTGATGCCGTCATCATGGCCCATCCAGCCATGCCAGTCGCTGCGGCAAAGACCAGTCGCCTCGACCTTGATGACGACGCCGTCGGCGGCCGGCTTCGGATCGGGCACGGTCTGGATCGTTGGCGCCTCGCCGAACTTTTCAAAGACGACAGCTTTCATGGGGGGTCCTTCAGTTCGTTACTCGGCATCGATCTGGTTCTGCGGCGCAGCCTTCTGGAATGCCGGCAACGCCATGCAGGCGGCGTTGATGCGCGCAATCACCGGATAGGGCGCCATGTCGACGCCAAAGCGAGCATTGTTGGCGACCTGCGCGGCAAGGCAGATGTCGGCAAGGCCAGGCGCATCGCCGTGGCAGAAGGTTCCGGTCTGCGGCGACGAAGCCAGAATCTTCTCAAGCGGCTGGAAACCTTCGTTCACCCAGTGCCGGAACCAGTTGATGACATCCTCGTCGCCGGCGCCGAACAAACTGCGCAGCGAGGTCAGCACGCGCAGATTGTTCACCGGGTGGATGTCGCAGGCGATCATCTGCGCCAGCATCCTGACGCGAGCCCGACCCAGCGCATCCTTCGGCAGCAGCGGCGGCTCAGGCTGTATCTCGTCGAGATATTCGATGATCGCCAGCGACTGGGTCAAAAGCGTGCCGCCGTCCAGAACCAGCGCCGGCACCAGCCCTTGCGGGTTGACGGCGCGATAGGCGGGCTCGAGATGCTCGCCATGGCGCAAGTGGTGCGGCACATAAGTGTAGCTCAGGCCCTTCATCTCCAGCGCGATCCGCACCCGGTAGGAGGTGGAGGAGCGGTAGTAGTTATGAAGGACGAGGTCGCTCATGGCCTCGGCTGCCCGATGGTCACCGCGATCTCGCCGATGCCGTCGACGCCGCCGGTGATCCTGTCGCCGGCCTGGACCGCGCCGACGCCGGCCGGCGTGCCGGTGAAGATCAGGTCGCCGGGTTGCAGCTCAACCGCCTCGCTGCAGATCGCGACGATGTCGGCGATCGGCCAGATCAGTTCGGCAAGGTCGCCGTCCTGCTTCACCCCGCCGTTGACGGCAAGCCAGATGCGGCCTTTTTCCGGATGCCCCGATTTCGCGGCCTGAACCAGCGGCCCGCAAGGCGCGGATTGGTCGAACGCCTTCGACCAATCCCAGGGCCGCGCCGCCTTCTTGGCCTGATCCTGCAGGTCGCGGCGGGTCAGATCGACGCCGACGCCATAGCCCCAGACATGGGCGAGCGCGTCTTCGCGCGGAACGCGGAAGCCGGCCTTGCCGACGGCCACAACCAGCTCGATCTCGTGGTGCAGGTTCGAGGTCAGCGGCGGGTAGGGGATCTCGGCGCCGCTGTCGACCACCGCGTCGGCCGGCTTGGTGAAGAAGAAGGGCGGGTCGCGCTCGTCATTGCCGAGCTCGCGTGCATGCGCAGCGTAATTGCGGCCGACGCAGAAGATGCGGCGCACGGCGAACCGCTCCGCCGAGCCTGCGACGGCAACCGAGGCAATCGCCGGGGGCGGAAGGACGAACTCTGGCATGGGCGGTCTCCGTGCTGGCATGAATCGTTCGCACCTTCAGCCGATTTCCACGGGCGAGCAAGGCTCTATGGCCGCGAATATGTTGGCCCTGTCGCTTCACCGACAATGCCATATACCATTGGCCGATATACTATTTGCCAATAATCTGACCATGGTCACGAGACTATCCTGTGCCGGCCGAAACCGAACCGATGCCTGATCCTGAGCAATGACCGCCGTCAACGATCGCGCCCGCTTCCTGATCATCGACGACCACCCGCTGTTTCGCGAGGCGCTGCACAGCGCCGTGCAGATGGCCTATCCGGACGTCGATACGGTCGAGGCTCGTTCGATCAGGGAAGCGATCGAGCTTCTTGCCGACGCCAAGCCGTTCGACCTCGCGCTGCTCGATTTGAGCATGCCCGACGTGCATGGCTTCGAGGGGCTGTTGCAACTGAGGACGCGCTATCCGCGCCTGCCGGTGGTGATCGTGTCGGGCTATGAGGAGCCGAAGATCATCTCCGAGGCGCTTTCCTACGGCGCCGCCGGCTTCATCCCGAAATCGGCCCGCAAGAGCGATCTTGCCGCCGCCATCCGTTCGGTGATGGATGGCGCGGTCTATGTGCCGGAGAATTACGAGGGCCAGCCGCCCGACCCCGACAGCACCGACCGCGCCGACATGGTGCAGCGGCTGGCCAGGCTGACGCCGCAGCAGCTGAGGGTCCTGCAGATGCTGCGCCAGGGCATGCTCAACAAGCAGATCGCCTACGAGCTGCAGGTGGGCGAGACCACGGTCAAGGCGCATGTCTCGGAGATTTTGCGCAAGCTCAACGTGTATAGCAGGACGCAGGCGGTGATCGAGGTGTCGAAGCTCGACAATGCGGAACTGTTTCGGGATCAGGCGGGGTTTTGAACGCTGGCTGAAAAGTGAACTGTCGCCGTAATCCCTGCGCAATCCTGATCTCTATCATGACGCTAAAAAGATATAGATGAGATTATTGCTCTCGCTTCCTCTAATTCTTTGCTTACAAGGTCGCTTTCTAAAGCCAAGTATGTCGCTAACGCAAAGTCATTTCCATTCGATAAGTACCCTACCGATAATATTTTATCAATTGTCTTTGATAGTACTCCGGCGCACATTATGTTGCCGAATTTCTGCGTAGAAATATGATCGGCAGCTATGTGGTTATTTTGACAAAATTGAATCATAAACGATCTAAGAACGTCGAAATCTGCGTTTGGTTTCTCGCCGCCACTGTATCTGGCAATAGTAAATTGAAGCGCGCCGACACCTGATGTTTTGGCCAAGGTAGGTGGCCCCTTGTTGGGAAGATCGTCAGTTATATCTTCCCATTCGTCGGGAAGGTCCAAGGTGATGCCATAGAATTGTATCCTCATTTGGTTTCGTTGGTCATTCTGATTGGCATTTCTTTCAGACGGTGGCTTCGGCTGGGTTGAGCCCGTCTTTAAGCCAGCAAATGCGCCAGCAGCGCACGCAATTGCGCCGGCTTCAGCGGTTTGCGCATCAGCTCTATGCCGGCGGCGCGGGCGGCCTTGGCGACGGGTTCGGAGCCGTCGGCGGTGACGATCAGCGCCGGCACGGTCCGGCCGAGATAGTCGCGCACTTCGGCGATCGTTGACGTGCCGAGGTCGCCGCCGTCGAGATGCTGGTCGGCGATGACGATGTCGGGCACCCAGGCGGTGTCGCCGAGCAGGTCGAGCGCATCGTCGGTCGAGGTCGCGGGGCGCACCAGGCATTGCCAGCGCTCGAGCAGCGAGGTCATTGCCGAGAGCACGTCGGCGTCGTTCTCGACCAGGAGCACCTTGGTGCCGAACAGGCCGTAGCCGCGCGGCCGCTCAATGTCGGCGGCAGCCATCGCCGGCTCGGCCGCGGCCATGCCGACCGGCACGTCGATATGGAAGATGGTGCCGCGCCCGACCTTGGAGGAAAAGGTCACAGGGTGGCCGAGGGCGGCCGCCATGCGGCGCACGATCGCGAGGCCGAGCCCGAGCCCGCCGGCGAGCCCGGCGTCGGCAAGCGTGGAGGTGCCGCGGTGGAATTCCTCGAACACCGCCTCGCGCTGGTCCTCGGGGATGCCGCAGCCAGTATCCGCAACGTCGATGCGGATGGTGTCGCCGCGATGCCTTGTGCCGACCAGGACGCCGCCGGAGCGGGTGTAGCGCAGCGCGTTGGAGAGGATGTTCTGCAGGATACGCCTGAGCAGCGTGCGGTCGGAACGCACCGCGACATTGACGGGCCGGAATTTAAGCGACAGGCCTTTCTTTGCCGCCTCGGGAAGGAAATCCGAGCGCAGCGAGGAAAACAGCGCCTCCAGGCTGACGTCGCCGATCTCGGGCTGCACCACGCCGGCGTCGAGCTTGGAGATGTCGAGCAGCGTGCGCAGCAGGTCTTCCATGGTCTCCAGCGAGCGCTCGACCTGGCGCACCAGCTTTCTGCCTTCATCGCTGGCCTGGACCTCTGCCAGCGCCGAGACCGACAGATGCGCGGCATTCAGCGGCTGCAACACATCGTGGCTGGCGGCGGCCAGGAACCTGGTCTTGGAGAGGTTCGCCAACTCGGCGCTCTCCTTCGCCGCGCTGAGGTCGATGTTCGACTGCTCGAGCCGGCGCAGCGTCGCGTGCAGTTCCTCGGTACGGTTGCGCACCCGGTTTTCCAGCGAGATCGCGGTCTGGAACAGCGAGAAGGCGTTGCCCTGCTGGTCCATCGAGCGCTCGACGCGGCTGACCAGCGCGGCGTTGATCTTCTTCAGCCTTTCGAGGTCGTCGATGTCGCGAAGCGGCATCTGCACTCACTCGGCTGCCTGGCGCTCGCCGAAGGCGATGCCGGTAAAGGTCTGGTTGAGATGCATCGAACGATACTGCTCGCCATAGGTGCCGAAGCCGATGACCTTGTTGGTCCGGTAGAGCTCGGAGATATCGCGAAAAACCTGGCGGTTGCGCGCGTCGAGCCGGCGTAGCACGCAGTCGAAACCGAGGATCATGTCGATGCCGCCGAGACGATGCTCGACATCCTGGAGCGCGGTGCGCGTCGCTTCGACCATGTTCTTGGGCTGGGCGATGGAAAGCACCACGCCGTCGTCGATGGCGCAGAAGAAGGACAGCGAGCCGTCAGGGTGCATGCGCTGGATCGAGCGGCAATAATATTCGCCGCCGACCTTCACCACCACGGGGTGCGAGGCAAAGCTCAGCGGCGTCAGCGTTTGCGGCACGATGCCGACGGAGGCGGCATATTCTTCCGCTGCGTTGGTGGCGTTGAACTCGCGCACGACACGATGGTCCGGGTCGGACGCCGTCACCACCAGCTTCTCGTCGGTCGGAATGAAATTATCGGTCTTGAAGACGTGGAAGGGGATCTCGGTCGCGACCAGCACGACGATGGCGCTGTCGGACGCGACCGTGCCGTTGGCGATCAGCCTCGTCGTCTCGAATTTCAGGTCGTCGCCGGCCGAGCCGCCAATCAGCGGAATGTCGTCCAGCCCCCAGTGGATGGCCGAGGTAACCGCTTCCTCGGCATAGGACAGCCCGTCGATGAAGCAGAGCGCGAATATGTTCTTGGCCCGATCCTGGCCGACGCGCCCGCGCAGCAGGCGCCGCAGCGAGGCGACCTCGCCGGTGATCCGGTCCATGCCCGACGAGGAGAGGTTCTCGACCATGGTGGCGACGGTCGAAAACGATGCCGATGGCAGAAGCAGGGCAAGGACATGTCCTTCCTCCAGCCCCTGCGGCGTGATCTCGCCGGCGGTCGAGCAGCCGGCATAGGCAAGCGACGGAGCGTGTACCTTCAACGCCTGCGCGAGCGCCGCGGCGTCGACCAGGCTCTGGGAGAAGAACAAAAGCGCGAAGCCGGCGTCGACGATCGCCGCTTCGGCCGCGATGGCCCGGGCAAAAACATTCGGATCGGGCTCATCCGTGGTGAGCGCCGAAAGGCCCGATGCATAGCGTGTGCTAGAACTGGCCAGCCGCCTTCTCCGCAATTTCCTCCAACGCTGATTATGCGTGTCTTTTCTTATGCGTGTCAGGCACGCTTCGCGTCGAGGGCATCTTTGCCCTCAATCCCTGTTTTGGCAATGGGCCGGGCGGCACGCTCAACAGCTTGTCGGCCATGACCGAAAGTACAAGGGGCGCAGCGCTGGCAGCACTGTTTTGCCCGTTGTACGGTACGCAAATAGCGCGCTGCCGAAGCACAGGCACGGCATCGGCAAGGCGAGGACCAAGGTTAATACCCAGGGAGGCTGCATGTCGGACGTGTCGTTGACTGTGAATGGGAAACGGGTCAGCGGTAGTACCGAAGACCGAACGTTGCTGGTGCATTTCCTGCGAGAACATCTCGGCCTGACCGGAACGCATGTCGGCTGCGATACCTCGCAATGCGGCGCCTGCGTCGTGCATGTCGACGGCCGGGCGGTGAAGTCCTGCACGATGCTCGCCGTTCAGGCTTCCGGCTCGAGCATCGTCACCATCGAAGGGTTGGCCGACGGTGCCGAGCTGCATCCGGTTCAGGCCGCGTTCAAGGAGCATCACGGGCTGCAATGCGGCTTCTGCACGCCGGGTATGATCATGGCCGCGACCGATATGATCGCGCGTCACCCGCAAGGCCTCGACGAGGCGACTGTGCGCGCCGAGCTCGACGGCAATATCTGCCGCTGCACGGGCTACCACAACATCGTGAAGGCGATCCTCGCCGCATCGGAGACGATGTCGAAGGGCGCCAAGGGCAAGGCGAAGCAGGCAGCGTGAGATGAGTGAGTAGTGAGTAGCGAATAGTGAGTAGCGAATGGTCGGCGTCTCTGTGACCGACCCCTACTCCAAATCTTTTCCTACTCACTATTCGCTACTCACTACTCCCCTAAATTCCGGAGGAATTTCCGCAATGGGTATCGAAGGCGTCGGCGCCCGCGTGGCGCGCAAGGAAGACAAGAGGTTCATCACCGGCGGCGGCCGCTATGTCGACGACATGGTGGTCCCCGGCATGAAGCATGCGGTGTTCGTGCGCAGCCCGCACGCGCATGCGCAGATCAAGAAAATCGACGTTAAGAAGGCGCAGGCCATGCCGGGCGTCGTCGGCGTCCTGACGGGCAAGGAGCTCAAGGCCGACGGCATCGGCAATCTGATCTGCGGCTGGATGATCCACTCCAAGGACGGAACGCCGATGAAGATGGGCGCGTGGTCGCCGCTCGCTGTCGACAAGGTGCGCTATGTCGGCGACGCCGTGGTGGTCGTCGTCGCCGAGACCAAAGGCCAGGCGCGCGACGCGGCCGAAGCGGTCGAGATCACCTATAAGGAACTGAAGGCCGTGGTCGATGCCACGAAGGCGATCCAACCCGGCGCGCCGCAGATCCATGCCGAGGCAGAGGACAATCTGATCTTCGACTGGGAGCTCGGCGACGCCAAGGCGACCGACGCGGCGATCAAGTCGGCGGCCCATGTCACGCGCATGAAGATCGTCAACAACCGGCTGGTGCCGAATGCGATGGAGCCGCGCGCGGCGCTCGGGCACTACGACAAGGCGGAAGACCACTATACCTGCTGGACGACGTCGCAAAACCCGCATGTCGCGCGACTGGTGATGAGCGCCTTCTACAACGTCGCTCCGGAAAACAAGCTGCGCGTGATCGCGCCCGATGTCGGCGGCGGCTTCGGCTCCAAGATCTACATCTATCCGGAAGAGATCGTCTGCCTGTGGGCATCGAAAAAGACCGGCGTTCCGGTCAAATGGGTCGCCGACCGCACCGAGAGCTTCCTGTCGGACGCGCATGGCCGCGACCATGTCTCGACCGTCGAGATGGCCTTCGACAAGGACAACCGCATCACCGCCCTCAAGGTCGATACGATAGCCAATCTCGGCGCCTATATGTCGCTGTTCTCGTCCTGTGTGCCGACCTATCTCTATGCGACGCTGCTGTCGGGCCAGTACAACATCCCGGCGATCCACGCCAATGTGCGCGCCGTCTACACCAACACGGCGCCCGTCGATGCCTATCGCGGAGCTGGGCGGCCGGAGGCCACCTATGTGCTCGAGCGCACGATGGAGACCGCGGCACGCGAGCTTGGCGTGTCGCCGGCGGAACTCCGACGCGGCAACTTCATCACGTCCTTCCCGCACCAGACGCCGGTGATCATGAACTATGACGCCGGCGATTATAACGCTTCACTCGATGCGGCGATAAAAGCCGCCGACTATGCCGGCTTCACCAAGCGCCGCGCCGACGCCGCTAACGAGGGCAAGCTGCGCGGCATTGGCATGAGCTGCTATATCGAGGCCTGCGGCCTGGCGCCGTCATCGGCGGTCGGCTCGCTCGGCGCCGGCGTCGGCCTCTGGGAATCGGCGGAGGTGCGCGTCAATGCCGCCGGCACGATCGAGGTGCTCACCGGCTCGCACAGCCATGGCCAGGGCCATGAGACGACATTCGCGCAACTGGTCACCCAGCGCTTCGGCGTGCCGATCGACTCCGTCTCGATCGTGCATGGCGACACCGACAAGGTGCAGATGGGCATGGGCACTTACGGCTCGCGTTCCGGCGCCGTCGGCATGTCGGCCATCGTCAAGGCGCTCGACAAGGTCGAGGCCAAGGCCAAGAAGATCGCCGCGCATCTGCTGGAGGCGGACGAGGGCGACATCGTCATCGAGACTGGCGAGGTCAAGGTCGCGGGCACCGACAAGAGCCTGCCCTGGTTCCAGGTGGCGCTTGCCTCCTACACCGCTCACAACTTGCCGGCGGGCATGGAGCCCGGGCTGAAGGAGACGGCCTTCTACGATCCGTCCAACTTCACCTTCCCGGCCGGCTGCTACATCTGCGAGGTCGAGATCGATCCGGAAACCGGCATGACGGAGATCGTCCAGTTCGTCGCGGCCGACGATTTCGGCAACATCATCAATCCGATGATCGTCGAGGGGCAGGTGCATGGCGGCATCGCCCAGGGCGTCGGCCAGGCGTTGCTGGAAGGCGCGCATTACGACGCCAGCGGCCAACTCCTGACGGCAAGCTACATGGACTACACCATGCCGCGCGCAGCCGATCTGCCGTCCTTCAAGGTCTCGACCTCGAACACGCCGTGCCCGGGCAATCCGCTCGGCGTCAAAGGCTGCGGCGAGGCCGGCGCCATCGGTTCGCCGCCGGCGGTCATCAACGCCATCACAGATGCGCTCGGCGTCGTCGACATCGCCATGCCGGCGTCGCCCGCCACGGTGTGGTCGGCCATTCGGGCGAAGAAATGAGCGAGTAGGGAGTAGTGAGTAGCGAATAGGGAACCGTGCCACCTCCGGCAGCGGGCCTACCGACTACTGACTACTCACTACTGCCTAACCACTGTAGGGGAGGATCCCATGTATTCCGTCAACTACCATCGCGCTTCCTCCGTCGCCGACGCCGCAAGGCTGCTGAAGAACGGCGACGCCAAGCTGCTCTCCGGCGGCATGACGCTGATCCCGGCGATGAAGACGCGGCTCGCGGCACCGTCGGACCTCGTCGACGTCTCGCGGCTGAGGGACCTGCAGTGCATCAAGGTGTCCGGCAAGACCGTGACTATAGGTGCCGCGACGACGCATTACGACGTCTCCACCGACGAGAAGCTGAGGAAGGCCTGCCCGGCGCTTGCACATATGGCATCGCTGATCGGCGACCCGGCGGTGCGTTACAAGGGCACGATCGGCGGCTCGATCGCCAACAACGATCCGGCGGCCGACTATCCGGCGGCATTGCTGGCGCTGGGCGCGACGATCGTCACCAACAAGCGCGAGATCGCGGCGGACAAGTTCTTCAAGGGCCTGTTCGAGACAGCGCTGAAGGACGGCGAGATCGTCACGGCGGTGAGCTTTACCGCTCCCGCCAAGGCGGCCTACCAGAAATTCCGCAACCCGGCTTCGCGCTACGCCATCGTCGGCGTGTTCGTGACCAAGGGCAAGGACGGGGTGAGGGCGGCAGTGACAGGCGCCGGCGAGGACGGCGTCTTCCGCTCCAAGGAAATCGAGGCAGCGCTGGCGAAGAATTTCGACGTCGCGGCGCTCGGCGACCTCAAAGTGTCGGCAAAGGGGCTGATGAGCGATATCCATGCTTCCGCCGATTACCGCGCCAATTTGATCGCGGTGATGGCCAAGCGCGCCGTGGCCGCAGCCAACGCCTGAACGGCGACGCCATGCATGAAAGAAGGGGCCTCGCGGCCCCTTTTTCTTTCGCCGCGGCAATGGTTTAGGCGCAAACGCCTGTCGAATTGCGGCTTCGCACTTGCACAAAGTTATCCCGCACTGCAAAATAAATCCGGCGGGAATACCAGGTGGTCCAGGCTGCGGGCAATGTCTCGCATGCGGACCTCGAGTCGCGAAGGCACGGTATGACCGACATCTCCGCAGCGTCCGTTGTCCTGCCGCGGGCCGCGACCGACAGGGAAGCCAGGGCAAGACTGGCCTATCTCGACGGTTGGCGAGGCCTGTCGATCGCCATGGTGCTGGTCGGCCATTTCTTTCCGGTCCCAGGGCTCAATCTCGGCGTGCTCGGCGTCGAGTTCTTCTTCGTGCTGAGCGGCCGGCTGATGGGTGAAATCCTGTTCATCGAGCGCTTTCCGCTGAAGAAATTCTTCAAGCGCCGCTTCTCGCGCATCTATCCAGCGCTGCTAATCTTCGTGATTGCCGCCATGATCGGCCTGACCGGAACCTTCATCGCCTTCAAGTGGAAAGCGGCGCTGACGGCGCTGACCTTCACCTACAATTACGCCGGCGTCCTGATCACCCGCGCCGGCGCGCTCGACCACATCTGGTCGCTCTGCGTCGAGGAGCATTCCTATATCCTTTTGGCGCTGATCAGCGTGGTGGTTACCGGTCGGGCGAATGTCGTGCGGCTGCTGGTGGTGCTGGCGCTGCTGGCGATGGCCAACGGCGCCATTTCGTACGGGGTTCTCGGCATGGGCTACGAGACTACCTACTGGCGCACGGACGTGCATATCGCCTCGATCCTGCTATCGGCCGCGATCTGCCTGCTCAAGGCCGACGGGCGGCTGCCGGCTTTCCTGCAAAACCAGCATGTGGCGCTTGCGGCGGCGGTTGGCGGCGTGTTGCTGTTCCTCGATCCGGTGCCGACCACGATCCACTATCTTGTCGGCGTGCCGCTGCTGGCGCTCGCCGTCAACACGCTCGACTTGGCGGGGGGCTACCTGACGGGGCCGTTGTCGTCGCGGCCGATGGTGATGCTGGGGCTCTGGTCCTATTCGCTTTATCTGTGGCAGCAGCCTTTCTACAAATTCGTCGATGAGCGCGGCAGCGCGACAATCCCGATGCTGGCGGCCGCGTTCGCCTGCGCGCTCGCGAGCTACTACATCGTTGAAAAGCCCGCGCGCGGGTGGCTCAACCGCAATTGGTGAGCGCTCTCAGCCTGGCGTGGCCGCCTTCTGCGCGGCGAGATAGCGGCGAAGCCCGGCTTCGCCGCGCGGCGTGGTCCAGCGATGATTCCAGGCGAAGGCTGGTCTCAGAATCGGCGCCAGCAGCTTGAGGAGCGGCCGCTCGACCGTGACCTGCCAGGTAAGATCGACATGGGTGCCTCCTCCGGACGGCGACAGCTCCGCCCGCCACAAGCCGTCGAAATCGCCGAAGGTCTTCACCACCACCAGCCGGCCGGAGTCGAGCTCGGCCGCCTCGATGATGAAGTTCAGCTCATAGGGCAGGGCACCGCGCGCTCTCGCTTTGGCGCGCGCACCGACGACGCCCTTGCCCTTCCTGTCGAGCGGCTCGACCTCCTTATAGGCATCGCCCCACCAGAGCGGCAGAAGCTGCGCGTCCGACAGCACGTCCCACACTTCCTGCGGGGTGCCTTCCGGGATGTCCCAGCTCTCGTCGAAGCGGAAGACATTGCTCGCCATGATGTCGTCCCCAAACAGCGGAGCGGCTATATTAGCTGTTGCTTGTTTTGCTGACCAGCGGGCTCAGGCTCTGGTAGTGTCTCAGTTTGAAATTCAGAGCTTGTATTCGAATTCCCATAGCCCGACCCGCGAAAGCTCAAAGGCTATCTCATTCCAGCTATTGCCCTTAGCCGAAGCACATCGAGCGACGAGAAATTTTTCCAGTTGAAGGTGATCGAACGTCCGCATGAAAATCACGCTTTCACCAGAAAATACCGCTTCTGTGTGGGACCGAAGAAACCATGTCGGCGAACACACCGTGGCCGTGAAAGCATCCGACCCTTCTTTGCCCTCTTCTCCCGCGTAGAAATCAATGGTGACCGAAAAATCAGTTGGATCGGACGGACGCCATGTAGAGAGATCGAACGCGAGTTTATCGGCGTCCACAATCCTATGACCCTTATACTCCGCTTTCATGAAACTCGCTGTTCCTGCTTCTGATAGGGACCACGCTTTCCTGGCTTAGGCGCAATGGCTTCCATCTTCTCGCACAGATCGTCCATCGACCAAAGCGTCTGCGAAACGCCAGCCGCCATTGCCCGCGTGAGACACTACGCAGGCTCTCCTTCAGGCGACGGGCTTCGCCCAATAGCGCACCGACTTCTTGCCGCCGTGGATCACCGCATCGCCGACTTCGGCGAAGCCGAGCGCTGCGTGGAAGGCGTCGGAAGCCGGATTGGGCGGATCAGCGTTGACCTCGCAGGTGACGATTGCTTGGCCGGCGCGCCGGGCATGCTCGAACAGATCCTCGTAAAGTCGTCGGGCGTGGCCACGGCCGCGCGCCCCGGCCGCAACCACCACACGGTCGACATAGACAAAGCGCGTATAGCGCTCGCGGAACCAGAGGAAGTTCGGACTGTCGTAGCTTGCGTCTTGGTCGAAGCATAGGATGAAGGCTTCGAGCGCGCCGATCCGGCGGGTGTAGAAAGCCTCGCCGAGCAGGAAGGAAAGCCGTTCCGGCTCGAGCCAGGACAGCTCCGCCGCATGCTGGTTGTTGAGCGCGAGGATCGCGGGCTCGTCGGCGGGTGAGACGCGTTCGATCGGCAACAATTCCTTGCTCATCACTTGCGCCATCAAGCTCTCGCGGCCGCGATCGTCGCAGCCACCTTGGCTTGATCGGTCACCGTGTTGCGGTATTCGCGGTCGAGGTCGGTGCCGCCCATGCCGACATTCGGGTTGCGGTAGCGCATGGCGCTCGGCACGTCCGCAAGTGCTGCAAAATGCATCTCGGTCAGTCCCGTACGCCTGCGGACCTCGCCAATCGTGTCGGGGGCGAGTGCGCCACAGCCGAGTATGATGATGCGCGAGCCGGCCTGGCGAACGAGTTCCGCCAGAAGCCCGACGCCTTCGACCGCCGTGTCGCGTTGGCCGCTGGTCAGCACGCGGCCGACCTTGCAGCGGATCAGGGCTTCGAGCGCCTCGGCCGGATCGCGCGTCATGTCGAAGGCGCGGTGACAGGTGACGTTGAGCGGGCCGGCAGCCTCAACCAGTGCGCTCATGCGCGCCTCGTCGATGGCGCCGTCGGCGGTCAGGCAGCCGACGACGACGCCGGCGACGCCCAGCTCGCGCAGCGTTTCGACATCGGCAAGCATCGAGCGGTATTCGGCCTCGCTGTAAAGGAAATCGCCGCCGCGCGGGCGCACGATGACATGGAAGGGAATGGTCGCGCTTTCGAGCGCGGCGCGCACCGTACCCATGCTCGGTGTGATGCCGCCTTCGATCAGGCTGGCGCAGAGCTCGACCCGGTCGGCACCGGCGGCCTGCGCGGCGAGCAGCCCGTCAATGCCTTCGACGCAGATTTCAATCAGGGGTCTTTGCGTGTCCGCCACCGGCTTCCATCCGTGCTTTCGATGAGATGGGCAGCCCTAGCACCGGGCGCGCCGCCGCGAAAGCCGCAACCATCGGTCCAGCCATGGAAGCCGCTTGACAATGCATAACTGCAAAGTTATGGATAACTCATAACTGTAAGGTTATTGATTTCTGCGTGCCCTGCCGGCCGCAAGAACCCGAGGAGACCGACGATGGAAGCAAGATTGAAGAATCCGGTGATGCTCATTCCCGGCGCGCTGCAGGCGCTGCTGGCGCTCGACAAGTCGACCGAAGCCGGCGGCTTGCCTTATGTGACGCGCAAGCTCGTTCATCTGCGTGCCAGCCAGATCAATGCCTGTGCCGTCTGCGTCGACATGCATGCGCGTGAATTGAAGAAGGCCGGCGAGAAGGACGAGCGGATCTTCGCCGTGTCGGCATGGCGGGAGACGCCTTATTTCACCGCAGCCGAACGCGCGGCGCTTGCGCTTGCTGAAGCCGCGACGCGCATGGCCGACCGTTCCGATGCGGTGCCGGACGACGTCTGGGACGAAGCGGCGCGCCACTATGACGACAAGGCGCTCGCCGCCCTGGTGATCCAGATCGCGCTGATCAATGCGTTCAACCGCCTGAACGCCACCACGCGGCAACCCGTGGGCGCCTGGGGATAAGGTGGGAGGAGGGCGCCCGCTCCGAAGCGGGCCTCTCGCCGGCTACTGTTTCAGGATCGTGTTCTTGGCGCCTTGCTCGACCTGATCGATCACCAGCAGCTTTACCGGATCGGTGCCGATATTGGTGGCCTGGTGCCACTGGCCGATCATCTCGACGATGAAGTCGCCGGTCTTGTAGGTGTTGGCGGCGCCGGTCTCGACATTGGCGACCCTGAGCGTGCCTTGCTCGACATAGGCATAGCGCGGGAAGGGGTGCTTGTGCACCGGCAGGGTAGCGCCGGGGGCTATCTGGTATGACGAGACTTGAACCTCGACATTCTTTTGCGGCAGCGTGATCGGCTGGCCCGATGCGGTCGTCGTCTTCGCCGCCAGCGGCGTCACCACGACCGGCGTGTTGCCGCTGTCCAAAGCGTTGGCCGCGGTCGCGTAGACGGCGGCTATCGCCAGCAGTGCCGATATTGTGATGTTGCGCATAGTCCCCTCCAAATTTGCCGCACCATCGCCCGACATTGACGCACAAGCATCCTTTTGCAAGCGGCTCTGTCACACGGCGGGACTGTCCTGCCGTTTGGCTGCCCCGGGCCTCGGCGGCCGCAGCAGCAGGGCGAGCGGCACGAGCAGCGCCGTCGCTACCGCGCAATAGAAGAAGACATCGACATAGGCGAGCAGCGAAGCCTGGCGGCCGATCTCCTGGCCGATCCAACCCACGGCCTGTTGCCTGGCCTCGGCCAGCGGCGAGCCTTCGGCGACGAAATGGTCGGTTACCTGGCGAAGCGTCTGCTGATAGGTGTCGCTCGACTGTGCAGTGTGGCTGACCAGCACCGACTGATGGAACTGGGCGTTCTGGGCAATCACCGTGTTGGACAGCGACACGCCGATGCTGCCGCCGAGGTTGCGCGCGACATTGATCAGCGAGGACGCCTGATCGGTCTTCTGCGGCGGCAGGCCGACATAGGCGGCGGTCGAGATCGGGATGAACAGGAACGGCAGGCCGATCATCATATAGACGCGCGCATAGGCGAAGAAACCGAAGCTGGCATCGGGCGTCAGCGAAGTCGTGTGCCAGAGCGCGACCGCGACCACCGACATGCCCAGCATGATGAGATAGCGCGGCTGAACGATACCGGCGGCAAAGCCCGAAATCGGCATCAGCATCAGCATGGCGATGCCGCCCGGCATCATCGACAGGCCGGATAGGGTGGCGGTGTAGTCGAAGGTCGTCTGCTGCAGCTGCGGCAAAAGCTGGGTGGTGCTGAAGAGCACCGCGCCCACCGCCATCATGACCAGGAACGACATGCCGAACTGACGGCTGAAAAGCAGGCGGATGTCGACGATCGGATCGCGCCTCGTCCACTCCCAAGGAACAAGCAGCAGGAACGACACCGCCGAGATCACGGCGAAGATGGTGATGAAGGTCGAGGCGAACCAGTCGTTGCGCTGGCCCTCATCGAGAAAGACTTCGAGGCAACCGAGCGCCATCGCCACCAGGATGAAGCCGATCCAGTCGACCTTCAGCCCCTTGCTCAGCCGCTCGCGGCGCTCGCGCTCGAGAATGTCGGGCTCGATCACCAGCCATTGCACGAGCGCCAGCGACATGATGCCGAACGGCACATTGATGAAGAAGATCCAATGCCACGAGAAATTGTCCGTCAGCCAGCCGCCGATGGTCGGGCCGACCGTTGGCGCAACGATGACCGCAATGCCGTAGAGGGCAAAAGCCTGGGAGCGCTTCTCCGGCGGAAAAGTGTCGGCGAGGATCGACTGCTCGCTCGGCGCCATGCCGCCGCCGCCGAGTCCCTGCAGGATGCGGAAGGCGATCAGCGTCGGCAGATTGGGGGCCAGCCCGCACAGCAGCGATGCGAGCGTGAAGGTCGCCACGCAGATCATGTAATAGCGCTTGCGGCCGATGACGCTGGCGAGCCAGCCGCTGACCGGAATGATGACGGAGTTGGCGACGAGATAGGTGGTGATCACCCATGTGCTTTCATCCATGCCGGCGGCCAGGCTGCCGGCAATGTTGCGCAGCGCGACATTGGCGATCGAGGTGTCGAGCACCAGCATGAAGGTGGCGATCGAGACGACGATCGCGATGAGCCATGGGTTGCGCCCGCCGGCCGCCGACCGGCTTTGGTCGCCCTGGACTGTTGCGGCATCGCTCATCTGACCTTGACCGTCGGCACCACAGACATGCCGGGACCGAGATAGACGCCCGGCGGTTGGTCGAAGACGATCTTGACCGGCACGCGCTGCACCACCTTGACGAAATTGCCGGTGGCGTTTTCGGCCGGGAGCAGGCTGAACGCCGTGCCGCTGCCGGCCTGGACGCTGTCGACATGGCCATGGAAGGTCTTTTCCGGATAGGCGTCGATGGCGATGTCGACGGGCTGGCCCGGCCGCATCAGGTCGAGCTGCGTCTCCTTGAAATTCGCTTTCACCCAGACGTCCTTGGGCACGAACATCATCAGCACCTGGCCGGGCTGCGCATAGGTGCCTTTCGCCGCCGTGATGTTGGTGGCATGGCCCGCCACGGGCGCCGTGATCATCGTGCGGGCGAGAGTGGTCCTGGCCTGATCCTCGGTGGCTTCAGCCTGCCGAAGCTTGGCCTCGGCGCTCTTGCCTTGTGCCTGCAGAACCGCAACCTGGCTTTTCGCCGCCTCGGCATTGGCGTTGGCGGCATCGAGCGCTGCCTGGTCCTGGCGCAAGGTCGAAGCGGCCTGCTGTGCCTGTTGTTGCGTCGCCGTGCCCTTGGCGAGCAGCTCGCGGTTGCGCTGGTCCTCGGATTTGGCGAATTCGAACGCGGCCTGCGCCTGGGCCACCTGCTTTCCGGCGACATCGATCTTGGCGTTCTGCGCCTGGGTCTGGGCCTGGACGTTGGCGATCTCGGCCTGCGCCGCCGCCACGCCGGCTTGTGCCTGCTTGAGCGAGCCCTGGTAGTCGCTGTCGTCGATGCGCAGAAGCACGGCGCCGGCCTCGACCGGCTGGTTGTCGGTCACGGCAACGTCGGTGATGCGCCCGGCAATTTCCGCGCCGACCGTTACCGTTCGCGCGTCGATGAAGGCGTCGTCGGTCCATTCATAGTGCCGTGCGTTGATCCACCAGATCACCACCGCCGCGACGACCAACAAGACGAGGATCGCGATGAGCGTCGCTATGTAGGGGTGGCGTTTGATGAGACCGGGCTTGTTGCCGTCGGGCGAACCGTCATTCGCCTGCCTGTCTTGCGCCTGCTCGTCGTCGCGCTTGTCTTCTACGGGTCTGTCTTCGACGCGCTTGTCGTCGCCCGGCGGGCGTTGCTGCCGATCGGACCGCGGCTGAGCACGCGATTCTTCGGCGGGAGCGGTTTCGCGCTCTTTTCTGGCAGTTTTTGCGTCCAAGGCAACGGATCCCAGATATCGTCGACCCCTCTCGCAGCAGGGTCAACGGGTGTTTTCCGCAAAGGTTCCTGTCGCCGGATGCCGGGTTCACCTCAGTCCCGCCGGAGGCATTGGCCTGCAAATGGATGATGGCAGCGTCGCTGCGCGAGTAATAGGATCGTCGCTGCGACCGAAACCTCAGGGAGGGGCTGCTCATGCAGTCTCCGATGGAAAAGGACAAAAGCTCAACTCGGCCATTGCCGGGAGAAGCGGAACGTCGGGCCAGGCTGCAAAAAATGCAGGGGCTGCGAAGCCTGCGATCTTACGGCTCCTGCCTTCGGCTTGACCCAAGCGCCCAGTTTCACGATCTGATCGATTGTACCGCGCTGCTGGAACTGTTGAATGAAGGCAACGACGGACATCGACGGCGAACCGCCGCGCTCCCAAGCCACCTGGCTTGCTAGCCTCGCACCGGGGCCGCCGGCCCTGGCAAGCAGCGGCGAACGCTTACAAGTCAGGCGGCTGCATCCCACAGCAGGACATTCGAGCCCGCCTGCCGTTGGCATTCTGTTCGACCGCGGGGATAAGCTCAATCGACCCTAAATCATCGCGCGATCTGACAGGTCCCAAGCCGTGCAAGGACAAGCAACGCGAAATCCGAAATGCTGCCGCCCGACAGCACCAACGAATGGGACCGGAACAAGGTCCATGGCGATGGGGACAGCATTGGGATCGAAGAGGACGAGGCCTAGCCGGCGACGACAGCGGGTCGTCACCTCGGCGAAGCGGCCCGGCAAGGCTGGCGGGGTAGAACCAGTCAGGCCGGGCCTGACCAGCAAGGCTCGCAACGCTCCGGCTGAGATCGAGCCTATCAGCCCGACCCAAGATTCTTGCCATACGAATGGAGGATGCCTAGCCAGCCAGTGGGAAACCAAGACCCGCCTTGCCAATAAATCGACGGTTGTTCCTGGAACTACGGTGACCGAACTGCCCGTGCGGGTGTAGACGTTTGGCGGCTGCAGCCGTCTTCGCCGACGGTGAATGGAAGTCCGTGTAGGCCGCCACTCAATCCAACGGGATTGGCGGATAGGCTGCTGAGTGCAAGCTGCGTTTGTACCTCGCCAAGATTTCCTCTTCGATTTCGTCGATCGCCAGCGTTAGTGCACGTTGATTGTTGGCGTCGACGTCAATGATCGACCGGCCGCGTGCCGTCAGCAAGCCGCATACGCGCGCCACGACGGTGGCCGACTGAAGCCTTTTGTCCAATCCGGTTTCGAACAAACGCTCGGCAAAGGTGTGGCTCTTCTGTCTCCGGTGAAGCCGCTCGATGAGAAGTTGCTCGCAGGCGTCGATTCTAACCACCACGTCCGACTCCGGGATGAAATCCAGCGCGTGTGCAAGGCACGTCTCATCTGCTGTTCCACTGAAGCAGGCGAGCATCGAAACCGCCTGAACGAAGGCTTCGTCGAAAATAAGAATTTCCTCGCTGGCGGCAGATTGGCGCCATGCGCGGGCAAGGCGGAGAACGTATTGACTTAGCCTGATGCGCCAGATCACGTTTCTGGGAGGCAGTGTGTGCACCAGGTTTGCGCGAATTCTGAAGTCGACGGCATTTGCGGATGGGCGACAGGCCATGCCAATCGAGCGTGCAGCCGCGCGAGCGACTCGACACATCGCAGTGACAATGCCGCCGGGGTCCAGCATGGATCGGTGAACAACCCGCCGGTCAGTGAGAACAATCCGTGCAGGGTGTCCGTGAGCCCGCAACTGTTCATAGAGCGCATGCGCAAATGTCGTTTTGCCTGACCCAGCCGGACCTGCGAATTCAACAATCATGCGTTAGGAACCCCGCTGGCCTGGCTACATGTCGTATCGGGGGACCATCTTCGGCGACCGCAGCTCCTGAGCCATTTTCGCCGCCTGGAAGGTTGTCATCAGAACGTAGGTCGTTTCACCTTCGGTCGAGTTTATGGCCAAGACCACGCGGCCAATCTCGTCACTCATGGCGCAAGACCAGTCTTTGACAGCAATCGCTCGTTTCCAGGCCATTTGCCCCTGCCTTTCCTTCGCAAGGTTATTTGGCCTCGTGAAGACCAGCAATTTGGACTGAATGCCCATTCCGTTGGGCCTAACGTCGTTGTCTGCGTTAGTTCAATTGGTGAGCAATCGAGATGCCAGGCTTCAGATTTGGCGGAATTACGGTGGCTAATGATCAGAGCCAGCGCTCCTGGAGCAATGTGAGGCTGCACCGTCACTGTAATTCGGGCGCAACCGCCTTGGTTGTTTGCAACGCGTGGGAACGTCTCGAATGACTGCGCGTTCTTTCGTCACGGTCACATTTCATTGGGACCTAACCGGAGGATATTCAAATGAAAATCAAGATGCTCTGCATGAGCGCAGTTGCGCTCGCAATGATGGGTAGTGCCGCGATGGCCGGTAGTAGCACCGGCACGTCTGCGCTCGACGACCCGGCCAAGATGTCGCCGTTCTTCACCGACGCTGGCATGAAAACATTGAGAACCGAGGCGGATTTCAAGACTGCCTGGATGGCCATGAAGCCGGATGAGCGTACAGCGATTTTGAAAGACTGCGGCGACGCAACCATCAACAAGGCGCACGCGGACTTCTGCGCGATGGCCAAGAAGATGGGAGGCTGAAGCCTCCCCTCTATGAGCACATCACACCGTTCTCCCGCTAGGGAATGATCCCAATGCGCTCGGGTGACGGGTTGAGGCGGTCGATTCCGCATGGATGCGGCCGCCGTTTAAAACCCGCTGCCTTGCCATGGGGCGGCGGGTTTTTTTGGCGGGCGCCTGCCCTCAATTCTGCATCGCCAGCATCTGGAAACAGACAACAATCAGACGGTTTCGGCACAGTCGTGGATGCGCTTGACGGACATTACCTTGAGGTTGAACCTCGAGCGTGCCGGAATGTGGACCGCTGGGGAAAGGCCGGGCTTTGAAAACGTCGAGATACAAGGCGTTCCGAGTGGAACTTGGCTCCCCGGGCCGGATTCGAACCAGCGACCAACCGGTTAACAGCCGGTTGCTCTACCACTGAGCTACCGGGGAACGGAGGCTCTGACGTGAGTGGCGCAGCCTATAGCAAACACCTTTCGGCTTTGCAAAGAAGCATTTCGCAATTTTTCTCCAGTTTTTGATGCGGCTATTTGTGCCATCGTTCGGCGCGCCCACATATGAAGGGCTTCACACCGGCGCGGAACAAGGTGGCCGGTTGTCGTCTTGATATGGCTTAGGCAGCAGATGGGATCTGGCTTGAATGACCGCAGCGGATGATGACAACGCCCCGGCGCGGAAGATTTCGATCTTCGGCCGCGAGTTCACCATGCCGCGCTCGCGCGGCTGGCGAATCGCGATCGGCATGCTGCTTACGCTCGGCGGGCTTCTGGGCTTTCTGCCGATTCTCGGTTTCTGGATGATTCCGCTCGGTCTCCTGGTTCTATCCTATGAATTCGCGATGATCCGACGCCACCGGCGGCGTTTCGTCGTCTGGTGGGAACGCCGGCGGCGGCCCGACTGAGAGCACGGGGCGGCCTCTGCCGCAGTGATTCCGGACCCATGAAACCGATTGGTAATCACCACTTTGGCGCTCGATGCGAAAGCGCCGGGAATGACGCGCGAGCGCTTGACGACCTTTGAGCGCCAACATAATGAGTTCGCTCGGAACGCCGGGAGCATTGCGAGGCCTCGTGGCGGAGTGGTTACGCAGAGGACTGCAAATCCTTGCACCCCGGTTCGATTCCGGGCGAGGCCTCCAGATGCTTGCGGGCTCCAGCGCAATCGCGCCGGAGCGGGGTTCCGGTTGAAGTTTTGGCCGCGCGCCTGGCGCGGGGAGCGGATTGTTGGGACATGAACGCTGATTTCTCCGAACGCCGCGTGAAAATGGTCGACGGCCAGATCCGCACCACAGACGTGACCAGCGCGCCGCTCATCGAAGCGATGCTGAGCGTTCCGCGCGAGGCCTTTGTCGGCGCCGGACAGCAGGATCTGGCCTATATCGACGAAGACATCCGCATTTCCGACGGCGCCAATGGCAGCGGCGCACGCTACCTGATGGAGCCGTCGCCGCTCGCCAAGCTTTTGCAGCTGGCCGAGATCGACGCGAGCGATTCGGTGCTCGATGTCGGTTGCGGCACCGGCTATTCCGCCGCGTTGCTGTCCAGGCTCGCGCGTTCCGTCGTCGCGCTGGAGAGCGATGCAGCGCTGGCGGAGGCCGCGAAATCAACACTTTCCAGCCTTGGCTGCCAAAACGTCACGGTCGTTACCGGGCCGCTGCCGCAAGGGCAGGCCGCCAAAGGGCCCTACAACGTCATCTTCATCGGCGGCAGCGTCGAGGAAGTGCCGCAGGCATTGCTTGACCAGCTCGCGGAAGATGGACGCCTGGTTGCGGTCGAAGGGCGTGGCAACTCTGGCGTGGCCCGGCTGTTTGTCAAGGCAGGGGGGGTTGTAACCGGAAGGCGTGCCTTTAATGCGGCAATTAAGCCACTACCGGGCTTCGAACGTGCTCACGCATTTGAATTCTGAGCGTTTTTGCCTTGCAGCGAAGGCGCTGTCATGATCGCTTGCGCCTGACAATCGTTGCTGATTTGGTTAACCGGGTGTTTTTGGGAGGCCGTCAGCGGGGGAACGATAAACAACGCGGCGCTGGCCGATCCGTAAGGGTAGGTTGGCGTGGCGTGGTTCCCATGCAAAACGAATGAGGGATATAACGTGCCGCCTCTACGCAAGAGTATTTTAGTAGCTATCCTTGTTTCGGCCACCGCGCTTGCGCCGCTGGCCGCCTCCGCCGAAACCATCACGGGCGCGCTCGCCAAAGCCTATCAGTACAATTCGCAGCTCAACGCGGCCCGCGCCGGCGTTCGCGTCACCGATGAGGGCGTGGCCATCGCCAAGTCGGGCTGGCGCCCGACCGTCACCGGTTCGGCTAACATCGACTACACCAACATACATGGCTTTGGCACCAGCCGGAGATTAACGACGGGCAGCTTCGGAGTGCAGATCAACCAGACGCTGTTCGACGGGTTTCAGACCAAGAACAATGTCGCCGCCGCCGAATCGCAGGTGAAGGCCTCGGTCGAAAGCCTGCGCAACACCGAAGAGAATATCCTGTTCAATGCGGCGAGCGCCTATATGGACGTGATTCGCGACCGCCAGGTCGCGGCGTTGACCGAGCAAAACCTGCAGTTCCTGACCGAGCAGGCGCGCGCCGCCCGCTCGCGCTTCGAGGTCGGCGAGGGCACCCGCACCGACGTGGCCCAGGCCGATGCCTCGCGCGCGACGGCCGTGGCGCAGCTGAGCGCCGCCCGCGCGACGGCGCTGGCGAGCGCCGCCACCTATCACCAGATCGTCGGCGACGAGCCGGGCAAGCTCAAGGCAGCCTCGCCGCTTGGCAAGCTGCTGCCGGGTAGCGTCGATTCCGCCTTGGCCATCGCTTCCGCCGAACATCCCGCCATTCTTGCCACACAGCACCTCGTCGATGCCGCGGCTTTTGCGGTGAAGTCGTCGGAAGGCGCACTGCTGCCGCAGCTTACGGCTTCCGCCGGCGTTTCGGACAACTACACCCACACCGTTCCCAGTTCCATCACCAGTCCTAACGGTAGTTCGACATCGGCCAATATCGGCGCTTCGCTCACCATTCCGATCTATTCGGGTGGCCGGACCTCGGCGCTGGTGCGGCAGAGCAAGGAATCACTGGGCGAGGCGCGCATCCAGGTCGATGTCAGCCGCGACCAGGTGCGCCAGGCCGTGGTCTCGGCCTGGACGCAATATGTCGCCGCGCGCCAGAGCGTGGATGCCAACAGGCAGGTGATCGATGCCGCGCAACTGGCGCTCAACGGCGTCATCGAGGAGCGCAATGTCGGCCAGCGCACGACGCTGGACGTGTTGAACGCGCAGAACGCCGTCATCACTGCCAAGATCAACCAGGCCAGTTCCGAGCGCGACGTGGTGGTGGCGAGCTATGCCATCCTGTCGGCGATGGGCCGGCTGTCGGTCGACCGTCTTGGCCTGGCAGTCGCCAAATACCGGCCGGAAGAGCACTACAACGCCGTCAAGGACAAGTGGATCGGATTGCGCACGCCCGACGGGCGCTGATTGCCGACAGCATGCTTCCTGCGAGCGCCGCGTGTCCGATGGACGCGCGGCGTTTGTCTTTCCGGGAGACTCATTCGGCTGCGCGCCGCCTAATCTGTTGAAATCCAACGTGTCCCCAGATTGGGGATTCTCGGATGACGATCGGTCGGTTACGCTGTTTCCATTGATTCGAATTCCGGCCCGGGCAGGACGGAATTCTTGGGCGGGTCAAGTTCTTGAACGGTCGGTTCTGGAACAGGTCAAGTTCTTGGACAGGTCACTAGGGCGGCGGATGTGACGATGGCGACGGCAAGCAGCGCGCAGCGCGAACCTTCCATGGAAGAGATACTGGCTTCCATCCGAAGGATCATCGAAGACAGCGACACCGGGCGCAAGCAACCGGCCGAGGCCGGCGAGCTGCGCCAGGATTTGGAGCCGGCCGCGGCTGGCGCGCCGGTTGTCGAGGTTGATGCCTTTCGTTCCGAATTGCATGCCGACACCCGCAAGCCGCCGACGCTGGCCGAGGTCCAGGCCCAGCTTGCGGCGACCGATCCAGTGCTGCCGCGCGCCGCCCGCGCCGAGCCGGTGAAGACTGCGCCTACGGCTGCGCCGACGGTTGAGCTTGAGAGTACTGCGCCGGGCGCGCAAGCGGCCGCAGGCAAGCCAGCCGCGGCAAATGCGCCGCAGACGGCCGAGACCATTGTCGCCGACTGGCGGCGCGAAATAGCGGCGGTCGGCGGCAGCACGGTCACCGCGAGACCGGCCATCCGGGTCTCGGAAGCCGCGCCGAAGGCCGAGGTCGAGAAGGAAGAGCCGGCGTTCGAAGATTCCGCGCCTGTAGGCGCGTCCCGGGCCTCCGAACCGGAGGCGCAGCCGGCCCGGCCCGCGATCCTTTCCGAGCATACGGGCCGGCAGGTCGCAGCAGCCTTTGGCGAGCTTTCCGATGCTTTTGCCAGCCGCGGCAAGAAAAGCTTCGACGAGATGGCCGAGGAGATGCTGCGGCCGATGCTGCAGGATTGGCTCGACAACAACCTGCCGACGCTGGTCGAAAGGCTGGTACGCGAGGAGATCGAGCGCGTGGCGCGCGGGGCGCAGTAACCGCCGCAACATGCAGGCTGACAAGCGCCGCCTTGGGGCGGCGCTTTTGTTTAAGGTGCTTGGATGAACGCGTCTGTCCTGGCTTAGCCGGCATTGCCGCTGGCCGCGGCAGACCTATCTGTGGAAAGCGATCGCTGCTCTCGCGGTTGACTCGGCCAAGACCTTCCGATTTACACCGGACGCTTGTTCCCGACAGTTCGGACCTCCTCCATGCTTGATAAGACCTACGACGCCAAAGCCGTCGAGCCGAAGATCGCCAAAATCTGGGAAGAGGCAGACGCCTTCCGGGCCGGCGCCGGCGCGGAGGAAGGGGCCGAAGCCTTCACCATCGTCATCCCGCCGCCGAACGTCACCGGCTCGCTGCATATGGGCCATGCGCTCAACAATACGCTGCAGGACATTCTGGTGCGCTTCGAGCGCATGCGCGGCAAGAACGTGCTCTGGCAGCCCGGCATGGATCACGCCGGCATCGCCACGCAGATGGTGGTCGAGCGTCAGCTCATGGAAAAGCAGATCCACCGCCGCGATCTGACGCGCGAAGAGTTCATTGAGAAGGTTTGGGAGTGGAAGGCCGAATCCGGCGGCGCGATCTTCAACCAGCTGAAGCGGCTCGGCGCTTCGGCCGACTGGTCGCGCGAACGCTTCACCATGGACGAAGGCCTGTCCAAGGCCGTGCTCGAAGTCTTCGTCACCCTCTACAAGGAAGGCCTTATCTACAAGGACAAGCGCCTTGTGAACTGGGACCCGAAGCTGCTCACCGCCATTTCCGACCTCGAGGTCGAGCAGCACGAGGTGAACGGCAATCTCTGGCACTTCCGCTATCCGATCGACGGCGAAGCGTTCGACCCTGAGAACCCGAAGACCTTCATCACGGTCGCCACGACGCGTCCCGAGACGATGCTCGGCGACACGGCCGTGGCCGTGCATCCCGATGACGAGCGCTTCTCCGGTCTGGTCGGCCGCAACGTCGTGCTGCCGATCGTCGGCCGCAAGATACCGATCGTCGCCGACGAGTATTCCGATCCGGAAAAAGGCTCCGGCGCGGTCAAGATCACGCCGGCGCATGACTTCAACGACTTCGAGGTCGGCAAGCGTCACAAGCTGCCGGCGATCAACATCCTGACGGTCGAAGCGGCCATCAAGCTGAAGGACAATGAGGACTTCCTGGCCGGCCTAGAGGTCACGCCGGAGCGCCAGGCGGTGTGGGACGAGCTGGATGGGCTCGATCGCTTCACGGCGCGCAAGAAGATCGTCGAGCTGATGGAGGCCGGCGGCTTCCTCGACAAGATCGAGCCGCACCGGCACACCGTGCCGCATGGCGACCGCGGCGGCGTACCGATCGAGCCGTTCCTGACCGACCAGTGGTATGTGAATGCCGCCGAGCTCGCCAAGCCGGCGATCGCCTCGGTGCGCGAGGGCCGTACCAACTTCGTGCCGAAGAATTGGGAAAAGACCTATTTCGACTGGATGGAGAACATCCAGCCCTGGTGCATATCGCGCCAGCTGTGGTGGGGTCACCAGATTCCGGCCTGGTACGGACCGGACGGGCACGTCTTCGTCGAGAAGACCGGGGAAGAGGCGCTTGCTGCGGCAATCGAATATTACCTGGCGCTGGAAGGGCCGTGGAAGGGCTGGGTCGAGGACAAGCTCGAGAACTTCCAGCCCGGCGAGATCCTGACCCGCGACGAGGACGTGCTCGACACCTGGTTCTCGTCGGCGCTGTGGCCGTTCTCGACGCTCGGCTGGCCCGACCAGACGCCGGAGCTCAAGACCTATTACCAGACCGACGTGCTGGTGACCGGCTTCGACATCATCTTCTTCTGGGTCGCCCGCATGATGATGATGGGCCTGCACTTCATGGACGAGGAGCCGTTCCACACCGTCTATGTACACGCGCTGGTGCGCGACAAGAACGGGCAGAAGATGTCGAAGTCGAAAGGCAACGTCATCGATCCGCTCGACCTGATCGACGAATATGGCGCCGATGCGCTGCGCTTCACGCTGACCGTCATGGCGGCGCAAGGCCGCGACGTGAAGCTCGATCCGGCGCGCATCGCCGGCTACCGCAATTTCGGCACCAAGCTGTGGAACGCGACGCGCTTCGCCGAGATGAACGAGGTCGCGCGCAACGACGAGTTCTGGCTGAACGACGCCAAGCTGCCGGTCAACCGCTGGATCCTGACCGAGCTGACGCGGGCGGCGCGCGCGGTCACCGAAGGCATCACCAGCTATCGTTTCAATGAAGCGGCGGGTGCTGCCTACCGTTTCGTCTGGAACCTGTTCTGCGACTGGTACCTGGAACTATTGAAGCCGGTTTTCATGGGCACGGACGAGGCTGCCAAGGCCGAGAGCCGGGCCTGCGTCGCCTTCGTGCTGGACGAAATCTACAAGCTCCTGCATCCGATGATGCCGTTCATGACCGAGGAATTGTGGGCGCAGACCGCGGGCGAGGGCAAGGAGCGCTCGTCGCTGCTTTGCCACGCCGCGTGGCCGTCGCCCGACTTCGAGGATGAGGAGGCCGCCGCCGACATCAACTGGCTGGTCGATCTCGTCTCGGGCGTCCGCTCAGTGCGCTCGGAGATGAATGTGCCGCCGGCGGCAATCGCGCCGCTCACGGTGATCGGCGCCAACACGCTGACGCAGGAGCGGCTGGAGCGCCACGCGCAGGCGATCAAGCGGCTGGCGCGTGTCGGCAATATCGCGCTCGGCGATGCGCCGCCGCAAGGTTCGGCGCAGATCGTGATCAACGAGGCGACGGTAAGCCTGCCGCTCGGCAGCCTGATCGATCTCCAGGCCGAGGCCGCGCGGCTGCAGAAGGAACTGGCGAAGGTCACCGAGGAAATCGCCCGCCTGCACAAGAAGCTTTCGAACGAAAAGTTCGTCGCCAACGCACCTGAAGAAGTGGTCGAGGCAGAGCGCGAGAAACTCGCCGAATATCGCGAGGCGCAGGAGAAGCTTTCGGTGGCTTTGACCAGGGTCCGCGACGCCGGCTGAACGGCAAGATTCGCCGCCGCTCCGAAGGCGCTTTCCGGTACGTTAGCTGCCTCGAAAATGCGGCTGCCGCTACGTCAATTTTGACGTAAACGGAAAGTTTGCGCCCCATTGTTGCCATAATGTAACAATGAGGGCCGTCAGACCCAAAACCGGCTGTTTTTGCCCCGTTTTTGGCAGTTTCCCCGGATTCTTTCGAGCCTTTGACGCCGGTTCGCGCGACTTAGGCGCCGATTGCGGCGTCGATGACCATGGCAAAAATAGGTGCTGTCAAGATGTACATGTACAGCTCCTGAAATCGTTGTTGCGTCGTTAACCCGAATTGGTTCTAGCTTGAGCGACTTGTATTTGGGGAGGGATTTCCATGAACATTTTGCGAGTCAAAGCGCTGCTGGGGGCAGGGTGCTTTTCGATCGCTTTGGCCGGCGCCGCAGTCGTCCCGGCGCATGCCGGCGGCCTGGAGCGTGGCTGGTACGACATCGATCTGCTTTTCGATCCGGCACAGGTCACGGGCGAGGTCACCGGCACCTATGTGATGCCGCAACGCGACCTCAAGAATGTGAGGGATGCGGATCCTTCTGACGGCAATCTCAATGCACTGGGTAGATCGAGCACAGCCCGCGACACTGAAAGCTATTGGGTGCCGAGCGTGGGTATCAAGGTTGGCATGGGTCCGATCGATTGCTTGGGGGACTACTCCCAACCGATCGGTGCATCCAGCAATCCGGGCGCCAACTGGGCGGGTGCACAAGGGAACGTCAATACGCAGGTAAAGAGCGAAGCCTTTGGTGCGACCTGCTCGTACAAAATGGACCTCGGCAAGGGCCAGTTTCGCTTCATTGGCGGCGTGTTCCACGAGGATGTTTCGGGCTTCAAGGAACAGCTGGTTGCTCCCATTCCGGCAATATTCGGTACGGGCATCGGACGTCTTGATCTTGAGGGAGACGGATGGGGATGGCGCGCGGGCGTAGCTTATGAGATTCCAGACATCGCGCTGCGTGCCAGCCTGGTTTATAATTCGGCTGTCAAGCTCGATGATCTAAGCGGAACGCTTGATCTGACCCAGGTTCCAGGGTTCATCAATCCGTTAAACCCATTTTTGGGCAGGGTCACCGATGTCAGCGGTTCCTCGGAGGTCCCGCAGTCAGTGGAGCTCAAGCTGCAGTCCGGCATAGCTCCCGGCTGGTTGGCCTTTGGGTCCATCAAATGGGTGGATTGGAGCGTGCTGCAGAGCATTCCTTTCTGCCCGACGGGTGTGGCAGTTTGCACGACGACCAGTCCTACGCGGCTTACATCTCTCGACTTGCTCTATCGTGATGGCTGGACGGTTGCCGCAGGCATCGGCCACAAGTTCAACGATCAATGGAGTGGGGCTGCAGGGATCACTTGGGATCGCGGCACGACTACCGGTCTCAGCGCTCAGACAGATACCTGGACGCTCAGCGCTGGCGTGGCTTATACGCCGACTCAGAATGTGGAAGTCCGTCTAGGCGGCGCCTTGGGCGTGCTAACCAGCGGGCATATCCACTCGGTCGTTGGTTCTGACGGCGTTACCTACGGCACGGACTATACCGCCGACTTCGGCAACGACCTCGTGTCGGCCATTTCAGGATCCTTCAAGGTCAAGTGGTAACTGCCTAAATTTGAACGGAAAAGGGCCGGGCATTGCCCGGCCCTTTTCGTTGATGACAGCGATCGTAATTTTCAGTGCTCAACTCGCTACGGCAGATTCGCCGCGCATCCGGCGCCCGATACGATTGTGACGTTTCAGCAACAGTTTATGAACAACCCCTGCTGTAGAAGTCAGAGAGAGGGGACTGCCCATTTCCCGCCATAAACCCGGAGCACCCGAGATATGTCCCGGGATGCGTGCCAGGTTGGCGCGGCGATGGGACCGGCCGCGGGGTGTGCGGCAAGGACGATGATGGACGCCAAGGCAATCTCCAAGGCCAAGCTGCCCAGCCGCTACGTGACCGAAGGTCCGGCGCGGGCGCCGCATCGTTCGTATCTCTATGCCATGGGCCTGTCGGCGGCCGAGATCGCGCAGCCTTTGGTCGGCGTCGCCAGTTGCTGGAACGAGGCTGCCCCCTGCAACATCTCGCTGATGCGCCAGGCGCAGGTGGTGAAGAAGGGCGTTGCGGCCGCCAACGGCACGCCGCGCGAGTTCTGCACCATCACTGTCACCGACGGCATCGCCATGGGCCACCAGGGCATGAAGTCGTCGCTGGTGTCGCGCGAGGTCATCGCCGATTCGGTCGAGCTCACCATGCGTGGCCATTGCTACGATGCGCTGGTCGGGCTCGCCGGCTGCGACAAGTCGCTGCCCGGCATGATGATGGCGATGGTGCGCCTCAACGTGCCGTCGATCTTCATCTATGGCGGCTCGATCCTGCCCGGCAGCTATCGCGGCCGGCAGATCACCGTGCAGGACGTGTTCGAGGCGGTCGGCCAGCATTCGGTCGGATCGATCAGCGACGCCGAATTGCTCGAGATCGAGCAGGCGGCCTGTCCTTCGGCCGGTTCCTGCGGCGCCCAGTTCACCGCCAACACCATGGCGACCGTTGCCGAGGCGATCGGTCTTGCGCTGCCCTATTCCTGCGGCGCGCCGGCCCCATACGAGATGCGCGACCGCTTCAATTTCGCCTCCGGCGAAAAGGTCATGGAGCTGATCGCCAGGAACATCCGGCCGCGCGACATCGTCACGCGCAAGGCGCTGGAGAACGCGGCGACCGTGGTGTCGGCCACCGGCGGCTCGACCAACGCGGCGCTGCACCTGCCGGCGATCGCGCATGAGGCCGGCATCAAGTTCGACCTGTTCGACGTGGCGGCGATCTTCGAGAAGACGCCCTATATCGCCGACCTCAAGCCGGGCGGCAAATATGTCGCCAAGGATATGTTCGAGGCCGGCGGCATTCCGCTTCTGATGAAGACGCTGCTCGACCACGGCTATCTGCATGGCGACTGCTTGACGGTCACTGGCCGCACTTTGGCCGAAAATATGGAGCACGTTTCCTGGAATGAAAGCCAGGATGTTGTGCGTCCCGCCAATCGGCCAATCACCAAGACAGGCGGCGTTGTGGGCTTGAAGGGCAACCTTGCCCCCGAAGGCGCGATCGTGAAGGTCGCGGGCATGTCGGAACTGAAATTCTCCGGTCCGGCGCGCTGCTTCGATTCGGAAGAAGAGTGCTTCGAGGCGGTCACGCAGCGCAACTACCGGGAAGGCGAGGTTCTCGTCATTCGCTACGAGGGGCCGCGCGGCGGTCCGGGCATGCGCGAGATGCTGTCGACGACGGCGGCGCTCTACGGCCAGGGCATGGGCGGCAAGGTGGCGCTGATCACCGACGGGCGCTTCTCCGGCGCCACGCGCGGCTTCTGCATCGGCCATGTCGGGCCCGAGGCGGCGGTCGGCGGGCCGATCGGGCTGATCCGGGATGGCGACGTGATCTCGATCGACGCCGTGAAAGGCACGATCGAGGTGGCCCTGTCGGATGCCGAACTGGCGACCCGGGCAAAGAGTTGGAAGGCGCGCAAGACCGACTATCAGTCCGGCGCGATCTGGAAATATGCGCAGGCCGTCGGGTCGGCCCGCGACGGCGCGGTGACCCATCCGGGCGCCGCCAAAGAAACGCACTGCTATGCGGACATCTGAGGTGTTGAGGTCGTCTGTCTTTTCGGCACTGGTCGCTCTGGCGACCTTGGGCGCCGTCGGGCAGGCCATGGCCTTCGACGACAAGGTGTTCGACGACAAGACCGGCGTGAAGCCACAGTCGAGCCCCTGGGCGGTGTTCCAGTTCGGGTTCTCCGCCTACAAGAGCGGCCATAAGGATCAGGCGGTCGAAGCCTATAAATACGCCGCCGAGAACGGCCAGATCGGCGCCACCTGGAAGCTTGCGCGCATGTATGCCGAAGGCGACGGCGTGACGCGCGACGATTACGCTGCTTTCAAGTTCTTCTCGGAAATCGTCGATCAGGATGTCGAGCCCGGCTCGCCGGAAGAAAGCTATGTGTCGGACGCGCTGGTGGCGCTCGGCGACTATCTTCGCAAGGGCATTCCCGGCACCCCGGTCGAGGAAAACGACGTCGCGGCGCAGGAATATTACATGCGCGCCGCCGCCAACTACCGCAATCCAAACGCCCAGTTCGAGATCGGCCAAATGTTCCTCAAGGGCGAGGGTGGCGTGAAGGCCAGCGTCAAGCAGGCAGGCCGCTGGCTGCAGCTCGCGGCCGAGAAGGGCCATGCCGGCGCGCAGGCGACGCTCGGCAATCTACTGTTCCAGAGCGGCAAGGTCGTGCGCGGCCTGGCGATGATGACCGCGGCGCTGGCGCGGGCTCCGGCGGCCGACCAGCCCTGGATCCGCAACATGCAGGAAGAGGCTTTCGCCGCGGCCGGCGAGGCCGATCGCCGGACCGCGATCTCGCTCGCCGACGATATCCTGACCAAGGGCAACAACGGCGACCAGTAAGCGCAGGTTGGCGATAGCGTGCATGGCAGCTTTGCGCATGCATTGGCTAATGTAGCGCTGGTCGACCCCCCACTCCGTCTCGGCTTCGCCGAGCCACCTCTCCCCCGATCGACGGGGTAGAGGAAGGGCGCCAAGCTTTTTGCCGTCAACGCCCGTCCAGCAAGGCTCCCTTCCTTTCCCTCCGGAGGGGGGAAAGGTGGCGCTGCGAAGCAGCGACGGATTGGGGGAACCACCTGGCAATCAAGCCTCGGCCTGATCAGTCGCGCCAGTCACAGAAGATGTGTGCATAGCGTAACCTGGATGGTGGGGAGATCAACGAGGCCTCAGTTCTCGGTCGGCTCCGTCGGCGTCTGGCCGGGCGTCGGGGTCGAAAGCGATGTCGGGTGCGGCTTTGGCGCTTCGCCCGGACATTCGTCCTTGATCCTGGTCCAGGACGTGTTGTTGAGAACCATGTCGCAGCGGGCGAGGTAACTCTCGCCGGCCAGCGTCAGGCACGCCGTCTCGCCGACGTTGAAGGATTTGCCGTTGGCAAGACAGGTTGGCGCCGCCAGCAACGGCGCCGGCGCGGCAAGCGCCAAGGCAAGGCCGGCTGGCCAGAAAAGAAATCGGATCGCCATTCAACCCCCACAGCAAGCCGCATCAAAGACGGGATTTGTGGCGATACTGGGTCAGGGTGCCTGGCAACGTCTCAGGCGGGCTGCAGGCTGAGGTCGATGGCGACCGGCACGTGGTCGGACGGCTTTTCCCAGGCGCGGACGTGCTTTTCCACCGAGGCCGACGAGAAGCGGTTGGCGGCTTCGGGCGAGAGCAGCAGGTGGTCGATGCGGATGCCGTTGCTTTTCTGCCAGGCGCCGGCCTGATAATCCCAGAAGGTGTAGACGCCGGCCGAGTCGGTCACGGCGCGCACCGCTTCGGTGAAGCCGAGATTCTTCAGCCGGCGAAAGGCCTGCCTCGTCTGTGGCTGGAACAGCGCGTCACCCAGCCAATTTTCGGGAAACCGGGCATCGGCGGGTTCGGGAATGACGTTGTAGTCACCGGCCAGCACCAGCGCTTCCTCGAGCCGCAGCCGCTCCTGCGCCCAACGCTCCAGCCGCGCCATCCAGGCGAGCTTGTAGGAAAACTTCCGTTCATCGTCGACCGGATTGCCGTTCGGCAGATAGAGCGAAGCGACGCGCAAGGCGCCCTGGTCGGTGGAAAAAACGCCTTCGATAAAGCGGGCATGGTCATCCGCATCATCGCCCGGCAGGCCGCGATTGACCTCGTCGAAGGGAAGCTTCGACAGAAGAGCGACGCCGTTAAAACTCTTCTGGCCGTTGGTCTCGACATTGTAGCCCAGCGCCTCGATCTCGGCGCGCGGGAACTGGTCGTCGACAGTCTTGATCTCCTGCAGGCACACGATGTCCGGTGCGCTTTCGGTCAGCCAGTGGGTGAGGTTGCCGATGCGGGCGCGAACGCCGTTGATGTTCCAGGTGACGATCTTCATGAGGACCTCAATGCTCTTCGGACGGCAGACGTTCGACGAGGCCGATCGTATTGCCTGCGGGGTCCTTTAGAAAGGCCATCCATTCGCTTTCCCCCGCCGGGCCGAACCGCCCCTCGGTGTCGCGGTGGACGAGTGTCGGCGGCGCGGTGAAGGGAATGCCCGCGGCTTTCGCCTCGGCGTGGAAGGCTTCGAGGCTGGCGATGTCGAAATAGACGGTGCCGGCCGGAACGCCGTCGGTGAAGAGGAGGCGCACGTCACCGGCCATAATGAAGGCAATACCGGGCGGGTCGTAGCGGGCGTGCACGTTCAGACCAAGCACGTCGCGCCAGAAAGCAAGCGTCGCATCGAGATCGCGGCCAGCCGAGAGCGCGACCTGACGGACCGCGCCGATGGCGCTCATTCAATCGCTCCTGGAAGCTGGCTCCCGCCGTTGTCCGAGAGCACATGCTCAATGGCGTCCCTGAGATGCAATGCCCGGTCGCGGCTCGTGCGTTCGTCCATCCAGTCGCAAGCGTCGTAGAGGCCGCCGAGCCAGCGCGGATAGTCGTATTTTTCCTCGATGAGAGGGACCATGCGGCAGATCTGGAGCGGTTCGATGTCGCTGTGAAGATAGGTGCGGATTCGCCGCAGGAAAAGCTGGCGCGCTATTTCGCCGGCTTGCTCAGAACCAGGGTCGAAATCGGGAAACCGCCGCGCGACCATCGACCTCAGATGGGCACGCGCTTTATCTAGCGCCAAGGCATTTCTCGGATCGCAGCGCACCAGTTGGAGATAGTCGCTGTCTTCGGCATAGCTTGGCGGCGCGGCGTGACGGCCAGCCCAAGCGACGATGTCGACATCGGAAACGGCCTCAATCTCGCGGGCGACAAGGACCGCAACCGGATCCTCGTGGCCCTCGAGAAGCGGCTTCATATCTTCAAATGCTGAAGCTCGTACCGCAGCCGCAGGAGGCGACCGCGTTCGGGTTCCTGATCTGGAAGGACTGGCCCATCAGATCGTCGACAAAGTCGATCACCGAGCCGCCCATATAGACCAGCGACAGGTCGTCGATCAGGATGGTTGCGCCGTCCTTCTCGATGGCGACATCGTCATCGTTGCGGTCGCCTACCAAATCGAACTTGTAGGAAAAGCCGGAGCAGCCGCCGCCTTCGACGGAAACGCGCAGCGCCGTCTTGCCCGGTTCGCCGGAAACAATCCTGGCGATCCGCTTCGCCGCGGCATCGGTCATCTCGACCTTCATGGCAGTCTTGGCATCCGCGCCCATCGGCGTCACCTTGCTTTCGGTTTCACATGATAGGTATGAAGCGGGCGGGGCCAAGTCAACTGGTGGATCAATGGACGAGCGGCAGGGCAAGGATGCTCTCGGCGACATCGGGTTCGGCGACCGGCCGCGCGCGGCCTATGCGAGCGATCCGGCGCGCTCGCGCGGCCGCCTGTTCGACGAGCCGGAAAGCCCGACCCGCACACCGTTCCAGCGCGACCGCGACCGCATCATCCATTCCACCGCCTTTCGCCGGCTGAAGCACAAGACGCAGGTGTTCGTCGCCCATGAGGGCGATCACTACCGCACGCGGCTGACGCATTCGATCGAGGTGGCGCAGATCGCCCGCGCGCTGGCGCGGGCATTGCGCGGCGACGAGGATCTCGCCGAAGCCGTGGCGCTGGTGCATGATTTCGGCCATACGCCCTTCGGGCATACGGGCGAGGACGCGCTCAACGAGAAGATGGCGACCTGGGGCGGCTTCGATCACAACGCCCAGTCGCTGCGTATCGTGACGCGGCTCGAGCGGCGCTATGCCGAATTCGACGGGCTGAACCTCACCTGGGAAACGCTGGAGGGGCTGGTCAAGCACAATGGCCCGCTGACCGACGCGAGCGGGAAGGGGCTCAAGGGCCCGGTGCCGCAGGCGATCCGCGACTATTCGGAGCTGCACGATCTCGAGCTCGACCGCTTCGCCGGCATCGAGGCGCAGTGTGCGGCGATCGCCGACGACATTGCCTACAACGCCCATGACATCGACGACGGCTTGCGCGCCGGCCTGCTGACGCTGGATATGCTTGGAGAGGTCGGTCTGCCCGGCTCGATCCTGGACAGCGTGCGTGCCAAATATCCTCAGCTCGACGATGTTCGCACCGGCCACGAGCTGATGCGCCGGCAGATCACGCTGATGGTCGAGGATGTCATCGCATCGACCATCGCCAATATCGAGCGGCTCAAGCCGGACAGCGCCGATGCGGTGCGCGCGGCCGGCGAGACCCTGGTGACCTTCTCGGCCAGCATGGCGGCGGCCGAAAAGGAATTGAAGGGCTTTCTCTACAAGCATCTCTACCGGCATGCGGAGGTTATGCGGGTGCGGGCCGATGCAGAACAGATCGTGCGCGAGCTGTTCGACGTCTATTTCGCCGATCCGCGCGCCATGCCCGACGGCTGGCGCGAAGGGCTCGACCGGGCCGAGGACCGCATCAAGGCGCGCAGCGTCGCCGACTTCCTGGCCGGCATGACCGACACCTATGCGCTCAAGGAACATCGGCGTCTGTTTGACCATACGCCCGATTTGAGCTAGGGCGAGCCTCGATTTTGCCGGCCATCGAGCCGGTCGCCTCTTAAAGCCCAGAGCACTTCCGATGAATATCTTCGCCGATTTCAACGCGCGGATCATAAAAGCCGTCGAAGCCCTTGACCTGAAAGACAAGGATGGGGCCGCGCCTGACCTGTCGCGTATCGCGGTCGAGCCGCCGCGTGACGCCAGCCATGGCGACCTCGCGACCAATGCGGCGATGGTGCTGGCCAAACCCACCGGACAGAACCCGCGCGCGCTTGCCGAGAAACTGGCCGAAGCGCTGCGGGGCGACGCTGATATTGCCTCGGCCGAGATCGCCGGGCCGGGCTTCGTCAATCTCAGGCTGAAGGACGCATTCTGGCACACGCACCTGGCGGCGTTGCTCGGCGAGGGGCGCAATTATGGCCGCTCGACCATCGGCGGCGGCCGCAAGGCCAATGTCGAATATGTCTCGGCCAACCCGACCGGTCCTATGCATGTCGGCCACTGCCGCGGCGCCGTGGTCGGCGATGCTTTGGCCAATCTGATGGCCTTCGCCGGCTACGACGTGACCAAGGAATACGTCATCAATGACGCCGGCTCGCAAATCGACGTGCTCGGCCGCTCGGCGTTGCTGCGCTATCGCGAGGCGCTCGGCGACGATATCGGCGAGATCCCGCCCGGTCTTTATCCGGGCGACTATCTGGTCCCCGTCGGCCAGGCGCTGGCCGGGGAATTCGGCCGCGGCCTGTTGGAGATGCCGGAAGAAGAGGCGCTGGCGATCGTCAAGGACCGCACCGTCGACGCGATGATGGCGATGATCCGTGAGGATCTGGCGCTGCTGAACGTGCATCACGACGTGTTCTTCTCCGAGCGCACGCTGCATGCCGACAACGCCAAGAAGATCCGGGCGGCGATCGCCGACCTGACGCTGAAGGGCCACATCTACAAAGGCAAGCTGCCGCCGCCCAAGGGCGAGAAGCCGGACGACTGGGAAGACCGCGAGCAGACGCTGTTCCGCTCGACCGCGGTCGGCGACGACATGGACCGGGCGCTGGTCAAGTCAGACGGCTCGTTCACCTATTTCGCCGCCGACGTCGCCTATCTGAAGGACAAGGTCGACCGCGGCTTCGTCGACCTGATCTATGTGCTCGGCGCCGACCATGGCGGCTACGTCAAGCGGCTCGAAGCGCTGGCGCGCGCGGTTGCCGGCGATGCCGTCAAGCTCACCGTGCTGCTTTGCCAGCTCGTAAAACTGTTCCGCGACGGCGAGCCGGTCCGCATGTCGAAACGGTCCGGCGATTTCATCACGCTGCGCGAGGTCGTGGAGGAGGTCGGCCGCGACCCGATCCGCTTCATGATGCTTTACCGTAAGAACGACGCGCCGCTCGATTTCGACTTCGCCAAGGTCACCGAGCAGTCGAAGGACAATCCGGTGTTCTACGTGCAGTATGCGTCGGCGCGCTGCCATTCCGTTTTCAGGCAGGCGAGCGAGCAGCTCGGCGAGGCGAACTTCGATCGCAACCGGCTCGCGGCCTCGGTGGCTGCGCTGGCCGACGAGGGCGAGATCGCGCTGATCCGGAAGCTGGCCGAATATCCCCGGCTGATCGAATCCGCGGCGCTTTCGCTGGAGCCGCACCGGCTGGCATTCTACCTCTACGATCTGGCTTCCAGCTTCCATGCACAGTGGAATCGCGGCAACGACAACCAGGACTTACGTTTTGTTAAGGTTAACGACCGAGAATCAACTTATGCCAGACTAGGGCTGGTGCAGGCTGTTTCGGATGTTTTGACTTCCGGCCTGACGCTGATCGGGGCAGACGCGCCCATCGAAATGCGTTAGGTTTAACTAAAAAACCTGTCACCTTTTGCCCACATTGCGCTGGTAAGGGCCAACCCTGCGCGACGTCCATGGCGTCCGACTGTGTGCGAGTTCGGGAACAATAATGGCAGACAGAACCCCGCTGAAAGTAGCCGACCACAACGACATCGCCGACGATGATCCGTTCGCTGAACTGACCCGGATCATGGGTTTCGATCCGCGCCAGCCGGTGCGGCAGCCGGCCCCCGCGGCCGAAAAGGCCAATCAGGCCGTGGAGGCTGACGATTTCGACATCGACCTCGAGAAGGAGTTGATGGGCGAGTTCGACACCGTCGAGGAAAGCGCGCCGGTCGCTCAGCAGGCTGCACTGCATCAGATCAGCAAAGAGCCGGCCTTCGAGGCTGCCAGCGCCGCCGCGAATGACGACGAGCTTACCGCTTCCTTCGAGCAGGATTTCGTATTCGACGACGCGGCGGATTATGCCGACTTCGCCGTGGCCCGTGCGCCGGAGCCGGATTTTGCGCCGCAGCCGCAGGCGGCGCCCGAACCGGAAGTCGCGCCAGAGGCGCATTTCGCGCCGGTGCCAGAAGAAGCTTCCGAGCCGGAAGTCGCTTTCGACGACGATTTCGACAAGGCGGTCGCCAGTTCGCTCGATGTCTCGCCGGTCGAAGATGATCTTGCGATCGACCGGGAAATGGCGGCTTCGCTGGACCAGGATTTCCAGCTCGACCATTACGAGCCTGCCAACCTCGACGATCAAGAGCTCGCCAACCTCGACGATCAAGAGCCCGCTGACGCGCGTCAGGACGCAGTCGAGGCCATGCAGGCCGCAAGCGAGGCGGCGTTCGACGCCGATTTCGACAACGCGGTCCAGATGTCGCTCGAAGACGAGCTGTCGTTTGAGAGCCACGAGCCGGAGCAGCATGCGCAGGCCGCCGAGCCGGTCGAAGCTCACGCAGCCGCCCCGCTGATTTCCCAGGACGATTTTGCCGGTCATTTCGATCAGGCGATGACCGATGTCGATATCAATCTCGGCCAGGATATGGATCTCGGCCAGGGTCAGGATCTTCAAGAGCCTGAGCTGTCGCTTGACGACGAGTCTGCGCCGGCTGTCGAGGCGCCGGCCGAGACGGCCGCCGCCGAGCCGGAACTCGCCGCGCCCGAACCTGCCGCCGCGCTGACCCTCGATGACGATTTTGAGCTGAGTTTTCGCGATGCGTTGAACGAGGAGCCGCAAGCTCCGGCCGTCGAGCCTGTTGCCGCGCTGCAGCCGACCGTCGCCGAGGCGGCTTCCGTCGTCGCCGCTCCGGTTCCGCCGAGCGCCGCCGTTGAGCCCGTGAAACCGGCCGCCAGCGAGCGCAGCCTGGAAGACGAGCTCAATGCGCTGCTTGGCGCCATGACTGCGCGGCCGATGCCGGCTGTCAGGGAGCCTGCTCCCGCGCCCCGGCTGGTTGCGCAACCTGCGAGCTACGAAAGCGAGAAGACCGAGACCGACGATCTCGACTGGAATCTTGACGAGCAGCAGCCGTCGCAGAGCGGCCAGGGCGGTCAGCCGGTTGAAAGCGACTTGGACGACCTGCTCGCCAGCGAGCTCGATCACCAGGATTTCGCAACCTCGGCCAAGGCAGAGCCCGCGGTCGATTTTGATGATGACGACGAATTCGGCGCCGCTTTCGCCCGGAGTATCGAGGCCGAGCAGGAGGCCGCCCGGGCGAAGGCAAATTCGTCCGATTGGCTGCATTCGACGAACGCCGAGCCGGCAAGGTCGTGGAGTCGCTCGACCCCGACCGCCGCTCCGCCGGTGCAGGCTTCGTTTGCGCAGCCGGCAGCCTCGGCGCCGATGCAGATGGCCGCGCCTTCAGCGCCAATGCAGGTGGCGGCGCCGGCCTACCGCAGCGAACCGGCTACGGATTCTTCCGCCTACGCCAAGCCGGTGCAGGCGCCTGTGCCGCAAGCCCGTGAGCATGATGACATGCCCGACGTCGAGACGGTCGACGTGCCGGAGCGCGTGGTCGCGCTCGCGGACGACCTCGACATTCCGGAGCTCAGCTTCGAAGAGGACCAGCCGGCCGCACCCGCATATGACGATCTCGATGCGGAATTCGCCAGCCTGCTCACCGACATGAACGCGACGGAGATCGCGTCGGCGCCGACACAGAGCCGCGGCTATGACGACGAATCCTATAATGCCGGCTTCAGTGGCTATGATCGTCGCGACTTGCGTGCCGAGGCTCCGGCGGCTCCGGTGACCCCGGCTGCGCTTGCCGCCGCGAATGATTACGATGCCGATGATTTGCCCGGCAGCCGGCCGGTTTCGCAGGCGGACGAATTCGCCGCCGATGAGCTCGACTATGATCCCGAGCTCGAAGAAGCGATGGCGATCCCCGGGCTTGCCGAGCGCGAAGCGGCGCAGCCGCGCAGGCGCGGCGTGATGATCGCGGCGCTCGTCGGCGCAGTGGTGGTTTTCGGCGGCCTTGGCGCGCTGGCCTTCTCCTTCGGCGGCAAAGGCGGCAGCGCGGCCCCGGTGATCGTCAAGGCCGACAATTCGCCGATCAAGGTGAAGCCCGAAAATCCGGGCGGCACGGTGGTGCCGAACCAGGACAACAAGGTTTACGACGCGGTCGCCAAGGGCGGCGGCGCGGCCAAGCCGGCCGAGCCGGTGCAGCAGAAGCTGGTGAACACCACCGAGCAGCCCGTGGATCTGGCATCGAAGGAACCGCCGCAGAGCCGTGTGGTTGACCTTTCGCCCAACGACAATGGCGCCGCGGCCGGCATCGACGCCGCCAGCGATCCGGGCACAGCATTGCCCGGCGTCGAGCAAGCGGCTGTGCCCGCAAGCGCGCAACCTGCCGCGCCGGCAAGTGCGCAGCCTACCGCGCCGGCAAGCGCGCAGCCGGCGGCACCGGCGCCGAAGTCGGAAGACCGCATCGCCCAGGTGCTGCAGCAGGATGCCGAGAACACCGCCAACAACGATGTCGTCGCCGTCGCGCCGCGCAAGGTGAAGACGATGATGGTGAAACCCGACGGCTCGCTGGTGCCGCGCGAGGACCCGGCTCCAGCCGCTGCGCCGAAGGTCGCCGCGGCCGAACCGAGCGATCCGGCGCCGCAACATGTCGCGCCGGCCTCCGACGGCCAGCAGACGGGAACGGTGGCTTCCGACGCGGGCCAGGCCGTTACGGACCAGGCCGATGCGCCGGCCGTCAAGCCGGTGAAACCCGCGAAGAAGACTGAAGCCAAGGCGCAGTCGGCCAACACGCCGGCAGTGGCGCCGGTGGCGCCGGCGCGTCCGTCCGACCAGCCGGTCGATATCGTCGGCGAGGTCAAGCCGGACCAGGTCGCTTCGATCGATCCGGCGGCGGCCGCCGGCGGCGGCTCGTGGTCGATGCAGATCGCATCGCAGCCGACGGTCGAAAGCGCGCAGTCGACCTATCAGGACCTGCAGCGCCGCTATGGCGGCGTGCTGTCCGGCCGCACGGCCAACATCGTCAAGGCCGAGGTCGCGGGCAAGGGTACCTTCTACCGCGTCCGCGTTGCGGCCCAGTCGCGCAACGATGCGATCAGCCTTTGCACCAGCTACAAGGCGGCCGGCGGCAACTGCTTCGTATCGCGCTGATTAAATCAAGCCTATCAAAGCCGGCGCCGCCGAAAGGCCGCGCCGGCTTTTCGTTGTGGACGGTTGCGGGCTTTGGCTGGTCCGAGGGCAGGGGTGATTCCCTTTGCTCGCTCAAAGCCTTAAGCTTCCGGGCATGAGCGAATCAAAATCCATGATCCTCGGCTGCGCCGGGAAATCCCTCACAGAGGACGAAATCCATTTCTATCGGGACGAACGTCCCTGGGGCTTCATCCTGTTTGCGCGCAACATCGGCGAAGCCGGGCAGATCCGCGACCTCGTCGCCTCGATGCGCGACTGCGTCGGTCGCCCGGAGGCTCCGGTCTTCATCGACCAGGAAGGCGGCAGGGTGCAGCGCCTGCGTCCGCCGTTGGCGCCGAACTACCCGGCCGGCGGCGCGCTTGGCGCATTGTGGCGCGACGACCGCGAGGCCGGCCGCCGCGCCGCCTGGCTGATGGCGCGGCTGCATGCCTTCGATCTCTCCCGCTTCGGCATCACCGCCGACTGCCTGCCGGTGCTCGATGTGCCCGTCGAAGGCGCCAGCGACGTCATCGGCGCGCGCGCCTATGGCAAGGAGCCCAACGCCGCGATCGAGCTTGGCCGGGCCTCGGCCGAGGGGCTGATGTCGGGCGGCGTGCTGCCGGTGATGAAGCATATTCCCGGCCATGGCCGCGCCTTTGCCGACACGCATTTCGCGCTGCCGACCGTCGATACGCCGCTCGATGAACTCAGACGGCATGATTTTGCCCCGTTCAAGGCGTTGAACGAGCTGCCGATGGCGATGACGGCGCATGTCGTCTACAGCGCGGTCGACCCCGACAATCCGGCGACGACGTCCGCCAAGGTCGTCGATCAGGTGATCCGCGGCGAGATTGGCTTCGACGGGCTGCTGATGAGCGACGACACGTCGATGAAGGCACTTTCTGGGGATTTCCCGACAAAGGCGGCCTCGATCCTTGCGGCCGGCTGCGATCTCGTCCTTCACTGCAACGGCGTTTTCGAGGAGATGTCGGGGATCGCGTCGCGCACGACGGCGCTGTCAGGCAAGTCTTTGCAGCGCGCCGAGCGGGCGCTGACCTATATAAAGGATCGCGACGTCGCCGATGAAACGGCCATACGCGCAGAATTCGCCACCTATTTCGAAGCGGTGGCCTGAACCGAAGGGACGAAGGGCAAGTGGCGGAGACATTGGAAGGCAAGGCCGCGAAGGCCGCACCGATGGACCGCCTGTGGGCCGAGAACGACGATTCACGCCTGACCGGCGACCCGTCGCTGGTCGTCGACGTGGCGGGGTTCGAAGGCCCGCTCGATCTTCTTTTGCATCTTGCCCGCAACCAAAAGGTCGATCTGGCGCGCATTTCTATCCTGGCGCTCGCGGAGCAATATCTGGCCTTCGTCGAAAAGGTGCGGGCCCTGAGGCTCGAGCTTGCCGCCGACTATCTGGTGATGGCGGCGTGGCTGGCCTTCCTGAAGTCGAAGCTCTTGATCCCGAAACAGCCGGGCGAGGAGGGCGAAAGCGGCGAGGAACTGGCGGCGGTGCTGCAATTCCGGCTGAAGCGCCTTGAAGCCATGCGCGACGCCTCGGCGCGGCTGGTGAACCGCAACCGCCTTGGCCGCGACGTCTTTGCGCGCGGCATGCCGGAAATGGTCATTGTCGAGAAGCGCAACAGCTTTTCGGCTTCGCTCTACGATCTGCTCACCGCCTATGCGCAGCAGCGCCAGCGGCAGGCGATCAACAATGTGACGATCGCCCGGCGCGCCGTGTGGTCGCTCAAGGATGCGCGCGAGGTGCTGGCGCGGCTGATCGGCTCGGTCGGCGACTGGACGACGCTCGACAGCTTCCTGATCGAATATCTGGCGGCGCCGGAAGAGAAGCGCACGGCGATGGCCAGTTCCTTCGCGGCGACGCTCGAGATGGTGCGCGAGGGCAAATTGGAAGTTCGGCAGGATCAGGTGTTCGCGCCGATCTATCTGCGCGGCCGCGCGCAAGGGGTAAGGGCAGTCGAGGTGGTATCATGAGCGAACGCGCCAACGCGTCGGTCATCCCGTTCAAGGTCGAGGACGAACCGGAAGACGAGATGGCCGAGCAGGGTTCCATCGAAAACCCGGCCGAGCGGCTGCAATTGTCGGAAGCCGTGCGCATGGCCGAGGCGATCATATTCGCCAGTGCCGAGCCGGTCAGCGAAAAGCAGCTTGCCGCGCGCCTGCCGGAAGGCGTCAACATTGCCGCCGCAATGGCGGATCTGCAGGAAATCTATGCCAAGCGCGGCGTCAACCTGGTACGGGTGGGCGATGCCTGGGCCTTCCGCACCGCCGGCGACTTGGCTTTCCTGATGAGCCGGGACTCCGTGCAGCAAAGGAAGCTCTCTCGCGCGGCGCTCGAAGTGCTGGCGATCATCGCCTATCACCAACCGGTGACGCGCGCCGAGATCGAGGACATCAGGGGGGTCGAAACGTCGAAGGGCACGCTCGACACGCTGCTGGAAACGGAGTGGGTCAGGATGCGCGGCCGCCGCCGCACACCCGGACGGCCGGTGACCTACGGCACCACCGACGCTTTCCTCGATCATTTCGCGCTGGAGGAGATCCGCGATCTGCCCGGCATGGAAGAGCTGAAGGGCGCTGGCCTGCTCTCGACGCGCATGCCGGCGAATTTCTCGATGCCGGTGCCGCCGGCCGACCCGGACGCGCTCGCCGAAGACGAGGACGCGCTGACGGATATCGACCTCGAGGAGCTCGGGCTGCTGACGCCGCGCGTCACCGACGAGTGATCATCAAATCGCCGCGAATGGTCTATTAGCAGAGGCTGCGCGGATTCGTAGCAAGCCGCTCACGCCGAAAGTGCGTGACATCCGCTAGCCATTTTATCAACTTCGTAGCGGTTGTGTTTGAATCCTTGAGCGAAAACGCATAGATCATCGCCGAGGGAAACCATTCGAGAGAGATTGTTATGGGTTCATTTTCGATTTGGCACTGGATGATCGTGCTGGTCATCGTGCTTCTGGTGTTCGGCCGCGGCAAGATCCCGGAACTGATGGGCGACATGGCCAAAGGCATCAAGAGCTTCAAGAAGGGCATGGCCGACGACGAGGCCGACGACAAGCGTACCGTCGAGCATCGCGCTGACGAGACTGTTTCGCCGGCCAAGGAAAAGGTCAGCAAGAGCTGAGCTTGGTTGTTGCTTTGAGCATGCCGTTGTCCCAAAACCGCTTCGCATTTTTGGGCAGCAGGCACCCGTCGGAATAGATTGTCATGTTCGAAGTCGGTTGGAGCGAGCTGCTGGTGATCGCGGTCGTCATGATCGTGGTCGTCGGGCCGAAGGATTTGCCCAACATGCTGCGCACCTTCGGCCGCACCGCGGCGAAATTGCGCGCCATGGCCGGCGACTTCCAGAAGCAGTTCAACGAAGCGCTGAAGGAAGCCGAGCTCGACGATGTGAAGAGCTCGATCGATAGTCTTCGCGGCCTCAATCCGATGAACGAGGTGCGCAAGCAGCTCAACCCGTTCGAGCAGGCCGCGGCCGATGTGCGCGCCGGCGTCGATACGATGATGAAGCCCAAGCCGGCCGCCGATCCGGCGGCGCCGGCAGCGGAAACGCCGCAGGCCGCCGAGCCGCTCAAGAACGGTGCGACGGACCTGCCTGGCGTCGGTGGCCCCGAGGCTAGCTCTGCCGCTCCAGCTTTCCCGGCCATGACCGACGCCTCCGTCACCGCACCGGTTTCTGACACCGCCGTGCCGGCCAGGCCGGCGAAAAAGGCGGTGACCGCCAAGGCAAGGACCGCCAGCACGGCGGCCAAACCGGTCGCGGCAACTAGGGCACCGGCAGCAAAAGCGCCGGCCAAAGCCGCAGCGCCTGCAACGAAGGCAGCGCCGAAGGCTGGGGCAAAGCCTGCCGCGGCGAAGAAGCCGGCCGCGAAGAGGGCAACCGACGGCAAGAAGATGACGGGCGGCACCAAGTGAGCGTTTCGGACAAGGAGCGGGAAGAAATCGAGAAATCGTCAGCGCCGCTGATCGAGCATCTTATCGAGTTGCGCCGCCGCCTGATCTGGTCGCTGGGCGGCTTCTTCGTCGCCTTTCTCGTCTGCTTCTTCTTCGCCAAGCGCCTGTTCAACCTTCTGGTCGTCCCCTTCAAATGGGCGACGCAGTGGGCAGGGCTCGACCCGCATAAGGTCGAGCTGATCTATACCGCGCCGCAGGAGTTCTTCTTCACCCAGGTGAAGCTCGCCATGTTCGGCGGCATGGTGATCGCCTTCCCGCTGATCGCAACGCAGATCTACAAGTTCATCGCGCCCGGCCTCTACAAGAACGAGCGCAGCGCCTTCCTGCCGTTCCTGATCGCCTCGCCGATCCTGTTCCTGATGGGCGCCTCGCTTGTCTATTTCTTCTTCACCCCGATGGTCATGTGGTTCTTCCTGGCCATGCAGCAGACCGGCACCAACGACCAGGTGCAGATCTCGCTGCTGCCGAAGGTGTCGGAATATCTCAGCCTGATCATGACGCTGATCTTTTCCTTCGGCCTGGTGTTCCAGCTGCCGGTGGTGACCAGCCTTTTGACGCGCGTCGGCATATTGTCGTCGCAGGCGCTGGCCGAGAAGCGCAAATGGGCGATCGTCCTTTCCTTCGTCGTCGCCGCCGTGCTGACGCCGCCCGATCCGATGAGCCAGTGCGGCCTCGCCATCCCGACCATCATTCTCTATGAGGTCGCCATCTGGTCCTCGCGCATGATCGAGCGCAGCCAGGCGCGCGACCGCCTGGCGCGCGAGCAGGCGGAGGCGGGGAGCTCTGCCGCCAGCAACACGCCGGACGCGCCGTCGGCCTAGGCGAAAGGCGTCAAGCCGGGAAAATCGCGGCTGTCGTCCTGACCGCCGTCTTGCATCGATGACGGATGCGGTTTACGCCCTCGATCCTTAAAGCGCATCGCTTTAAGTCTTAGTTTTGATGCATGTCGTTGTCCCAGAACCGCGACATACTTCTGGGCGACATGCATTGCTTTGAGGATCGACCATGCTTGATATCAAATGGATTCGCGACAACCCCAAGGCCCTTGTCGAAGCGCTGGTGAAGCGCTCGTGGCCGGCGGATGAAGCGCAGTCCACGGTCGACGACCTGGTCGCCAAGGACGAAGCGCGGCGTTCGCATCTCAGCGAATTGCAGGTCAAGCAGGAACGCCGCAACGCCGCCTCGAAGGAGATCGGCAACGCCATGCGTTCAGGCGATTCAGCGCTCGCCGAGAAGCTCAAGGGCGAGGTCAGCGAGATCAAGGCGTTCATCCAGAATGGCGAGGCGCGCGAGCGCGAACTCGACAAGGCGCTGGACGACGCGCTGGCGGTTCTGCCCAACGTGCCGCTTGATGACGTGCCGGTCGGCAAGGACGAGCACGATAATGTCGTCAAGCGCATCGTCGGCGAGGTGCCGACGCGTCCGAATTGGGTGAAGGAGCATTTCGAGATAGGCGAAGCGCTGGGCATGATGGATTTTGAGCGGGCGGCGAAATTGTCCGGCTCGCGGTTCACGGTGCTGAAGAGCCAATTGGCGCGCATGGAGCGGGCGCTCGGCCAGTTCATGATCGACCTGCACACGACAGAGCACGGTTATGAAGAGATCATCCCGCCGCTGATGGTGCGCGACGAGGTATTGTTCGGCACCAATCAGCTGCCGAAATTCGAGCTCGACCTGTTCTTCACGCCGCATGGCGACAGTCGGCTTGGTCTCATTCCAACGGCGGAAGTGCCGCTCACCAATCTCGTGCGCGAAGAGATCACCGCGCATGAGAAGCTGCCGCTGCGCTATACGGCGCTGACGCCGTGCTTCCGCTCGGAAGCGGGCTCGGCCGGCCGCGACACGCGCGGCATGCTGCGACAGCACCAGTTCTATAAGGTCGAACTGGTCTCGATCACCGACCAGGAAAGCTCGATTGCCGAGCACGAGCGCATGACGCAATGCGCCGAGGAAGTGCTGAAGCGGCTCGGCCTGCCGTTCCGCACCGTCACGCTCTGCACCGGCGACATGGGTTTCGGCGCGCGCAAGACCTACGACATCGAGGTCTGGCTGCCGGGGCAGAACGCCTATCGCGAAATCTCGTCCTGCTCGGTCTGCGGCGATTTCCAGGCCAGGCGCATGGATGCCCGCTACAAGGACAAGGACGGCAAGGGCAATCGCTTCGTCCACACGCTCAACGGTTCGGGCACCGCGGTCGGCCGGGCTCTTATCGCCGTCATCGAAAACTACCAGAATGAGGATGGCAGCGTAACCATTCCTGAAGTGCTGCGGCCTTACATGGGTGGTCTCGCCAAGATCGAAGCGAAGTGACTTGATGCGCATCCTGCTGACCAATGACGACGGCATCCATGCCGAGGGGCTGGCGTCGCTCGAACGCATCGCTCGCACGCTGTCGGACGACGTCTGGGTGGTTGCGCCGGAGCAGGACCAGTCCGGTTACGCGCATTCGCTGTCGATCTCGGAGCCGCTCAGGCTGCGCAAGATCGGCGAGAAGCACTATGCCGTGCGCGGCACGCCGACCGACTGCGTCATCATGGGCACGAAAAAAATCCTGCCCGGACCGCCGGACCTGATCCTGTCCGGCGTCAATTCCGGCGCCAACATCGCCGACGACGTCACCTATTCGGGCACCGTTGCGGGCGCCATGGAAGGCGCGCTGCTCGGCGTCCGCTCGATCGCGGTGAGCCAGGCCTATTCCTATGTCGGCGAGGATCGCGTCGTGCCTTACGAGACGACCGAGGCGCTGGCGCCGGCGTTGCTCAAGCGGCTGGTGGAGACGCCGCTGCCGGACGGCGTGCTGCTCAACGTCAATTTCCCGAACTGCGCGCCGAACGAGGTGGAGGGCACCGTCGTCACCGCGCAGGGCAAGCTGGTGCACAGCCTTTGGGTCGACGAGCGGCGCGACGGGCGCGGCCTGCCTTACTACTGGCTGCGCTTCGGCCGCGAGCCGGTCGAAGGCAAGAAGGGCACGGATCTCCATGCGCTGCGCAACCGGCTGGTGTCGGTGACGCCGTTGCAGCTCGACCTCACCGCGCATGAGCTCCGCGACCAACTGACCAAGGCGCTGTCATAAAATAGGGTTTTGGCATGAACACGGTTTTGGCATGAATACGGGCATCGACGACCGCGAAGGTTTTGCCGCTTTCCTGCTCAGGCTGCGGGGCAGGGGCGCGGCGCCCAAGGCGCTGGTCGCCGCCTTCGAGGCGACGCCGCGGCGTGGTTTCCTGCCGGCGCAGTTCCATGCGGTCGCGTGGTCGGACGGCATGCTGCCGATCGAATGCGGCGAGGCGATCGAGGGCGCCGATCTGCAGGCGGCGGTGATCGCCGCGCTTCACATCGAGCCGGGCAACCGCGTGCTCGAGATCGGAACCGGTTCGGGCTACACGGCCGCCGTCATGTCGAGGCTTGCGGCGCGCGTCATCACCGTCGACCGCTACAAGACCCTGACCGAGCAGGCAAAGCAGCGCTTCGAGGCGCTGGCCATCAGCAATGTCATCGTCCGCCAGGCCGATGGCTCGAATGGCCTGCCCAATGAAGGGCCGTTCGACCGCATCGTCGCCTGGGCCGCCTTCGACAGCCTGCCGCGCTTCCTGCTCGACCAGCTGTCGAGCGGCGGCATCGTCATCGCGCCGATCGGTCCGGAAGAGGGCGAGCAGGTGCTGGCCAAGCTCACCAAGGTCGGCAGCCGCTTCGAGCGCGAGGACATCGGCATGGTTAGGCTGCAGCCGATCCTGCGCAGCGTCGCGATGGTGATTTAAGGGCTCACAGCCCCCGCCAAAATTTCCGCCAATGTTTTAAGAAAATTTTTGTCGGATTCTAATGGGTTAACCGCCCAGTAACATTAACGCGCTTTAATCGTGACCAGTTTGTACCGGGTCTGTGCGGGTTAGTGCGATGCAATTCAATCACTTGAAGGCAAACAGACGTAATCTGGCGCGCGGTTGCGCTGTCCTGATGATTGCCGGCGCGGCGGCCGGGTGCAGTTCCCAGTCGATGCGCTTCAACGGTGTCGACGACGTGTTCACGTCGTCCACCAACAATCAGCGCGCCATCATAAACAAGCAGAATGTCGACCAGCCCTATCCGGGCGACACGGTCGCGCCGGCGCCGGTCGACGGCACCCACACCCAGTCGGTGAGCCGCTCGAGCCTCGAGCCGGTCACGGCGCAGCAGCTGCCGCCGCCCTCGCAGCCTGCCGCCGCGCCGGCCAGGCCGATGCGCACAGCGTCAGCCCCCGCCCTTGCTCCGGCTCCCGCGCTTGCCCCCGCACCACATGTCGACAGGACGACCACCAACACCGTCGCGCCGGCCAAGCCGTTCAAGACGGCCGAGCCCGACGCCGTGCGCAACGCCAGTGCTGCCCCGCATGCGACCGAAATCGTGGTCAGGGACGGCGAGACGCTTTCGGGCCTGGCGCAGCACTATCACGTGCCTGCCGATGCCATCGCCAAGGTCAACGGGATCGATCCGAAGAAGGGCATCCGCAGCGGCCAGAAGATCGTCATTCCCGCCTATGCCTATTCCAGCAAAGAGCCGAAGGTAGCCGAGGGCAAGCCGGTGAACACGCCGAAGCAGCCTGCCGGCGCGCCGGAGAAGGTCGCGGTGCTGCCGCAGCAGCCGAAAATCAAGGACGGCAAGTCGGCCGCTCAGGTCGATACGTCGGCCGCGACCAGCGGCTCGAAGAACCCCAAGCCAGCGGCGCAGAGGGCCGAGGCCAAGCCGGCCGGCGCCGGCGGCTCCTACACGGTACAGCAGGGCGACTCGCTGTCGTCGATCGCCAGGAAGACCGGCGTCGGCGTCGTGGCGCTGAAGCAGGCCAACGGCATGCAGGACGGCCTGCTCAAGATCGGCCAGACGCTCAAGGTTCCGGCCGGCGGCACGGTCGCCGTTGCCGCGGCAAAGCCCGCGGCCACCAAGCCGGCGGTCGATCCGGTGACGACGGCAACGACGCCGCCGGCGGCCAAGACCACCGAGACGCTCGCCTCCTATACGCCGCCGAAGAAGGACGCCAAGGTCATCCAGCAGGCCGAGGACAACGATGCGGTGGCACCCGACGCGACCGGGATCGGCAAGATGCGCTGGCCGGTGCGCGGCCGGGTCATCTCGGGCTTCGGCTCCGGCAAGGACGGCGTCGACATAGCGGTGCCGGAAGGAACGCCGATCAAGGCGGCCGAGAACGGCGTCGTCATCTATGCCGGCGACGGCCTCAAGGAGTTCGGCAACACCGTGCTGGTGCGGCACGAGAACGGCCTGGTCACCGTTTATGGCCATGCAAGCTCGATCGAGGTGCAGCGCGGCCAGAAGGTCAAGCGCGGTCAGGAAATCGCGCTCTCCGGCATGAGCGGCACCACCGACTCGCCCAAGCTGCACTTCGAAGTGCGCAAGAACTCGGCCCCGGTCGATCCGAGCGGCTACCTCGAATAGAACAAGAACCGTTTGCGGGCCGCCTGACCTCCAGTCCGGCCCGCCGTCTTCAGCCCGCTCCGCAAGGAGCGGGCTTTTCAGATTCGTGCAACATGCCTGCCCGCAAGGTTCAGAGATAATCACGGAGCGTATCGGCGATCATCTCTTCAAGGCTGCTGGCCTTCACGCCAAGAAGTGTCTCCGCGTCGGAGCTATCAACGAGCAAGGGGCTCTCGAAGAGGTACCGCATCTCGACGAGCTCATGCATGCCAAGGGCTTCCATCTCGGGGACGGAATAGGAGCGTGTCTCTGGGGTCTCGTGTCCGAGCATAGCCGCGGTTTTCCGGATAAGCTCGCGGGGCGAGGCGTATTGCGAAGGAACATGAAACGCCCGTCCCCATTCACCCGTGTAGCGGGAGGCCGCGACAAGCGTGCTCGCGACGTCCTTGGTGAAGGCCCAGGCATGAGTTGCGTCGAGGTCCCCAATGAAGGCGGTGGGCTTGCCTTCGATAATGGAAGGCAGCGCGACCAGCGAGAAGTAGCTGATCGCGCCATGTCCGAGATAGTCGCTGGACCGCACTTCGATCGCCGGCACACTGGCGCGGACCGCCCGCTGCCACATGATGGTCCTGGCGGTTCCCTTCTTCGAAGTCGGGTCTAAAGACATGTCAGAGCGAAGCGGGCGGTCGGCATGTCCCCCATAACCATAGAGGTTGCCAAGCACGACGAGCTTCGCGCCGACGGCTTCCGCCGCGCGCACGGTGCCGTCGATTATGGGGAAAAAGTCGGTGGGCCACCGATGATATGTGGCCATGGCGCACATGAAAATGGCATCGGCGCCTCGGCAAACGCGTGACAGCTCCGCGGCGTCCGTGGCGTCAGCCCGTATCGTCCGCACATTCGGCAACGCGTTCGAACCGACGCTTCGGCTTGTGAGCACGACATCGTGTCCTTCTTCGCCAAGACGACGAGCCGTCTCGCGCCCAACGGGGCCCGCGCCGACAACAACATAGAAACTCATTGCAACCTCTCTTCCAAGCTTGATGGAGAGGCGTGAGTACGAGTTCACGGCGTTGAAAATCGCGCGGGAATTGCCAAATCTTGGACAGGTTCCGCCATGAATCGAGAGAGCATGCCTTCGCAATTCGAGCCGGCCCGATCCTCGTCCGACGTAGCAATGGTCTCCCGCCGTGTTGAAGCAGGCGTCCATCGCCTGTCCCGGGCGCCACACCATCGCATCATGGTGCATGCAAGCGCGGCAACGCGCTCCTACTGCAACCAGGTTGGGCGATATTTCGTCAGGCGCGCCGGCGATATCGACCTGGTGCCGGCTGGGGAGGAGGGCGGCTTCGACGCCGAAACCCCGTTCGATACGATCGAGATCATCTTGCAGCCGGCCTTGATGGAAAGGGTCGCCGCGGAACTGGGCGGCAGGGCGCGAGCGTCGCGGCTCGACACGCGCCATTTGCTTCGTGACCAGCGCATCGAACATCTCGCCCAGGCGCTGCAGAGCGACCTCAATGCCGGCGCGCCGAGCGGCCCTTTGTTTGCCGACAGCATCGGCGCCGCCCTTGCGGTGAGGCTGCTCGGTCTCGATGGGCCGGACAGGGTTCGAGTGAACCGGTTGTCGGATGCGCAGCTCAAGCGGGTTCTGGAACACATCGAGACCGCTCTCCACGAGCCGCTTTCGATTGACCGGCTGAGCCGGGTTGCCGGCGCGAGCAGCTCGCACTTGCGGACATGGTTCAAGGTGGCGACGGGCGTCACCCTGCATCGCTACGTGCTGCGACGCCGCGTGGAAAGGGCGCGCGTTCTGCTCAAGCAAGGCGATCTGAGCACGAGCGAGGTGGCAGCATTGACGGGCTTCGCGCATCAGTCACATCTGGCGCATTGGATGCGCCGCGAAATCGGCCAGACGCCGCGCGACTTGCGACGGACTATCTCGCCCAAGTGACATTAACGTTTCAATCCTTGAGCGGCTTGCCGAGCCTCCCGGCGAGGTCCTGCGTGAATTGCCAGGCGACACGGCCGGAACGGCTGCCGCGCGTGGTTGCCCATTCCAGTGCCTCCGCGCGCAGCTGCTCGGGGTCGATCGCCAGATCGTGGTAGCGGACATAGCCGTCGATCATGTCGAGATATTCGTCCTGCGAGCATTTGTGGAAACCGAGCCACAGGCCGAAACGGTCGGAAAGCGAGACCTTTTCCTCGACCGCTTCCGAAGGGTTGATGGCGGTGGAGCGCTCATTGTCGATCATGTCGCGCGGCAGCAGATGCCGCCGGTTGGACGTGGCGTAGAAGATGACGTTGCCGGGCCGGCCCTCGACGCCGCCTTCGAGCGCCGCCTTCAGCGACTTGTACGACGTGTCGTCGTGATCGAAGGAAAGGTCGTCGCAAAACAGGATGAAGCGCCAGGGGGCGGCCTTCAGGAGACCCATCAGCTTGGGCAGTGTGTCGATGTCCTCGCGGTGGATTTCGATCAACTTCAGCGGCCGCTCGAGCTTGTCGGATGCGTTCACCGTGGCATGCACGGCCTTGACCAGGGACGATTTGCCCATGCCGCGCGCGCCCCACAAAAGCACGTTGTTGGCCGCATAGCCGGACGCGAAACGCTCGGTGTTGTCGAGCAGGATGTCGCGCACGCGGTCGACGCCGCGGATCAGGCCGATGTCGACGCGGTTGACCTTGCGCACCGGTTCCAGGAAGCCGGGGTCTGCCTGCCACACGAAGCAGTCGGCAACACCGAGATCGGTCTGAGGAACCGGCGGCGGAGCGAGGCGAGCGACTGCCTCGATCAGGCGATCGAGTTTCTTGTTCAATGCGTCCAGGCTGTCGGTCATATCAGGTCTTTTTGTTTAGGCATTTCAGCGTGTGGGAGCAGCTTCCATGACATCGCTGCAAGAACCAGGTCCAAGCTTTTGTTGGAGCATGATCTTTTCGGTGGCCTCGAAGCCGCTTCCGCTGCGACGCTCTAGCACGCCGCAAACGGCTGGAAAAGCAACGGATCGGGCTCGCAGCGCAGTTGCATTGGCAAGTTTACCGACTATATTCCGGCCAAATTTTCGCGGGGCCGCCGCAGCGGTATTTCACCATCCAGGAGTTTCTTGATGTTCGTTACACCGGCATACGCCCAGGGCGTCGGCGCCTCGCCAGACATGTTGATCTCGATTTTGCCGTTTGTCCTGATTTTCGTGATCATGTATTTTCTGATCATCCGGCCGCAGCGTGCGCAGTTGAAGAAGCGCCAGGAAATGCTGTCGGCGGTGCGCCGCGGCGACACGGTGGTGACCGGCGGCGGCTTCGTCGGCAAGGTGACCAAGGTGATCGACGACAACGAGCTGGAGATCGACCTTGGCGGCGGAACCAAGGTGACGGCGCTGCGCTCGACGATTTCGGACGTGCGCGTCAAGGGCGAGCCGGTGGCGAACCAGAACGCCAAGAAGTAATCCTAACCTCGATGGCGGAACGCTGCCGCTTGTACGCCTGAACGGATAAAACGAATGCTCTATTTCTCGCGCCTGAAGATGATCCTGATCTGGCTCGCGGTGGCCGTCACAGTGATCCTCGCCGCGCCCAATCTCTTCCCGGCAAGCATGCTGGCGCAATTGCCGAGCTGGGTGCCGAAGCGGCAGATGACGCTGGGCCTCGATCTTCAGGGCGGCTCGCACATCCTGCTGCAGATGGATCAGAACGACCTGATCAAGGATCAGCTGCAGACGACGCGTGACGAGATCAGGACGCTGCTGCGCGACGCCAAGATCCAATATACCGGCCTTGGCGGAACAGGCCGAACCGTGCAGGTGCGCATCAACGATGCGAGCCAGGTCGAAGCCGCCAAGACAGCGCTGAAGCCGATAACCAACCCGGTCACAGCCGGCCTCTTTGCCGGCGGTTCCGTGCAGTCGATGGCGCTGGACGATTCCGAGCCTGGGCTGTTGAAGTTCACCGTCACGGATGCGGGCATCAAATATCGCACCACGACCGCTCTCTCGCAGGCGATCGAGGTGGTGGAGCGACGCGTCAACGCGCTTGGCACGACCGAGCCGATCGTGCAGCGGCAGGGCGACGACCGCATCCTGGTCCAGGTGCCCGGGCTCCAGAACCCGCAAAGGCTCAAGGACATTATCGGCCAGACCGCCAAGCTGACGTTCCAGATGGTCGACACGTCAGTGCCGGTCCAGGACGCGATGAAGAATCGCCCGCCGGCTGGCGACTCGGTCCTTTATTCGCAGGACGACCCTCCGGTTCCTTACCTCGTCGAGAACCGCGTTATCGTCTCGGGCGAAGACCTGTCGAATGCGACGCCGACGTATAATTCACAGACCAATGAGCCGGTGGTTTCGTTCACCTTCAATTCCCGCGGGGCGACCAGGTTCGGTCAGGCGACCCAACAGAATGTCGGCAAGCCGTTCGCCATCGTGCTCGACAACCAGGTGATTTCGGCACCGGTGATCCGCGAGCCGATCCTTGGCGGCAGCGGCCAGATCTCCGGCAATTTCACGACCGAGAGCGCCAACGACCTCGCCGTCTTGCTGCGCGCAGGCGCCCTGCCGGCCAAATTGACGATCATCGAAGAGCGTACGGTCGGCCCGGGCCTTGGTCAGGACTCCATCCACGCCGGCAAGGTGGCTGGCGTGATCGGCTCAATTCTCGTCGTCGCCTTCATGTTCGTCGCCTATGGGTTCCTCGGTTTCCTGGCCAACATCGCTCTGGCCGTGCACGTGGCAATGATCGTCGGCGCGCTGTCGCTGCTCGGCGCCACGCTGACCTTGCCCGGCATCGCCGGTATCGTGCTCACCATCGGCATGGCGGTGGACTCCAACGTCCTGATCTATGAGCGCATCCGCGAAGAGCGGCGCAACGGCCGTTCGGTGATCCAGGCGATCGACACCGGCTTCTCCAAGGCGCTGGCGACTATCATCGATTCCAACGTCACCTCGCTGATCGCCACCGTGGTGCTGTTCTGGCTGGGCACAGGGCCAGTCAAGGGCTTTGCGATCACCTACGCGATCGGCATTCTGACCACGGTCTTCACGGCCTTCACCTTCACCCGCATGCTGGTGTCGATCTGGCTGCGCCGCGCCCGGCCGAAGGAACTGCCGCGCGCGCCGGTCACCTTCATTCCGCCGGGCACGAAGATCCCGTTCATGGGCATCCGCCGCTGGACCTTCGCTCTCTCCAGCACGTTGTCGATCCTGTCTGTCGTCGGGTTCCTGACACTTGGCATCAACTACGGCATCGACTTCAAAGGCGGCTCGATAATCGAGGTGCAGTCCAAGAAGGGCGATGCCGATCTCGGCGACATCCGCAACAGGCTGTCGGAGCTCAATATCGGCGAGATCCAGGTGCAGCAGTTCGGCGCGCCGAACGACGTGCTGATCCGTGTCGGCACGCAGGATGCCGGCGAGAATGCCGAGCAGACTGTGATCGACAAGGTGCGGGGCGAACTGCAGGACCAGTATGACTTCCGCCGCGTCGAGGTGGTCGGGCCGACGGTCTCAGGCGAGTTGGCCAAGCAGGGCACGATCGCCATGCTGATCGCGCTGGCGGGCATCCTGCTCTATGTCTGGTTCCGCTTCGAATGGCAGTTCGCCGTCGGCGCCATCGTGGCCACGGTGCACGATGTGGTGATGACGATCGGCTTCTTCGTCTTGACAGGGCTGGAGTTCAACCAGTCGTCGCTGGCGGCCATCCTGACCATCATCGGCTATTCGCTGAACGACACCATCGTGGTCTATGACCGCGTTCGTGAGGATCTGCGAAAATACAAGAAAATGCCGCTGCCGCAGCTCTTGAACAATGCCATCAACGAGACGCTGTCCAGAACCACGCTGACCTCCGTCACCACCTCGCTGGCGCTGTTGGCACTGGTGCTGTTCGGCGGGGAGGTGATCCGTTCCTTCACGCTGGCGATGCTGTTCGGCGTGGTGTTCGGCACCTATTCGTCGATCTTCATCGCCGCGCCGCTGCTGATCCTCTTCAAGCTGAGGCCGCAGGCCTCGGCTGAGGAGCCGGTGAACGGCAAGGCGGTGGCGACCTGACGCCGTTTCGGCATCATGTTCTAGAGCCATGGCCAAAGGCATCATCATCCGCGAGGCGCATTTCCCGGGCAAGGCGCCGATCGAGGCCTATGGCAATGGCGGCTTTCGCTTTGCCGATATGTCGCATCGCGGATCGCTGCTCGTCCTGCCGTCGGGCATCCATGGCTGGGAGCCCGCCGATCCGCTGGCGCTGAAGGCCACGGATTTCGACAAGCTGTTCGCCGAGGCCGGCAAAGTCGAGATCCTGCTGGTCGGGATGGGCAAGGAACTGCGGCCGCTGCCGGCGGCGCTGCGAGCCGCGCTCAAGGAGGCCGGGATCTCGGCGGATCCGATGTCGACGGGAGCGGCGGTGCGGACCTACAATGTGCTGCTCGCCGAAGACCGCGCCGTGGCCGCGGCGCTGATCGCCGTCGATTGAATGGCCGGCAGGTCCAAGATCATCAAGAATGGCGACATCGTCATGGGTGCGGTGCGCGCCGTCGACCATGACCGGTATCTGTCGGCGCTTTACGCGCCGGCCGACAAGCGCGACGCGCTGCTCGCGCTCTACGCCTTCAATGCCGAGATCGCCGGCGTGCGCGATCGCATCCATGAGCCGCTGCCGGGCGAGGTCAGGCTGCAATGGTGGCGAGACGTCATTTCCGCCGAAGGGGATGCCGAGACAGGCCACCCGACCGCCGATGCGCTGCGCGCGACGATCGCCGCCTGCCGGTTGCCGAAGGCTGCTTTCGAGAACATGCTCGAGGCGCGCATCTTCGATCTCTACGACGACCCGATGCCGTCGCGGACCGATCTCGAGGGCTATTGCGGCGAGACGGCCGCGGCGCTGATCCAGCTTGCGGCCATGGTGCTCGATCCCGCCGCGGCGCCCGGCTTTGCCGAACTGACGGGCAGGGCCGGCTGCGCGCAGGCGATCACCGGCCTGTTGTTGCTTCTGCCGCTCCATCGTCGGCGCGGACAGTGTTTTGTGCCCGCCGACATCCTTTCGGCGGCCGGCACGACGCCGGAAGAGTTCGTCAAAGGCGAAGGCGGGGCAGCCGCCGAGCGCGCGGTTGCGGCGATGATTGCGCTGGCGCGCGAGCATCTCAACGCCTTCGAGAAAGGTGCGCCAGCGCTTCCCGTTGCGCTGCGGCCCGCCTTCCTGCCGCTAGCGCTGACCGATGCCTATCTCGACAGGATGGAGAAGACGGGCAGGTCGCCGCTCAGTGCGACGGCAACGCTCTCAACCTTGCCCCGGCACTGGCTGCTCTTGCGTCATGCGATGCGGGGCTGGACGCCCCCTTTGACGTAAACGTCAACCGTGCTAGGGATTCCGTCCATCTGGACTCGCGTCGAAGAAATGCGGGCCGCCGGAGGAGCCGTCTTTCCATGAGCCTGCCAGTCCTGGTCGTCCTTGTCGTGTTCGGCATCGCGCTGTCGGTCGCGGCCGTGCATTTCACCGGCGGCACGACGACCGCGACGCTTGCCGGCGCCGATCATGCGCTCGCACGCTTTGCCGAGGATTTTCCCGACGAAAGACCGGGTTCAATACGGCTGACAGCCGACAGCCATGCCGCGTTTCTCGATCTTGGCCCGCAGCGCTGCGGCATCGTCCGGAGCATAGGCGATTGTTTTCTGACGCGCATCGTCACGCCCCACGACATTCTGGCGCTGACTAGGGAAGGCAATGTGGTCTCGCTGCGGCTCAATGATTTCACCTGGAAAGGCGGGCGGTTTGCTTTTGCCGACGAAGCCGGCGCGCTGGCCGTGGCGGCGGCATTGCAAAGCCATGATCGGATCCGGGAGGCGGCGTGATGGACGAGTATAATTTCCCGCAGGTCACCCAGCTTGCGATCCCGTTCTTCGTCGCGGCGATCCTGATCGAGCTCTGGCTGGTGCGCACCGGCCGCGCCAGGGGATCGTTCGAAACGCGCGACACGCTGACCAGCCTGATGATGGGGACCGGCAATGTCGTCGCAGGCTTGCTGCTCGGCGTCGTGTCCTATTGGGCGCTGCTGTGGCTGTGGCAATTCCGCTTCTTCAACCTCGGCCTGTCGATCTGGGTGTTCGTCGCCGCCTTCCTGCTCGACGACCTGCGCTACTATGTCTATCACCGCATCGCGCACCGGGTGCGATGGGTGTGGGCCGAGCACGTCAACCATCATTCCAGCCAGCACTACAATCTCTCGACGGCGCTGAGGCAAAGCTGGACAGGGCTGTTCACCTTCACCTTCATCCTGCAGGCGCCGCTGGTGCTGCTCGGCTTCCATCCTGCGGTGATCGCGTTCGTCTTCGGCTTCAACCTGGTCTGGCAGTTCTGGATCTACACCGAGACGATCGGCAAGACGTGGGGCTGGTTCGAATTCATCTTCAACACGCCTTCGCACCACCGTGTCCACCACGCCACCAATCCGCGCTATCTCGACGCCAATTATGCCGGCACGCTGATCGTCTGGGACCGCATGTTCGGCACCTTCGTCGAGGAATTGGAGGAGGACCGGCCGCGCTACGGCATCGTAAAGAACATCGGCACCTTCAATCCGCTGAAGGTTGCGTTCCACGAATGGATCGGCATGTTCAAGGATGCGCTGGCGCCGGGGCTGACGCCTGGTCAGCGTGTCAACTATCTCATCCAGCCGCCAGGCTGGAGCCATGACGGTTCGCGCGATACGTCCGAGACGCTGAAGTCGGCTTATGTGCGAAGGAATCCGGGAGAGGCGGGCAAGCCGGGGTTGCCGAGGACAGGCGCGGAGCCGGCGGAATAGTTGGAAATCACTAGCTGATGCGCTGACCGGAGCCGAGATAGCGTCCTGATTCACCGCCCATCGCATCGGTGAAATTGGCCTCCAATTCAACCTGCGCGTCGACGACCGCCGGTGTCTCTGAGGGCGGAGGTTCGGATCTGAAGCTGGCGCACACGTACACACCGCGGGGGTGCGACGGGTCCAGCCGGGCTTGAATTGTCCAATACGAAGAGAGCGAATAAAGCGTCTTCATGAAATCGACGAGGATCTGATCGGTGTAGGGGCCTGGGACGCGCTTTAAGGCAATAATCCTCTTCAGCCTCCGGTCCCGGTTCTTGATGTAGCGTTCGTTGTCGTACAGCCAGCCGTTGCCGCCATGTGGCTGGCCGATCAGCGCTTCGAGCGCTGGGATATGAACCTCGCGCAATTTTTGGAGGCTCTTGCAGCGAATATAGACGCTCCAGACAATCTCGTAGCCCCCCGCGAAGGGTTCTTCACTTGCCGGCAAACCCGGCGGCAGGAGCTGAGGCAACCTGGAGACGGCAGCCATAAGTTACTCGGCCGCCTCGGCCCGTGCGGGCAGCCCCAACCATGCCCTGCAATCGGCCAGAGCGCGCGAGGTGATGGCATGGCGCTTGGCGACGGTCTTGTCCTTGCCGCGCAGGCGCTTGCCTTCGGTCTTCGGCGCCTCGACCGGCGGAAACAAGCCGAAATTCACGTTCATCGGCTGGAAGGAGCGCTTGCCGGGCTCGTCATCCGAGACGATATGACCGCCGGTGATGTGGTTGAGCAGCGCACCGAAGGCGGTGGTCGAGGGCGGCAGCGATAGCGCCTGGCCGAGGCGTTCGGCGGCGGCGAAGCGGCCGGCGAGCAGGCCGATGGCGGCGCTTTCGACATAGCCTTCGCAGCCGGTGATCTGGCCGGCAAAGCGCAGGCCGGGGCGCGATTTCAGCTGCAGCGAAGGATCGAGCAGCGTCGGCGAGTTGATGTAGGTGTTGCGGTGCAGGCCGCCGAGACGCGCAAAGTCCGCGTTCTCAAGCCCAGGGATGGTGCGGAAGATGTGCACCTGCTCGGCATGCTTCAGCTTGGTCTGGAAGCCGACCATGTTGTAGAGCGTGCCCAGCGCATTGTCCTGCCGGAGCTGCACCACCGCATAGGCCTTGACCGACGGATTGTGGACGTTGGTCAGCCCCATCGGCTTCATCGGCCCGTAGCGCAGGGTCTCGACACCGCGGTCGGCCATCACCTCGATCGGCAGGCAGCCGTCGAAATAGGGCGTGCCTTCCCACTCCTTGAACTCGGTCTTTTGGCCGTCGAGCAGCGCCTGGACGAAGGCGAGATACTGCTCCTTGTCCATCGGGCAGTTGATGTAGTCCTTGCCGGTGCCGCCTGGACCGACCTTGTCGTAGCGCGACTGGAACCAGGCTGTGTTCATGTCGATCGTGTCGAAATGCACGATCGGCGCGATGGCGTCGAAGAAGGCGAGCGCATCGGCGCCGGTAGCTTCGGCGATCGACTGCGCCAGCGAAGGCGCCGTCAGCGGGCCGGTGGCGATGATCGCCTGGTCCCAATCCTCGGGCGGCAGCCCCGGCACTTCCTCGCGCTGGATGGTGATCAGCGGATGCGCCTCGATCCTCGCGGTGACCGCGTCGGAAAAGCCGTCACGGTCTACTGCCAGCGCGCCGCCGGCCGGCACCTGGTTCGCATCGCCGGCACTCATGACCAGCGAGCCGGCAAGCCGCATTTCGGCGTGCAACAGGCCGACAGCGTTGTTTTCGGCGTCGTCGGAGCGGAAGGAGTTGGAGCAGACCAGCTCGGCCAAGCCGTCGGTCTTGTGCGCGTCGGTGCCGCGCACCGGGCGCATTTCATGCAGCACGACCGGGACGCCGGCTTGCGCGATCTGCCATGCGGCTTCGGAGCCGGCGAGGCCGCCGCCGATGACGTGTATGGGATTTTTGCTCATGAGCGCCGGAATAATCGCTTGGGGACGCGATTGCAATTGCCGGCCGAGAACGCAGGTGGCCGGTGCCTGCGCCAGAAACAACAACACCCGCCGGGGGAGGAGGTCCGGCGGGTGTCGTTTTGGGGGTCGATCCTCGGGAGGAGGTGAAGATCGACCATATTCGTCATCGCCGGGGAGGAGGTCGGCTTTGACGAAATCTCTTTCGCCCTTGAGGACGAAAATTCTTTTCGCCTTTGAGAAGGGGCGAAGCCTTCGAAGACGAACTGCGTTCGCTTCGGGAACAACGCCCGCCGGGGGAGGAGGTCCGGCGGGCGCCGTTTTGGTGGTCAACCCTCGGGAGGAGGTGAGGGTTGGCCGTATCCGTCAGGGTCGGGGAGGAGGTCGACCCTGGCGAAATGCCTTGCTTAGATCGCCTTGCGGGCGACCATCTTGATCTCGTCGCGAACGATGCCGAGATCGTGGAGCTGGCGGTTCGAAAGCCGACCCAGCTCAGCAACGGTGTCGCGATAGACGCGCCAGTTACGATAGCTGCGGATCAGGTTCATTGTCTTAACTCTCTTCAAAACTGGTTCGGACCATTTGCGGTCCGAAGCGGATTAGACCGCCTTGCGGGCGACGTAGTGGATGTCGCTGCGGCTGATGCCGAGGTCGGTCAGTTCACGGTTCGACAGGCGGTTCAGCTCGGAGACGGTGTCCCGGTAGCGGCGCCAGTTGCGGTAGTTGCGGATCAGGTTCATGGTAGTTCTCGTTTCGTCTTTAACTTCGGATCATTCCGTTTGTGTACGAACAGAAAATAGGTGGGATCATATCGGTTTAAAAGTGCCGTTGGCGCATGGCAGCAATGCAAATTGTGCAATGCAACATTAACGGCCGTTCACGCCTGCGTCGCAAAGAAGGCCGAATCGGAAAGTGCCGCCGCGTCAACGGTTTGGCTGCCCCGGTTGAGGAAATGACCAGGCTTTGGGGGAAAGCATGGCGAGCTATACGACACGGCTAAGGGCGGATATCGCCCGCTGGCGGGAGAGAGGGCTGATCGATCCCGCCACGGCGGAGGCATTGACGCTCGACGTCGCTGCCAACGAGCGCGCGCCGCTGAGTTTCGGCTCGATCCTGGCGATGATGGCGGCGCTTCTGTTCGGCGCAGCGATCCTGATTTTCGTCGCCGCCAACTGGGAGGCCATTCCGCGTGTCGTTCGCGTGGCGGCGCTTTTCGCCGTCATCCTGGCCGGCTATGTCGGCGGCGCGGTGCTGAAGACGCGCGACCATGCCGCGATCGGCGAGGCGCTGTGGATCATTGCAGCCGCCGCCTTCGGCGGATCGATCGCGCTGATCGGCCAGATGTACCATCTTTCTGGCGACGAGGCCTCGGCGCTGGTGACATGGTGCGCCGGCACCGCGCTGGCGGCAGTAGCGCTGCGTTCGAACCCACTGACGGTGGCTGCGGTTGGCATTGCCGATGCCTGGCTGGTCCTCAAGGGGGTCGGCTTCTACTGGCGCGCGGAAATTCCTCATCTCTTCATCGTCATGGCGATCATCCTGTTCGCCGTTTCGTTCTGGACGCGCAGCCGGGCAGCGCGCCACCTCATCATTCTGTCTGTCATTCTCTATCTGGTTCTGCTGGCGACGGATCACGACACGCTGCCGGTGGCCGTGTCGCTGGCCATTGCGTCAATGCTGCTCTTTGCGGCCGCGGTCTTTGCCGGCGATCCAATCGACAGGATCCTGCAACTCGGCGGCCGGCTGTCCTTGCACGCTTTGCTCGGCTTCGTCACCGGCATGGCGATGATCCAGTTCGAGCTGGCGGATGAAAGCACCTACAACAGCGGTTTCGCCCTCGCCTCGATCGTAGCGCTTGCCGGCATCGTGGCGGCGATCATGTTGGCCGGCCGCGAGAGCAGGGGCCTGCGCTGGCTGGCCTATGCCGGCTTCGCCTTCGAACTCGCCATTATCTATAGCGTCACCTTGCTTTCGATGCTGGATACGGCCGGCTTCTTCCTGGCGGCTGCCGTGCTGCTCGGCGTACTGGCGCTGATCATCATCCGTATCGAGAAGCGCATGAGAGCGCCCGCCGAGACAGGAGCAGCAGCATGACCGGCAAGAAGCTGATCATCTCGGCGTTGGTGCTGGCGCTCGTCCAGATCGGCTTTCTCAGCTGGATCATAGCCGGCCGGGCCGCGATCCTGCGCAACGGCAAGGAAGTGCTGCTGAAAGTCCAACCGGTCGACCCGCGCGACCTCCTGCGCGGCGACTATATCTCGCTCAACAACAACATTTCGCGCATCCCGGTGAAGCTGATCGTCAACCTTCCGCAAGGCAAGTTCTCCAGCGACGACACAGCGATCGTGGTGCGGTTGAAGAAGGGCTCCGACGGCTATTGGCAGCCGACCGCGGCGTGGTTCGGCAAAGCGCCGGTACCGGCCGGCGCGGACGAAGCAGACATTGCCGGCCATGTCGGGGAAGGCTGGGGCCTCAGCGATCCGGAAGCGACGATCGCGCCCGACTACGGGATCGACCGCTTCTATCTGCCGGAAGGCGAAGGAATGGCGATCCAGGACGACATGCGCGTGCGGCCGTTCGGCCTCAAGCTCGCGCTGTCGGCAGACGGCACGGCACAGATCAAGGCGCTGATGGACGGCGACAAGACGCTGTTCGAGGAGCCGCTTTATTAAGTGTATAGGGGCTTTACGTCTGTGTCCGCGCTAACGGTGGTCCCGCTTATCGCTGGACACTCCCTGTCTCTGCGATAATTTTGGGATAGGGACCGATCGAAATCGCGTAGCTAAAGTTTGCCACGCCTTTTTCCTGCTTGTGTATCGAGGGACTGCGCACAACCCAGTCGTAGACGCCCGAGACCATGCAGCGATCGTTAGTGCAGTTGACCACGATGCTGTCCTTGCGGACGCTATATCCGCGTTCAGGCCATCGCCGGTAATAGTTCCTCTTGTCCTGAACGATCGACCTCAAGTTCGTCAGCTTGCCATAATAATCGACGTTGGGAGCGTAGGATGCCTGAACTTGGGCAAGAGCGAAATCGTCGTTGTCGCCATGATGCTCGATGAGATCCCTGACGAAGGCGACCGCAATGCTTTCCGGCAGTTGCCTGGCGTCGGGTGCAGGAGCGGACACGGGCGCAGGATTTGGCCTCGTTAACACCTGTGAAATATCTGCCGGCGACTGGTTCGCTGCGGCATTGGTCACATGCAAGTCAGCCATTTCGCTGGCCGATAGATATCTTATGTCATGCTTGCCATAGCTCGAAGCCAATTCTATCAGCTTGGGGTCCACTCCCATCTCGACCACATAAGACGTGATTGCAGCCGTTCCGAGCTGGACGCGGGCCTTCGCTTCTTCGGTGGACATCCCGTCAGCCGGTTTGAGAAACGCCCGGTGGATGCCGATGGAACTTGGTTCGGCAACACGGTGGATGCCACCCAGGAAGGCCAGTGAGCAGGCTGAAGCGCACTGCAATTGACCAACCTGAAGCGTATCCAACCCTGCTGCGCGGATCATACGCCCCAAACGAATAGCACCGCCGACATTGCCACCAGGGGAGTTGAATACAATCACCTTGGCCCCGCTGCTCGCAACCGCGCGGCTGAAGCCGTTCAAGGACTCATTGGCGCTAAACTCACCGGAGACAATGAGCATTGGCAGCTGACCCGGAAGAGAAGCCGAAGTGTACTCCAAAGCCTCAACCTGAGACGCCGCCGCGAGAGCTGACCCAACCCCCACAATTAGAGAAGTTACACGCACAATCTGACCGAGCCCCGACCCGCCTATTGCAAGTAAGAACCTGTTAAAGGACTATTTCAAGCGCATCGGATGCGCAAAGCGGGATTGTCTCTGAGAGCGTGAGGGCCTTGCTTGCGCCCCCAGGAGATAGCTGCGGTCCTCCTTCGCCAAGACTTCGGAGGACACCTTCGGCTCTTCGAGGTGGTGGTCCTGCCGTCCGAAGCTCGAAGAGCGAAGGATGGTGCGGATGAAGGGACTCGAACCCCCACGCCTTTCGGCACTGGAACCTAAATCCAGGGCGTCTACCAATTCCGCCACATCCGCTTTCCCCGGCAATCCCATGTAGCCATCATTCTGTCAATGTCGGCGCTCAAGTATGCTTATCCGGCTAAAGCGGGTCGTGTCGAAACGGCTCGGGTGACGCGCTTCAGGCCTAGTCTTGATGCATGCCGTTCTCCCAAAACCGCTGCGCAGTTTTGGGCGGCATGCATTGGAGCGAAGATAGTTGAAAATTAGCCTAGCCTGTGACAAAAGGCGTGTCGAATGTGACGGAAAGTGAGTTTCCGCTTTCGCAAGATGTGAAAAGTTATAGGAAAAACAAAGACTTATTCGCATCCGGCAAGGCGCAGTTCAGGAGAATTTGAGCCGCATTCGCGGTCAAATTGCCAGGTTCCGTCCCAAAAGCCATTTCCGGCAAGATCATACCGGCAGGCTGTAAACGGCTAAAACCGTTCGGCAGTCTCATTGTTGAAAACAAAGGTTCTAGGATGCAGGTCACCGAAACGCTCAACTCCGGTCTCAAGCGCGAGATCAAGATCACCGTGCCGGCCGGTGACATGGAAGCCAAGCTGATGGCGCGGCTGACCGATGCCCGCGGCAAGGTGCGCATCAACGGCTTCCGCCCGGGCAAAGTGCCGGTGCAGCACCTGCGCAAGGTGTACGGCAAGTCGTTCATGGCCGAGGTCGTCAACGAGATACTCAACGACTCGACCCGTTCGATCATCTCGGGGCGCGGCGAAAAAGCCGCCATGCAGCCCGAAGTGATCATGACCGAGGACGAGAAGGAGGCCGAGAAGATCCTGGCCGGCGGCGCCGATTTCGAATTCAGCCTCAACTACGAAGTCATCCCGCCGATCGAGATCAAGGATTTCTCCGACATCAAGGTGACGCGCCAGGTCTATGACGTGCCGGACGCGGAAGTCGAGGATCAGGTCAAACGCGTCGCTGAATCGGCGCGCAGCTACGAGCCGAAGACCGGCGAGGCCGCCGAGGGCGACCGTGTGACCATCGACTATGTCGGCAAGATCGGCGGCGAGGCCTTCGCCGGCGGCGCCGGCACCGACCAGCCGCTGGTCCTCGGCTCGAAAGAGTTCATCCCGGGCTTCGAGGAGCAGCTGATCGGAACGAAGGCCGGCGACGAGAAGCAGGTCACCGTCACTTTCCCCGAAAACTACCAGGCGGCGCATCTGGCCGGCAAGGAAGCCACCTTCGACGTCACCGTCAAGGAAGTGTCGGCGCCCGGCGCGCTCGAGATCAATGACGAGACGGCCAAGAATCTCGGCCTGGAATCGCTCGAGCGCCTGCGCGAGATCGTGCGCGGCCAGATCGAGAACCAGTTCGGCTCCATGACCCGCCAGAAGGTGAAGCGCCAGTTGCTGGACCAGCTCGACGCATCCTACTCCTTCGAGGCGCCGTCGAAGCTCGTCGAGGCCGAGTTCAACAACATCTGGGGCCAGGTCAACCGCGACCTGGAAGCCGCCGGCCGCACTTTCGCCGACGAAGAGACGACGGAAGAAGAAGCGCGCGCCGAATATATGCGCCTTGCCGAGCGCCGCGTGCGTCTCGGTCTGGTCCTGGCCGAGATCGGCGAGAAGGCCGGCGTCACCGTGTCGGACGAGGAACTGCAGCGCGGCCTGTTCGAGCAGGTGCGCCGCTTCCCGGCCAACCAGCAGCAGGAAGCCTTCGAGTATTATCGCAGCAACCCGGAAGCCATCAACGCGCTGCGCGCGCCGATGTTCGAGGAGAAGGTGGTCGACTATCTGCTTGGCCAGATCTCGGTCAACGACGTCAAGGTCGGCAAGGACGAGCTGATGGCCGACGACGAGGAGGCCGAAACCGCGACTAAGGCGAAGCCGGCCAAGAAGGCTTCCTCGAAGAAGGCCGAAGCCAAGGCAAGCGACGCAAAGGCTGGCGAAGCAAAGGCAGGCGAAGCCACCGGCGAGGCGGAAGAGCCGAAGAAGAGGGCCGCGCCGAAGAAAAAAGCCGCCAAGGAAGCCGAGTAACAGGTTTCAATGCCGAGACTTCGAAAGGCCGCCTCCGGGCGGCCTTTTTCATTAGGAGCTACTTTATTGTGGCGGCGCGGCAACACAGACAACTTGTCTTGAAGGCCTGCCGCTGGCGATACCAACGGTTGAACATTATCTGCGCTTCATCGCATTCGCGGGTGTTTGGAGGCATTGGTGAGGCTGGGATTCACGATGAGAGACGTGGTCGTCGCCGCGGCGCTCATGTTTGCCGCAGCCGCCGGTGTCGCTCGGGCCGAGCCGGCTCTCGGCAACTGGAGCGTTGGCGCCGGCAATGATGGTCAGATCACGGCGTCGCTCCACGCCAGCAACAAGCTGATCACCGGCGGCGGAGCGTTGGGCTACAGCCCTGTGCTGACATTGGCTTGCCGGCCCGACGGCGAACCACGCTGGAGCGAGTGGCTCCAGCTCAACGATGCTGTCTCCGCCAGCCGCAAGATCACCATCTCCGTCGCGGTCGACGGCGGCGGCAAAACCGATGAAAGCTGGTCGGTCGGCCCGCGCGGCAGAACACTGGTCAGGGATGGAGACGACGGCATCAAGCGTCTGGCTTCAGCGAACCGGCTGACGCTGTCGTGGCGCTTCGGCCTTTTGTCGGGACGCGGCGAGGCCGATTTCGAGCTTGCGGGCCTTTCGGACGTGATCGGGCAGATCGCGGCAAGCTGCAATACCGACCCGCCCTGACCGTCGCCGTTCAGAAGGCTTGGACCGCTTTTTGGGCAGTTAGTCCTCGGCGCATGGCCTAAGCCTTCGCAGGCCGGCAATTTTTGCCTATTGGTTCGATTCTGTGGTATGTAGGTGCCGCAATTCCACTGAAGAGACGCGGTCGCCCGCCATGCGGGATACGCCAGCGTGGCGCGGGCCGTCCGACGTAAATGACGATCAGAGAGGAAGTGCCATGCGCGTAACCGCACTTTTCATCGTCTTGTCAGCTACGACCTTTTTTGCAAGTCCGTCGCAGGCGCAAGACGCCGCCGCAGGCGAGAAGGTGTTCACCAAGTGCAAGGTCTGCCACATTGCCGACCAGGACCAGAATAAGGTCGGCCCGTCTCTGCACGGCGTCATCGGGCGCACCGCGGGCACGCATCCCGGTTTCACCTATTCCACGGCCATGGTCGAGGCCGGAAAATCCGGCATCAAATGGGACGAGCCTACGCTGACAAAATATCTTCACGACCCCAAGGCGATGGTCAAAGGGACGAAGATGGCGTTTCCCGGCCTCAAGAACGATCAGGACATAGCCAACGTCATCGCCTACCTGAAGCAGTTTTCTAAATAAACACCGCGGTCCAGACTCTTTTGATGGTCGCCTGCTTATCCGGAAGGAAGACGCCGGCAGTTGCGCAGATGAATATCGCCCCCAGCACCGTCACGCCGGGAGCGCAAAAAAACCCAATAGCAGCAGAATGACTATGCCAAGGCCGAGTATGAGAAGCGTCCGCGTGTCCATGACGTTCACCTTCGCATCTTGAGAATACCGAAAAAGTAGCCCTGGACGACTGGCGGTCGTGCTGCTGGTCCTCGCCTGGCATGTTTTTACCGCAAGGTCGTAGAGCCGCCGGCTGCCCCAGACCGTCGAAGCAATCAGGCCCTGCCGTGACGTAGCGGCGGGAGCCTCTATGCGTCAGAAGGCCGGATAGCTGAACCGCGCCTGGCGCGCGTCCGTCGTCAGGTTGCAGAAATCCTTGCCGCTGACATGCACAAGCGTCTTGTGGTCGCCGCCCTCGAAATAGATATCGGCGGCATCACGCAGGCTTTCGTCCAGAATGACCGGCACATCATAAGCCGCACCGATCGGCGGTATGGCGCCGACGTCGCAATCGTCAAAGAGCGATACCACTTCGTCTTCGGAAGCGAGGCCGAGGCGTTTGTCCATGACGTCCTGCAGCTTGCCGAGTTCGATTCTGTGGGTGCTTGGCACCACGGCCAGCGCATAACCGAGTTCGTGGTGAACGACCACGGACTTCGCCATGATGCTGCCGGGCACGTGCGCGGCAATGGCGGCCTGCCTGCTGGTGGCAGTTCGATGATGCCCCACGGTATCGTAGGAGATGCCCTTGCGGTCGATAAAGTTTCTCAGTCTGTTTGCTATCGTCATTGTCCGCGTCCTTTGCTTGAGTTCACGGCGCATACGCCAAACCAAAATGGGCCGGCGGCCTGTTGTTTCAAGGCATCGGAACCGGCCGTCCCCGGCCCGTCATGCTGCGGCTGGACCCCGCATCGGGTGTCAGGGGCCAGGCCCGAAAAACGCGATACGAGTCAGCAGCGTATAGTCGGCCTCGAAGACCATCATCGCCACGAAAACCAGCACCAGTATCGGGGGCAGGATGATTGCATACATCATCGCCAGCCGCTCCCAGGCCATGTGCATGAAGACGGCGACGATCAGTCCTGCCTTGAGCATCATGAAGATCAGGATCAGCGACCACCTGAGATAGCCGTGGAGGCCGAAATAGTCGACCAGATAGGAGCAGGTGCTGAGAATGAACAACCACGCCCAGACGACCAGATAGAGCTTGATCGGGTGCTCCTGATGCGTCTCCGTCTTGGCGACGATCGCTGCGTCGTTGGGATGCAGCGCGTGTTGTCCGAGACCGTTTGCGGTTGCTTCAGCCATGTCTGCCTCTCAACAAAGACTGCCTTCTCACCACAGATAGAAGAAGGCGAAAATGAACACCCAGACCAGGTCGACGAAGTGCCAATAGAGCCCCATGATCTCGACATTCTCGTAGCGGCCCCTGCGGCTGGTGAAGAAGCCGGGCCGGCCGGTGTCGAAGTCACCACGCCAGACTTTTCTCGCCACGATGATCAGGAAGATCACCCCGATCGTGACGTGCGTGCCGTGGAAGCCGGTGATCATGAAAAAGCACGAGCCGAATTGCGCGGCTCCCCAGGGATTGCCCCACGGCCGGACCCCTTCGGTGATCAGCTTGGTCCATTCGAAGGCCTGCATGCCGACGAAGGTCGCGCCGAGCGCGGCGGTCAATAGCATCAGGATCGCGGTTTTGCGACGATCGCGGCGATAGCCGAAATTAACCGCCATGGCCATGGTTCCGCTGCTCGAGATGAGAACGAACGTCATGATGGCGATCAGGATCAGCGGGATCTCCGAGCCGCCGATGCGCAAGGCGAAGACCTCGCTTGGATTCGGCCACGGCACGCGCGTGGAGATCCGCGCCGTCATATAGGAAAGCAGGAAGCAACCGAAAATGAAGGTGTCGCTGAGCAGGAAGATCCACATCATGGCCTTGCCCCAGGACACGTTCTTGAACGCGCGCTGATCCGAGGCCCAGTCGGCGGCGATCCCGCGCAAGCCCTGGGGGCGATCCATCTGGCTGGTATGCGTCAGTGTGGTCTCGGCCATCGCCAGTCTCCTAGGTCAGCAGCCGTTGGCAAATGCTCACGAACGTCGCCGCCCAACCGGCCAGGACGGCGAAGATGCATAGCCAGACGAAAAGCAGGAAATGCCAGTACATGGCGCACAGCTCGACGCTGAGGCGCAGCCGCTCCCGCCGCGTTCCGTTCCAGGCGCCGGCGCTCGTCCTGCCAAGGCCGACCAGCCCGCCGAGTATGTGCAGGCCATGCATCGCCGTGATCAGATAGAAGAAGCTGTTGGCCGGGTTGGAGGCCAACAGGTAGCCGTCCTCGGTCAGCTGCCGCCAGGCAATCAATTGGCCGGCGAGGAAGGCGAGGGCGGTCAATCCCGCCGTTGCAAGACCGAGCCTTACCATGTCCACCTGGCCTCTGCGCGCGGCGACCACCGCACATTGCAGCGCGACGCTGCTCAGCGCCAGCACGCCGGTGTTGAGCCAAAGCAGGCGCGGCAGCGGCAGCGGCCGCCAGTCCGACAGGCCCATGCGCATGAAATAGGCGCTGGTGAACAGCGAAAACAGGCAGCCGACGACGGCGAGGAAGACGCCGAGGCCGATCTTGGCGGTGGGCAGGGACGACCGGTCGAAGCCGACGACGTCCGCGGCCTCGCCTTGCTCCAGCCACGGCTTGGCTGTCAACCGCTGGTGCGAAAGCCACCAACCGGCAAAGCCGGCGATCACCAACATGAAGACCAGGATGACGCTCATGCCGGCTCCCTGGAGGGGCCGAAGGAGCCCGGCACGTTCTGCGGGATGAAGTCCTCCTTGGCACCCGGCACGCTGTAGTCGTAGGCCCAACGATAGACGATCGGCAGTTCCTTGCCGAAATTGCCGTGCGCCGGCGGCGTCTCAGGCGTTTGCCATTCGAGCGTCGTTGCCCGCCACGGATTGCCGCCGGCCTCACGGCCATGGCGAATGCTCCAGATCAGGTTGAACAGGAACACCATCTGGGCGAAGCCGACGATGAAGGCCATGATACTGATGAACGAGTTCAGATGGTGGGCCGATTCCGTCATGATATTCATGTCGGTCAGTTCGGCGTAGCGCCGCGGAACTCCCATCAGGCCGAGATAGTGCATGGGGAAGAAGATCAGGTAGGCGCCGAGGAAGGTGATCCAGAAATGGAAGCGGCCGAGTGTCTCGTCCAGCATCCGTCCGGTGACCTTCGGATACCAGTGATAGATCGCGCCGAAGATCACCAGGATCGGCGCGACGCCCATGACCATGTGGAAATGTGCGACGACGAACATCGTGTCCGACAGCGGCACGTCGACGACGACGTTGCCGAGGAACAAGCCCGTCAGGCCGCCATTGACGAAGGTGACGATGAAGGCGAGCGCGAACAGCATCGGTATGGTGAGGTGGATGTCGCCGCGCCACAACGTCAGCACCCAGTTATAGACCTTGATCGCGGTCGGCACCGCAATGATCAACGTCGTGGTGGCAAAGAAGAAGCCGAAATAAGGATTCATGCCGCTGACATACATGTGGTGCGCCCAGACCACGAAGCTCAGCGCGCCGATGGCGATGATGGCCCAGACCATCATGCGATAGCCGAAGATGTTCTTGCGCGCATGCGTGCTGATCAGGTCGGACACGATGCCGAAGGCCGGCAGCGCCACAATGTAGACCTCCGGGTGGCCGAAGAACCAGAACAGATGCTGGAACAGGATCGGGCTGCCGCCATTGTGCTGAAGTTGCTCGCCCATCTCGACGATTGCCGGCATGAAGAAGGAAGTGCCGAGCAGACGGTCGAGCAGCATCATCACACAAGCAACGAACAGTGCCGGGAAGGCCAGAAGCGCCATGACCGTGGCGGTGAAGATGCCCCAGACGGTGAGCGGCAGGCGCATCAAGGTCATGCCGCGGGTGCGGCCTTGCAGCACCGTCACCACATAGTTCAGGCCACCCATGGTAAAGCCGATGATGAACAGGATGAGCGAAGAGAGCATCAGGATGATGCCCCAGTCCTGACCGCCCGGCGTGCCGGTCATGATCGCCTGCGGCGGGTAGAGCGTCCAGCCGGCGCCTGTCGGCCCGCCGGGCGCGAAGAAGCTCGACACCAGGACCAGCACGGCAAGCAGATAGACCCAATAGCTCAGCATGTTGACATAGGGAAAGACCATGTCGCGGGCGCCGACCATCAGCGGAATGAGATAATTCCCGAAGCCGCCAAGGAAGAGCGCGGTGAGCAAATAGATCACCATGATCATGCCGTGCATGGTGATGAACTGATAGTAGGCCTCCGGAGTGATGAAATCGAACGTGCCGGGGAAGCCGAGCTGCAGGCGCATCAACCAGGACAGCATCAGCGCGACGAGGCCGATAGCCATGGCCGTCGCCGAATACTGGACTGCTATGACCTTGGCGTCCTGTGAAAAGACGTATTTCGTCCACCAACTGTGCGGATGATAGAGTTCCATCTCCGCGACTTCGGCGGGTGGAACGGCATCTGCGGGTGTGACGTCGACCATGGGAGCACCTCCGCACCCTGTTCAGCGGGCCTCGAGCGTTTCGAGTTTTGCCGCGACGTCCAAACTGGACGCCATCGTCTTTTCCGACGGTTGGTTCGCCGAGCCCGTTTGCTGGGGCGCGGACAATTGCGCAAAGGTCTGTTGCTGGCCGAGCCAGGCCAGATAGTCCTGCTCGGTATCGACCATGACCACGCCATGCATCAGCGGATGTCCCTGGCCGCACAGCTCGGCGCACAAGACCTGGAAGGTTCCGGTCCGCGTCGGCGTGAACCAGAAATACGTGACCGATCCCGGAATCATATCCATCTTGGCGCGGAATTCCGGGATGTAGAAATCGTGCAGCACGTCGATCGAGCGCAACAGCACCTTGACCGGCTTGCCGACCGGCAGGTGCAGGTCCGCCGCCTCGACCACGACGTCGTCCTGGCCGTTCGGGTCGCCGGGTACGATGCCGAGCGGGTTTTCAGTCGAGACGATGCGGGTGTCGGAGGTGCCGAGCTTGCCGTCCTTGCCGGGCAGACGGAAGCTCCATTGCCATTGCTGGGCGACAACCTCGATATCGGCGGCCTCGCCGGGAACGTTGACGAAGCGGCTCCAGACGAAGAGGCCGGGAACCAGCAAGGCGGTGACACCGGCCGCCGTTGCGATCATCAGCCACGATTCGAGCCGCCTGTTCTCCGGTTGATATGCCGCGCGATTGCCTTCCCGATGCCGGAAGCGGAAGACGCAATAAGCCATAAAGAGCACGACAGCGGCAAAGACGATGCCGGTGATCCAAAAGCTGATGGTGATGGTGTTGTCGATGTAGTCCCAGTTCGAGGCGATGGGCGTCCACCACCATGGGCTCAGGAGGTGGAACAGCACCGAGCCCACAACGATCAAAACGAGTACAAGCACAATGGCCATGTCCCGTCCTCCCGGTATTTCACGGGAGCGCGAAGCATCCCAGGAAGATACCAAGTGCCATCATGCTTGATTTCCTGCTGAAATTCCAGAGCCGACTATCTGATGAGGCGACGATGTCCCGGCAATCCCGAAATGCCGGGCAAACGCCTCAGATCAGCAGCAAACCCTTCATCGAGGCGTTGCCCTTGCGGCCGATGATGATGTGGTCGTGCACGGCGATGCCGAGCGGCTTGGCCGTATCGATGATCTGCTTGGTCATCTCGATGTCCGCGCGGGAAGGTGTGGGGTCGCCAGAAGGATGGTTGTGCACCAGGATGACGGCGCTGGCTGAGAGCTCGAGCGCGCGCTTGACCACCTCGCGCGGATAGACCGGCGTGTGGTCGACGGTGCCGGTCTGCTGTACCTCGTCGGCGATCAGCCCGTTCTTCTTGTCGAGGAACAGGATACGGAACTGCTCGCGGTTCTCGAAGGCCATGGCGGAGCGGCAATAGTCGAGCAATTGCGTCCAGTTGGACAGGACTTCGCGGCCGCGCACCTCGCCGCGCGCCATGCGCTGGGCCGTCGCGGCGATGACCTTGAGATCGGCCGCAACGACCGGTCCGATGCCTTTGACTTCTGCAAGCAGGGATGCCGGCGCGCCGAGCACCTCGGCCAGCGAGCCGAAGCGGGCGATGAGCGCCTTGGCGATAGGCTTGGTGTCGACGCGCGGGATCAGCCGGAAGAGCAGCAGCTCGAGCAGTTCATAGTCGGGCAGGGCGTCCGGTCCGCCGGCGACAAAGCGCTCGCGCAGGCGGTCGCGATGGCCGTGATAATGCGGTTTCTCGGTAGGTGCCGCCTTCTTTTGCGCTGCCTTAGGCGGTTCAATCCAGCCTTCGGAAAAGAATGCCCGCTCGTCCTCGACTTTGCCCATGGTCCGCCCGCTCCCTCAGGCTTAGGTCGAAGTGCTACGCCGGCAGGCCGGGGCGGTCGAGCTTTTTCGGCGACAGCGTGAAGATCTCGCAGCCTGTGTCGGTGACGCCGATCGTATGCTCATACTGCGCCGACAGCGAGCGGTCGCGCGTGACTGCCGTCCAGCCGTCCGACAGCACCTTCACATGCGGCCGGCCGAGATTGATCATCGGCTCGACGGTAAAGATCATGCCCGGCCGCATCTCGACGCCTTCATTGACGGTGCCGTAATGCAGGATGTTGGGCGCGTCGTGAAAAAGCTGGCCGACGCCGTGGCCGCAGAAGTCGCGCACCACCGAGCAGCGCTCGGCCTCGGCATAGGTCTGGATCGCGGCGCCGATGGCGCCGGTGCGGGCGCCGGGCTTGATCGCGGCTATGCCGCGCATCAGGCACTCATAGGTCACTTCGAGCAAGCGCTCGGCGGCACGCTTGATCGTGCCCACCGGATACATGCGCGAGGAATCGCCATGCCAGCCGTCGAGGATATAGGTGACGTCGATGTTGACGATGTCGCCTTCCTTCAGCGGCTTGTTGTCGGGGATGCCGTGGCAGACGACATGGTTGATCGAGGTGCAGGACGATTTGGTGTAGCCGCGATAATTGAGCGTTGCCGGCAGCGCACCATGGTCCATGCCGAATTCGAAGACGAAGCGATCGATCGTTTCCGTGGTCACGCCGGGCTTCACGATCGGCACAAGCTCGTCGAGGCAGCGCGCGGTGAGATCGCAGGCCTTGCGCATGCCGGCGAAGCCTTCCTCGCCATAGAGGCGGATCTGACCGGTATTTCGAAGAGGAGCCGTGGAGGCGTCGAGATAGGTAACCATTTTGTCCGTTTGCCGGCGTAGGCTTCAAAGGAGCCGAACGCGAAAAATCTGCTCCAGATTTGGCACCGGAAGCCGCAAGGTTCAAGGACGAAGTGCGATTGCGGCCTCCATTGCGGCTTTCCTTCGGCCACCCCATGGGCTAGGTCGGGCCTTGGTATCCGGAGACCGACTTGACGGCGCCTGAACGCGAAAGATCGATGCTGCTGCCGGCCAGGACCGCTTTTGCGGGCCTGATGGCGCTGCTGATGCTCGCGCTGCTGGGCTTCGCTCAGGCCGAAATCTCCGCGTCCGCGACCCCGTTCTCGGGCGGTTCCAGCATCAGCGCCGTTCGTCAGGGCGATACGATCGCGCTGCTCAGAACGACCGGCAAGGCGCAGGCGCTTGAGGTCCGGGCCAGCCGGCCGCTCGCGACAAAGCTCGTCGGCGGCAATTCCGGCGCGCTCGCCCATGCTTCCGATTTCCTGGTTATCGGCCGGGCGTTGCCGTCCGAGATTAGCGCCACGCCCGTATCGGCAAGCGCTACCGCTTCGCGCACCAACCAACCGCGCGCGCCGCCGGCCGCGTGAAGCCTTAGCCGCTAGGCGCGGCATTCAAACCAAAAATTCCTTTGCGCCGTGATCCGGCGACGGCCGCCGGTCGTCCGCCGGTCGCGTGCGCGTCAGTTCGGATTCTGTTCAATGCAACGCATCAAGACATTCAAGACACTCACCTGCGCGGTCGCGGCGGCCTGCTTTCTGGCGGTCCAGGCGGCAATCTGCATCGGTACCCTCTACTGGGCCATTGCCGCCACCCTTCGCATAGAAGGAACAGCGGCGATCGTGCTCGGCGCCATCTTCGCGCTGCCGTCCGCTTATGTGCTGATGGTGGTTACCCGCATGGCCTATGATGCGGAGACCGACCCGGCTAACCAATAGCGGCAAGGGCGTGGGAGAGGGACAAGGGGCTGCGATGGCCGGCAGTACGGTGGAAATCCGGCATTGGCAATGCAGCCGGCATCGATGCGGACTGACCCGGATCCGCCGCACCGGCGAACCGATTCTTCATCGCACTGAGGTCACATTTGCGAGTCAGAAGGCCGCAAAAGCAACTTTTCAGAACGAACGGCGTTGCTCCGGCTACGCCAGTTCGGGAGACAGGGGATGGACAGACTGCAATTCGAGGTGCCGGTGCGCATCACGCCCGCGCCCGGCCTGCCGATCGAGGAAATCTACAGCGTCGAGCAGGCGCTCGATTTCCTGCAGGATTGGCCGAAGCGCCGCCAAGGCAAGGTCTACGAAGCCGCGTTCAATGCCTGCTTCGGCGCGACGGTCGATGTCGCCAGCGCCGAGGAAGCCTGCCGCGCGTTCGCAGCCTTCTGCCGCGTCAGCGGATTGCTGGCGAGGGACGCGATGTTTCCCGGCAAGCGTCGCAGCGGGGCAGGGACGTATCGCGAGGCGAGAGCGTAGATTTCGATCGGTTCAGCCGCCGAACGACACGCCCCGATAGCGCATTCCCACCTGCACGCCGCGCACGATCACGCGCGACAGGATTTCCATATCCAGCGGCATTTGCGGACGCCACACGTCGAGCAGGAGAGCGACGCGGGGCTGATCCGAGTTGTTCATCACTTCGTGCTCGAAAGTATCGTCCCACAGCAAGCACTCGCCGTCGGCGATGCGCCTTTCCTCATGATTGATCATCATGATCGTTGCCGGACGGCCGTCAGGCTGTTGGGGGATGACCAGGCCGAGATGGAACCGCATGATGCCGCGAAAGGGTCCGCGATGCGGCGGGATGTGCTTGCGCGGGGCGAGGAACGAGACGGCGGCCGATTTGACCTCGGGGCATTCCGAAAGCAGCCGGCTCAGGACCGGCATGCGCGTGAGGTTCGCCGGGATCGTCATGTCATAGGCCTTGAGCACGAACATGCGCCAGTCGAGACCGTCATTGGCCGAGATATTGGCCTGTTCCGGCATGATGTCGTGGAAGCGCGGCGCCTTGTTCAGCTTCGCCGCCAGCGCCTCATCGCGGATATTGCGCCAGGCGGCGGTGAATTTCGCGGCATTGGGAAAATGCGTGGCGGCATCAAGAATGGCCGGTGCATCTATGCGTTTTTCATAGATACGGCGGACCAGATTGGTTCCGAGATCGTAGGCGCCTGACATCTCATTACCTCAACGATGCTGTTATATAGTGCGATATTGCTTGCGGCCATCGCTCACGGAGATTTGCTCGGGCCGTCAACACGGAGATGGACATCGCAGGCTGCCATGCCAAAATCGAAACGATGTCGGTCTCGCTCGCTGCATCGTGACAGCGCGATCATTGCGGAACTGCGACACAAGATGCGAATTTGGCGATACGATGTTTTGCCAGGACGCCACCATGCCCGGACGCAAGATTATGCTTTGCGCGGCAGCCATGCTGTTGCTGCTTCAAATTTCGCCGACGCCCGATCCGATACGCGCAAGATGACGTGTGAACAGACGCAGGCACTGATCCAGAGCCAGCACGCTGCGGTGCTGAGCACGGGACCGAATACCTATCACCGCTATGTCCGCCAATTCGGCAATGAGTGCGACGCTCCTTACGCGCCGATGGCCGACTATGTTTTCCGACCAGCGCCGGCCGGTGCATGGTTTACCGGTGCGAGGAGCCGGCTCCAATGGTTCCGGATTGACCGAAGGCCTGTGAGCTCTCCCGGCTTTTCACGGGAGCCTCAGACACTGGCCGATGCGGCTTACTTGACCTTTTGAATCTCCGGTTGAATCTCCGGGCTCGGCGTCTGATCAGTTGCCGGGGCCGGCGTGCAATCCGGGCCCTTGCAATCCAGCACCGGATCGTCAGCCGGAGGAAGACAATTTTGCCCTTGGCAATGGACTGCCGGCGGCCGCGGCATTGCTTGGCTATTCGGCTGGGCAGGCTGATCGTCTGCGTGAACGAGCGGCACGCCTGCCAGGCCGGTCATTGCCGCGCATAAGAGCGCTGTCCGAAGCATCTTCATTCCCGCCTCCACGGCCGAGAGCGGAGGGAATTTTACACTTTCGAGTCGAGGACGGCTCCTGTCGTCCGCGAACGGCGTTAACAGCGCGTTTCCGCTTGCGTCCTGTCTTGTTACCGACAAGGCACGACGCTGGCCCGCCATTCAGACCGGGCGTGGTTTATGGGCGCTGCTGCCGGCTTCGCCGGCGCTCAGTTGCGAGAGCAGCTTCAACACGATTTCCCGCAGCCATCGGTGCGTAGGATCGGTTGTGTTGCGTTTATGCCAGACGATGCAGATGAGGGCAGGATCGATCGGCATGGGCGGACTGTAGATCGCCAGCCCCAAGCGAGATGCTACCTTGCGCGCGAGCTGTTCCGGAACGAGAGCGACCAGATCGCTTCCCGCCACTGCGCTACAGACGCCGCCGAACACCGGCATCGTCATGGCCACCCGCCGTTCGCGCCCCATCCGGGCCAGCGCCGCGTCGCCCATGGCCTTGAGCTTGCCCTCGGGCGAGAAGACGACGTGGCCGAGGTCGCAGAAAAGGTCGATCGGAATGACGTCTCCGGGGCTCACCTTCGCCCGCTCGAGTCTTGGGTGCCCAGCGCGGGCGATCGTCACGAATGTCGACCGGAAGGCAGGAAGATAGTCGATCCAACTGGGGAAATCGACCTTGGGAACGAGGGCAAGGTCGATACCGTGCTTTTCGAGCGTGCCGACATAGTCGTCGGGCACAAGATCCACCAGTTGGATCAGTATTTTGGGAGCAAGCCCGGAGATTGCATTGGCCAGGGCAGGCATCAGCATCTCGGCAAAGAAATCCGAACCTGCGATCTTGAAGCTTTGCTCGGCTTCGGCCGGATTGAAGCTGCCAGGCCCGGCAAGCAGCGCCGACAGTTCATCGAGGATGCGGCGAAGCGGAAGCTCGAGGTTCCGGGCGTATTGTGTCGGCACGATGTGCTGTCCCTGGCGCACGAACAGCGGATCGCCGAGAAAATTCCGAAGTCGTCCCAAGCTGGCCGATATCGCCGGTTGCGACAGGCCGATGCGTTCTCCGGCCTTTACGGTCGATTGCTCGCGCAGCAGCGCGTCGAGTACCCGCAGGAGATTGAGGTCGAAGCTCGATAAATTCATTCGCCGGATATATTTTATAGTAGCTATCGATTTCAATTATGAAATCGGTTCTGGCAACTTCGCAGCATCGAAAATGGCGTCGGATCGCGGGAGGTTTCGGTGGCTGCGTCGGTACCCTACAGCGTCCAGTGGCTTGGCACGTCCTACCGGATTTGCCTCACGGCGGAGCAAACGGCCTCGCGGCTCGGAATGTTCGAAAGCCTCGATCAGCCCGGTTACGGTCCTCCGCGCCATATCCACAATAACGAGGACGAGACCTTCCAGATCCAGTCCGGCGAAGTAGAGTTCTGGATGAACGGTCAAACGCGCATAGTCGGCCCGGGCTGTGTCGTGCACGTTGCGCGCGGAATCGAGCATGCATTTCGGGTGATCGGCGATCGACCCGCCAGAATGCTCACCATCATGACGCCCGGCGGCTTCGAAGGCTTCTTCGTGGAGATGGCCAAACACAAGTGCCGAATCCCGGATGACATGGATCAGATCGCGGCAATCGGGGCGCGTTTCGGTCTGACCTTCACAGGCCCGCCTCTGGGCGCGGCTAGATAACTAACTGCGCGATAGCTAACTGCGCGTCCTTGGCGGCTCAGAGACGAGTTTCTTGAGGGAGTGCGAAAAATGGCTGAGCGATCTTCACGAGCTCGACCGCATCGCCGACAGCGCTATCCGCCTAGTGCGCGAGGAGGTGAACCAGGACGCGGTGGAACTGGACCGGCTGATCCGCGACATCGAGACCGAGATAACGGCGCTCCGGCGCGCTCGGCCTGCGCCGCCGCGCGCTGCGCAACCTGATTGTCAACGCTGCCACAACCCTGGAAGCTCTCGACGGCCATTGGTGCTGGCGACGAACTTACAGTCACGCTGAACGCAAAGAATGATCAGCTATTGCGTGAGTTCGTGAGCGGCGGATTTGCTGAAAAAGAGGTTTTGCTGTAGTCGGGCAGGTAATTTACTGCACGATATTTAATCACGATCACATGTCGGATTTCGCTTTTTATGTCGAGCCGAACTCTAACAGATTCCGGCGGCCGATATCAAATATGAGGGCCTTTTATCGAGTGCCCATCGAGCCGCGGATCGCAAAGTTCTTGTCGAGATGCAAAACAGCGAAGGCTTGAGCTGTGATGCCTAGTCTAGTGAGAACCCGACATGTGTCGCAATTGACGCGGCTGCTTAGGTGGCCGGGCGTGCTGGCTTGCTGAAGGTGACTCCGCCCACATCCAACACACGCAGCGCGCCTTCCGCGACCGGGTCATTATACAGCAACGCGCGGAATTCCAGCACAGCGTAAGGGGGACGCCTTAGCCATAGAGCGGCCCGACAGTTCCGCGTTGGGGTTTGCGTTGGGTGAACCGCCGGGCCCTAGCCGACTCGGTAGGGGTGGGTAGAGTCGGCTAAAGCGAGGCTAAATTAGCATCTCTGCATTGATATAGGTTTCTATACCTTTTCCACCGATTTCCAGGCGCCGGAATGCGGTCATTGCGTAAAGGTTTGGTCAACTATCGCACATTAGAATTCGCTAATGCGCTTTACTTTGGTGCTCTTTTGTTGGGCTGCGTTCTTCGGCTGGGATTTGGCCGCCAACCATGGTGAATTCATGCTCGCGATCGGCCATGGGGTTTTTCGGCTCGTCCACATGACGGGGCTGGCTTGAACTAAGCTCATAAGTGCGGAGAGCGTTACTGACGGGCGGCGGTGGTGGTGGCAGCGAGGGTTCTCGATGGCAGCCAATCTGTTCCGGGTGTCTTACTTCGTTAACCAGCGCGCCTGTGATGGGAGCCAGGAACGCGTTTGCGTGGCGAAATTCATTGTGACTGCGGAGACGATGAAAACCATGGCGGCAGAGACGTTCGGCCGTCAGGAGGCGCGGCGCCTGACCGGCGAGACGCATTCGGCAATCAACTAAACCACAATCTGCACCACCGATCTTTGAGCGGCCCGCTGCCTCATTGGGGCGGGCACGCCAGTAACTAAAGTCCGAAAGAGAACACTTCGGGACGGCTCGTCTCGTAGCCAAGGCGGGGCTTGGAACTGCCCACCTCGGTCTGTGGTGAATTGGCGGTTCCGGTCGCAGTACAGTCAAGTTTGGCCGCTGCAGTCGCCTTGATCGACAGCCCTGCACATGTCTTTTGGGCAGTGAGCGTTGGCTTCTTATCGTGGGCCACAGCGGCACTTGACGCCGCGAGAACGAGAGCCGCACAAACGATTGCCGTTTTCATAGCGTTACCCCTTCTTTAGCAATAGCTAATGAGAGGGTAACGTAACGTTAACCAACCGTCAACGCGACACCGGACCAAGCCGGATTCGAGCCCGATATTGGCCAAAGATTGGACAGAGTCGGCATAAGCGTCGCTAAGTTCTTGAAAAGTCTGGTACGCCCAAGGGGAATCGAACCCCTGTTACCGCCGTGAAAGGGCGGTGTCCTAACCGCTAGACGATGGGCGCGCTCAGACGAAGCGGCTTATAATTGCGTTGTTGCCAACCGGCAACCCATCTGCCGCCACATGCGACAACTTTTTTCAAAGGCGGCACAAAGCCCCTCGGGTGGCGGTTTCGCTTGGCCGCGCATCCCTGGAGATTAGCCGGAACATCCTCGCGATCGTCATTCTGTGGCGGAGCAAGGAGCGAAGCGACGCGCGCAGACCATAGACTTCGCGAGGCTGACGTGCCGCAACGGTGCAGAACTTGCGCCGCTGCACTCCGCGGTCAAGGTCACGGAATGGATCCTCGGGTCTGCGCGTTCGCTCCCGCTCCGACCGTGGATGACGAGGCGACGGATGCCTCGGCTGATCGCCGACGTCTGTGATGGCGTGTTGAGACTAATATCGGCATTGGCGGCGACCGGCTCGCAACCGGTCAAACGGCCATGCCCGCAAGACCAAGCCGAAGGTATCAGCCGTCCTCGCCGCCGCCGCTGCGCCTGCGGCAGCGCCAATTCCAGTCGCGCTCGGGGCCGACGTCGATATGGACGGATTCAGTGTGGCAGTAGGTGCCGACGCCGCCGCGGCCGGGCATCGAGCGGACATAGTTCGCCAACTCCCACTTCGACACGCCAGGCACCTGGATGTCGGCGGCGGCGCAATACATGTGCAGCGAATTCTTGGCGCCGTTGGCGCGGCGGTTGCGCGAGGGATCGCGATAGCCGGAGGTGACGATCATCTTGCGGCCGAAATGACCCTCGATCGTCTTCAGCACCCGTACCAGCGACGGCTTGAGGCAGGCTACGTCGACGCTTTCGTTCTGCTTCAAAAGACCGTTGGGCGCGAGCCTGGCCAAGCCGGCGGCCGACGCCACCTGGTAGGAACCGCCGCCGCCTTCGTCCTCGTTGAGGTCGACGTCGCTCTCGTCGTCGATGCCGGATTTGCGCTTGATCTCGAACAGCGCCGTCTGGCGCACGCCGGGAAGAGCGTCAGCGCCCGTGATGTGATTGCTCGGGTTGTCGAGCGAGGCCAGTTGCACCGGCTTTTCGGCCGGGGTCGCCGAGGCCAGCGTCACGATCGGCTTGGCCGGCGGCGGCGTGGTCTTGGCCTGCGCGGCGGGCTGGTCGCCGGAGCGCGCATTGTTGATCAGGGGGGCGGGGGCGGCCGAAGCCGGCGTGGTGCTGAACAGCGAGGCGAACAGGCTCTTCTTCGGCGCGGCGATCTGCGGCTGCGCCGGCTCGGCCGCGGTCACATAGACGCCGTTGCTCATGGCCTGCGTGGTCGCCTGCGCCTTCGACGCGACGGTGGCGGCATCGCCGGCGGCGATCTGCTTGGCGACGGCTAGCGTCTGTTCCGCCGTTTGCGCCTGCTGAACCAGCGGTTGCGGCGTGCTCCCGGCAATGGCCTGGGCGCCGGCAGGAATGGCGATGGGGAACGTGCCGTCCGGCCGCGTCTCCGGCACATAGGCGACCTTCTCGGGCAAAGGCGCATCGCCCTCGCTCATCACGGTCGACGTCGCTTCGGCCGGCGCCGATGCCTGCAAGGACGAATCGGCCGAAGTCGCAGTCTTGGCGCTGGATGTCGCGCTCATTTCGCCGGCGGTTGAATTGTAGGCAGGCGAAATGACCGACATCGTCGGGTCGCCGGTCGATGTGCAGGAGGCCAGGAGCACGGAGAAAAGCGCTGCCGCAATGCTGCAGCTTCCCCTCCGTGCAAGACGCCAACCTGCTGATTTCAAAACAAATTCCCCCTCGATATCCGGTCGGTTCGTCATCGCCGCGCACTCCAGTACCGCGCCGCGATAACCCTCCTGTTCCCAACCGGAAACGGGACGTGTGTCGAATCTGCAAGCCTCGGAATTATTCTGCGTCGGAAGGTGATTTGAGGCCGCCGAACGATTGACGCCACCATTTCGCCCTGTTTTGGCGGCCCGTCAACTCACCACACATTACAGCCCGTTACACACGCACCTTGACATAGGTGCCCGGCGCATCTCCCAAGGTTTTCATACGCTTGCCGGGTTTGCGGGCGGGTACGCGGATATCGTCCTGGGCCTCGATCCAGTGCTGCCAGTGCGTCCACCATGAACCAGGATGCTCGTGCGCCGCGGCAAGCCACGCGCTGAAATCGCCCACCGGCTTGCCGCCGGTCCAGTACTGATATTTTCTGGCGGCAGGCGGGTTGACGACGCCCGCGATGTGACCGGAACCCGCCATTACATACTCGACGTCGCCACCGAAAAACTGCGACCCCAGGAACACCGAAAGCGCCGGCGCGATGTGGTCTTCCTTCGTGGCCAGGTTGTAGACGGGGATGGTGATGTCGGCCAGCGAGACGGTGCGCCCGGCAAGCTCCATCGTGCCGCGCGAGAGATTGTTCTCGAGATAGCAATTGCGCAGGTAGAACGAGTGATTGGCCGCCGCCATGCGCGTGGAATCGGAGTTCCAGTAGAGCAGATCGAAGGGCAGGGGCTCCTTGCCGCGCATGTAGTTGTTGACGACATAGGGCCAGATCAGGTCGCCCGAGCGCAGCATGTTGAAGGCGGTGGCCATCTTGGTGCCGTCGAGATAGCCCTTTTCGTTCATCGAGCGCTCGACCGCGGCGACCTGGTCCTCGTCGACGAACACCTTGAGGTCGCCGGCATAGGTGAAGTCCACCTGGGTGGCGAAGAAGGTGGCCGATCTGATGCGGTGATCGCCTTCCTGCGCCAATAGCGCCAGCGCGGCAGCTAGGAGCGTGCCGCCGACGCAGTAACCGATGGCGTTGACTTCCTTTTCGCCTGTCGCCTTTTCCACCATGTCGAGGCCGAATTGCAGGCCTTCGCGGATATAGGCCTCCCAGCCCTTGGCGCCGTGACGCTCGTCGGGATTGATCCAGGAGATGACGAAGACGGTGTGGCCCTGCTCGATCGCCCAGCGGATGAAGGACTTTTGCGGGTTGAGGTCGAGAATATAGAATTTGTTGATCCATGGCGGGCAGATCAGCAGCGGCCGTTTCAGCACTGTCTCCGTCACCGGATCGTACTGGATGATCTCGGCTACATCGCTGCGGCCGATAACCTTGCCGGGCGTGGTGGCGATGTTCTTGCCGATCTCGAAGGGCGTGTAGTCGGCCTGGCGCAGCTTCAGGTCGCCTCGGCCCGCGGCGATGTCCTCGGCCAGCATCTTCATGCCGCGCACCAGGTTCTCGCCATTCGAGGCCATAGTCTCGCGGAACAGCTCGGGATTGGTCAGGATGAAGTTCGACGGAGCGATCGCGTTCGACACCTGCTTGACGTAGAAGCTCGCCTTGTGGCGGGTGTGCTCATCCAGGCCCTCTGCATGCTCGACAAGCTCGTTCGCCCAGCGCGAGGTGACCAGATAAGCCTGCTTGAGAAAATCGAAGAAAGCGTTGCGGCCCCATTCGGGGTCCTGGAAGCGCTTGTCGCCGCGCTCGGGCTGAACCGCGTCCCGTGGCGCTTCGGCGTTGGGATTGACCTTCTGGATGGCGTTCGCCCAGACGGTCATGTAGCCGGCAAACAGCCGTGTCTGCGCTTCGAGCGCGCGTTGCGGGTCGCCCAGCCAGTATTCCGAAAGCTTTGAGAAGGTCTTGACCATGTCGACGACGGGTTCGGCGACATGGTCGCGCACTTCGCCTTTCTCGCGCGGTTCGGCCCAGGCGGAAGCCGCCTTGCCAGCCTGCTCAACCATGCGCGCCATGTTCAGGGCGAAGCGCTCGGGATCCTTCACCAGATATTGCTCGATGGCCGAAGGTCCGCCATTTTCCGCTTTGTCCGAATCGTCAGGTTTGGACATGGTTCGCGGGGTTCCTCCCGGAGCGTTTTCTTGACATATTATCATGGGACATCTGACCGGGTCCAATTCGCTCTAACCCGGCTGCCAGGAAAACAATATGACGATTAATGTTGGCGGGACTTTTTTTCTCAAGCCGGGTTCGATTTGCCGCATGGTGCTGATGGCGGGGCTGGTCGGCATGCTGCTGCCCGCTGCCGGCTGCACGAGCACCAGCACGAACAATGCGCCGACGGCATTGACCGAAGGTCCGAGGGACACCGGTTCCTATCCAAACCTCAACATCCCGCCAAAGGTGGCCGCCAAGCAGCTCACCAAGGAAGAGACCGCGGCGAACCTCGCCCAGCTCAAGGCCGAGGAGCAGACGCAGATTGCCAAGGGCAGCGGCGTCAAGGCGCCGGCGAATTCGGCCGCGCTCAACACTTTGGCCAAGACGCATGGCGCCGACACGCTGAAGCAGATCGAGGGCAAATGCGACCCCGCCCTCGACCCTAGCTGCAATTAGGTCTATATCGCGCGCCGAAACTCTGATGGTCTGGAACTGAAATGGAAGAATTTCACAAGGTCCGCCGGCTTCCGCCTTACGTGTTCGAGCAGGTCAACCGGCTGAAGGCCAGCGCCCGTTCGCGCGGCGCCGACATCATCGACCTTGGCATGGGCAATCCGGACCTGCCGACGCCGAAAGCCATCGTCGACAAATTGTGCGAAGTCGTGCGCGATCCGCGCACGCATCGCTACTCCGCTTCGCGCGGCATTCCGGGCCTGCGCCGCGCCCAGGCCAATTATTATCAGCGCCGCTTCGGCGTGAAGCTCAACCCCGACACGCAAGTGGTGGCGACGCTGGGCTCGAAAGAGGGCTTCGCCAACATGGCGCAGGCGATCACCGCGCCCGGCGACGTGATCCTGTGTCCCAATCCGACCTATCCGATCCACGCCTTCGGCTTCATCATGTCGGGCGGGGTGATCCGCTCGCTGCAGGTCGAGCCCGATGACGGTTTCATCCCGGCGGTCGAGCGCGGCATCCGCCATTCGATCCCCAAGCCGCTGGCGCTGATCCTCAATTATCCGTCGAACCCGACGGCGCTTGTCGCCTCGCTCGATTTCTACAAGGACGTGGTGGCCTTCGCGAAGAAGAACGACATCATCATCCTGTCGGATCTCGCCTATTCGGAAATCTATTTCGACGGCAATCCGCCGCCGTCGGTGCTGCAGGTGCCGGGCGCGATGGATGTCTGCGTCGAGTTCACCTCGATGTCGAAGACCTTTTCCATGCCCGGGTGGCGCATGGGCTTCGCGGTCGGCAACGAGCGGCTGATTTCGGCGCTGACGCGGGTGAAGTCCTATCTCGACTATGGCGCGTTCACACCGATCCAAGTTGCGGCGGCGCATGCGCTGAACGGCGACGGCGCCGACATCGAGGAGGTGCGCGAGGTCTACCACAAGCGGCGCGACGTGATGGTCGATTCCTTCGGCCGCGCCGGCTGGACCATTCCCGCGCCGGCCGCGTCGATGTTCGCCTGGGCGCCGATCCCGGAGCCGTTCCGCCATCTCGGCTCGCTGGAATTCTCCAAGCTGCTCATCGAGCATGCGGATGTCGCGGTGGCGCCGGGCGTCGGCTTCGGCGAGCATGGCGACGACTATGTGCGCTTGGCGCTGGTCGAGAACGAGCACCGGATCCGCCAGGCCGCGCGCAACATCAAGAAGTTCCTCGCGACCACCGCCAAGCAGCCCAACAATGTGGTGCCTTTAGCCGCTCATCGTTGAGTTGCCTAACATTTTTTGCACCTGACATTTTTTGCAAGTTGAGGGGCGTCGCCGGTCATGGCTGAAGCATTGCGTGTTGGAATTGCCGGCCTTGGCACGGTGGGCGCCTCGGTGGCGCGCGTGCTGCGCGACAAGGCGGCCGAGCTTACCCGGCAGTGCGGTCGCGACATCGTTGTGACCGCCGTTTCGGCCCGCGATCCGAAACGCGACCGAGGCATTGATCTCAGCGTCGCCAAATGGTTCGACGATCCGGTCAAGCTGGCCGAAAAGGCCGATATCGACGTCTTCGTCGAGCTGATCGGCGGTGACGAGGGGCCGGCGCGGCTCTCGGTGAAAGCGGCGCTCGAGGCCGGGCGCCATGTCGTGACCGCCAACAAGGCGCTGCTTGCCAAGCATGGCGTGGCGCTTGCCGAGATCGCCGAGAAGAAGGGTGTGCTGCTCAACTACGAGGCGGCGGTGGCCGGCGGCATCCCGGTCATCAAGACGATGCGAGAGGCAATGGCGGGCAACGCGGTGACCCGCGTCTTCGGCATTCTCAACGGCACGTGCAACTACATCCTGACGCGCATGGAAGCCGAAGGCATCTCCTTCGACGTCTGCCTGAAGGACGCGCAGCGGCTGGGCTACGCCGAAGCCGATCCGACCTTCGACATCGAAGGCCATGACACGGCGCACAAATTGTCGATCCTGACCAGCCTTGCGTTTGGGACGAAGATCGCCGCCGGCGACATCTATATGGAAGGCATCGCCAACATCACCCAAGCCGACATCCGCGCGGCGGGCGATCTCGGCTACCGCATCAAGCTGCTCGGCGTCGCGCAGCGCACCGATAGCGGCATAGAGCAGCGTGTCCATCCGACCATGGTGCCGACGGCGTCGGTCATCGCGCAGGTGCATGGCGTCACAAACGCGGTGGCGATCGAGACCGATATTCTGGGCGAGCTCTTGCTCTCGGGTCCTGGCGCGGGCGGCAATGCCACCGCCTCGGCGGTCGTCGGCGACATCGCCGACATCGCCAAGAGCCGACCGGGCTTCCAGCATGGCCCGGTCTTCGGCTGGCCGGCGAAGGAATTGAAGCCTTACAAGAAAGCGCAGATGCGCAGCCATGCCGGCGGCTATTTCATCCGGTTGACCGTGCATGACCGCACGGGCGTCTTCGCGGCCATCGCCAAACGCATGGCCGACAACGACATCTCGCTGGAATCGATCGTCCAGCAGGCGGCCGGCGCGGAAACGCAGGCGCAGAAGACGGTCATCCTCGTTACCCACGAGACGACGGAAGCGGCGGTGCGCAAGGCCGTCGAAGGCATCACCAAGGACGGTCATCTGACCGACAAGCCGCAGGTGATCCGCATCGAGCGGGCGGAATAAACCAAGTCCGGTTTCGTCTTCAATCGATTGATTTTGCTGTCATTTCAAAAATTGACGGGGCAAGTCTTGCCGTTGTCATGGAGCTTTGTCAGAAGAAGCCCACCTCTGGCGGGAGGTTGAGTTTCACGAGGAATTTCTCTCCATGAACATAGCCCAGGACATCACCGCCGGTCTCGACCGGATCCTTACGATGGAAGTCGTGCGCGTAACTGAACGGGCCGCCGTCGCGGCGGCAAGGCTGCGCGGGCGCGGCGATGAGAAGGCTGCCGATCAGGTGGCGGTCGACGCCATGCGCCAGGAGCTCAACCGGCTGGCCATCAAAGGCACGGTGGTGATCGGCGAGGGCGAGCGCGACGAGGCGCCAATGCTCTATATCGGCGAGGAGGTCGGCACCGGCAAGGGTCCGGCCGTCGACATCGCGCTCGATCCGCTCGAGGGCACGACGATCTGCGCCAAGAACCTGCCCAACGCGCTTGCCGTAATCGCGATTGCGGAAAAGGGCAGCCTGCTGTTCGCGCCCGATGTCTATATGGACAAGATCGCCATCGGCCCCGGCTATCCCGAAGGTCTGATCGACATCGACGCCTCGCCGGCCGAAAACCTCGCCAATCTGGCCAAAGCCAAGGGCGTGGGCGTCTCCGATATCACCGCCTGCATCCTCGACCGGCCGCGTCACGCCAAGCTGATCGACGCCGTGCGCGCCACGGGTGCGGCGATCCGGCTGATCGGCGACGGCGATGTCGCGGGCGTCATCCACACCACCGATCCGGACGAGACCGGCATCGACATCTATCTCGGCACCGGCGGCGCGCCGGAGGGCGTGCTGGCGGCGGCCGCACTTCGCTGCACCGGCGGGCAGATGCAGGGCCGGCTGATCCTCGACACGCCGGAGAAGGTGGCGCGCGCGCACCAAATGGGCATTTCCGACCCAAAGCGGATCTATCGCGCCCAGGACATGGCGCGGGGCGACGTGCTGTTCGCGGCGACCGGCGTCACCGACGGCAATTTGCTCGACGGGGTGAAGTTCGGCCGCACCTTCATCACCACGCACACCATCGTGCTGCGCTCGTCCTCGCGCACCGTGCGCGAGATCAAGGCGCGTCACCAGGATCTGGATAAGTTCTGATTTGCCTTCGTCCGGGCGCTTTGCCGCAATTCGAGGAAAAACGTTCCACACCTTTCCCTGCATTGCCCGCTTCCCCGCAATTGCTCCGGCCGTCGCATGTTGATATCTGCGCAATGATGATGTGCAGACGGCGCGTCGCATGACGGGCGAGAAACGGTTCTTCCTCGATGTCAGGCAGTCGGCGACCGGTGTTTCGTGGGAACACCGGCTGACCGAGCGCCAGGACATGGCCGCCTTGGCCATGGCGCAGGGCCATGGCGTGCCCGACATCGTGGCGCGGGTGCTTGCCGGGCGCGGCGTCAGCGTGGAGCAGACCGCGCGCTTCCTCGATCCGACCATTCGCGAGCTTCTGCCGAATCCAGCATCGCTGACCGATATGGAGAAAGCGGCGGCGAGGCTGGCCGATGCGGTCGTCGCCCACGAAAAAGTGGCGATCTTCGGCGATTATGATGTCGACGGCGCGGCCTCGTCGGCGCTCATCAAACGCTTTCTCACGCATTTTTCGGTGCCGTCCGAAATCTACATCCCGGACCGCATCTTCGAAGGCTACGGGCCCAATCCGGAAGCGATGCGGGACTTGATCTCGCGCGGCGCGAAGCTGATCGTCACCGTCGACTGCGGCACTAACAGCGCGACCTCGATCGACGCGGCCAGGCAAGCCGGCGCCGATGTCGTGGTGCTCGATCATCACCAGGTCGGCGGCCCGTTGCCGGCGGCGGACGCCGTGGTCAATCCCAATCGCGAGGACGACCTGTCGGGGCAGGGACATCTGTGCGCGGCCGGCGTCGTCTTCCTGTGCCTGGTGCAGACGGCCAAAGTGCTGCGCGCGAGGCTGCCGGACGCCGCGCCGGTCGATCTGCTTTCGATGCTCGATCTGGTGGCGCTGGCGACGGTCTGCGACGTGGTCCCGCTCACCGGCGTCAACCGGGCCTTCGTCGTCAAGGGGCTGCAGGTGTTGCGCCAACAGAAGAATGAGGGGCTGGCGGCGCTGGCGCGGGTCTCGCGCATCGGCGAGCCGATCAACACCTTCCATCTGTCATTCCTGATCGGCCCGCGCATCAATGCCGGCGGCCGCATCGGCGATGCCGCGCTCGGCAGCCGGCTTCTGGCCACCGACGATCCCGTCGAGGCGGCAGGCATTGCCGAGACGCTGGACCGGCTGAACCAGGAACGGCAGCAGATGGAGCAGGAGATGCTGGCGCAGGCGCGCGCCGAGGCCGATGCGGAACTTGCGGGCGGCAACGGCCCGGCAGTCATCGTCACCGCCAGCAACAGCTGGCATCCGGGCATCGTCGGGCTGATCGCTTCGCGGCTCAAGGATCATGCGCGCCGGCCGGCCTTCGCCATCGCCTTCAATTCGACCGGCATCGGCACTGGCTCCGGCCGTTCGGTGACCGGCTTCGATCTCGGCCGGCTGGTGCGCGAGGCTGCCGAGGCCGGGCTGATCGTCAAGGGCGGCGGCCACGCGATGGCCGCCGGCATCACTGTCGAGCGCGCCAAGCTCGGCGAACTGCGCGCCTTTTTTGAGGAGCGCGCCGCGGCCGACGTGTTTCGCCTGCAGAACGAGGAAAGCCTGGCGATCGACGGCGCCTTGGCCGCCGAGGGCGCCACGATCGCGCTGCTCGACGCGCTGGAGAAAGCCGGGCCGTTCGGGGCCGGGCACATCGCGCCGGTGTTCGTGCTGCCGCGCCATCGGCTGGCCGACGTGCGCGCGATCGGCACCAACCACATCCGCGTGGATCTGCAGTCGCAAAGCGGCGGCAACATCCAAGCCATAGCGTTCCGTGCGGTCGACACCGCGCTCGGCGAATTCCTGTTTAAGAACAGGGGCAGGACCGTGCATATCGCCGGTTCATTGTCGGGCAATTACTGGAACGGCAACCGCATGGTGCAGTTCCGCATCAGCGATGCGGCACTCGCCTGAATCTCAACACAACTCAAGGATTGCGATCAGACCAGGACGGACTGCAGCCGGGTCAGTTCGTTGATCTGGGACTTCGTCGCTTGATAGCCGAGGCTGATCGCCTCGTCGGCGCGATGGAATTCCGTCAGGCCGATATGGCTGAGTTTGGGCTGCAGCGACATGTCCGGCGGATCGCCGGCAAGCCTGGCGCGCGAAATCCGGTCCTGAATGATGTTGAAAGCCTCGACCATCACGCCGGTGATGCCAAGGCGGGTATGATGGGCCTGATGCTCGGGCTGGCCGAGTCTCGGCGCGTCATTCTCCACGACCAGTTCGCCGGCGCTGTGCTTTATCACGGCGGCGCGGCCGAACAGGTCGTAGTGCAGGTTGACGGCGACCACGAGCGGCTGCTCATAGGCGCGGCAGACCGACACAGGCACCGGATTGACCAGCGCGCCGTCGACCAGAATGCGGCCGTTGCAGTTCACCGGCTCGAAAACGCCCGGCAGCGCGTAGGAGGCGCGCATGGCGGTGATCAGCGAGCCATTCGACAGCCAGATCTCATGGCCGGTGCGAATTTCCGAAGTGACGGCAACAAAGGGCTTCGACAAGTTCTCGAAGCGGACGCCGGCCAGATGCTCGCGCAGCCGCGCATCGAGCTTCATGCCGCCGAACAGGCCGCTGCCGCGCAGATTGAGATCAAGAAGGCCGAAGATGCGCCGCTTGGTCAGGCTTCGGGCAAACTCCTCCAGCTCGTCCAGCTTGCCGGCAAGGTAGCAGCCGCCGACCAGCGCGCCGATCGAGGTGCCGGCAATCATCGATACTTCGATGCCGGCCTCGTCGAGCGCGCGCAGCACACCGATATGGGCCCAGCCCCTGGCGCAACCGCCGCCGAGCGCCAGCGAAATGCCGATTTTCTTCTGAGAGGTCGGGTCAGACGCGCCGCCGGACGATGCGGGGCCGTTGGCCTCCCGAACGTCAGGTCTGCTGCGCAATGACGCCCATTCGAGCATCATGATCTCCCTTGTCCCGTATCCCTTCTATCGCAAGGATATTTGAGAATAGTGAATCTGAGTGGTTTGTGAATATTGAATGGTTCACACCGGCTTCCGATACGTTTGGTCCGCATCGAACAGCGGCCTGCTGCCGTCGCCGGCAAGCGTCGCCTTGCCGTCATTCAGCCCCACCGTCCGATAAAAGCAGGAACGCCGTCCGGTGTGACAGGTTGCGTCGTGGCCCAACACTTTAACGCGCAACCATATCGCGTCTTGGTCACAATCCGTGCGCATCTCGACGACCTGCTGGAAATTGCCCGAGGTTTCGCCCTTCTTCCACAGCGCGTTGCGCGAGCGCGACCAGTAATGGGCAATGCCGGTCTCCAGCGTCAGCGCCAGCGCCTCGGCATTCATATGCGCGACCATCAACAGCATGCCGTCGCCGGCATCGGTGACGACGACGGTGACGAGGCCGGCCGCATCGAAGCGCGGAGAAAGGACGGAGCCTTCCTCCAGCGATTTCTTATCGGATGGGGCTTTGGGGAATTGCAGTGCCGACATCGCCGGTAGATCTTTCTTTCTAGTGGCCGGCGATGGCCGGCGATCAGCCGCCGGCGCGCACCATGGTGACGAAGCGGACCTGCTCCTCCGGCGTGTCCTTGAAGACGCCGGTGAAGGTGGAGGTCAACGTGGTCGAATCCTGCTTGCGGATGCCGCGCATGGCCATGCACATATGCTCGGCCTCGAGCATGACGGCGACGCCGCGCGGGTTGAGCACGTCCTGGATGACGCCTGCGATCTGCGCGGTCATGGCCTCCTGCGTCTGCAGGCGGTGCGCGAAGATGTCGACGACGCGCGCAATCTTCGACAGGCCGACGACCTTGCCGTCAGGCAGATAGCCGACATGCGCCTTGCCGATAATCGGCACCATGTGATGCTCGCAATGCGAATGGAATTTTATGTTCCTGACGATGACGAGATCGTCATAGCCGGCGACTTCCTCGAAGGTGCGGCCAAGCTCGTCGGCCGGGCACATGTCATAGCCGTTGAACATTTCGCGGAAGGCTTTGGTGACGCGCTTGGGCGTGTCGATCAGGCCTTCGCGGTCCGGATTGTCGCCGGTCCAACGCAAAAGCGTGCGCACGGCGGCCTCGACCTCGGCTTCGCTCGGCCGGTCGGTGACGGGCTTTTCCAAATATTCGGACGGGGGCATGATTTTCTTGATGACGGCATCCATAAAGGCGTCTCCCGTAGTCCCACTCAAAGGTGGAACGAGTTGAACGGACCACGACCTTTTGGGTGAAAATCGCCCATTTCCATCCCGCAAGCGGCGTGAACAGATGAGCAGGGACAACGGCTTTTTCGTCGCCTTGTCGATGCCCGACTGCGACCATTATATATGGTTCGAGCGGCGCGAAAGGAAGACGCGAGAGCGGCAAAGCCTGTTCGCTTGGCGCCGACGGATTGGAAAAATATGATCGACGACGTCTACAATGCGAAAATTCTCGGTTTCGCCGGGAATATAGGGCGGATCGGCCGGCTCGACGATGCCGACGCGACGGCCAGGGCGCATTCCAAATTGTGCGGCTCGACCGTCACCGTCGACCTCAAAATGGACGGCGACGTGGTGACCGATTTCGCCCATGACGTGAAGGCCTGCGCGCTCGGCCAGGCCTCGTCCTCGATCATGGCCCAGCATGTGGTCGGCGCCAGCGCCGACGAATTGCGCGCCGTGCGCGAAACCATGCTGAAGATGCTGAAGGAGAACGGCGCGCCGCCGGAAGGCCGTTTCGCCGACCTCAAATATCTGGAGCCGGTGCGCGACTACAAGGCGCGCCATGCCTCGACCATGCTGACCTTCGACGCGGTGGTCGACGCGATCGGCCAGATCGAGAAGAAGCGCGCCGAACAGGCGGCTTGAGCGCAGCGGTCAGGCCGCTTCCCTGGTCACGGCGAATTCGCTTCGTATCCAGTCGGCAAATGCCTTGGCGGGTTCCGGCAGATTCCGCAGGCTCCTGGCCACCAGCCAGTAGGCGCCGGAAGCCACATCGATATCGAACGGCTTGATCAAAGTGCCTGACGCAAGGTCCTCGCCGATCTGCAAGAGATCGCCGAGCGCCACGCCATGTCCGAGCAGCGCGGCCTGTTTCGACAGCGAGATGTCGGCCAGCATCGGGCCACGCGCGGGCACTGCGTCGGCGGGCACACCGGCGGCCTGGAACCAGCGCGCCCAACCCTGGCGGTTTTCCTCATGCAGCAGCGTGTAATGGCGAAGGTCGATCGGCCTTTCCAGCGGAGGGCCGGAGGCGAGCAGCGCCGGCGACAGGACCGGTGAATCGACAGTCGAGGCCAGGCGCTCGGCCTCGGCACGCGGCCATGACGTGGCGTGGGCGCTGAAACGCAAGGCGAGCTCGGGCTGATCGCTGCGGAACTCGATCAGGCGCGGATCGACCTCTAGCGACACATCGATATCGGGCCGCAATTGGCGGAAGCGATTGAGCCGCGGCACCAGCCATACGGCGGCAAGCGACGGTTCGACGCTGACGCGGACAATCGCCTGCGCGGGCGAGGCCGTAAGCTCCGAAAGCACGCGATCGATGTCGTCGAAGCTTCTGACCAATCGGTCGAGTAGCAGATGTCCCGCATCCGTCAGCTCGACGCGGCGATGGAGGCGCAGAAACAGCGGTCTGCCCAAAAAGGTCTCGAGCTCGCGTATCTGCCGGCTGATCGCGGCCTGCGAGACGTAAAGCTCCTCGGCCGCACGGCTGAAGCTCAAATGCCGGCCGGCAGATTCGAAACTCCTGAGAGCCGTCAGCGGCAGCCGCCCTCGCTTCAATTGCATAACCTCAGGTTATCCGAAGCGGAAATTATACTCGTTTGAGAGGGAAGGCCAGTGGCAGTCTAATCGGTGCTCAAAGGAGCACTGCCATGAATCAGTTCCTGGCCATTCTGAGCGACGTCATGCTGATCGCGACGTTTCAGTGGCGCGACACGAGCCGGCACCCCGGCTGGTGCGAGGAAAGGTCCGGCAGTTCCACGCGCCATGCGCCAGTGGCCGACCGGCATCCTGTCCGTCGCCGCAGGCCATGAGGAGAAAGGGCGTTGCGTTCGAGGTCGGAAGGACACATCTATCGCGTAGCAAAACAACCGCGGAGATGCGGGTGGGCGACCATCCCGGACATACGCATGATGGCCGGCCAATGCAGCGCGGGCGCAACTGGCCGGGGCCTTGGCGCAAGACGCCCGGGCGCATCCTGGGGACCTCGCTCGTGCGCCTCTACCAGCTGACGCTGTCCGGCTTTGTCGGCAACAGCTGCCGGCATCTGCCGACCTGCTCCGAATATGCGCATGAGGCGATTGCCCGCCATGGCCTGTGGGCGGGCGGCTGGATGGGACTGTTCCGGGTGCTGCGCTGCGGGCCGTTTGGGACGCATGGCATCGACAGCGTGCCGGAGGTGCTTGCCCAGCGCTATGTCTGGTTCATGCCCTGGCGCTATTGGCGGATCGGCAAAAGGCACAGCGAGCCCGAAATCTGATCGCTTCGCCGTCCCGCGCGATGCGGATTTTAACGGTCCGGTAGGGTTAACGCGAAGCTGCACGAACACTGCGAATTTGAGACAAAATCGAGACAAGTCGCCTCGCTAAGCCGCTCCTGTAATCTCATTCCGGAGTGACTTCGCCATGCGCCAGATGGACCGCTATCCTTTCATTTTCGCCATCGTCCTTTTCCTGCTGGCCTGGATGCTGGGCTTGCCGGTGCGGGCGCAATCGGCGCCGCTCGGCGACATCCACTGCACGCTGATCCAGGACCAGCAAAGCGGCGCAACACTTTACCAGGACGGCGTCTGCGAGCAGCGCGTCAGCCCGGCGTCTACCTTCAAGGTGCCCCTGGCGCTGATCGGCTACGATGCCGGCATCCTGAGCGACGAGCATACGCCGAACTGGGAGTACAAGCCGGAGTTCAAGGCGGCGAAGCGCGACCAAAAGACCGTCGATCCGACGATCTGGGAGCGCGATTCCATCGTCTGGTATTCGCGCGAGATCACGCGGCGTCTCGGCGCCGAGAAGTTCGCCGGTTATGTGGCGAAATTCGGCTATGGCAACAAGGACGTCTCGGGCGATGCCGGCAAGGACAACGGGCTGACGCAATCCTGGATCAATTCCTCGCTTGAAATATCGCCGGTCGAGCAGACGGCGTTTCTGCGCCAGCTGCTCGCCGGCAAGATGCCAGTGTCGGCGAAGGCGCATGAGATGACCAGAGCGATCCTGCCGACCTTCGCGGCAGGGGACTGGACGGTGCAAGGCAAGACGGGAAGCACCAGGCTCGGCCAGGACGGCAAGCGCTCGCTCGGCTGGTTCGTCGGCTGGGCCGAGAAGGACGGCCGTCGCATCGTCTTTGCAAAATTGGTCGTCGATGCCAAGCGTACCGGAGAGCCGAAGGGTCTCGCGACGCGGGCGGCGTTCCTGAAGGATTTGCCCGACCTCATCAAATAGAACAGCCTATCAAATAGATGGCTGGCGGCTTTACGGCGGCGGAAACTCCTCATAAAAGACTGCCGCGCCGGACGCCTCCGGCTAACCCTCTGCAAGCCGCACGCATCCTGCGACATGCATTTCACCACCCGCGCTCGTTTGCGGGACTGGATAGGAGAATCCTGATGCCGAATTCCGTTTCCCTGACCTTTCCCGATGGTTCGGTCCGCGAGTACGACGCGGCGGTGACCGGCGCCGGTCTTGCCGAATCGATCTCCAAGTCGCTGGCCAAGAAGGCTGTGGCCTATAGCCTCGACGGCATCGTTCGCGATCTTTCCGATCCGCTCGGCACGTCCGGCAAGGTCGAGATCATCACCCGCGAGGATCCGCGCGCGCTGGAGCTCATCCGCCATGATGCCGCGCATGTGCTGGCAGAGGCCGTGCAGGAGCTGTGGCCGGGAACGCAGGTGACGATCGGTCCGGTCATCGAGAACGGGTTCTATTACGACTTTGCCAGGAACGAGCCGTTCACGCCGGACGATTTTCCGGTGATCGAAAAGAAGATGCGCGAGATCATCCAGCGCAACAAGCCGTTCACCAAGGAAGTGTGGTCGCGCGAGAAGGCGAAGAAGGTCTTCGCCGAGAAGGGCGAGCGCTACAAGCTCGAACTGATCGACGCGATTCCAGAGGACCAGGACCTCAAGATCTACGCTCAGGGCGACTGGTTCGACCTGTGCCGCGGTCCGCACATGGCTTCGACCGGGCAGATCGGCAATGCCTTCAAGCTCATGAAGGTGGCGGGCGCCTATTGGCGCGGCGACTCGAACAATCCGATGCTGACGCGCATCTACGGCACAGCCTTTGCCGACCAGGCGCAGCTCGATGCCTACCAGACCCTGCTGGAAGAGGCCGAGAAGCGCGACCACCGCAAGCTCGGCCGCGAGATGGACCTGTTCCATTTCCAGGAAGAGGGTCCGGGCGTCGTCTTCTGGCACGCCAAAGGCTGGAAGATGGTGCAGAACCTGATCAACTACATGCGCCGCCGCCTCGACGAGCACGGCTATCAGGAAGTCAACGCGCCGCAGGTGCTGGACAAGAGCCTGTGGGAGACGTCGGGACACTGGGGCTGGTATCGCGATGCGATGTTCAAGGTCACGGTCGCCGGCGACGACACCGACGATGACCGCGTCTTCGCGCTGAAGCCGATGAACTGTCCGGGCCATGTGCAGATCTTCAAGCACGGGTTGAAGTCATACCGCGAACTGCCCGTAAAGCTTGCGGAGTTCGGCAATGTGCATCGCTACGAGCCGTCGGGCGCGCTGCACGGGCTGATGCGCGTGCGCGGCTTCACGCAGGACGATGCGCATATCTTCTGCACCGAGGAGCAGCTCGCGGCCGAATGCCTGCGCATCAACGATTTGATCCTGTCGACCTATGCCGATTTCGGCTTCGAGGAGGTCAGCGTGAAGCTGTCGACCCGGCCGGACAAGCGCGTCGGCACCGGCGAGGCCTGGGACCATGCCGAGGCGATCATGAGCAACGTGCTGGAGACGATCCGCACGCGCTCCGGCAACCGCATCAAGACCTCGATCAATCCGGGCGAGGGCGCGTTCTACGGGCCGAAGTTCGAATATGTGCTGAAGGACGCCATCGGCCGCGAATGGCAATGCGGCACCACGCAGGTCGACTTCAACCTGCCGGAGCGCTTCGGCGCCTTCTATATCGGCTCGGATTCGGAGAAGAAGCAGCCGGTGATGGTCCATCGCGCCGTCTGCGGCTCGATGGAGCGCTTCCTCGGCATCCTGATCGAGAACTATTCCGGCCATTTCCCGCTGTGGTTCGCACCGCTGCAGGTGGTGGTGGCGACGATCACCTCGGATGCGGACGAGTACGCCTTGAATGTGGTCGAGCGGCTGAAGACCGCGGGGCTACTCGCCGAAGCCGACCTGCGCAACGAGAAGATCAACTACAAGGTGCGCGAGCATTCGCTCGCCAAGGTGCCGGTCATCCTCGTCTGCGGCAGGCGCGAGGCGGAAGAGGAAACCGTCAATGTCCGCCGGCTTGGCTCCCGCGACCAGGAATCGCTGAAGCTCGACGACGCGGTGAAGCAGCTTTCCGACGAGGCGGTCTCGCCCGACCGCAAGCGTCGCGCAGCCTGACTTACCAGCGCTTCCTTGAATGGCGGTGGCGTGTCCACCGCCGTTTTCATATGCCTGTCACGCCAGCCTTGTAACGAGCCGCCATGCTCAAGTTGAAACTGCGGGAAAGACGGTTTCCCGAGCTTTCCTACGCCAACCCGCATCAACCGGTGCTGACGCGCTGGTTCATCCATTCGGTCGAGGGCCTGTCGGGGCGCGACCGCTTCGCCGTGCTCTACGATTTCTGGCGTCGCCAGGTTGTGCCGACAGGCGACCGCGTATTCAGCCGCATGCTGGAATTGATCGACGTCAAGGTCCGCAACGCTGTGCAATGGCCGCCGCCAGCGCTGCCGGACACGCCGCTGGTCATCGTCGCAAACCATCCCTTCGGCATCGGCGACGGCATTGCGGTGCTGTCGCTGGCCGAGCAGCTCGGCCGGCCGTTCCGGGTCATGATCCACAAGGATCTGCTCAGGATCCGCGAGATGGAGCCCTATTCGCTGCCGATCGATTTTTCCGAGACCAAGGAAGCGTTGAAGAACAACATGGCGGTGCGCCATGAAGCGGTGCGGCTGTTGAAGGAAGGCGTCACCATCGTCGTGTTCCCGGCCGGCGGCGTCGCCACGGCGCCGAAGGGTTTCGGCCGCGCCATCGACCTGCCGTGGAAGATGTTCCCGGCCAAGCTCGTCCAGGACGCCAAGGCCTCGGTCATCCCGATGCATTTCTCCGGCCAGAACGGCCGCCTATTCCATCTCGTCAGCGGCCCGATGAATATGGCCGAGCGCGACAACCGCGTGGCGAAATTCATCGGCAAGGCGTCGCTGACGCTGCGCACCTCCTTGCTTATCCGCGAATTCGCGCGACTGTCCGGCAAGGCGATTGAGGTGCGCATCGGCGACGTGCTGAGATGGAGCGACCTCGAGCCGCTGCGCGACCGCAAGGCGCTGCTCGATCGCCTGTATCGCGCGGTCTTCGATCTGGCCACGCCTTCCGCGCAGCGTGGCCGCGTGCCGTTCCTGCCGAAGCGGATGCGCAAGGCAGCCTGATCAGCCCGATCAGTCCGCGCCTTCCTCGGGGTCGATGGCTGAGGATTCGTTGGCCACGACCTCGATTTCCTGGTTCTGGCCGGCAACGACCGTGAAATCCTTCTGGTAGATACGGTCGCGGTTCTTGGCGATGATGGTGTATTGGCCTTCGGCCAGCACCATCGAGGCGAAGGCGCCGACCGCTTCCTTGATCGGATCGCCGCTCTCGTTGAGCAGCGACCAGGACGTGTCGGCGATGGCCTCGCCGCCGGGCTCGCGCACCAGCTTCATTGTCATCTCGGCAGCGCGGTGCTCGACGGTCGCCTCCGTCAGCTTGCCGGCCTCGACGCGGATGTCGGAGCGGATCACGGCGTTGACCGCGCCATAGGTGGAGACGACATGGTAGGTGCCGGCGTTCAGCCGCACAACGGTGTTCGGCGCGACGTCGGGGGCGATCAGCGCCCGGTCGCCATTGGCCGCGGCCTGGCCTTCATAGATCGAGAAGCGCAATTTCTTCGGCGGGATGGGCGCGCCGCCCGACGTCACCGCGTCGAGCTTCAGGCCGCCGGCGTCGAGCACAAGGCTTTCGCGCTTTGCCTCCTTGCCGACCGTGATGCGTTTGGTGGCGCCGGCGCGTCCGTAGGAGGCATGGACAAGATAGCTGCCGGGGTCGAGCTGGAACACGGCTGTGCCGCCATGGGCGGATGCTACCATCGGCAGTTTGCCATCACTGGCGGGCTGCGGCCTGAAAACCCGCCAGACGATGCCGCGGGTGATGTCGGCGCCCTTGTCGGTCAACTGCGCCGACAGCGTGATGGCGCCGCCGTTGCCAAGCGCCAGCGGCGTCCCGGCCTTCGGCGTTGCGTAGCTCGAAATGCCTGGAAGCTTGATGTCGCCGATGTCGTTGGCGTCCTGGGCCAGCGCGAAGGAAACCGGCACCGCGAACAACGCAGCGACGAGTGCGATCACGAAAAGGCGCAAGATCCCCTCAAACATGCCTTGCGTTGAAGCCCAAGGCGGTGGCAATTTCAAGGCCTAGAAGCGCGCCGCCCGGCGCGGCGGCTTCTTATCAGGCGCAAAACGCCACCGCCCGAGCCGCCCGACCTCCCGATGGCGTGCTTCAGCTCAAAATCGAATGCCTTCAGGAGACTTGCGCCCATGGCGTCGCCGATCATCGACTTTCTGCTCACCCGCAATTCTGCGCCGATACCCGACCTCAAGGAGCCGGCGCCGAGCGATGCCGAGATCGCGACGATGATCGCAGCCGCCTCGCGCGTTCCCGACCACGGCCGGCTCGAGCCATGGCGGTTCATCCTTTATCGCGGCGAGGCGCGCATCGAGATCGGCAAGAAGCTGGCGGCGCTTGCCGAACAGCGCGAGGGACCGCTGCCGGAAGGCCGGCGCAACCAGGAACTGGCACGCTTCTCGCGCGCGCCGCTGGTGATCGGCGTCGTGTCGGTGCCGAAGGAGAACCCGAAGATCCCGCAATGGGAGATGCTCCTGTCGGGCGGCATGGCGGCGATGAACCTGATGATCGCGGCGAACGCGCTGGGCTATGGCACCAACATGATCAGCAACTGGTATTCCGACGTTCCGGAGGGCAGGGCGATCCTCGGGCTGTCGCCGCAGGAGCGTGTCATCGGCTTCGTCCATATCGGCTCCTATCAGGGACCGGCGCCGGAGCGGCCGCGGCCCGATCCGGCAAAGCTCTATGGCGATTACGCCGGTCCCTGGGCCGGTTAGGTGCTTTTGCGGGTTTTCGGAGGAACGGCGGCAGCGGGCGGCCAATAGTGGTGGGGGACGTCACGGAAAGTTGGTCATGATCTCGAGATTGGTTTTCCAGACATTCGTATGGGTCGGCATCATGGGCGTGCTGCTGTTTCTGTCGGCCGGCACGCTGCACTGGACCGGAGCTTGGGTGTACATAGTCGTGATGGTCGGGCTGAGCCTGACCATGGGCGTCGCGCTCGCCCGCCGCGATCCAGGCCTGATGAATGAGCGTCTCCGCCCGCCGATCCAGAAGACCCAGACGGCCGCCGACAAGATATTGCTGAGCATATTGCTGCTCGGCATCTTCGCCTGGCTGGTCCTGATGGGGCTCGACTACCGTTTCGGCTGGTCGGCAGCTCCCGTGTGGGTGCAGGTGATAGGTGCGCTGGTCCTGCTTGTCGGGATATGGGTCTGCTATCTGACGATGCTGGAAAACAGCTTCGCGGCGCCTGTCGTAAAGATCCAGGACGAGCGCGGGCAGAAGGTGATCACGACCGGCCCATACAGTTATGTCCGCCATCCGATGTATGCAGGCGCCATACTTTATTTCGCCGGCACGGCGCTGCTGCTTGGTTCCTGGTGGGGACTGGCGTCGGTGCTTGTCTTCATCGTCCTGCTCGGCATCCGCACCTTCATCGAGGAAAAGACGTTGCGAACCGGCCTGCAGGGCTATGACGTTTATGCCGCGCGCGTGCGCTACAAGCTGATCCCGATGGTCTGGTAACCTCAGGCAAGGCTGCCCGCCGCTCGGGCGCGAGCCAATAAATGCTCGGCCAGACGCAAATGCGGCCTGTCGTACATCTTGCCGTCGATGCCGACGACGCCCGGATTTCCCGCCGCCGCGAAGGCATCGACGATCGCCCGCGATCGCGCGACCGCTTCGGCGGACGGCGTGAAGGCGGCATTGATGACCGGCACCTGCGCCGGATGGATCGCCATCTTGCCGGTGAAGCCGTCGCGCTCGGCCTCGCGGCATTCCTTCCCAAGGGCGGCCATATCGCGGAAATCGGGAAAGACGGTGTCGATGGCGGCGACTTCGGCCGCGCCGGCCGCCAGAATGGTCATGGTCCGCGCCAGACGAAACACGTCGGTGTAGCGGCCGCTCTCGTCGCGGGTCGCGCGCGCGCCGATGGCCGCGGACAAATCCTCCGCGCCCCAGGTCAGGCCGGCAAGCCGCGCGCTTGCGCCGGCATAGCTCGCCGCCGCCAGCACGCCCGCCGCGGTCTCGGTGATGATCGGCAGGATTCTTATGGCGCCGTCCGGAAGCCCGTTCTCGGCCTCGTGCACGCGCAGCTTTGCCGCCATCTGCTGGACGTCTTGCCCGCTGTTCGACTTCGGCAGCATGATGCCGTCGGGCTTCGCCACGACGAGCGCCGCAAGATCGTCGTCTGCCAGGCCGGTGGAAAGATCGTTGACTCGCACATAGATTGCCGAACCCGTCCGGTCTCTTTGGCTCGAGATGAACCCGGCCGCGGTCGCGCGCGCCGCCGCCTTGCTGGCGGCGGCAACGGAATCCTCGAGATCGACGATAACCGCGTCGGCGCCAGCCTCGAATCCCTTTTCCAGCTTGCGCTCGGAATCGCCGGGCACGAACAGCAGCGAGCGCATCAGGCCGCCTTCCTCAGCATCATCGCCTGCCTGGTGCATTTGGCGACAAGAATGTCGTTCTGATTGTAGGCGCGGTGCTCGAACTCGACGATGCCGCGATCGGGTTTCGATTTGGAGTCGCGCACGGAGACAACCGTCGTCTCGACCCGGATGGTGTCGCCGTGGAAGACGGGGTGCGGGAACACCGTTTCCTTCATGCCGAGATTGGCGACCGTGGTGCCGACGGTGATGTCGTTCACCGAGATGCCGATCATCAGGCCGAGCGTGAACAGCGAATTCACCAACGGCCTGCCCCACTCGGTTTTCGCCGCGAAGTCGAAATCGATGTGCAACGGCTGCGGGTTCAACGTCATTACCGAAAACAGCATGTTGTCGCTCTCGGTCACAGTCTTGCGCAGCGTGTGGCGGAAGACATGGCCGACGACAAACTCTTCCAGATAAAGCCCGGCCATGGTTCGATTTCCTCCGATGTCCTTGCTTGATAGGCGTTGGCTGCGCCCCCATCAAGCCGGTTAAGAAACATGGTGAACCGTTCGTAAACCATTTGCAGCCTACCGTTCACAACGGGGCCGGGACCTTTCCGGCAAGGGCGCAGCTGGTCGGTATGGTTGTTTCGCATTTTCTAAAATGGATTGATACGGCAAGGGTTTCCGAGCGTGCCGCCGCCGCGAGCGCGCTGGCGCGCGCCTATATCAACTCCGATCTGCCGTTCGAGGATCGCTGTGCCGCCGAGGCGGCGCTGACTCTGCTTCTGGACGACGCTTCGTCCAAGGTGCGCCTGGCGCTTGCCGAGGCGCTGTCGATGAGCCATCACGCGCCGCCGCAGGTGATCAGCGCCTTGGCCGCCGACCAGCCGGAAGTGGCGGCGCTGGTGCTCGCGCGTTCGCCGCTGCTTACCGATGCCGATCTGGTCGAGCGCGTCGCCTGCGGCCAGAAGGTGACGCAGAAGCTGATCGCCAACCGTCCGGTCGTCTCGATGTCGCTGGCGGCGGCGATCGCCGAGATCGGCGAACCGGAAGCGTGCGCCGCGCTGATCGGCAACAGCGGCGCCGAGATCGCTTCGCTGAGCTTCCGCCGCATGGCCGAGCGGCACGGCCACCTGCCGCTGGTGCGCGAGGCGCTGATTGCCGATCGGCGCCTGCCGGCCGACTGCCGGCACATGTTGCTGGTCAAGCTCGGCGAGACCTTGAAAGGTTCGCCGCTGGTGCTGGCGATGATGGGGGCGGCGCGCGCCGATCGCGTCCTGCGTGATGCCTGCGTGAAAGCCTCGGTGACGCTGATCGAGGGAACGCGCATGGAGGAGCATGCGGCGCTGATCGAGCATTTGCGGCTGCGCGGCGACCTCACCGCCGGTTTCATCATCCGCACCATCGCGCATGGCAAGGTGGACTTCTTCGGCTCGACGCTGGTGGCCTTAGCCCGACAATCCGAGCAACGGGTGACGGCACTTCTCGCCGGCGGGCACGACGTTGCGCTGCAGGCGCTGTTCCGCAGCGCCGGGCTTGCGCCGGCCACGCATGGCATCATCCTGAGGGCGCTGAAAGTCTGGCGCGAGGTCGCCAATGGCCGGCGTGTCGCCGGCGTGCAGGAAGTGAGCTGGCTGATGCTGAAGGAACTCGGCGGCCAAGCGGCCGAGGGCGATCTCGCAGGGCTGGTGAAGTCGATCCATCTCGACGCGCTGCGCGAAAACGCGCGCGGACATGCGCTGGCCATCGCCGCGGCCTAGGGACACATATCAGGCCTCAGCTGAGTTCCTGGGCGAGTCCTATGAGAAGCCCTTCAGGCCCACGGATATAGCAAAGCCGATACGCGTCCTTATACCGGACGACTTCGCCGACGAGCTCGGCGCCGCGCTTGCGGAGCCTCTCAATCGTGTCGTCGATGTCGTCCACGGCGAACATGACGCGGAGGTAACCCAATGCGTTCACCGGGGCATTGCGGTGATCCGCGATGACGGGCGGCTTGATGAAGCGGGACAGCTCGAGTCGGCTGTGGCCGTCGGGCGTGCGCATCATGGCGATCTCGACGTGCTGATCGCCGAGCCCGGTGACACGCCCGGCCCATTCTCCTTCGATCGTGGCACGCCCTTCGAGTTCAAGGCCAAGCTCACGAAAGAAATCAACCGTCGCGTCGAGGTCTTCAACGACGATTCCGATGTTGTCCATCCGCTTGAGCGCCATGTGTCCACCCTAAAAGGTGTCGACCAGTCCAGCAAGGACCCATTCTCGGGAAGGCCCAAACCAGACACGTCCCGAGGCGGTTAAGCGCGACCCTTCGCAAAGAAATCCGGGTAATCTTCCATCGCCGCGGCAATGATGCGCAGCGAGGCGGCGATCTGCAGTATTTCGAGCCGATCGCTGCGTTGGGCGATGCTGGCGGCGTATTGCCTCGCCACCGCGATGGTCGCGGTCTGCGGCTCGCCCGGTTGCCGAAACAGCAATTCGCGCGCCAGGGCGCGCAGGAAATTGCCGATGGACTCGACTGTTTCATGCGGAACGGCGGAGTTCAGTTGCGCGTGGCGCAGCCGCAGCACTTCCAGTCCGACGGTGACGGCCGCGATGCTTCCGCCGAGAATGGGATCGCCCTTGCGGCCCGTCCGCTGGACCTGCGGCATCAACTGATTGATCCGGTCATAGGCGAGGCTTTCGAAGGCCGAACGGCGGGGAATGCGCTCATGCAGGCAAAGCCGGGCCAGGTCCTCGCGCATCGCCTGCGAGATGCGCTCCACGGTGACCCAGGGATCGGCGGGCAGCACGACAATGAAGACGCCGATGGCAATCAGGATGCCGACCAGGATCGAGGCCGAGCCGGCGAAGAACGGCCCGGGGTCGTAGATCATCTGCTGATGCGGGCTGAGGAAGGCGAGGAAGTTGATGGCGAAGGCGGTGGCGACGCCGACATGGCGCGGATTGGCCATGCCGAGCGCTGCGGGCACCAGGATCGGCACGACGAAGAGGGTGAACCAGCCGAAGCCCGGCAGCGCCGGCAGCGCGACCTGGCCGACAAGGAAGGCAAAAGGCAGCGCGATCAGCGTGCCGGTGAAAAAACCCCAGGCGGACTGCACGGGATCCGGGCGCGATGCGAACAAGCTGGAGACGACGGCGACCAGGATGACGGTGCCGGCGGCTTCCGACCATCTGGTCGTCAGCCAAAAAATCGCCACGAGCAACGTCGCCAGCGCTGCGCGCACGGCATTGCGCCATGCGGCCTGGTAGTCGCGGTGGACAACCAGCGCCGGCTGGCCCCGCTCGCTCGATTTGCTGGAGACAGGCGAGCGAAGCGCCTCCAGCCCGCGTATCACCTGTTTCAGCGCCTCGGCGAAATCGCCGGCGATGGTCAGTCGGGTGATGGTGCCGACCTTGTCTTCGCCGTTATCGTTGGAGCCGGTATCGTTGGGCAGTTCGGGCATCTCCCTGGCCTTGCTCGCGATAGCGTCGAGCCTTGCCACCCATGGCCCTGTGTCATCGAGCGCGCCGGGCGTCGCCGCCAGTTCACCGACGAAGGCTTTCAATTCGCTGCGCATGGGAATGAGCGCTGCGTTCTTCGGCCTGCGGTGGCTGTGCAATGCGCGCGCCGCCGAAAGCGCCCACAGAAGCTGACCGATCGTGCGCCGCACCGGATGGGCGCGGGTGGCGAAGCTCGGCGCTTCCAGCCGCGCATAGGTGCGCATCTCGGCGAGCGTCTGGGCATCGGCGATCAGCTTGCGCTGGAGCGCGGCGAGGCTCGCCGGGTCGCCGCCGGAAAAGGCGCCGCCGGCATATTCGGCAAGGTCGAGGATGCTGCGCTTCAACCTGGAAATGATAGCGTCGGCCGCGAGCTTTGGCAGGATCAACCGGCTGGTGACGCCGGCGCAGACGATGCCGAGCACGATCTCCGCGCAACGCGCGACGGCGAGGTCGACGACAATATGCGGTTGTCCGAGGGCCGGCAGGCTGATGATCATCGCCGTGTAGCCGGCAAGCGCGGCGCCATAGGCTTCCGGATTGCGCAACAGCGACGAGACCAGCGTGCAGACGCCGATCCAGAGCGCCAGCACGGTGACAAGCAGCCACGGGTCGGCGCCGAACAGTGAAGTGATGCCGACTGCGGCGAGACCGCCGGCCAGCGTGCCGAGCAGCCGGTAGAAGCCCTTTGCCAGCACCATGCCGGCGACCGGCTGCGCGACGATGAACACCGTCATCATCGCCCATTGCGGATGATCGAGCTTCAGCGCATAGGCGGCAAGCAGCGCGACCAGTCCGGCCGAAACCGTGCGCAGGGCAAAAATCCAGTCCGAACGGGTCGGCTGCGTCAGACCGCTTAAGGGCCTCTCGACAAGCTCTTTAAACCGCGTCCAGGTCACACCGGTTCTCCGTGCCGGAGCCTGTTATGGACCGGCAGGCGATCAGATATCCAGCACGTCCGCCTCTGCGAATTCGGCGCGCTCCTGGATGAAGCGGAAGCGCGCCTCGGGCTTGGTGCCCATCAGCGCGTCGACGGCATCCTTGGTGGCCTGCTCGGCGTCGATCACGTCGACCCTCAAAAGCGTGCGCTTCCTCGGATCCATCGTGGTCTCCTTGAGCTGCGAGGCCATCATCTCGCCCAGGCCCTTGAAGCGGCCGATCTCGACCTTGCCGCGCCCGGTGAACTCGGTGCGCAGCAGTTCGTCCTTGTGCGCGTCGTCGCGGGCGTAGCCGACCTTGCCGCCTTGCCGGATCGAATAGAGCGGCGGCACGGCCATGTAGAGGTGGCCGCCGCGGATCAGGTTCGGCATCTCCTGATAGAAGAAGGTGATCAGCAACGAAGCGATGTGCGCGCCGTCGACGTCGGCGTCGGTCATGATGATCACGCGGTCGTAGCGCAGATCCTCGTCGCGATATTTGGAACGCGTGCCGCAGCCGAGCGCCTGGATGAGATCGGAAATCTGCTGGTTGGCGGCAAGCTTGTCGTTGCCGGCGGAGGCGACATTGAGAATCTTGCCGCGCAGCGGCAGCACTGCCTGGCTGGCGCGGTCGCGCGCCTGCTTGGCCGAGCCGCCGGCCGAGTCGCCCTCGACGATGAAGATCTCGGCGCCCGCGGCGGCGTTCTGCGTGCAGTCGGCAAGCTTGCCCGGAAGGCGCAGCTTGCGCACCGCGCTCTTGCGGGAGACTTCCTTTTCCTGGCGGCGCCGCACGCGTTCGTCGGCGCGCGCGATGACCCAGTCCAGAAGCTTGGAGGCTTCCTGCGGATTGTCTGCCAGCCAGTGGTCGAACGGGTCGCGAAGGGCGTTTTCGACGATGCGCATTGCCTCGATCGTCGCCAGCCTGTCTTTGGTCTGGCCGACGAATTCCGGCTCGCGGATGAACACCGACAGCATGCCGGCGGCCGAGATCATCACGTCATCGGTGGTGATGATCGAAGCGCGCTTGTTGCCGATGAGGTCGGCGTAAGCGCGCAACCCGCGCGTCAGCACGTTGCGGAAGCCGGCCTCATGCGTGCCGCCTTCCGGGGTCGGAATGGTGTTGCAATAGGAGTTGAGGAAACCGTCGCCGCCGAACCAGGTCACAGCCCATTCGAGCGAACCGTGGCCGCCCTGCTTGTCGCTCTTCCCGGCGAAAACCTCGCGCGTGACCTGGAATTCGTCGCCCAGCGTCGCCTTGAGATAGTCCTTGAGGCCGCCGGGGAAATGGAACTCGGCCTTTGCCGGCGTCTGATCCTTGTCCTTGATCAGCGACGGATCGCAGGTCCAGCGGATCTCGACGCCGCCGAACAGATAGGCCTTCGAGCGCGTCATGCGGTAAAGGCGCGCCGGTTCGAAGGCGGCGCCCTTGCCGAAAATCTGCTCGTCGGGATGGAAACGGGTCTTCGTGCCGCGGCGGTTGTGGACCTCGCCGAGATGCTCCAATCCACTGACCGGGACGCCGCGGGAGAATCTTTGGCGGTAAAGCTGACGACCCCGCGCGACCTCGACCTCGAGGTGGTCGGACAGCGCATTGACGACCGAGACGCCGACGCCGTGCAAGCCGCCGGAGGTCTCGTAAACCTTGGAGTCGAACTTGCCGCCCGAATGCAGCGTGGTCATGATGACTTCGAGCGCTGGCTTCTTGAATTTCGGATGCGGATCGACCGGGATGCCGCGGCCGTTGTCGGTGACGGTCAGGAAGCCGTCGGCAGAAAGCTCGACGTCGATGAAGGTGGCGTGGCCGGCCACCGCTTCGTCCATCGAATTGTCGATGACCTCGGCGAACAGGTGATGCATGGCCTTGTCGTCGGTGCCGCCGATATACATGCCCGGACGGCGCCGCACCGGCTCGAGCCCTTCCAGCACCTCGATATCGGCGGCGCTGTAGCCCTCGCTGCCGTCGCGGGTGGCGGTCGTACGCTTCGCTGCCTGCACCAGCGGATCGGCGGGCCGTGAGGGCGCGCGCACCGGCTGTGCCGGCTTTTCCATCTTGCCGAAGAGGTCGTTGCTGTCGTCCATGCTGGGCCTAGCGTCCGGTAATGCGAATCATTCCTCGATACTGCCACGCTTTTGGCGGGCGAACGAGTTCCTGTTCCGTTCAGGGATTCAAACTGTCTCTTATTTCAAAACCATTCGATAACCAAGCCGGCCGAAATAGGGCGATCGGCGGGTCGCGGGATTCCTGATTCTTTAACATTAACGCCTAGCGTGAGACCCAACTAACAAAAGACCACGGGCGTCAGGGGTTCCATTGTGAGGGGCAAGGCCATAACCATGATCGGCATCGCCGCCGTTTTCGGCGCGATCTCGATCTTTGCGGCGGATTTCTGGGTCAAGAGCCAGGCGAAGGCTCAGGCCGAGGTCAAGGTCGTCGTGGCGCCGCAGCAGCCCAAGGTCGAGTTCAAGACCATCGTGGTGGCGCACGCGCCGCTGCGCTACGGCATGGAGCTTGGACGGCCGCAACTCGCCGAGATTCCGTGGCCGCAGGATTCGCTGCCGCAGGGCGCTTTCCCGACGATCGACAAGCTGCTTGCGGACGGCAGCCGGGTCGTGCTGTCGCCGATCGAGGTCAACGAACCGGTGCTGCTCACCAAGCTGTCGGGACCGAACGGCCGCGCCACGCTTTCCAACATGCTGTCGGCGGGAATGCGGGCCGTCACCATCCGCACCGACGAGATCGCCGGCGTCGGCGGCTTCATCACGCCGGGAGACCGCGTCGACGTCGTGCTGACGCGCGATGCTGGGGACATCCAGGAAGTGTCCAAGAATGCTCAAGGGGCTGCCGGCTCGACCGTTACGTCCGAGATCGTTGTCTCCGATGCCAAGGTGCTCTCGGTCGGACAGGGCGCCGATGAACGCAAGACCGAGCCGCAAGTCGCCAATTCGGTGACCATCGAGGTGACCAACGACGGGGCGCAGAAGGTGGCGCTTGCCCGCACCGTCGGCACGCTGTCGTTGTCGCTGCGGTCGGCCGCCGACGCCAGCGCCAGCGAAAGCGGGCTGACGACCATCTCGTCCTTCGGCGGCTCGGTTGCCGCAAATGCGCAGGCGAGCGCCGCCTCGCTCGTCAATGCGGTGACGAAGGACCAGGACGAGCCGAAATTCAAGACGGTGATCGTGACGCGCGGCGACAAGGTCGAGGAATACAAGGTTCCTTCGCGGCAACCGCCGCAGGAACTGCAGCAATAGCCGGTGGGGACCGGCGGGGACGGGGCAAGATGTTCGGGTTTGATGCATTTCGGACGACCGGGGGATGGCTTCTTCTCGGCGTGATTGCGCTGGCGGCGACAGTGCTTGCCGTCGCCGCGCCGGCAAGGGCGGGCAATGACGTCGTCTATGTCTCGGCGAACAAGAACGCCTCGATCAAGGTCGCCAAGGGCAAGCCGAAGACGATCATGACGAGCGCCGCCTTCTACCAGATCGTCATCGGCGACCCGGAGATCGCCAACGTCAACCCGCTGACCGACAAATCCTTCTATGTGCTGGGCAACAACCTGGGTACCACCGGCATTGCCCTGTTCGACCAGAACAAGCAGCTTGTCGGCACCATCGACATCGAGGTGACGCTGGACACCGATCAGCTTGCCAGCACCATCCGCGCCAGCGTGCCCGACGCCAAGATCAAGGTTGGCTCGGCGAACGGGCGCGTCGTGCTGTCGGGCGAAGCCGATGATGCTGTCGCCGCCGACAAAGCCAGCAAGATCGCGTCACGCTTTTCCGGCAATGAGGAAGTCATCAACTCGGTCAACATCTCGTCCTCGCAGCAGGTTCAGCTCAATGTCCGCTTCGTCGAGATCAACCGCCAGGCCGGCCAGGACCTCGGCGCCAAATACGCAGCCAATTTCGCCTATGGCATCGGCAACCGCAAAGTCGTGCTGAACCCGGATGGAGGAGACCTGACGGCTGCCGGAACAGGCGAGATCATCGGCAGCCTGCTGTCGAACGGCGTTTCCATCGACATCGCCATCAAGGCGCTGGAGGAACGCGGTCTGGCGCGGCGGCTGGCGGAGCCGAACCTGATCGCGCGTTCGGGCCAGACGGCGAGCTTCCTTGCCGGCGGCGAGTTCCCAATCCCGGTTTCCGAAGACAATGGCAAGATCAGCGTCACCTACAAAAAGTACGGCGTCGGCCTCGATTTCACGCCGACGGTGCTGAAGGACGGGCTGGTCAGCCTCGACATCGCGCCGGAAGTGTCCTCGATCGACCCGTCCGCTTCCATCCAGGTCAGCAGCGGCATTTCCATTCCGGCCTTCATCGTGCGCCGCGCCAGGACATCGGTCGACCTCAAGAACGGCCAGAGCTTCATGATCGCCGGCCTCCTGCAGTCGCAGAACGACATCACGACATCGCGGGTGCCGGGGATCGGCAAGCTGCCGGTGCTCGGCCCGCTGTTTTCCTCGAAGTCCTATCAGCGGCGCGAGACCGATCTGGTGATCATCGTCACGCCCTACCTGGTCAAGCCGGTCGATCCCTCGAAGAAGATGGTCGAGCCGACCGACGGCACCCAGCCGGCAAGTCCCGCCGACTATTTCCTGAACAACACCGAAGAAGTGAACGCCTCGGCGTCAAAGCGTCCGGTGGCGCTGGCTGACGGCAGCGCCGCCCGCCCGGTGGCTGCCGCCACGTCCGGCCACTTCCTCGATCTGCCAAAGGATTAAGGCATGCGCATCCCCGTTTGCATCGCTTTGCTGCTCGCCGGTTTCGCCGGCGGTTGCACCAGCGACGACTATGTACGCGCCGAAGGGGTGACCTTGGCGGCCGGCAACGCGCAGGCATCCAACACTGCCATGCAGATGGTCGATCCCTGGAAGTATGGCGTGCAAAACACAAGGCTTCTGGTGCCGGCCCAGCGTCAGGGTTCCGAGAGCGCTGGCGTCGGTGCGAAGGCCAGCTCCGTGTCGTCACCGACGACATCATCAACAACATCGAATTGATGGGCTGGCGAGGATGGCATCTGGTAGCAAGACCAAGAAGATCCTGCTCGTTTCGACGGACAGGACGTTCTTGCAGGACACGCGGACGGCTTTTGCGGCCTCCGAGGTCATCGAGCTTCTGACTCTGGAAAAGAGCGTCAACGAACTGCGCGGCGAGATCCTCGAGGCGGACTTCGGCACGGTCATCGTCGACATGGATGCAGCCAAGCTCGAGGAAATCGAGTCGCTGCAGCGTGTCATGCGGCGGCTGGAAGGCAGCGTTCCGGTGGTCGTCGTCACCCAGGAATTCAACGCGGCGGCGGTACGCATCCTGGTGCAGCTCAAGGTCGCCGATTTCCTGGTCAAGCCGATCACCACGGCCGACCTCGTGCGTTCCGTCATCCGTGCGCTGCAAGGACCGGGGCGAGAAGAGAATACCGAATCGCATATCTATACGTTCATGCCGGCAGCCGGCGGCGTCGGCACCACCACGCTCGCCTTGCAGACGGCCTTCCAGCTGCATCATTCGGTGATGCGGGGCGCCTCGACCTGCGTCGTCGACCTCAATTTCCAGCAAGGCGCCTGCGCCGAATATCTCGATCTCGAACCGCGGTTCGACATCACCGAAATCGAGAACCAGCCGGAGCGCCTCGACCGGCAACTGCTCGACGTGATGCTGTCCAAGCATGCGAGCGGGCTGTGCGTGCTTGCCGCGCCGACGCGACCCTCGGACATGCGCTCGTTCAAGACCGATGTCGTGGTGCGCATGCTCGACCTCGTGGCGGCCTATTTCGACAATGTCGTCATCGACATGCCGCGCACCTGGTTCCCCTGGACCGAGACGGTGCTGCTGGGTTCCAACAAGCTCTATATCGTCGCCGAGATGACGGTGCCCTGCCTGCGCCATACGCAGCGTCTCATCCAGGCCGTGTATGAGACCGCCGGCAAGGAAGTGAAGCCCAACGTCATCGTCAACCGCTTCGAGCAGAAGATGTTCGACAACGGCATCAAGCAGGCCGACGTTCAGGAGATACTCGGCGAGCATTTCGTCGGCGGCATCTCCAACAATTACCGGCTGGTGCGCGAGGCGGTCGACCGCGGCGTACCGCTGCACGCAATCGACCCCAACGCCAATGTCGTCAACGACCTGAAGAAGATCATCCTGCCCGAGGAGGCCGTCCAGACGATGGCCAAGTCGAGGTCGCTGTTCGGCCTGGGCAAGGGCTTGCTGAAGAGGAAGGCAGGATGACCAGCCGCTTCTCCAACCTGCAGAGCCGCGACGTCCGCCCGCAGCGGGCGCCCGAACCCGCGCCGGTCACGCACAATGCAGTGATCATCCCGACGACCCGCAAACCGGCGCCGCCCAGGCCTGAGGCCGCCCCCGCAAAGAGCGCCAACAAGGTGCTGGACGCACGCGTGCGCATCCATCGCATGCTGCTCGAGGAGATCAACCTCGTGGCGCTGGAGCGGCTGCCCCGGGATGAAATGCGCCGGCAGGTGCATGATTTCGTCTCGGAAAAGACGCGCCAGGAGCGGATGGCGATCAACAATGCCGAGCTCGACGCACTGGTCGATGACATCGTCGACGAGATGGTCGGCCTCGGCCCGCTGGAGCCGCTGCTCAAGGATCCCGAGATCAACGATATCCTGATCAATGGCCACCAGAACTGCTTCGTCGAAAAGCGCGGCAAGCTGCAGCAGGTCCACATCCCGTTCAAGGATGAGGCGCATCTGCTTAGAATCATTAATAAAATCGTCGCGGCGGTCGGCCGCCGCGTCGATGAATCGCAGCCCATGGTCGACGCCCGAATGCTCGACGGCTCGCGCTTCAACGCGGCGATCCGCCCCGTCGGCGTCGACGGCCCGCTGGTGTCGATCCGCAAGTTCTCCAAGAACAAGCTCGGCCTGCACAAGCTCGTCGAATTCGGCGCCATTACCCAGAACATGGCCGAGGTGCTGGCGGCGGCGGTGCATGCCCGCAAGACCACGATCATCTCCGGCGGCACCGGCACGGGCAAGACGACGATGCTCAACGCTTTGTCGGCCTTCATTCCGGAAGACGAGCGCCTGATCACCATCGAGGACGCGGCCGAGCTGCAATTGCAGCAGCCGCATGTCGCGCGCATGGAGACGCGTCCGGCCAACATCGAGGGCCAGGGCGAATTGAAGCAGCGCGACCTGGTCAAGAACGCGCTGCGCATGCGCCCCGACCGCGTCATCCTCGGCGAATGTCGCGGCGAGGAAGCCTTCGACATGCTGCAGGCGATGAACACCGGCCATGAAGGGTCGATGGCCACCATCCATGCCAACACGCCGCGCGATGCCATCTCGCGTCTGGAACAGATGCTCGGGATGACCGGCATGCCGATGACCGTGCAGTCGATCCGCAGCCAGATTTCCAGCGCCATCGACATCATCGTCCAGCTGACGCGCCTTTCCGACGGCAAGCGCAAGGTGACCAGCGTCGCCGAAGTGACCGGCATGGAAGGCGACGTCATCCAGATGCAGGAGATATTCCGCTTCGTGCGCACCGGCATGGAGGCGGACGGAAAGATCCTCGGCCACTTCGAGGCGACCGGCATCCGCCCGCGCTTCCTCGAGGACCTGCGCAACATGGGCATCGAATTCCCGGGCAAGTATTTCGAACCCGGCCGGCCGCAGGACTAGGCCGGTGTTCGAGGGATTCAGCCCGGTCTACGTCGTCTACGCCGCGGCGGCGCTCACCGGCATCATGATCGCCGAGGGCCTTTATCTGCTCTATGCCGGGCGCAGCGACAAGCGCACGGCCATCAACCGCCGCATGAAGCTCGCGGAGAACAAGATCAGCCAGGAGCAGGTGCTGATCCAACTGCGCAAGGAACGCGGGATCGACGGCGGCACCTCCATCTTTTCCCTCGACCGCTTCCGCGCCCTGCGCACGCAGTCCGGCATAAGCACGCCGCTGCCGAAATTCCTGACGATCACATCGGGGATCGCTCTCGCCCTGGCGCTCGTGGCGATCTGGAAGGGCTTGCCGCTCCTGTTCGGCCTTATCCTGCTTCTCTTGCTGTTGCCGGTGTTGCCGGTCATGGCATTGCGCTGGATGCGCAAGCGCCGGCACAAGCGTTTCGGGATGCAACTGCCTGAGGCGCTTGAATTGATCACGCGCGGGCTGAAGGCAGGCCATCCGGTGCCGGTGGCGATTGCCATGGTGTCGCGCGAGATGGCCGATCCGATCGGCACCGAGTTCGGCGTCGTGGCCGACGAGGTGACCTACGGCTCCGACCTGGTCTCGGCGTTGAACAATCTTTTCGACCGGGTGGGGCATGAGGACTTGCCGCTGTTCGTCACGGCGGTCTCGATCCAGAGCAGTTCGGGCGGCAATCTGCGCGAGATCCTCGATGGCCTGTCGGCGACGATCCGCGACCGCGGCAAGCTGCGCCGCAAGGTGCGCGCCATTTCGACGGAAGGGCGCATGTCGGCTTACATCCTGACCGCGGTGCCAGTGCTTCTGTTCACCGCCATCATGGTGCTGATGCCGCAGTTCTATCAGGATGTCTGGGACGTGCCGAAGACCTGGTACATGATGGGCGGCTCCATCATCTGGCTGCTGCTCGGCAACGCCATCATGTTCAAGATGTCGAATTTCAGGTTCTGAGATGGAAGACGTGATCCGCTTCCTCGCCTCGCTCGCGCCGACCTCGCTGGTGCCGTTCGCCGTGCTGCTCCTTGTGCTGGGCGGCGGCGCCGTCGCCTGGCCGCTGGTGCTCGCTAAGGGCGATCGCGGCGAGGTCAAGCGCCGGCTGAAGGTGGAGACATTGCAACCGGCCGAGCAGGCGGAGCCCGCGCCCAAGAAGAGCACCAATGCCGTGCGCGAGAAGGCGGTGAAACGGGCACAGGAGTTCTACGCCAAGAGCGATCCGGAAAATGTCGCGCGGCTGCGCCTGAAGCTCATCCAGGCCGGCTACATGGAACCGCGCGCCGTCGGCATGTTCTTCCTCATCCGTTTCGCCGCGCTGGTCGGCGCGGCGCTCGGCGCATTCCTGGTCAATCACTGGGCGGCAAGCGCCGAGTCGACCATGACCAGCCGCTGGACCTTCATTATCCTGTCGGCTGCCGGCGGCTATTTCCTGCCTGGCCTGGTGCTGATGCAGAAAATTCGGGAAAAGATGCGCGAATACCGCAACGGCTTTCCCGATTTCATGGATTTGATGATCGTCTGCTCCGATGCCGGCATGAGCATGGAGGCCGGCATCGAGCGGGTCTCCAGAGAGCTTGCCAGGACCTATCCGTCGCTCAGCCAGAACCTGATCCTGGTGTCGCTGGAGTTGCGGGCCGGGCGCAGCCTCGACGACGCGCTGAAGGCGCTTGCCGACCGCCTCAGCCTCGACGAGGTTCGCTCCTTCGCGACGCTGCTGCAGCAATCCAAGGAGCTCGGCACCAGCCTGTCGGGCTCGCTGCGCGTCTTTTCCGACGAAATGCGGCACAAGCGCATGTCGCTGGCCGAGGAGAAGGCGCATGCCCTGCCGGCCAAGATGTCGGTCCCGGTGACGGTCTGTATCCTGCCGGTGGTGCTGATGATCGCCATCATTCCGATCATCGTGAAGCTGACCGCGCATTGAGTATTCAGCTGAGGCCGGTTTGCAAACGGCAGCTTCCTGCGCTCCGCCCCGGTTCTCGGAATCCGCCATTTTCGACTCGGCCTGACCTGAATCCAGGACATAGCCGTGGTTAACGCCTCCTTGGCGCGCAACCGAATTTTATCTGCATTTCGGCACCGAAGCTTAATCGCTGTCCTGTATCGTTTTTCCTGAAGAACGACCCGGCAAATCGGGCGATGGGGCAGGGGCATGCGTCAGAGACTTCCCAGGGCAGCGGCGGCATTGGCGGCCGTCTTGATGATTACCGGCTGCACGACGAACAACGATGTCGACACGACCAAGACCACGGCGATCCAGCCGGTAGCCAAGGACGTAAGCGCCAACGACCTCGTTGAAGGCAAGGCGCAGTTCCGCGAGGCGAATTTCGGCCTTGCCGAACAGCATTTCCGCAAGGCGGTCGAGCTCAAGTCCGACAATGCCGAGGCCTGGATGGGGCTTGCCGCATCCTATGACGAGCTTGGCCGCTTCGACTTCGCCGATCGCGCCTATATGCAGCTGTTGAAGGTCGCCGGGCGCAAGCCGCAGATCGTCAACAATATGGGCTATTCGCAGCTTCTGCGCGGCAACAAGAAAAAAGCGCGCGCGCTGCTGCTCGAGGCCAAGGCCGGCATGGCCGATCAGACAGTGGTCGATGCCAATCTGGCGCTGCTCGACAAGGGCTGATCCTGCTCCCGCTTCGCGTATTCCGTGTGCCGTCATGGGATTTCGCCTCACATGTCGACGCTTTGTAAACCCTGTGTCGAGGTAGCGTTGGGTGTCCGCCGAAAACGGTTTGCGCCGGGCGCCGCCAGTCTACATTGAGGAGCGACGGGCACCCGCTAGAGGCAGTTCTTCAGGATGTTGGATTTCAGTTCGCTCCTGCTCGCGGCGGCGCTGTCGGGTACATGCCTCAGCATCACTATGTTTGCGATCTGGCTCGCCACACCGAGGGCGCGCTTCGTGCTCACGGTCGCCTGCGGCATCCTCGTGCTCGTCGCCCATGTCGTCGCGTTCTGGCGCTATACCAAGAATGCCGATCCCTGGCTGTGCCAGGTCGTGCTCGCGCTGCTGACCCTGGGTTTCCTGGTCCTCTGCCTGTCGGCGATGCAGTATCTCGGCTTTCGCGACTACCGCCGCGCCATCGTGCCGACGCTGGCCGCGATGGCTGCCTGCGCGATCTTCACCTTTCTCGGTTTCGACGGCATCGGCTTTCAGATCACCTATGCGGCCGTGACGGCGTTGCTTGCGGCGATCGGGGCGATGTTCTGGATGAAGGGGGATCACGACCGCCGGATATTGCTCGTCGTTTCGTTCCTCAGCGGCGCCTGCGGCTTGTCCTTCGTGCTGTGCGGCCTGGCGTTGCTGACGCAAGAGCAATGGGTTCTCGGCGCCGCGCCCGACAATTGGGCGGAGCGATTGAACTCCGTCGTCGCGGTCGCCTGCATGACCGGCCTCGGCGCATTGACGCTTTCACTGCACCATCTGCAAGCGCAGATCGAGCTCAAGGCCGAAACCATGACCGATCCGCTGACCGGCCTGATGAACCGCAGGGCGCTCACCGAGCTTTATGGCGAGCGCAGCTTCGGTCCGTTCATGGCGATCGCCATGTTCGATCTGGACCATTTCAAGATGACCAACGACGTCTTCGGTCATCCCGTTGGCGACCAAGTTCTTTGCCGCTTCGCGGCGGTGATCAGGAAATATGGCAGGACAGGGATCGACGCGTTCCGGCTGGGCGGCGAAGAATTCGCGCTCGTCATGTCGCGCGTGACACCGGAGAAAGCGCACGACATTGCAAGCCGGATCGGCGTCGCTTTCGGCACCGAGGTCGTCGCGACCCATCGCGGGCCACTGCGCAGCAGCGTCAGCGGCGGCATGGGTTTCGGGTCGATCGCGGGCCGTCCGCTCCATGAGGTGCTGGCGCAGGCCGACGCCGCGCTTTATGCGGCCAAGCGTGCCGGGCGCAACCGTGTCGTCGTTCAGGACGGAGCGGGCCAGCCCGATGCCGGGCCGGCCCTGAAGTCTGCCTGAGCAGACGCTACTCGGCCGCGCCGAGATATTCCGACAGCGGCGGACAGGAGCAGACCAGGTTGCGGTCGCCGGCGACGTTGTCGATGCGCGAGACCGGCGGCCAGTATTTCGCCGCCAGATCGGCATCGCCCGCCGGATAGGCCGCCTCCAGCCGCGAATAGGGATGCTTCCATTCGCCGGCAAGCGCTTCCGCCGCGGTGTGCGGGGCGTTGACCAGCGGGTTGTCGCTGGACGGCCACTCGCCCCTCGCCACTTTCGCCGCCTCGGCGGCGATGGCGATCATCGCCTCGCAAAACCGGTCGAGCTCACGCTTGGGCTCGGACTCGGTCGGCTCGACCATCAGAGTGCCGGCAACCGGGAACGACATCGTCGGCGCATGGAAGCCATAGTCGATCAGGCGCTTGGCGATATCGTCGACGCTGATGCCGGCGCTATCCTTGAGCACGCGTGTGTCGAGGATGCACTCATGGGCGATGCGGTCGCTTCTGCCTTTGTAAAGCAGCGGGTAGTGCGGCGCGAGCCGTGTCGCCACATAGTTGGCCGAAACGATCGCCGTCTCCGTCGCTTGCTTCAGGCCGGTGCCGCCCATCATGCGGATATACATCCAGGTGATCGGCAGGATGGAGGCGCTGCCGAAGGGCGCCGCCGCCACGGCATGCGCCGAGCCTTCGGTGACATGGCCCGGCAAATAGGGTTTCAGATGCGCCCTGACGCCGATCGGACCGACGCCCGGGCCGCCGCCGCCATGCGGGATGCAGAAGGTCTTGTGCAGGTTCATGTGGCAGACGTCGGCACCGATGTCGCCGGGACGGGCGAGGCCGACCAGGGCGTTGAGGTTGGCGCCATCGAAATAGACCTGGCCGCCATGCTCGTGGATCAGCGCGCACAGATGACGCGCACCTTCCTCGTAGACGCCATGCGTCGAAGGATAGGTGAACATCAGTGCCGCGAGGTTCTTGGAATGCTCATTGGCCTTGGCGCGCAGATCGTCCATGTCGATATTGCCGTCGTCCAGGCAACGCACGACGACGACGCTCATGCCGGCCATCGCGGCGCTTGCCGGATTGGTGCCATGCGCGGAAGACGGGATCAGGCAGATGGTGCGGTGGCCTTCGCCGCGCGCACGGTGATAGGCGCGAATGGCGAGCAGGCCGGCATATTCGCCTTGGCTGCCGGCATTGGGCTGCAGGCTGACGGCGTCGAAGCCGGTGATTTCCGACAGCCATGCCTCCAGGTCGGCGGCCATCTTGCGATAGCCCGCCGAATGGCCGGCCGGCGCAAAGGGATGCAGATTGGCGACGCTCGGCCAGCTCACCGGCATCATCTCGGCGGCTGCGTTGAGCTTCATGGTGCAGGAGCCGAGCGGGATCATCGTGCGGTCGAGCGCCAGGTCCTTGTCGGCCAGCCTGCGCAGGAAGCGCATCATCTCGGTCTCGGAATGATTGTCGTGGAAGACCGGCTGGGTGAGGAACTCCTTGCCGCGCGGCTTGCCCGGCATGGAGCTGCCTTCAGCCGCGCCGGGCTTGGCGCCAAACAGGGCAGCGATCGCCTCGAGATCGGCTTCCGTGGAGGTCTCGTCGAAGGCGATGCTGACATGGTCGGCATCGATGACGCGCAACAGCCGGCCGGTCTTCTCGGCGGCTTCTGCGATCGAAGCGGCCTTGCCCTTCACCTCGGCCGTGACCGTATCGAAGCGCCTCGCGCCGAGCACCGAAACACCGGTTGCTTTGAGGCCCGAGGCGAGGCGGCTGGCCAACGCGTGGATCTGCCCGGCAATTGCCTGCAGGCCGGCGGGGCCGTGCCAGATCGCATAGGCCGTGGCCATGTTGGCCAGCAGCGCCTGCGCGGTGCAGATGTTGGAGGTGGCCTTGTCGCGGCGGATATGCTGCTCGCGCGTCTGCAGCGCCAGCCGGTAGCCCGGGCGGCCTTTGGTGTCGGTCGACTGGCCGACGAGGCGGCCGGGCATCAGGCGGGTCAGCTTGTCGGAGACGGCGCAATAGGCGGCGTGCGGGCCGCCGAAGCCCATCGGCACGCCGAAGCGCTGCATCGGACCGACGGCGATGTCGGCGCCGAGCTTCGCCGGCGCATCCGTCAGCGTCAGCGCCAGCGGATCGGCGATGAAGACGACCAGCGCGCCGGCGGCGCGGGCCTTCTCGATCGCCGCCTTGTGGTCGCCATAGACGCCGAACGTGTCCGGCCAGGAGACGAGCAAGGCGGCGGTGTTATCGTCGATCGTCTCGCCGTCGACCTCGATGCCGAGCGGCTCGGCGCGGGTGCGCACGACGTCCAGCGTCTGCGGATGCGGCGTGCCGGCAAGCGCCACCTTGGTGCGCTTGTCGCGGTGGTGGCGCAGCGCAATGCCGACGGCTTCGGCGACGGCGGTGGCTTCATCGAGCAGCGAGGCCGACGCCACCGGCAGGCCGGTGAGCTCGGCGACCAGGGTCTGGAAGTTGAACAGCATCTCCAGCCGGCCCTGGCTGATCTCGGCCTGGTATGGGGTGTAGGCCGTGTACCAGGCCGGGTTCTCGAACAGGTTGCGCTGGATGACCGGCGGCACGAAGACGCCGTGATAGCCGGCGCCGATGAAGCTCTTCAGCACCGTGTTCTTCGCCATGATAGCCGACAATTCGGCCAGCGCTTCGGCTTCGCTCGCCGGAGCGGGCAGATTGAGCGGCAGGTCGAGGCGGATCGATCTCGGCACGGCCTGGCTAATCAATGTTTCGACGGATGGAACGCCGATGACGGCGAGCATTGCCCTGACGTCGTTGACGCCTGGGCCGATGTGGCGGGCCGAGAAGGGAATAGGTGCTGCGGTCATTTCCAGGATCCTGATATCAGCCAATATGGGCTTTGTAGGCGGCTTCATCCATGAGGCTGTCGAGCTGGCTTTCGTTGGCCAGCCTCATCTTCCAGAGCCAGCCGTCGCCGGTCGCTGCCGAATTGACCAGCGAGGGGTCGGCCGACAGGGAGGCGTTGGCTTCGGTGATCTCGCCGTCGACCGGCGCGTAGACGTCCGAGGCCGCCTTGACGGATTCGACCACGACGGCGGTGTCGCCCTTGGCGAGCTTGCGGCCGATTTCCGGCAGCTCGACGAAAACGAGATCGCCGAGCTGTTCCTGCGCATAGTCGGTGATGCCGACCGTAGCGACGCCGCCGTCGACGCGCAGCCACTCATGGTCTTCCGTGAAATAGGTCTTTGCCATCTGGAAATCATCCTTTGCGGTAGCGATGTGGGGTGAAGGGCAGGGGCGTGACGTCCACCGGGATTTTCGTCCCGCGGACATCGGCAAAGAGCTTCGTGCCGGCCTTGGCCAGCGCGGTGTTGACATAGCCCATGGCGACCGGGTGGCCCGCCGAGGGGCCGAAGCCGCCCGAAGCGACATGACCGGCCGGATGGCTGTCGGCATCGATCAACGCGGCGCCCGCGCGCACCGGCTGGCGTCCATCGGGCTTCAGGCCGACGCGCTTCTGCGACGGCCCGCGCTCGAGGATCGAGTGCAGCGCGTCGGCGCCGATGAAATGGCCGGAAGCGCGAACTTCCTTGGGAATTGCCCACATCAATCCCGCGCTTGCCGGGTCTATCTCGGGCGTCAGGTCCTGGCCGTGCAGGCAAAGCCCGGCCTCGAGCCGCAGGCTGTCGCGGGCGGCAAGTCCGATCCACTGCACGCGCTCATCCCCCAGCAGCCTGGCGACCAGATCCCGCGCATCCGCTTCCGGCAGGCCGATCTCGAATCCGTCCTCGCCGGTGTAGCCGGAGCGGCTCATGAACCAGTTTTGCCGGGGCTCGACCCCATGCATGAAAAGCAGCGAGCCGGTCTCGATGCCAGCCCGCGCCAAAGCTGCCCAGGCGTCCGGCCCCTGGATCGCCAGGAAGACGCGGTCGAGCGGATCGACCCTGGCATCGAAACCGGCAGCAAGCGCGCGCAGATGCTTCTCATCCTCCACCGCGTTGCCGGCATTGGCCACCACCATGAACCGGTTATCGCCCAGGCGCGTCACGATCAGGTCGTCAATGATGCCGGCAGCCTCGTTGAGGAAGAAGGTGTATTTGGACTGCGAGATTTCCAGCGCGCCGGCATCGAGCGGACAGGCGCGGTTCAACAAAGCGATGGCCCCCGGACCGGAGACCTCGAACAGCTTCATATGCGAGATGTCGAACAGGCCGGCATGCTCGCGCGTGTGAAGATGCTCCTTCATCACGCCGGGTGGGTAGGTGAGCGGCATCGACCAGCCGGCGAAGGCGCCGAAACGCGCGCCCGCGGCCTGATGCAAATCCTCAAAGGGGAGGTGTCTGGTGTCTTGGCCTGTCATGTCTTCTCCAGAGTCGCACGGCGATCGACCGCCATTGGCGGCCTAGTCGTGCCCCTCTGTCTGAAGCCTGAGAGACTCGCGCCCCGTAACTCTGTCGGCAGCGCTTACACCTTCGGCGCGGGAAGATTCCCGACTTTCCAGAGTTGTCTTTCCCGTCCACGGTTCTTTTGCCTGAGAGATTTCGGGCGATTTCCCCTTCGGCGACAGCTTGCGCTGCTCTCTCCCGCAAACAGGTAGGACTCAGTCGCCTGAGTCCTCGACGTGTCATCCATAGCCCGTCGGCGACACCTTGTCACCTCCCAGCGACATTTTAAGCGCGCCCTGCTTTTCAGCGACATGGATTGGCCGACAAGGCTTCGCTAACCACGCCGTTTGCCGGTTTCTCAAGACAATGCTGATAAAGCTTGGCGGGGTAACGCACTCAGTTCGCCGGCAACGGGCGACGGGCAGGGACTGCAAATGGGCGAATTGATCATGAGCGCTCCGGTGGCGGGGCTGATCTCGAAGAACAAGATCACGGCCGAAGACGTGACGATGCTGCGGCGAGAGGTCTTCGCCGACGGCGTGGTAAGTCGCGGCGAGGCGGAGGCGCTGTTCGCGCTCGACCAGACGGCACGCGACAAGTGCGGCGAATGGGCGCCGTTCTTCGTCGAGGCGGTGACCGATTACATCGTCCACCAGGAAAAGCCGGAGGGCTATATCTCCGAGCAGAATGCCGACTGGCTGGTCCGAACCGTCTCGCGCGACGGCATAGTCGACGGCCGCACCGAGCTTGAACTGCTGGTGCATGTGCTGGAGGAAGCGAGGTCCTCCCCCAGCGAGCTCTCGGCTTATGCGCTGGAACAGGTCGCGCATGCGGTAATAGACGGCAAGGGTCCGCTGATGCATGGCGGCAGCCTGGTTCCCGGCCATATCGCCAAGGCCGAGGTCGATCTGCTGCGGCGCATCCTCTATGCCTATGGCGGCGACGGCAACATCGCCATCAGCAAGGCCGAGGCGGAGGTCCTGTTCAGGATCAACGACCGGACCGCGGCAGCCGACAACGATCCGTCCTGGAGCGACCTCTTCGTCAAGGCGATCGCCAACTACGTCATGTGCTCGACCGGCTACGAGCCGCCGACGCGGGAAGTGGCGCTGCGCCACGAGAACTTCCTCGACGAGGCAGCGCCGACGCTTGGCGGCTTCTTCAGCCGGATGGTGTCGGGTGGTTTCGCGGCGATCCTCGAAGCCTATCATTCGCCCGGTGATATCGAGGCCGAATGGGAAGCCAGGAACCGGGCTGCTGAAGCGCTTGCTCGCCGCGCCGAGACGATCGACGCCAGCGAGGCCGAATGGCTTGCCGAGCGTGTCGGCGGCGGCCGGCGGCCGCTGCGCGACAACGAGCGCGCGCTGCTGACGCTGATCAAGCACGCGGCGCCGGAAATCCATCCGACGCTGAAGCCGCTGCTTGAGAAAGTGGCTTAGGCGTTTCCTGCAATCGTCTTGCAAAGAATGATGTTGGAATGGCCTTCGGGCCAGCCGGTCAATTCGGCCATGCGCTCGAAGCCGGCCTTTTCGTAAAGGCCCGGCGCCTGGAAGTCATGGGTCGAAACCCATATCCGCAGCGAGCCGCGAGCGGCGGCTTCCGCGACGAAGGCATCGAGCAGCTTCCTGCCGAGGCCAAGGCCTCGATAGGCTTCGTCGACCCACATCAGCGTGAGCTCGGCAATGCCGGCCCAGGAATACCCGGCGGCCGCCCCGACGGCGCGGCCTTGCTCATCCCGCAGCGCAAAGACCAAAGCACGGTCGTCGCCACGACCGGTCAGCCGCCGGTTGTCTTTGTCGAGACGCTCCTCGACGGCACCAAGCTCGGCGGCTGCTAGACTATGCTCGGCCTGCAGGCGAGGGGCCATCAAATCCCGCCATACCAGTCGTAGCCATTGTCCTCCCAGTAGCCGCCGCGGCCGCCGCCGACATTGGCGAAACTGTCGACCAGCTCGATCTTGTAGATGTATTTCGGCATCTTGTAGCCGAGCTGGCGCTCGACCCGCACGCGCAGCGGCGCGCCGTTCTCGACCGGCAGGGGCTTGCCGTTCAGGCCGTAGGCAAGAATCGTCTGCGGGTGGCGGGCGTCGATCAGGTCGATGGTGCCGTAATATTTTATGTCGCCGGACAGGCTTTGCTCGATCGTGTCGAGGCAGTGGAACATGACATAGCGGGCCTGCGGCTTGACCACGGCCTGGTCCAGCACCAGCGACAATGGCGTGCCGGTCCATTTGGCGATGCAACTCCAGCCTTCGACACAGTCGTGGCGGGTGATCTGCGTGCGGCTCGGCATGTTCTGAAGCTGCTCGCGGGTCAGCGAAAGCGGCTTCTCTACGAGGCCTGAAACCTCGAGGCGCCAGTCTGCGAAATTGTTGGCCAGCAGGCCCTTGTAGGTGTCGTCGTCCGGCGCTGTAACGCCGTTCGGCCGTTGCGGCTGGCGGATATCGGCCTCGGTGAATTCCGGCGCCAGCGCGTCCCGCCCGGCAAGCAGGCGCTGCGCGCGCCAGGTCAGGCTATTGGCGTTTTCGAGGAAGCTGCGCAGGCCGCCGCCGATGCCGAGGCCGCTGTCGAATACGTCGCAACCAGACAGCGCGATGCCGGACAGGCCGAGGCTGGCGGAGGTGAGGAATTTGCGGCGGCTGATCTGGAATTTTGCCATGTCAGGCGCTCCTCTCGGTCGGCTCAACGTGCTTCGCAGGCGGGTCGGTGCGGTACCAGCCGGTGATGATCGAACGCAGCTCGTTGATCGGGCCGGCGGCGAGGATCATCAGGATGTGGACGATGAAGAAAAGCACGAGCAGCACCATGACGGTGAAGTGGATGGTGCGCGCCGTCTGCCTGCCGCCGAGGATTTCGTTGAGCCAGGGCAATACCGAATTCATGCTCGGCGACATTGCGAGGCCTGTGACGATCATCAGCGGCAAAAGCACGAAGAGCACGCCGCCATAGGCCATTTTCTGCAGCGTGTTGTATTCGCGCGTGTGGTGGAACTTCAGCTTCGCATGATCGACGATGTCGCGCGGCAGCTTGCGCAGGTCTGACACGCGAGGGGCAAGATCGCGACGGATATGGCCGTTGACCAGGCTGGCGATCAGCCAGATGAGCAGGGTCGTGGTCAGGATCCAGGCGAAGAAGAAATGCACCACGCGGGCGGTGCCGAGGTCGTAATAGGACGGGATCGTGGCCCAGGAAGGGAAGGCGCGGGGCGTCTCTTGTCCCGGAGGACCCGACCAGCCGAGCACGCCGGTTGTGTCGAAGCGATGGCCGAAGATTTCAGTGAAGCCGCGCGGACCGTTGGCGGTGTTTTCGGCGCCGATCTGGAGGATCGTGTTGTTGAACTCGAAGCCGGACTGCTTGCCGACATAGAGCTGCGGCCGCGCGTTGAAGATCTGCAGGCCGGAAAGCAGCATGAAGAAGAGCGAGAAAGCCCAGATCCAGTGGGTCAACCGCGTCCAGCGCGATTGCCGGTAGATGAGGGTCGTGTCCTTGCCGTCCGCCTCGACGGCGGAATGGTTGTTGGCAACAGTGTCCATCTTGCCTCCGGCCGCCTCAAGCAAGCGGCTTCTCAGGTCATTGTCTCCCCCTCAATACGTCGCCGCACAAGGCAATGTTTCATGCGATCACGGATTTATTACGGAGAGCCCAGGCTGACCGCGAGATTGACTGCCGCCGCGACGATCACCGTGTTGAAGAAAAAGGTCAGGATCGAATGAACAAGCACGACCAGCCGCATTTGCGAGGTGGTGACGGCCGTGTCCGCCGTCTGCGCCGTCATGCCGATGACCGTCGCGAAATAGAGGAAATCCCATCCTTCCGGTCTTTTGCCGCCCGGAAAATCGAGGCCGCCGACCGGCATCTTCTTGTGGGTTTTCTCGTCGATCCCGTCGCCATCCTTCCAATAGACGTGCGCGTAGTGCAGCGACGCCATAGCGTGGATTGTGAACCAGCCGAGCGGGATCGACAATATGGCGAAGGCGAGCTGCAGCGGATGCGCGGCATCCTTGCGGTTGATCAGCAGGAACAGCGAGACGATGGCCGCGCCGACGACAAAGAGCGTGACGGCAAAGATCAGCAGCACGGGCAGGTCGGTCGCGCGCGCATTCTTGCGGAGATAGCGGCCGGTAAGGCTCGGCATCAGGGTCAGCACCAGGGCGATATAGCTTGCAAAGAACACATTGGCGCCGATCGAGTAGGGGAGCGGCCAGCGCAGCAACAAGGCAAGCAGCAGTGCCACGATGCCGATGGCCGCGGCGAGGGCGAACTGCATGTGCCGATGCATCGGCGTCTTGAGATCGTCACCCATGGCCCGAGGCCCTTGAAGACGTTGGATCAGCCCGGTGTGACGGATTTGAGCGCGCGCCGCAAGATGCGGTCGAGCTCGCCCAGAAACTGGGAACGGTCCTTCTGTGTGAAGGAGGCATTGAAGCCCCGGCTTTCGCCGGTCTCGCGCAGATGCTGCTTGAGATCGCGCATCGCCACCGCCATGCCGATGGTTTCCGGGGTGAAGGGGCGGCCGGTGGGGCCGAGCACATGCGCACCGAGCGCCACCGTGCGCGCGGCAAGCGGAATGTCGGCCGTTATCACGACATCGTTTGCCCTGGCGTTCTCGGCGATCCAGTCGTCGGCCGCATCCGCGCCTTTGGAGACGACGACGTTGCGGATCATCGGATCGCGCGACGGCCGCAGGCCGCCATTGGAGACATAGGTGACGACGACGCCGTGGCGCTCCGCGACCTTCTCGACCTCGGCCTTGACCGGACAGGCATCCGCGTCGACATAAATGATGATGGGGGCAGGCAACCTTATCTCCAAATGTACGAAGGGGCCGACATAGGCCGGCCCCTTCGCATGAAATTTCGCAATTGTCAGGCCGCCAAGGCTCCGGACTTCTTGGCGGTCCAAGTGGCCATATAGTCCATCAGGCCGGGATTGAGGCAGTCATAGGGCTCAAGCCCGATCGACTTCAGCTGGCCGCGGATGCCAGCCATGCGGCTCGGGTCGACGCCGGATTCGATGATCGAGGAGACGAAGGCGGCGAAGCCCGGCGGCGACCAGCCATCCTCCTCAAAGCGCTCGGGATGGACGAAGGACAGGCCCTTGAAGGGATGGTCGCGCTCGACCGGGCCGTACATGTGAACGCCGCAGCTTGTGCAGGCATGGCGCTGGATCAGCGCCGAGGGATCGACCACCTTCAGCTTGTCGCCATTCTCGGTGACGGTGACATCGCCAGTGCCGGCGACGGCCACGACCGAGAAGATAGCGCCGTCCGGCTTCCAGCATTTGGTGCAGCCGCAGGCATGGTTGTGGGCGATCTGGCCCTTGACCTTCACCTTCACCGGATTGCTGGTGCAGGCGCAGACCAGCGTGCCGCCGGCAAAGCTCGCGCTCTCCCTCGGCAAGCCGTTGTCGATCTTCGGATGCAGTTTTTCAGGCATTGAGTTCCTCCCTTGTTGAACCTGTGCAACTTCAGTCGCTGGCCATAGGTCGGCGGCTTGTTTCCTCAGTAAACCACTACGCTGCGGATCGACTTGCCCTCGTGCATGAGGTCGAAGCCCTTGTTGATGTCCTCGAGCTTCAGCGTGTGCGTGATCATCGGATCGATCTGGATCTTTTTCTCCATGTACCAGTCGACGATCCTCGGCACATCGGTGCGGCCGCGCGCGCCGCCGAAGGCGGTGCCCATCCAGGTGCGGCCGGTGACCAGCTGGAAGGGCCGGGTCGCAATCTCCTGGCCGGCGCCGGCGACGCCGATGATGACCGACTTGCCCCAGCCGCGATGCGAGGCTTCCAGGGCCTGGCGCATCACCTTGGTGTTGCCGGTGCAGTCGAAAGTGTAGTCGGCGCCGCCGATCTGGTCGGCGCCGCGCTTGGTCAGGTTGACCAGGTAAGGCACGATGTCGCCGTCGATCTCCTTCGGATTGACGAAATGCGTCATGCCGAACTTCTCGCCCCAGGCCTTCTTGTCGTTGTTGACATCGACGCCGATGATCATGTCGGCGCCGGCAAGGCGAAGACCCTGGATGACATTCAAGCCAATGCCGCCGAGGCCGAAGACCACGGCGGTTGCGCCCTGCTCGACCTTGGCGGTGTTGATGACCGCGCCGATGCCGGTGGTGACCCCGCAGCCGATGTAGCAGATCTTGTCGAAGGGGGCGTCGGGATTGACCTTGGCCACCGCTATCTCGGGCAGCACGGTGAAGTTGGAGAAGGTCGAGCAGCCCATGTAATGAAACAGCTTGTCCTTGCCCATCGAGAAGCGCGAGGTGCCGTCGGGCATCAGGCCCTGTCCCTGCGTGGCGCGGATGGCGGTGCAGAGGTTTGTCTTCCGCGATAGACACGACGGGCACTGCCGGCATTCGGGCGTGTAGAGCGGAATGACATGGTCGCCCTTCTTGACCGAGGTCACGCCCTTGCCGACATCGACGACCACGCCGGCGCCCTCATGGCCGAGGATGGCCGGAAACAGCCCTTCCGGATCGGCGCCCGACAGCGTGAACTCGTCGGTATGGCAGATGCCGGTCGCCTTGACCTCGACCAGCACTTCGCCTTCGCGCGGCCCCTCGAGGTCGACCTCCATGATCTCCAGCGGCTTTCCGGCGGCGACGGCGACTGCGGCACGCGTTTTCATGAGGCACTCCTCCCAAGCGATCTGTAAGTTTCAGCTAACGGCAAGCTGTCGGTAGCGAATGCCAGCCTGCCGCCCCTTTGGTGTTGGGATAACATTAGCGAGTTCCGCGCTGGCGGCCAACGTCTCTTGCGACGTTTTTCGGCGCGGTTCCTGCAATCGGTGCCAGCCGTGGGAGCCGGCCGTGGGCTCTTGAGGCGCACCGGAATTGTCCATAGAACTGGACCGCTTCGCCGGAGGACGACATCCGAATGTTCAAGAAGATCCTGATCGCCAATCGCGGCGAGATCGCCTGCCGCGTGATCAAGACGGCGCGCAATATGGGCATTGCCACCGTTGCGGTCTATTCGGATGCCGATCGCGATGCCATGCATGTCGAAATGGCCGACGAAGCGGTGCATATCGGGCCTCCGCCGGCGGCACAGAGCTATCTGCTGCCAGAGAAGATCATCGCCGCCTGCAAGGAAACCGGCGCGCAAGCCGTGCATCCGGGCTATGGTTTCCTCTCGGAGCGCGCCTCTTTCTGCGAGGCGCTGGAGAAGGAAGGCATCGTCTTCATCGGGCCGAAGCCCAAGGCCATCAAGGCGATGGGCGACAAGATCGAATCGAAGAAGTTTGCCAGCCAGGCCAAGGTCTCGACCGTGCCCGGGTGGCTGGGCGTCATCGAAGACGCCGACCATGCCGTAAGGATCGCCGGCGAGATCGGCTATCCGGTCATGATCAAGGCCTCGGCCGGCGGCGGCGGCAAGGGCATGCGCATCGCCTGGAGCAAATCGGAGGTGCGCGACGGCTTCGAGCGGGCGCGCTCGGAAGCGAAAAGCTCCTTCGGCGACGACCGCGTCTTCATTGAGAAGTTCGTTGTTGATCCCCGCCATATCGAAATCCAGGTGCTGGCCGACGCGCATGGCACGGCAGTTTATCTCGGCGAGCGCGAATGCTCGATCCAGCGCCGCAACCAGAAAGTGGTGGAGGAAGCGCCGTCGCCGTTCCTCGATGCCAAGACCAGAAAGGCGATGGGCGAGCAGGCGGTGGCCCTGGCCAAGGCCGTCGACTACCAGAGCGCCGGCACCGTCGAGTTCATCGTCGACAAGGACAAGAATTTCTATTTCCTTGAAATGAATACGCGATTGCAGGTCGAGCACCCGGTGACCGAGCTGGTCACCGGCATCGACCTGGTCGAACAGATGATCCGCGTTGCCGCCGGCGAGAAGCTCGGCATCAAGCAGAGCGACGTGAAGCTCAACGGCTGGGCGGTGGAGAGCCGCCTTTACGCGGAGGATCCCTTCCGCAACTTCCTGCCGTCGATCGGCCGGCTAACGCGCTATCGACCGCCGGAGGAGGGTACGTTCGGCGGCACCGTCATCCGCAACGACACCGGCGTCACCGAAGGCTCGGAAATCTCGATGTTCTATGACCCGATGGTGGCCAAGCTCTGCACCTGGGCGCCGACAAGGCTGGAAGCCATCGACGCCATGTCAGAGGCGTTGGACAGGTTCATCGTCGACGGCATCGAGCATAACATACCGTTCCTTTCGGCGCTGATGCAGCACCCGCGCTGGCGCGAGGGGCGTCTGTCGACCGGTTTTATCGCCGAGGAATATCCTAACGGTTTTGCGCCGGTCGGGCCGGATGGCGAGGAGAGGGCGGTATTCGCCGCCGTCGCAACGGCGATCGAGCTGCTGCGCCGCGACCGGCTCGACCGCCTCAGCGGCCGGCTGGCACCGCATTCCGGACATCTCAAGCGCGACTGGGTAGTGAAGATCGGCGCGGACTATCTCCCGGTCGAGGTCGTCGACGGCATGATTTCCATCCCGATGGAGGTCGATTTGTCGATCGACGGCGGCAAGCCGCTGACCGTCGCCTCGGACTGGCGGCCGGGCGACGCGATCTGGCAGGGCACGATCGGCGCCGACAAGGTCGCGGCGCAGATCCGTCCGACGCTGAATGGTTTGCGCATCGCCTGGAAAGGCATGTCCGTGACGGCGCGCGCCATGCTGCCGCGCATCGCGGAGCTCGAAAGGCTGATGCCGGAGAAGCTGCCGCCCGACACCTCGAAAATGCTGCTTTGCCCGATGCCTGGTCTCGTCGTCTCGATCGCCGTGGCCGAGGGCCAGGAGGTCAAGGCCGGCGAGACTCTGGCCGTGGTCGAGGCGATGAAGATGGAAAACGTGCTGCGCGCCGAACGCGACCTAACGATAGCAAAACTCAACGCCAAGCCCGGCGACAGCCTGGCGGTCGATGCGGTGATCATGGAGTTTGCCTGAGAAGGGGCGGTGCGGGACCGCCTGTGGTCTGCGGTCGATTGTGCTGGACTGGCATGGCCCCGTCCGGGACAATACATCTGCACCGATGAGTCTTGGCACAGCGTGAAAAAACATGGCGGATGAACGACTTCCACGCGATCCTTTGCAGCGCGAAGCGGCAGTGAAGGCCAGCCGGCCCGAAACGCCGGCGCGTAGGTTCATCCATCTGCGCGTGCATTCGGCCTATTCGCTGCTCGAAGGCGCGCTTCAGCTTGGCGCGATCGTCGGCCATGCGGTCAAGGACGAGGCGCCGGCGATCGCGGTCACCGACACCAACAATCTGTTCGGCGCGCTGGAATTCGCCCAGAAGGCGGTCAAGGACGGCATCCAGCCGATCATCGGCTGCCAGATCGATCTGGCCTTTTCCGGGGAAGCGAGCGACGGCCAGCGCGACCGCCGCCGCCATGGGCCGGAGATGTCGCCGGTCGTGCTGATCGCCGCCAGTGAGGACGGCTACAGCAATCTCGTGCGGCTGATCAGCAAGGTCTATCTGGAGACGCCGCCAGGCGAGCCGGTGCATCTGACCAGCGCTATGCTGGAAGATCGGTGCGACGGGCTGATCTGTCTGACCGGTGGGCCGCGCGGTCCGATCGGCAGTGCGCTCAAAGCGGACCGGCGCGATCTCGCCGAACAGCGGTTGCTGTTCCTCAAAGGCCTGTTCGGCGACAGGCTTTATGTCGAGCTGGAGCGGGTCGCCGGCTACGATCGCATGGTCGAGAAATCGACCGTCGACCTTGCCTATACGCATGACCTGCCGCTGGTCGCCACCAACGAGGCCTTCTTCTCCAAACGCGAGGATTACGAGGCGCATGACGCGCTGATTGCGATTGCCGAAGGCTCGGTGGTTGCCGCCGACAACCGCCGGCGGCTTTCGCCTGACAATTTCCTGCGCGGCCAGGCCGAGATGGCGCGCCTCTTTTCCGACTTGCCCGAAGCGATCGACAACACGGTCGAGATCGCGATGCGCTGCTCCTACTATCCGAAGACCCGCAGCCCGATCCTGCCGCGCTTCACCGGCGCCGACGCTGCCGACAAGGACGCAGCCGAGAAGGCGGAGGCGGCCGAGCTTGCCCGGCAGGCGCGCGAAGGCCTGGAGGCGCGGCTGGCCGCGCACGGGCCGACGCCGGGCTACACGGTGGAGCAATATCGCGAGCGGCTCGAATTCGAGCTCGGCATCATCGAGAAGATGAAGTTCCCGGGCTACTTCCTGATCGTTGCCGACTTCATCAAATGGGCGAAGGCGCAAGGCATTCCCGTCGGGCCGGGGCGCGGTTCGGGCGCCGGCTCGCTGGTCGCCTATTCGACCACCATCACCGACATCGACCCGCTGCGTTTTTCGTTGCTGTTCGAGCGCTTCCTCAATCCGGACCGGGTGTCGATGCCGGACTTCGACATCGACTTTTGCCAGGACCGGCGCGAGGAAGTCATCCGCTACGTCCAGCAGAAATACGGCCGCGATCAGGTCGGGCAGATCATCACCTTCGGAACGCTGCAGGCGCGCGCGGTGCTGCGCGATGTCGGCCGCGTGCTGCAGATGCCTTACGGTCAGGTCGACAAGCTCTCCAAGATGGTGCCGCAGAACCCGGCCAATCCGGTCAAGCTGGCGGACGCCATCGCCAACGAGCCGCGCTTCGCTGAGGAGGCGGAGAAGGAGCCGATCGTGCAGACGCTGCTCGACACGGCGCAGAAGCTCGAAGGACTCTATCGCCATGCTTCGACGCATGCCGCGGGCATTGTCATCGGCGACCGTCCGTTGTCCGAGCTGGTGCCGATGTACCGCGATCCGCGCTCGGACATGCCGGTCACCCAGTTCAACATGAAATATGTCGAGCAGGCGGGGCTGGTGAAGTTCGACTTCCTCGGCCTGAAGACGCTGACGGTGCTGGAAACGGCAGTGAAGCTGATACGGCGGCGCGGCGTCGACATCGATCTCGCCAAGATACCGCTCGACGATCCCGACACCTACGCGATGCTGTCGCGCGGCGAGGTGGTCGGCGTGTTCCAGGTTGAAAGTGCCGGCATGCGCAAGGCGCTGATCGGCATGCGGCCGGACTGCATCGAGGACATCATCGCGCTGGTGGCGCTCTATCGCCCCGGCCCGATGGAGAATATCCCGACCTACAATGCCAGAAAGCATGGCGAGGAGGAGATGGCCTCGATCCATCCCAAGATCGACCATCTGGTGAAGGAGACCCAAGGCGTCATCGTCTACCAGGAACAGGTGATGCAGATCGCGCAGGAGCTTTCCGGCTATTCGCTCGGCGAAGCCGACCTTCTGCGCCGCGCCATGGGCAAGAAGATCCGCGCCGAGATGGACAAGCAGCGAGAGCGCTTCGTCACGGGCGCAGTCGAGCGCGGCGTCTCAAAGCCGCAGGCCGATTTCATCTTCGACCTCCTGGCCAAGTTCGCCGACTACGGCTTCAACAAGTCGCACGCCGCGGCCTATGCGGTCGTTTCCTACCAGACCGCCTATCTCAAGGCGCATTACCCGGTCGAGTTCCTTGCGGCGTCGATGACGCTGGACATGAGCAATACCGACAAGCTGGCCGATTTCCGCCAGGACGCCATGCGCCTCGGCATCGAGGTGGTGCCGCCGTCAGTGATGTCGAGTTTCCGTCCCTTCGAGGTCGGCGAGAACAAGATCTTCTATTCGCTGGCGGCGCTGAAAGGCGTCGGCGACGCGGCGGTCGAGCACATCGTCGAGAAACGCGGCGAGAAGCCGTTCAAGAACCTTGCCGATTTCTGCGAGCGGGTCGATCCCAAGATCGTCGGCAAGCGCGTCTTCGAAAGCCTAATCATGGCGGGCGCGCTCGATTGCTTCGGCCATGACCGCGCGCAGATGATGGCCGGCGTCGAGCGGATGATGGGCTTGGCCTCGCTGGCACAGCAAAACGCCATCTCCGGCCAGGCCGACATTTTCGGCGCTTCGCTTGGGAGCCAGTCGCAGGCTCTCAACCTGCCGGCGACCGATCCGTGGCTTGCTGCCGACAAGCTGCACCGTGAATTCCAGATCGTCGGCTTCTATCTTTCGGCGCATCCGCTCGATGAGTACAAGTCCGCGCTGCAGAAGATGCGGGTGCAGAACTGGGCGGAATTCTCGGCTGCGGTCAAACGCGGCGCCGCCGCCGGGCGTCTTGCCGGCACGGTCACCTCCAAGCAGGAGCGCAAGACCCGCACGGGTAACAAGATGGGCGTGGTGCAGTTTTCCGACACGACGGGACAGTATGAGGCCGTACTGTTTTCCGAAGGCCTGGCGCAGTATCGCGACATGCTGGAGCCCGGCAGTTCGGTGGTGATTATGGTTGCAGCCGAAGACAGGCCTGAGGGCGTGAACCTGCGCATCAACTCGGTGCAATCACTGGACGATGAAGCCAGCCGCATCCAGAAAGCGCTGCGCATATTTGTCAGGGATGATGGACCATCGTCGATCATTCAATCGCAGCTCAAACAGCGTGGCGACAGTCAAGTCAGCATCATCGTTCTCAAGGGAGAGGCGCAGGGCGAGATTGAGATCGGCCTGGGTAATTATCGCGTCTCGCCGCAGATCGCCTCCGCCATGCGCGCGGTGCAGGGCGTGGTGGACGTGGAGCTGGTCTAGGTTGTGTTGATATTCAGGTGATGCCAGCCTGCAAATGCTGGTTTTCTGCGCTTCCGGTGCTCACGGACCCGAATGTCCGCTCCGCTCCGGTTCTCGAAAGCCACCATTTTCGGCTTGGCCTGACCTGAATCTCAACACACCCGAGCTCAGGGCGTTGCCGCCTCCGCCTCTGCCACCCGCGGCGTCTTCTTCTGCAGGTTGAGCAAATTGCCGGCGAGAATCAGAGCCGCGCCACCGGCGGTGAAGACGTCGATCTGCTCATGGTAGAGCAGCCAGCCGACCAGCGCCGTCAGCGGCACGCGCAGGAAGTCCATCGGCGAGATGATCGTGGCATCAGCATGGACCAGCGCACGGGCCAGGCAGAAATGCGACGACATGCCGGTGAAGGCGATGACGAAGATCCATGGCCAGAGCCCTGGCGAAGGGTTGTGCCAGCTGTAGAGAGCCGGGATCAGGCCAACCGCCGACTGGATGATCAGCATCCAGAAGATGATGCGCACCACGCTTTCGGTTTTGGTCATCGACTTGACCAGCACCATCGAGATGCCGAAGCAGACCGCGGCGCCTAAGACGACGAGGTGGCCGGGATCCATCGAGCCGGCGCTGGGGCGCACGATGACGACCACGCCGATCAGGCCAAGCACGATCGCCGTGAGTTTCGACCGGGACAGTCTTTCCCCCAGAAAGCTGACCGCCAGGATCGCCGTCCAGATCGGCGTGGTGAACTCGATCGAGATCAGCACGGCGAGCGGAATGAGCGTCAGCGCGTAGAGCCAGGCGGCCTGGCCGGTATAGTGGATCATGTTGCGGGCAACATGGGCGAACGGGCGCTCACTGCGCATCGCGGCAAAACCGCCGCTCATCATCACCAGCGGCAAAAGGATGAAGAAACCGATCACCGAGCGCAGCTCCAGCACCTGGAAGACGTTGAGCTCGGCCGTCGTCTCGCGGCCGGCAACCGACATCGCAAGCATCGAGGCGATTGACAGAGCCATCCAGAACGCGGCTTTTGGGATCGAGGGAGCGGACGCCATTTGGGGCCCTATGTCGCAAGCCCGGACCCGGGCCGCAACCGTTAGTGGCGTCATTCCACTGGGCCAGCGGAGCGAGCGTCAAAACCGTCATCGTCGCAGCGGAACCTGGCGCCTGGGCATCCGTTAAGTCCACGCCTTCCGTCGGAGGGCGCATGATCGCGAGAGGGAAACGTCTTGATGAAATCCACCGCCGCTTTGCTGGCCGCCGCCTGTCTTTTCTGCGCGACGGGCGCGCATGCCGACGAGGCGGCCTTCCTGCGATCGCTGCAGGGGAAGTTCGCCGGCAAGGGGACGGTCAGGATCAGAACGAACACGCCGGTGATGAATATCAACTGCAACTTCACTTCGGACGCGACGGCGGACTCGCTCTCGCTTGACGGCACCTGTCGTGCGTTGTTGATCATGTCGCGGGAAATCCGCGCCGACCTGAAGGTCGACGGGGCGAGCTACACTGGCACTTACATAGGTTCGCGCAGCGGACCTGCCGGGCTCAGCGGAAGCCGCAAGGGCGACGCAATCAACCTCGACATCCACTGGGCGAAAGTCGTCAATGGCGACCGCAATGCGGAGCTGACCGTAGAAAAGATCGGGCCGGACAATATGCGCATGACGGTGACCGACATGGATCCGGCAACCGGCAAGATGGTGGTGACGAGCCGGATCGACCTCAAGCGGACCTGACCCTTCAATCTTCCAGCGGCTCGGGCGGATTGGCGGCGCGGCCCTTGCCGAATGTATAGCCGGTCTCGACGGCTTTCCTGCCGAACTTGTCGCGCAGCGTGTCCATCGCGCCTTCGGCAAGCGCGCGCTTGCGCGACTGCACGTCGACCAGATCCGGCGGATCGGCCTTTTGGTCGTCGGAGAGGTCGCTGACGCCGATTCCGAGCAGGCGGAATTTTGTGCCGTCGGCCTCGCGGCGCAGCAGGTCGAGCCCGGTCTGGAAAATGCGGTCGGCCAGGCGCGTCGGGTCGCCGAGCTGGCGATTGCGGGTCCGTATCTTGAAATCCTGCGTCTTCAGCTTCAGCACCACGGTGCGGCCGGCGATGCCGGATCTCTTCAGCCGGGCCGAGACCTTTTCCGACAGCCCGCGCAGCACCGGCACCAGCTCCGCCAGGGCTCCGATGTCGTTGTCGAAGGTGGTTTCGGCCGAGACGCTCTTGGCATCACCGTCCGGATCGACCAGGCGGTCGTCCTCGCCTCGCGAGAGGCGGTAGAGCCGGTCGCCCATCACGCCATAGCGGCGCATCAGGTCGCCGCGCTCCATGCGCTGCAGCTGCCCGATCATGCGGATGCCGTCGCGCTCCAGCGTCGCGGCCAGCGCCTTGCCGACACCCCAGATCATCGTCACCGGCTGCGCGGCGAGGAAGCTTGGCGCCTCGGCTTCGCCGATCACGGAAAAGCCGCGCGGCTTGCGGAAGTCCGAGGCAATTTTCGCCAGGAACTTGCAGTAGGAGAGGCCGGCCGAAACGGTGATGCCGAGCTCCTTTTCCACCGTCTGCGCAAAGCGCCCAAGCACCAGCGCCGGCGGCATGCCGTGCAGCCGCTCGGTGCCGGCGAGGTCGAGAAAGGCCTCGTCGATCGACAGCGGCTCGACCTGCGGCGTCAGCGCCTGCATCAACGCGCGCACCTGGCGGCCGACACCGACATATTTTTCCATGTCGGGCGGGATCACCACCGCTTCGGGGCACAGTTCGAGCGCCTTGAACATCGGCATGGCCGAGCGGACGCCCTGGATGCGGGCGATATAGCAGGCGGTGGAAACGACGCCGCGCCGGCCGCCGCCGATGATGACAGGCCTGTCCTTCAGCGCGGGATTGTCACGCTTCTCGACCGCCGCGTAGAAGGCGTCGCAATCGATATGGGCGATCCGCAGCCGGTAGAGCTCGGCGTGACGGACAAGGCGCGGGCTGCCGCAGCGATCGCAGCGACGCGTCTCGCCGCGCTGGAGCGCCAGGCAGTCACGGCAAAAACCGTGTTCGGGATTGTTGACAGGAGCCGCCATCGCTGCGAACATAAAGAGAACAAACGCAATGGTACGACAGCGCAGGGCCGGCAACAAGCTTGGCTTGGGGAGAACGCATGAGCACGACCATCGCACCGCTGACTCCTGAGCACTGGCCTGATTTCGAGGACCTGTTCGGCAAGCAGGGTGCCTGCTACGGCTGCTGGTGCACGCATTTCCGGTTGTCGCCGGCGGAGCGCCGCGCCAGCGACAAGGAGCGGAACAAGGATCTCATCAAGGCGCGAATCGAGACGGGCCCGCCGCCGGGGCTCTTGGCGCTCGAGGACGGCAAGGCCGTCGGCTGGATGCAGGTCGGCCCGCGCGCCGACATCCCCGAGTGGAACAATCAGGGCAGGGGCTCGGCCCCGGTCGATCCCGCCGATGCCGGCGACCCGGCCGTCTGGGCGATCTCCTGCTTCTTCATCCGCCCCAGGGCGAGGGGGCGGGGCATCACGCATCGCCTTGTCGAGGGCGGCATCGCTTTCGCCCGCGAGAATAAAGCGAGGCTGCTGGAGGCCTGCCCGATCGATCTGTCGCGCGATTCGCGCTCGATCGGGCTTTTCGTAGGCTCGTCGCGGGTGTTCGAGAAGGCCGGCTTCGAGAGGCTGGTGGAGCGCAAGCCCGGCCGGCCGCTGATGCGCCTTGTGCTTTAGGTACTGATGCGCCTTGTGCTTTGGGCGCTGATGCGCCTGGCGCTTTAGCCGAATGAGCTTTTGGCCTACAGTCGGCGTCTTGCGGCTGTTACGCTTCTTGCCTACCAGAAGCATGAATATTTCGTCTTCCGAAATCACGGAGAACTGACGTGAAGCGTATTTTGCCATTTGCCTTTGCCCTCGCGCTCAGCGCGCCGGCTTTTGCCCAGACCGTCGACAATCAAGGCGCCAAAGATCTTTCCGACAATCTGGCGCGCTATTTCGGCAAGCAGGCGTTCGACAAGGGCGTGCTCAAGGTTTCGGTCGAGGGCGACGCCTACAAGATTGCGCTTGACGTCAAGGCGCTCGTCAATGCGTTGCCGGAACAGAAGCTCCTGAAATTCGACATGGCGCCATACGCGCTGATGGTGAAGCCGCGCAGCGACGGATCCTGGGACGTCTCGTCGAATTTCTCGCAAGGCGCATCCTTCGAGTTCGAAGGACCGGAAGGCCGTCAGAGCATGGAGTTCACGATCAAGGAGGGCAAGCTGACCAGCATCTACGATCCGGCCCTCGCCGCCTTCACCAGCGCGACCAGCTCATTGGCCGGAATGACCATGACGTCGCGGCAAGCCAAGCAGCAGGCAGATATCTCGACTGGCGCCGGCACCGCCACCGTTACCGCGACCAAATCCGCCAATGGCGGCGTCGACTTCACGGCCACGCAGAAAGTCTCGGACTTCGTCGAGATGATCAAGGTCGATGATCCCGAAAAAGGATTGAACTTCCCGGTCACGCTGAAAACACCGGAACTTTCGGTGGACGCAAACGGCAAGGGCGTGCGGACGAAGCCGCTGCTCGACCTGCTTGCCTTTGCCGTGGCCAATGAGGATGAAGCCAAGCTCAAGGCCAACCAGGCTGAGCTCAAATCGTTGATGCTGGCCGCGCTGCCCATCTGGGAAAGGATCGACGGCAATTACGGCTTCAAGAATTTCGAGGTCGACAGCCCTGTCGGTAAGTTCGGTGCCACGCAATTCAGCACCGCATTCGGCATGGACGGCATCTCCCAGAACGGCAAGGTCGATTACGCGATCAAGGCCGCCGGTCTGACGATCCCGCATCAGACCCTGCCGGAATGGACCGCCCCATTGCTGCCCACCGACATCGACCTGCATTTCGGCGGCGCCAATATCGATCTCGATACGATGGCGAAAAAGGCGATCGAAGGCTTTGATCTCAATAAGAATCCGCCGCTGTCGGACGAATTCGGCAAAGCTTTGGTCGCCGATTTCAAGGCCAAGAATCCGAAGGTCGTGATCGGGCACAGCACGGTGAAGAACGGCGCCATCGAAGTCGCGCTGGAAGGCGAGATGACCTTTCCCGGCGAGAAACCCGATGCGAGCGTGACCGTCGATGTCGCCGGCTATGACAAGATCGTCGATGCCTTGAAGGAAGCCGCCAAAAGCGATGAGCAGATGGCGCAGGCCTTCCCCTTTGCCCTGGCCGTCAAAGGCTTTGGCAAGACGCTGCCGGATGGCCGGCTGGAGTGGACGATCAACACCAAGGCCGATGGATCAGTCACGGTCAACGGCGCGATGCTGAAGGGACCGGACGCCGCCCAGGACGACAGCGCCGGTCAGGATGACAACTCAGGCGATGACGGCGCGGACGGAACGGATGATTCCACCGGCGGAGACGATTCGGACGGCGGCGACAATGGTGGGGCCGGAGCGAAGCTGAAGCCCTGAGTGCTTGAGTTAAAGCCCGAGCGCGGCCGCGATCTTTGGCGTCGCATCGCACCAGTCGTCGACCGAGATAATGTCTTCCGGCGTCGGTGGCAGGAAGGCGCGCAGCGAGTTGTCAGCCATCAAATGGAAGAGATGGGCATCCGCCACGGAGTTGCGCGCCGAAACCAGGTTGGAAGGCTGGTCGTCGACGAAGGCGACAGGCCGGCCCCCGACGCCGCGCAGTTTCGCGATGGCGGGTCCCTTGGCCATTTCCGTCGTCAGCAGCGGGTAATTGAGCCCCAGCGCATCGAGATGCGCACGGCGCACGGCGCGGTGCTTGTGCGGCATGGCAGTCAGCAGGACGATCTCGGCGCTTCGGCCGAGCATCGCCAGCGCGTCCGCCGCACCCTCTGCGATGCTTTGCCAGTCCGCCTGGGCGTCGAAGAAATCGCCGAGCAGCGCCGTCACTTCCGGCTGCTCGATCAGCCGCCCGCTCGCCGTCTCGGCGATGTTGCCGGTGAGGCGGAAGGAAGCCAGCGTCAGCCCGAAGCCGCGCGACTTCAGGAAATGCGGGAAGGGCCGGACGAATTCGAGCACGACATCGTCGACGTCGAGCACCAGCAGCGGCCGGTCATCCGCGGCAAGCTCTTCGATCTGCCGCGCCGTCTCGGGATCGTCGCTCATGTCGAGCGCTCGTGATCGTCGTCGCCGAGCGGAAGGGCGCGCAATGCCTTGCCGACGGCGGCTGGCGGCGTGCCGGTTTCCTCGGCGAAGCGCAGAAGCGTCGGCTCGTGTGCCAGGATGAATTGCAGAACGCCGGCAAGGAAGCCCGGCTCAGCTGCGGCCCTGCGGATCGAGTTCGCCTCGATGCCCGTGATCGCCAGAAAGCGGGGCAGAAGCTCCGGGTCGGCGGCGACGAAGGCCAGGGCCTTGACGGCAATGGTTTCCGCTTCCTCGCGCATTGACGCTGCGTTCGCCATCGTTACCTTTGCAATGGTGGATTTTTTCGAGTCTCCTTCCGCAGTAACGGCAAGCGTCGCTTGCGGCAAGCCTCCGCTCTTTCCCATGCAACGTCCGAAGGTGGAATTGGTGCAGCTTTCCAACCTCCGGTTTCCGTTTCGTCAATCATATTGGGCTAGAGTGGAAATGGGTTGGGTGCGGTCCGAAGGGGACGCATTGCGACGGCCTTCGGCTTCGAGGGCGGTCGGGACGGGAAACTGATGGCTAAGAAGGTGATGATCGTCGAGGACAATGAGCTTAACATGAAGCTCTTTCGGGACCTCATCGAAGCCAGCGGTTACGAAACGGTTCGCACGCGCAATGGCCTGGAGGCGCTCGACCTCGCGCGCCAGCACCGGCCGGACCTCATCCTGATGGACATCCAGCTTCCGGAAGTGTCCGGCCTGGAAGTGACCAAATGGCTGAAGGAAGACGACGAATTGCATTCGATCCCCGTTATCGCCGTCACCGCCTTCGCCATGAAGGGCGACGAGGAGCGCATCCGTCAGGGTGGCTGCGAGGCCTATATTTCCAAGCCGATCTCGGTGCCGCGCTTCATCGAGACGATCAAATCCTATCTGGGCGACGCCTGATGCCCGAGACCAGCAGAACCGGAGTTTTGAGATGACCGCGCGGATCCTCGTCGTCGACGATATCCCCGCCAATGTGCGGCTGCTGGAGGTTCGGCTGCTTGCCGAGTATTTCGAGGTGCTGACGGCCAATAACGGCCCGGATGCGATCGAGACCTGCGAGAACGGCAAGGTCGACGTCGTGCTGCTCGATGTGATGATGCCGGACATGGATGGGTTCGAGGTCTGCAAGCGCCTGAAGAGCGATCCGGCGACCTCGCATATCCCTGTCGTCATGATCACCGCGCTCGACCAGGTGTCGGACCGGGTACGCGGCCTCGAGGCGGGCGCTGACGATTTCCTGACCAAGCCCGTCAACGACCTGCAGTTAATGACACGCGTCAAGAGCCTGGTCAGGCTGAAGTCGCTGACCGACGAACTCAGGCTGCGCGCCTCGACCACGCGCAATATCGGCATCGAGGAACTTCTGAGCCGCGATTTCGCGACCGAAGACTCAAAGCCGCGGGTGCTGCTCATCGACGAGCGCAAAACTTCCGTCGAACGCATCCAGAAGATGCTGCGCAACACCGCCGAGTTCGATGTCGCGACCGACCCGAATGCGGGGTTCTTCCAGGCGGCCGAGACGGCGTATGAATGCGTGCTGATCTCGACCGCCTTCTCCGACTTCGATGCGCTGAGACTCTGCTCGCAGCTGCGTTCGCTCGACCGTACCCGCTTCCTGCCGATCATGCTGCTCGCCGACGAGGGCGAGGAGGGCCGCATCCTGCGTGGCCTGGAACTTGGCATCAATGACTACCTGATCCGGCCGATCGACCAGCATGAGCTGACGGCGCGCCTGCGCACACAGGTGCGGCGCAAGCGCTACAACGATCAGTTGCGCGCCAGCGTCGCCCAGACGATCGAGATGGCGGTGATCGACGGGCTGACCGGGCTGCACAACCGCCGCTACCTCGACAGCCATCTGCAGACACTGTTCGATCGCGCCGTGGCGCGGCGGCGGCCCTTGTCGGTGATGATCACCGATCTCGATCGCTTCAAGTCGATCAACGATACCCATGGCCATGACGGCGGTGACGACGTTCTGCGCGAGTTCGCTCGGCGGCTGCGCAAGAATGTGCGCGGCATCGATCTCGCCTGCCGCTTCGGCGGCGAGGAGTTCGTCGTGGTTATGCCGGACACTGACGGCGCGGTCGCCGAGAAGGTGGCCGAACGCATTCGCGTCGAGATCGCACAGGCAGCTTTTGCCATCGGTGCCGACGGCAAGGCGATCGAGGTCACGGTCAGCGTCGGCGTGTCGTCTCTCCTGAAAGGGACCGACAGCGTCGCCGCGCTGATGAAGCGCGCCGACCTGGCGCTCTATGAGGCCAAAAGCGGCGGCCGCAACAGGGTGGTCGCGAAGGCTGCCTAAAACGCGTCGCGATCTTTCAGACCCCGCACGCGCCTGTCTTTATCCTGAAACCGGTTTCCACTTTCGGGAGACATGCTCGGCATAAAGGCGACGATTCTCCAGCGCTGCAACAGGGTTACGAATTTACCTTAACCCAAGCGATTCGTGAGCGGTGGTTAAGAAATGGTTGATTTTTATGAGGTCTTGCGCAAATCTGCGACGCATAGACAGAAGACGAGGCCGGCGCGAGGGTAGAGTAGCCGGCTCGATCCAAAAATACCCCATGATGCTCAGGTCCGCCGCATCTCCTGGGTCCGTGGGGTCGGCCGGCCGGCGCTGGCACATAGTGGCCTCCTCGTACCGCTGCCAACCGCCGACCGGCCCCCTTTTTGTCGTCCGGTCCTTCCTAAAACAAAAACGCCGCCCAGAGGGCGGCGTTTCGATTTCTCGGGATAGCCAGATTACTTGATCTTGGTTTCCTTGAACTCGACGTGCTTCTTGGCGACCGGATCGTACTTGCGGAACGAGAGCTTGTCCGTCTTGGTACGGCTGTTCTTGCTGGTGACGTAGAAGAACCCGGTGTCGGCGGTCGACAGAAGTTTGATCTTGATGTTTGCGGCTTTGGCCATGATTTTCGTCCGTTAATGTTCGTGGAGTTTTGGCCGCTGAAGCACGGGGAAACACCCGGACGCGGGAAACTTGGCGCGACACATAAAGAACGCGCCCGGAAAGTCAAGCCCGAGCGCCTTCTTCGCTTCATTTCGGCATGGCCCGTGTCCACGTCTCAAGCGTTATGCTCGACCAATTGCCCCGCCTTTTTCCAGTCGCCCGTGGTGTTCCACCAGCGGTTCGGATTGGCGCGGTCGTCAAGACCCTTGGAACGGCTGGCGAGCAGTGGCTGGATGCGGATGACGGGCTCCTGATAGGAATGGGCTTGGAATATCGCCTCGACGACACGAGCGGCGAGCGCCTGGTCGTCGGCGATCTCGAACGACACTTCGACGGTGCCGGGTCGCCGGCGCAGTTCGGTCTCAGCGCCGGCCGCGGCGCCTTCGAGCGGCCGGTAGCGCTCGATGCCTTGCGCCGACTGATAGGCGTTGGCGTCATACTTGCCCATGCGCAGCGGCGTGATCGCCACCACGGCCTCCATGATGCGCTCGACATCGGCGGCCGGCGCCTGGAATGTGACGAGTAGAAGCAGTTCCATCCTGAGGGATCTGGTTTCAAAGCCGCTGTCGACCATCGCAATTCTCCTACCTCGCGTCGGAGGCAGGTTATAGCAGCGGTGCTGCTGACACGGTGATGTCAGGATGGCCGACGCTTCGGCGGCATTTGCCTAGGGTGTGTTGATATTCAGGTGATGCCAGCCTGCAAATGATGGTTTTCTGCGGTTCCGGTGCTCACGGACCCGAATGTCCGCTCCGCTCCGGTTCTCGAAAGCCATCATTTTCGGCTTGGCCTGACCTGAATCTCAACACACCCTAGAGAATCTTGCGCACCAGCCTGACCAGGATCAGAGCCATATAGGCGGCGAAGAAGAAGGCCAGCGACCAGCCGAAGCCGGATGGGCCGAAGGCGTCCATGCCGATGCCGATCGCCTGCGGACCCAGCACCATGCCGACGCCATAGCAAAGCACGAAGGCAGCATTGGCGGATGCCAGTTCATGGCCGGACAGCTGCGAGCCGAGATGGGCAAGGCCGATCGTGTACATGGCGGCGACGACGCCGCCCCAGACGAACAGGAGGGCCGCCATCAGATGCCAGTTCTGTGCGAAGAACGGCATGAAGACCGTGCCGATGAGCCCGACCGTGGCGCAGGCCAGCAGCAGGTAGCGGCGGTCGGAAACGCGGTCGCTGATCATGCCGATCGGGATCTGCAGAAGCACATTGCCGAGCCCGATCATTGTCAGAAGCAGCGCGGCGTCGGCTTCCGAATAGCCGATACGGCTGCCATAGACGGGGAAGAGCGAGAAACCGCCGGTTTCGACGGCGCCGAAAACAAGCACGGCGAAGGTTGCGGTCGGCACCAGCCAGATGTAGCGCAGGAAGTGGCTGGTTTCGCTGTCGGCGACGATGCTCGGGCTCTCGTTGCGGGCCGCAAGCACCGGAATGGCGGCGAGCGTCACCAGCGCTATGGTGACGCCGAACGGCAGGAAGCCCGAACTGCCGAGATGGGCGAACAGCCAGGGTCCGGCGGCAAAGCCGAGTGACAAAACGGTGGCGTAGATGCCAAGCACAAGGCCGCGCCGGTTCGGCGGGGCCGAGGTGCTGATCCAGAATTCCGAAAGGATGAACAGCACCGTCAGCGATATGTGCAGGGCGACGCGGAGCGGAAACCACATCCAGAAATCCGGCGCGAAATGGAAACCGACGAAGGCGAGCGCGCCGATGGCAATCATCAACAGCATGGTCCAGGCGACGCCGAGCCGCATGGCGAGCGGCGTGGCCAAAGGCGCGCCGGCGATCGAGGCGAGGCCGGCGACGGCGGTGTTGAGGCCGATCATCGAAGCCGAATGGCCGCGGCTTTCCAGAATGACGCTGAGCAGCGGCATGCCGAGGCCGATGGCGATGCCGACGACGCTGATCGAGGAGATCGCCGCGACCATCGGCAGCCAGTGTACGCGTTCGTCGCCCTGTTGTTGGGTATCGACCGTCATGAGATCAAAATGCTCTGCTTCTAAAGGACTTCGCGGACGAAGCGGTTGCGGACGAGCCGGAAGAACGGCACGGCGCCCCCCGGCCGCAGCAGTGGATCTTCGGCAAGCCGACTTTCCAGTTCTTCCAGAACCATGCCGGTGATGTCGGGGATGTCGGCATTGCGGGCATCGGCAAGCGGCAGCCAGACGAGTTCTTCGAGTTCGTTCGTCGGACCGCCGCCGGGCAATTCCACGGCAACGTCGTGGCGCCAGGCGCTGAAAAAACGCGTGTCGAAACGGCGCACGCGATTGGGCGGAGTGATGGCGCGGGCGACGAAGCGGAGCGCGTCCAGCGAGGGGATCACGCCGTGTTCGGCGAAACCCTGCCAGTCGCGCTTTGCGGTCGAGAAGGTGCCCTTGCGGCCGATCAGCAGGCCGGCTTCCTCATAGGTCTCGCGAATCGCCGACAGGGCGATTGCGCGGGCCCGCGCCGCGCTGGCACGGCCGGGGCCTGCGGCCAGCTTGCCTTCTTCCTCACCACCCAGAGGGGCAGCGACGGGAACGCGGCTGTCGGCGGGATCGGTGCGGCCGCCGGGGAAGACGAATTTTCCGGGCATGAAGGCGTGCCCGGCATGGCGCCGGCCCATCAGCACCAGAACGTCCTTGCCGCGGCGATCGAGCAAAATGAGGGTCGCGGCATCACGCGGACGCAACGCCCTGCCGCTGCGTACGGGCAGGCCCTTATCGAGCTTGTCGACATCCGCCTTGGTCATTCCTTCCATGCGCTCGACCTAGCGGAAACTTCCTTGATGCGAAAGTGGCTTGCGCGTCGCGGCCTTTGCACCAGGGCCGACCGCGGTGCGGCCTGACTTAATTAATGGCTCTCGAATTCATCCTTCTCGTCGCCGAAGCCGTGCATATAAAGCGCCCATTGCAGGCCGATGACAGCTCCCTTGACCGGCTGCAGCAGTGCGACGGCCAGAATAATGGTCAGCGGAACCCAGATCATCGCGTGCTGCCAGGTCGACAGCGTCGACGCGGCCTCGACGGCCATGAAGCCGCCAACGACGATGTGACCGACGATGACGATGACCAGATAGGCAGGCAGGTCGTCCGCGCGATGGTGGTGCAGCTCCTCGCCGCAGACCTCGCACTTGTCCACGGGCTTCACGAAAGCGCGGAACAGCTTTCCCTTGCCGCAATGCGGGCAGCGGCCGAGTATCCCGCGCTTGATCGCCGTCCACAGGGGACGCGCGACGCGGCCCGAATGATGCTCGCCGCCGAAAACCTGTTCTTGCACTTGAAAGTTACCTGGCATTATCGTCTCCTGCCACGCGGTCCCGAACGCGATTGCGACGCGCGGGCGCGGCCCTTGGCCTTGTGGAACGACCGCCTCGAGCCGGGCAGGGGCTTCGGGTCGGTCAGCATCTCGAAACGCATCGCACCGGCCATTGGCGCGACCTCGACCAGCCGAACTTCGACACGATCGGCAAGCTGATAGCCCTTGCCGGTGCGTTCCCCGAACAGCGATCGGGCGGTTTCGTCGTAGATATAGTAGTCGCCGCCCAGAGTTGACACCGGAATAAAGCCGTCGGCGCCATACTGCGGCAATTGGACAAAGAGTCCCGCCTTGGTGACGCCGGAGATGCGCGCGTCGAACGTGTCGTTGACGCGCTCGGCGAGATAGGCGGCAATCAGCCGGTCGACCGTATCGCGCTCGGCCGCCATGGCGCGACGCTCGGTCGCCGAGATCAGCGCGGCGACCTCTTCCAGCCGGTCCGCCTCCTGCTGCGCCAGGCCGCCGGGCCCGAGGCCAAGCGCCGCGATCAGCCCGCGGTGCACGATCAGATCGGCGTAGCGGCGGATCGGCGAGGTGAAATGGGCGTAGCGCCTGAGGTTGAGGCCGAAATGGCCGATGTTCTTCGGCGAGTACTCCGCCTGGCTCTGCGAGCGCAGCACCACTTCGTTGACCAGCGCCTCGTTGTCGGCGCCGCGCACCCGCTCCAAAATGCCGTTGAACTGGCTCGGCCGCATCTGCGCGCCGCGCGCCAATGACAGGCTGAGCGTTGCCAGGAACTCGCGCAGCGATTCCTGCTTGGCGAGTGACGGCGCGTCATGGATGCGGTAGACGAGCGGCTCTTTCTTGCCCTCCAATGTCTCGGCGGCCGCGACATTGGCCTGGATCATGAATTCCTCGATGAGCTTATGCGCGTCGAGGCGCTCCGGCACGACGACGCGGTCGACCGTGCCGTCAGGCTTCAGCAGGATCTTGCGCTCGGGCAGGTCGAGCTCAAGCGGCTGGCGGGACTGGCGGCCGCGCCTGAGCACGGCGTAGGCGTCCCATAACGGCTTCAAAGCGCTGTCGAGGATCGGCCGTGTCTTGTCGTCGGGCGCGCCGTCGATCGCGGCCTGCGCCTGCGGGTAGGCGAGCTTGGCGGCCGACTTCATCATGACGCGGTGGAAGGAATGCCTGAGTTTGCGGCCTTCCGAGGAGAAGGTCATGCGCACGGCGATTGCCGGCCTGTCTTCCCCCTCGCGCAGCGAGCAGAGATCGTTGGAGATGCGTTCAGGAAGCATCGGCACGACGCGGTCCGGAAAATAGACCGAATTGCCGCGCTTCAGGGCTTCACGGTCGAGCGACGTGCCGTAGCGAACATAGGTTGCGACATCGGCGATCGCCACGGTGATGACAACGCCGCCGGGATTCTTCTCGTCCGTGTCGGGCGTGGCGAAGACCGCGTCGTCATGGTCCTTGGCATCGGCCGGATCGATGGTCACGAGCGGCAGACTGCGCCAGTCCTCGCGGTGATCGAGCGTCGCCGGCTTCACCGCTTCGGCCTCGGCAATCACGTCCGCAGGAAAGACATGGGGAATGTCGTGGGCGTGGATGGCGATCATCGAGACCGCCTTCTCGCTGCTCAGCGAGCCCAGCACCGCCAGCACCTTTGCCCGGGGCAGTCCGTAACGGGATGCCCGCGCCGGCTCCACCTCCACCAGATCGCCATTTCTGGCGCCGTTGTGGAATTCCTTGTCGACGATCAGTTCCGGTTGGCGCCGTTCGACCGGCTCGATGCGGAACGTTCCATCCTTCAGCACGCGGAAGACGCCGAGCACGGCCTCGCTGCGCTTCTCGAAGATCTTCATCACCCGCCCGGTATAGGCAGGGCCTGACGGATCGTCGGTCGGGAAAGTCTTGGCAAGCACGCGGTCGCCAATGCCGGGGACGGGGCCGCCGGCGGCGCGCGAGATTCGGATGGCAATAACGGGGGGCGAGCCGGCGCCGGTATATTCGCTCGGATTCGCCAGAAGCACGCCGTCATCGTCGCGGCCAAAAATGTCGAGCACCGCGACATGAGGCACGGCGCCCGCGCGGGTGAGGCGCTTGCGCTCCTTGTTGAGGAGGCCTTCATCCTGCAGGTCTCGCAACAGGTCTTTCAGCCAGATGCGGTCCTCGCCGCGCAGCGCGAAGGCCTTGGCGATCTCGCGCTTGCCGGAGCGATCGGGATTTTCGGCGATGTAGCGCAGAACCTCGTCACGTGACGGACGATAGTCGTCCTTGACCTTGGCCCTGGTGTCGGCGTTGCGCGGATCGCCGTGGCTTCTTCCGGAGATCCTGCGCGCCACGTCCTGCTACCCCTTCTTCGCTGCCCGGCGGAAGGGCTTTTTGCCGCCTCCGCCCTTGGCTTCCTTCTCGGCAATCAGGGCGAGCGCTTCTTCCATCGTCACCGATTGCGGGTCCTTGCCTTTTGGCAGCGTCGCATTGACCTTGCCGTAGTTGACGTACGGACCATATTTGCCGTCGCGAACGACGATCTTGCCGCCGCCGTCGGGATGATCGCCCAATTCCTTGAGCGCCGCCGGCGTGGCGCCGTTGCGGCCACCCTTGCCCTTCTGCTGCTTCTCGGCGATCACCGAAACGGCGCGGTTCAGGCCGATCGAGAACACGTCCTCGATGCTTTCCAGATTGGCATAGGTGCCGTCATGCAGCACGAACGGGCCGTAGCGTCCGAGGCCAGCCGAGATCATCTTGCCGGTTTCGGGATGTTTTCCCACATCGCGCGGCAGACCCAGCAGCGCCAGCGCCTTCTCGTGGTCGATCGAGTCGGGCGTCCAGCCCTTGGGCAGGCTGGAGCGCTTGGCCTCCTTGCCTTCGCCGCGCTGGATATAGGGGCCGAAACGGCCACTGCGCAGGGTAATTTCCTCGGCGGTGTAAGGATCCTTTCCGAGCAGCTTGACGCCGTCCTCGCCATTGCCGTTCTCGCCATTGGGATTGGCGGCGTCGCCGAGCTGGCGGGTGTAGGAGCATTCGGGATAGTTCGAGCAACCGACGAAGGCGCCGAACTTGCCGAGCTTCAGCGACAGATTGCCGGTGCCGCATTTCGGGCAGATGCGCGGATTGGAACCGTCCTCGCGCTCCGGGAAGACCAGCGGCGCGAGTTCTTCGTTGAGCGCATCGAGCACGTCGGCGACGCGCAGTTCCTTGATGTCGTCGACGGCGCCGGAGAAATCCTTCCAGAAGTCGCGCAGCACGTCCTTCCAGGCGAGCTTGCCGTCGGAAATCTCGTCGAGCTTCTCCTCGAGCGAGGCGGTGAAGTCATATTCGACGTAACGTTCGAAGAAGCTTTCGAGGAAGGCCGAGAGCAGCCTGCCCTTGGCCTGCGGCACGAGCTTGCGACGGTCGATGGTGACGTAGTCGCGGTCCTCGAGCGTCTTCAGGATCGCGGTGTAGGTCGACGGCCGGCCGATGCCGAGCTCTTCCAGCTTCTTGATCAGCGACGCCTCGGAGTAGCGCGGCGGCGGCTCGGTGGTATGCTGGGTGGCGTTGATCGCCTGGCGGGCGAGCTGCTCGCCGGAGCGGATCTCTGGCAGGCGGCGGCTCTCCTCGTCCTCCGCGTCCTCGTCCCTCTGGTCGGTATAGGCGGCGATGAAGCCGTCGAAGCGGATAACCGAACCGACGGCGCGAAGCTCGGCAGCACGAGCGCCGTTGACCGCCTCGATCTCGACCGTGGTGCGTTCGATCTCGGCCGGCTGCATCTGGCTGGCGATGGCGCGCTTCCAGATCAGCTCGTAGAGCCGGGCCTGGTCGGCATCGAGATACTGCCGAACGGAAGCCGGCGTGCGCTTGAAATCGGTCGGGCGGATCGCCTCATGCGCTTCCTGGGCGTTCTTTGCCTTGGTGGTGTAGAAACGCGGCTTCTCCGGCAGGTATTTCGCGCCAAACTCGCTGACTATGGCGCTGCGGGCAGCCTCGATCGCCTCAGGCGCCATCTGCACGCCGTCGGTACGCATATAGGTGATGAGGCCGGCGGTCTCGCCGCCGATGTCCATGCCTTCATAGAGCTTTTGCGCGACCTGCATGGTGCGCGTGGCCGAGAAACCGAGGCCTGACGAGGCGGCCTGCTGCAGCGTCGAGGTGGTGAAGGGCGGGCCGGGATTGCGCTTGGTGGGCTTGGCCTCGACCGACAATGCCTTGAAGGTGGCGCCTTCGAGCATCGCCTTGATGTCGTCGGCCTGAGCCTTGTTGGCGATGTCGAGTTTTTGCAGCTTCTTGCCGGCAAACGCGGTCAGCCGCGCCTCGAAACTGTCGTTGCGCGGCGTGCCGAGGATGGCTGCAATCTGCCAATATTCCTCGCGGATGAAGCGCTCGATCTCGGATTCGCGATCGCAGACCAGGCGCAACGCCACCGACTGCACGCGGCCGGCGGAGCGGGCGCCCGGCAGCTTGCGCCACAGCACCGGCGAAAGCGTGAAGCCGACGAGATAATCGAGCGCGCGGCGGGCCAGATAGGCGTCGACAAGCGGCGCGTCGATCTGGCGCGGATTGGCCATGGCATCCAGCACCGAGGCCTTGGTGATGGCGTTGAAGACGACGCGGCTGACCGGCTTGTCCTTCAGCGCGCGCTTCTGCTTCAGGACTTCGAGCACGTGCCAGGAAATCGCCTCGCCCTCGCGATCCGGGTCGGTGGCGAGGATCAGCCCATCGGCATCCTTCACCGCCTTGGCGATGTCGGCGAGGCGCTTGCCCGATGCGGTGTCGACCGACCAGGACATGGCGAAGTCCTCGTCGGGCCGCACCGAGCCGTCCTTGGCCGGCAGATCGCGGACATGGCCGAACGAGGCCAGAACCTTATAGTTCTTGCCCAAATATTTGTTGATTGTCTTCGCCTTGGCCGGCGATTCGACGACGACGACGTCCATGAGGTCTCTTAATCAGCTGTGAGGTGGCGGAAGAACTCCGCGACGCACGACGAAATCCCACTCTTTTCGTCGCTCACATGGCCGTGCTTTTGCCATCGGTCAAGGGGAAGCGGCCAATTTGGGAAGCGGCCGCGGACGATACACTCTTAGAGTGTATGGCAAAGATCACATTTTTTGGGGATGGATGTATGTGCGCCTCGAACCGGGCGGACAACCGGTAAAAGACGACCGGCTGCCGGATCAAGAGAGTCGGCAGCCGGAGCATTCAACAACGTTGCCTCAGTCGGCCTTGACCACGTGCCAGGCGCCGGCAACGCCTTCGCCGGTCATGTCGCCGGCCTTCTTGTCCTTGACGAAGGTATAGACCGGCTTGCCGTCATAGGCCCACATCTTGGTGCCGTCGGTGCGGTCGACGATCGTCCATTCATCGTCGGCCTTGGCGCCGGCCTCGGCCTTCAACGGCGGCCAGTTGGCGGCGCATTTGTCGTAGCAATTGGACTTGCCCTTCTCGTCCTTGTCGAAGGTATAGAGCGTCATGCCCTTGGCGTCGGTAAAAATCTTGGTGCCGCTCACTTCGGCTTCCTTCCAGGCTTCGGCGGCCTGGGATGCGGCGGTGCCCAGCAGTAGCGCGGCAAACCCGAGTGCGATTGCTTTCACGATAGTCTCCCTGAAACAAGCGCGCGGCAGTCGCGCGCTGTTCGGTCAACGCGTTGGGATGCCTGTTTCTTCCTGCGGCGAAGCGGCGACGTGCCACACAATGGTGATTGGCAGGGGCGTGCCCGCATCGCTATATCGACGCCAGCATAATCGGGACTCACTGGATGGCATTGGACATCGGCTATGTCAGCGCGGTCGGGGCAGGGGCGATCTCGTTCCTGTCGCCTTGCGTGCTGCCGCTGGTGCCGCCCTATCTCTGCTACATGGCCGGTGTTTCGGTCGAGGATTTCCGCGGCAATCAAAGCGTGACCGCAAAGGAAGGCGCGCGCGGCGCGCTGCTTTATGCTTCCGTGGCCTTCGTGCTCGGCTTTTCCACCGTCTTCGTGGCGCTTGGGGCCGGCGCCTCGACCATCGGCCGCCTGCTGCGCGTCTGGCAGGAACCGCTGGCGATGGCGGCGGGCGTGCTGATCATCATCATGGGCCTGAACTTCCTTGGCATCCTGCGCATTCCGCTTTTGTCGCGCGAGGCGCGCTTCCAATCGCAGGGCAAGCCGGCCAGCATGATCGCGGCCTATGTCATGGGGCTGGCCTTCGCCTTCGGCTGGACGCCTTGCATCGGCCCGGTGCTGGGGCCGATCCTGACTTTGGCCGGCGGGCGCGAGACCGTTGGCGAGGGCGCGCTGCTGCTTGCCGCCTATTCGCTGGGCCTCGGCATCCCGTTCCTGATCGCGGCGCTGTTTTCCGGCGCCTTCATGCGCTTCCTCGGCAAATTCCGCGTCCATCTCGGCCGTGTCGAGAAAGCGATCGGCGCGCTGCTGGTCGTCGCCGGCGTGTTTTTCCTCACTGGCGGCGTGCAGAGCGCGTCCTATTGGCTCTTGGAGAATTTCCCGGTGCTGGGAAGGCTGGGGTAGTTTAGTTGCTGGCAGAGAGTCGAGCTGTGAGCCCGTTGTAGAGATCAGCATCGAAGGGTCCTGTGCCCTCTATCTCGTGTTCCATAATTTGCTATGGAGACCTGGGGCGACCACTATGTTCAGACAACCCATCGAGTCACCTGCTCCGCCGTCTCACCGGAATTTCCGCCGCGACGATCACTCCGGCACGCCGGAGATGCCCAGCGCCTCGACGTAACGCTCGCCGAACACCTTGTCCTGCCATGGGTTGATCTGTCTCTGCAGGGTGAGCGTGTAGGTCGGGAACGCCTCCATCAGCCGCCGCGCCGCCGCCCGCGCCTCCTCCAGCCGGTTGAGTTTGACCAGCGCCATAATCACCACCCGGTGCGAGGAGCCGTAGTTCGGCATCTCCTGCAGCGCGCGTTCTCCCCATGCCAGCGCTTCCTCGTAGCGCTCGAGCATCAGGTAGCTCATCCCGATGCCCGAGAGCGCGATGCCCTTCTCGGGGTCGACCGGGCTCAGCCGCATTGCCCTGTGAAAGTGCTCGATCGCAACGAGCGGGCGGCCGGAATGTGCGTTGACCCAACCGCAGCTCGTATGGCCCTGCGCCGAATTGGGATTGAGCAGCAGGGATCGTTCGATCGTGGCCAGCGCCATCTCGTAGTCCTTCGCGCTGTAGGCGATCACCTGCGCGGCGAAGCGCAGGCTCGTGGGGTCGTCGCGCGCTTCCGCCAGTACCTCGCGCGCCATGCGCGTGGCGACCCGGGTATCCTCGGGCTCGTGCCAGCACTGGCTCACGGATATGCTGCGGATATAGGCGCCGAGTGCCTTCGCCAAGTTGAAGCCGGGGTCGATGCTAAGCGCCTCGTTGGTGAGCCGACGCACGTCGGCAAAGCCTTCGCGCGTCATGCTGTAGAAGCGCGGCAGCGCGCGAAGGTAGAGGTCGTAGGCGCTCATGTAGTCGGTCGGCTTCATGCGCGCCTGCTTGATTTCCTCCAGCCGGATGCTCGGCTCGACAGCGCCGACGACGCTCTCGGTCACCTTGTCCTGCAGGTCGAAGATGTCGCACATATCGCCCTCGAAGCGGTCGGCCCAGACATGGTGTCCGCTGATCGCGTCCACCAACTGCCCACTGATACGCACCCGCGATCCTGCCCTGCGGATGCTGCCTTCGAGCACGTAGCGGACGCCCAGCTCGCGCCCGACCTGGCGCAGGTCCACCGCCCGGCCCTTGTAGGTGAAGGACGAGTTGCGGGCGATCACGAAGAAGGAGTTCACTCGGCTCAATCCCGTGATGATGTCCTCCACCAGCCCGTCGGCGAAGTATTCCTGATCGGGGTCGCCGCTCATGTTGGTGAAAGGCAGAACCGCGATCGAGGGTTTCTCGGGCAGGGGAGGCGGGGCAGCGCTGGCGTCGGACTCGACGCGGTAGGCGCGCACGGGCCGCTCGATGTTCTTGAGGCGCAGCTCGCCGAGCGGCGTGAAGCCGCAGTCGAGCTTGCCCTGAAGGTGGTCGTAGGCGGTGCCCGAGACGACAACGGTGCCGGGATCGGCGACGCTTTCGAGGCGGGCGGCGATGTTGACCCCGTCGCCGTAGAGGTCGCCGTCCTCCTCACAAACCACGTCGCCGAGATTGACGCCGATGCGGAAGCGAATCCTCTCTTCCTCGGGGGTCTCCGCCTCGCGTTCTGCCAAGGTCCGCTGGATCGCCATCGCCGAGGTCACCGCGTTGACGACGCTCGCGAATTCGCACAGCATGCCGTCGCCGGTGAGCTTGACGATCCGACCCTGATGCTCGGAGACCAGCGGTTCGAGGAGGTCCTTGCGGTAGATCTTCAGCCGCTCGAGCGTGCAGCGCTCGTCGCGCTCCATCAGGCGCGAATAACCGACCACGTCGCAAGCCAGGATCGCAGCGAGGTGGCGCCGCACGGTCATCGCACCGCTCGGCCAAGCGCCTGCACGCGTGCCGCTCCGCGTCCATGTCCCGCCAACTTCCAGACGCGCCACGCGCATGGTATCCATCTCTCCCAGTCTCCGCCCGTCGCCGATGTGGAACGGAAAACGCAGCTCGACCTTGCCTCCACGAGATTTCGCCATCCCGCTTGCGACGCAGCAGCCCCAGCAGGCCGGGGATATTTCCTGACCTGTGTAACCGGCTGACGCCACCGTGGCGGTGCTTTTGTATCGGGCATCACACCCGACGTTCGCACTTGGAGACTTGGCTTTGCCATCTCACCGGAATTTAACCGCATTGGTGCAGCATGGCCTGCGCTGCTAAGATGCGCTGATTCAAACCTTTTCATACGGTTGCCCATCCATGAGCCAGAGAACCTGCCTGTCCGTGATCCTCGCCGCCGGCGAAGGCACGCGCATGAAAAGCACGATGCCCAAGGTGCTGCATGCCATTGCCGGCCTGCCGATGGTGGCTCACGTCGTGAAAGCCGCTGAGGCCGCCGGCGCGACCGGTGTGGCGCTGGTGATCGGCCACGGCGCAGACGAGATGCGCAAGGCGGTGCAGAAATTCGCGCCGAAGGCGGAGACCTTCGTGCAGGAGAAGCGGCTCGGCACCGGCCATGCGGTCCTCGCCGCGCGCGAAGCGATATCAAAGGGTTATGAAGATATTCTCGTGATGTTCGGCGATACGCCGCTAATCGATGCGCAGGCGCTGGCCGCCGCGCGGCAGAAGCTGGCAGAGGATGCCGCCGTCGCGGTCATAGGCTTCCGTCCGCCAAGCCCGACCGGCTACGGCCGGTTGATCGAAAAGGGCGGTCATCTCATCGCCATCCGCGAGGAGAAAGACTGCTCGGAGGAAGAGAAAAAGATCGGCTTCTGCAATGCCGGCATGATGGCGGTGGCGGGCAAGCATGCGCTTCGGCTGCTCGACAAGGTCGGCAACAAGAACGCCAAGGGCGAATTTTATCTCACCGACATCGTCGAGATCGCCGGCGCGGAAGGGCTCGACGTGGTGGCGACGGAAGCGAGTTTCGAAAGCGCGCTCGGCATCAACAACCGGGCCGAGCTCGCCGAGGCGGAAGCCATCTGGCAGACGCGCCGGCGGCGCGAGGCGATGCTGTCCGGGGTCACGCTGATCGCGCCCGAAACCGTCTATTTCTCGCACGATACCGAGATCGGCACCGATACGATCGTCGAGCCGAATGTCTGGTTCGGGCCGGGCGTCAAGATCGCATCGGGCGCCAAGATTCATGCTTTCAGCCATATCGAGGGCGCAACGATCGCCTCAAATTGCGATGTCGGGCCGTTCGCCCGGCTGCGGCCCGGCGCGGATCTTCGAAACAAGGCAAAGGTCGGCAATTTCTGCGAGGTCAAGCAGGCGACGATCGAGGAGGGCGCCAAGGTCAACCACCTGACCTATATCGGCGATGCGCGCGTGGGTGCGGCAGCCAATATCGGCGCCGGCACCATCACCTGCAATTATGACGGCTACTCGAAATTCTTCACCGACATCGGCGAGGGGGCCTTTGTCGGTTCGAATTCCTCGCTGGTGGCGCCGGTCTCGATCGGCAAGGGCGGCTATATCGCCTCCGGCAGCGTGATCACCGAAAGCGTGCCCGACGACGCGCTGGCCTTCGGCCGCGCCCGCCAGAAAACGATCCCCGGCAAGGGCAAGGAGTTGCGCGAGCGCTTCGCTTCCGCCGCCGCGGCGAAGAAGAAGGCTGCGGCGGAATAGCTGGCAGGACGGAGGATCAGGAAGAACGGCGGCAGGGCGAGCCGCGTCTCAAAGCCGGCTTGCGCGATCAGCGTGAATCGTCATTTGGAGGATGACGCACCGCTGCGGCAAATGATACTGCGCCACCGCAGTAGCATCTTACAGCGGAGACGAACGGCAATGTGCGTGCACGCTTCGGCGCTGAAGCGGCTGAAAAACCGAGCAATTGCGGTAACTGGATCGCAATGGCCCTCTGCCATGGTGGTCTTCAAACAGTGTTCCGGTTGACACGGAACGAAACGCAAAGTGACTTTCGCCACGGCCCGGCAATCCATAGATAGCGCTGGGTTTTCTGCTGGGAATCGGGGGCAATCGCCATGTGCGGTATCGTTGGAATCGTTGGCCGAAGCCAAGTCGCGCCGCTCATCGTCGATGCGCTGAAGCGGCTTGAATATCGCGGCTACGACTCGGCCGGCGTCGCCACCATCGAAAGGGGCGAACTCGGCCGCCGCCGCGCTGAGGGCAAGCTGGTCAATCTCGAACGCCGGCTGAAGGACGAGCCGCTGGACGGCACGATCGGCATCGGCCACACACGCTGGGCGACACATGGCGTGCCCAACGAGACCAACGCGCATCCGCATTTTTCCGAGGGCGTCGCCATTGTCCACAACGGCATCATCGAGAATTTCGCCGAGCTACGCGACGAACTCACCCGCGACGGCTACTCTTTCTCTTCGCAGACCGACACCGAGGTCGTCGCGCATCTGGTGGCGCGCGAGCTCGCCAAGGGGCTGAAGCCGGTGGAAGCCGCGCATGCGGCGCTGAAGCGGCTTTCCGGCGCCTTTGCCCTGGCAATCATGTTCAAGGGCGACGAGGACCTGATCGTCGGCGCCCGCAACGGACCGCCTTTGGCCGTCGGCCATGGCGAGGGCGAGATGTTTTTGGGCTCCGACGCCATTGCGCTGGCGCCTTTCACCAATGCGGTCACCTATCTCGAAGACGGCGACTGGGCGGTCGTGCGTCGCGAAAGCGTGACCATCTACGACATCGACGGCAGACAAGTCGACCGCAAGCGCCAGCAGTCACTGTCGACCAGCTTCATGGTCGACAAGGGAAACCGCCGCCATTTCATGGAAAAGGAAATCCATGAGCAGCCGGAGGTGATCTCGCACACGCTGGCGCACTACGTGGATTTCGCATCGGGGGTGTCGAAGCCGCTCGACCTGCCCTTCGACTTCGCCAAGATCGGCCGCCTGGCGCTTTCGGCCTGCGGCACCGCCTATCTCGCCGGGCTGATCAGCAAATACTGGTTCGAGCGCTATGCACGGCTGCCGATCGACATCGATGTCGCCTCCGAGTTCCGCTATCGCGAGATGCCGCTTTCGGCCAATGACGCGGCGTTCTTCATCTCGCAGTCGGGCGAGACTGCCGACACGCTTGCGTCGCTGCGCTATTGCCGCAAGGCCGGCATGAAAATCGGCGCTGTCGTCAATGTGCGGGAATCGACCATGGCGCGCGAATCCGACGTCGTGCTGCCGACGCTGGCCGGGCCGGAGATCGGCGTCGCCTCGACCAAGGCTTTCACCTGCCAGCTATCCGTCTTGGCTGCGCTCGCGGTCCGCGCGGGCGTGGCGCGCGGCACGATCTCGCGCGATGAGGAAAAGCAGCTGGTGCGCGAGCTTTCCGAGGCGCCGCGCTACGCCACCCGGGTGCTGAAGCTCGACGAGCAGATCGAGCGCATCTCGCGCGAGCTGTCGCGCTACAAGGACGTGCTCTATCTCGGCCGCGACACCAATTTTCCGCTGGCCATGGAAGGCGCGCTGAAGCTCAAGGAAATCTCCTACATCCACGCCGAAGGCTATGCCGGCGGCGAGCTGAAGCATGGTCCGATCGCGCTGATCGACGAGAACATGCCGGTGATCGTGATTGCGCCGCATGACCGTATCTTCGAAAAGACCGTGTCGAACATGCAGGAAGTGGCGGCGCGCGGCGGCAAGATCATCCTGATCACCGACAAGAAGGGCGCGGCGCAGGCCGGCATCAAGACGATGGAGACGATCATCCTGCCCGAAGTGCCGGAGATCATCTCGCCGATCATCTACGCGCTGCCGATCCAGATGCTGGCCTATTTCACCGCCGTCTTCATGGGCACCGACGTCGACCAGCCGCGCAATCTGGCGAAATCGGTGACCGTGGAGTAGGTCGCGCCGTGCCGCTGGATACAGCGGCCTGACGATCGCTCTTTAAAAACTTCGCAGTTCCAAACCGGCTCGCGGTTCACTAATCTCAGCGTTGCAACCTGCGCCGCGGTGAACCCATGTCCGACGCCCTGAAGACCTCTGGCATGACCCGGCTAAGGAATTATTTCCTGACCGGCTTCATCGTCTGCGCGCCGCTGGCGATCACGGTCTATATCGCCTGGTCGCTTATCGGCTGGGTCGATTCCTGGGTAAAACCCTATATTCCAGCCCGCTACAATCCCGATACCTATCTGCCGTTCCCGGTTCCGGGCTTCGGGCTGATCGTGGCGCTGGTGCTGATCACGCTGATCGGTTTCCTGACGGCGAACATCGTTGGCCGCGCCATTGTCAATTTCGGCGAGCGGCTGCTTGGCCGCATGCCGCTGGTGCGTGGCATCTACGGCTCGCTGAAGCAGATTTTCGAGACGGTGCTGTCGAACAAGGGCGACATGTTCCGCCAGGTGGGGTTGGTCGAATATCCGAGAAAGGGCGTCTGGTCGCTGGTCTTCGTCGCCAGCGACAAGGAAACCGAGATCAACCAGAAGCTCGATCAGGAAGGTGATCCGCTGATTGCGGTGTTCATGCCCTGCACGCCCAATCCAACCACTGGTTTTCTGATGTATGTGCACAAGTCCGAGATCGTGCCGCTCGACATGTCGATCGAGGACGGCGCCAAGCTGATCGTCTCGGCCGGCATGGTAGCGCCGGAGGTCAAGGCCAAGCTGGTGACGCTGAACGGCGAACCGGTCGAAGGACCGCTCGCCAATCCGCCGCTCGGCGCTCAGCCGGCGCGCAGCAGCCGCACCGCCTCGTCGCGGCCGAACAGGTAAAGCAGCAGCCGCAGCGCCCCGCCGCGTTCGGACTGCAATTCCGGGTCGCGCGACAGGATCAGGCGTGCGTCGTCGCGCGCGGCTTCGAGCAGATCGGCATGGAACTCGAGGCGCGCCACCTGGAAGCCTGGTGTGCCGGACTGGCGGGTGCCCAGCAACTCACCTTCGCCGCGCAGTTTCAGGTCCTCCTCGGCTATCTTGAAGCCGTCCTCTGTCTCGCGCATCACCGAGAGCCGGCGTTTGGCCGTCTCGCCGAGCGGCTCCTTGTAGAGCAGGACGCAGGAGGAGGGCTTGTCGCCGCGCCCGACCCGGCCGCGCAGCTGGTGCAACTGGGCAAGGCCGAAGCGTTCGGCATGCTCGATCACCATGATCGTGGCGTCGGGCACGTCGACGCCGACCTCGATCACGGTGGTGGCGATGAGGATGCGCGTTTCGCCCTGCTTGAAGGCGCGCATCGCCTCGTCTTTCTCCGCACCCTTCATGCGACCGTGCACCAGGCCGATCCGGTCGCCGAAGAGCGGTTTCAGCGAAGCGAAACGATCCTCCGCCGACATCAGCTTGATCTCTTCGGATTCCTCGACCAGCGGGCAGATCCAGTAGATCTTTTGGCCATCGGCCACGGCATCGAGCATGCGTCCGACCAGCTCATCCAGCCGTTCCATCGGCAAGGTGACGGTGCGGATCGGCTGCCGGCCGGCCGGCTTCTCGGTCAGTTTCGAGACGTCCATGTCGCCGAAGGCGGTCAGCACCAGCGTGCGCGGGATGGGGGTCGCCGTCATCACCAGCATATCGGGCGCATCGCCCTTGGCGGTGATGGCCAGGCGCTGGTGGACGCCGAAGCGGTGCTGCTCGTCGACGACGGCAAGCACCAAGTCGTGAAACGTCACGCTTTCCTGGAACAGCGCATGCGTGCCGACGACGATGTCGATTTCGCCGCTGGCGAGACCTGCAAGCGTCTCGGCACGCTCGCGGCCCTTCTCGCGCCCGGTCAGGATAGCGAGGCGCAGGCCGACCTTTTCCGCCAGCGGCGCGATCGTCGCCAGATGCTGGCGCGCCAGGATCTCGGTCGGCGCCATCAGGGCCGCCTGGCCGCCGGCCTCGACCGCGCGCGCCATGGCGAGCAGCGCCACCACCGTCTTGCCTGAGCCGACATCGCCCTGCAGCAGGCGCAGCATGCGTTCGGGATCGGCAAGGTCTGCATTGATTTCGCCGAGCGCGAATTCCTGGCTGGTGGTGAGCTTGTAGGGAAGGGCAGCTCGCAGCTTCTCGACGATGCTGCCGTCGCCGGTAAGCGGCCGGCCCGAGAGGCGGCGAATTCTCGCTCGCACCAGCGCCAGCGAAACCTGGCCGGCGAGCAATTCGTCATAGCCAAGGCGTCGCCAGGCCGATCCCTCGACGGCAACGTCGATCGGATCCTTCGGATAATGGATGCGGGCGAGCGCATCGCCGAAGGACGGGAATGTATGGCGGCGCATGAAGGCATCGTCCTGCCACTCCGGCAGTTCTGGCAGGCGGCCAAGCGCCTGTCCGATGGCGCGGCGCAGCACCTTTGCCGAGAGGCCGGCGGTGAGCGGATAGACCGGCTCGACCAACGGTAGGCCCTCGGCCTCGTCGATCGGCGCGATGTGGTCGGGATGGACCATCGTCGGGCGGCCGTTGAACCACTCCATGCGGCCCGAGATCACCACACGCTCGCCCTCGGGAAGCATTTTCTGCAAATAGGCGGCATGGGCATGGAAGAAGGTCAGTGCGACCTCGCCGGTGTCGTCATGGGCGTAAACCCTGTACGGCACCGACCTGTTGCCGCGCGGCGGCGGCTGATGGCGGTCGACGCGCACCTCGAGCGTGACGATCTGGCCCTCGGCCGACAGCGCGATGCCAGGCCGGTTGCGGCGGTCGATGACGGTGTTGGGCAGCACGAACAGAAGGTCGGCCGCGCGCGCAGCGCGATCGCCGAGGTCGGCCGGCACGACACGCTCGATCAGCAATCCGACCTTCGGGCCGACGCCGGCAAGCGAAGTGATCGGAACGAACAAGGGATCGAGGACGGTGGGACGCATCGTGTCAGCTTATGTCGCGACGAGGGCAGCGCAAAGGCTGACACCGCTCTCTATCCACGCTATATGCGCCGCTTTGGACAGGGATGCGGCGCCATGACCGGAACACAGCGATCAAGCGAGGGGTTGGACGCGCGCCGCCGCAAGCTCCTGTTCCGCTCCTGGCATCGCGGCATGCGCGAGATGGACCTGATCCTCGGTTCCTTCGCCGACGCCGAGATCGGCGCCTTGACCGGCGATGAAATCGACCAATATGAGAGACTTCTCGAAATTCCCGACACCGAATTTTTCCCGATGGTCACCGGCGAGCGCCCAGTTTCGCCCGATATCGACTGCGCGGTTCTGCGGAAGATCCTGGCGTCGCGCCGGACCATGACATTTTGAAAAACGCATATCCATGACCCTCATTCCTTCCATTGGCCTGCCCAAGGGCCGCGCCGGCCAGTTCGTTGTCGACGGCGTCGCCGACGGCTACGAAGCCTTCGCCCTGGTGCGGACGGCGCAGGAGATCGCGCCCGACAAGCCGCTGCTGTTCGTCGCGCGCGACGGCCAGCGGCTGCCGGCGATCATCGAGGCGCTCGCCTTTGCCGCGCCCGGCCTACCGGCGCTGGAGCTGCCGGCCTGGGACTGCCTGCCTTACGACCGCGTTTCGCCCGGCGCAGATGCCGCGGCGCGTCGGCTCGACGCGCTTTCGGCCATGATCGCGCTGGCCAAGAAACCGCATCGCGCGGTGATCCTCACCACCGCCAATGCGTTGCTGCAGCGCATCCCGCCGGCCGAGCTGATCGAAGCTCAGACTTTCCACGCCAAGCCGGGAAACCAGATCGACATGAACGCGCTGATCGCGAGGCTGGAGACATCCGGCTTCGAGCGCGTGCCGACCGTTCGCGGGCTCGGTGAATTCGCGGTGCGCGGCGGCATCCTCGACCTTTTCGCGCCCGGCTGGAGCGAGGCGCTCAGGCTCGACTTCTTCGGCGACACGCTGGAATCGATCCGCGTCTTCGACGTCGCGACGCAGCGCACCACCGGGCAGCGCAAGTCGATGTCGCTGCAAGCGATGAGCGAGGTGGCGCTGACACCGGAAACGATCAGCCGCTTTCGCCGCTCTTATATCGAGGCCTTCGGCGCGCCGTCGCGCGACGACGCGCTCTACGCTGCGGTCAGCGAAGGCCGCCGCTTCGCCGGCATGGAGCACTGGCTGCCGTTCTTCTATGAGCGGCTGGCGACCGTGTTCGACTATCTGCCGGATGCGCCCGTCGTGTTCGACCATCTGGCCCATGAGGCCTTGGCCGAGCGCCACACGCTGATCCTCGACCACTATGAGGCACGCCGGAAGCAGGCCGACAGCGCGCTCAAGGATGCCGTCCCTTACAAGCCGGTGGCGCCGGATCTGCTGTATCTCTCGCCCGAAAACCTCAAGGCGTCGCTCGGACCGCGCGAGGACATAGACTTCACCGTCTTCGATGCCCCCGACGTCGGTGGCAAAAAAGTCTTCCATGGCGGCTCGCGGCAAGGCCGCAGCTTTGCCGAGGAGCGCGCCGATCCCAACATCAACGTCTTCGACGTCGTCGTGAAGCACATTGCCGACGAGCGCGCGGCGCGTCGCCGCGTCGTCGTCGCCGGCTGGACCGAAGGCTCGCTCGACCGGCTCGGACAAATTCTCGCGGAGCACCATCTCAGTAATCTGAAAGCTGTCGCGACGCTGGCCGAGGTCGAAAAGCTAGAGCCGGGGCAGGCGGGCCTTGCCGTGCTGCCGCTCGAATCCGGCTTTGAGACCGACGATCTGGTCGTCGTCGCCGAGCAGGACATCCTCGGCGACAGGCTCATTCGGCGTTCCAAGCGCAAGAAGAAGGCCTCCGATTTCATAGCCGAAGCCTCGTCGCTGTCGGCAGGCGACATCGTCGTCCATGCCGACCATGGCATAGGCCGCTTCATCGGCTTGCGCACCATCGAAGCGCTCGGCGCGCCGCATGACTGTCTCGAAATCCACTACGCCGGCGACGATCGCCTGTTCCTGCCGGTGGAAAACATCGAGCTTCTGTCGCGCTATGGCTCGGATTCGGCTGAGGCGACGCTCGACAAGCTGGGCGGCGGCGCCTGGCAGGCGCGCAAGGCACGGCTGAAGCGGCGTCTGCTCGATATGGCCGGGCAATTGATCCGCATCGCCGCCGAGCGGCAGATGCGTGCAGCGCCCTCCATGATCCCGGCGGAAGGGCTTTATGGCGAGTTCGCCGCCCGTTTCCCCTATGAGGAGACCGACGACCAGCAGACGGCGATCGATTCCGTCCTGGATGATCTCGGCGCCGGCAAACCGATGGACCGGCTGATCTGCGGCGACGTCGGTTTCGGCAAGACGGAAGTTGCGTTGCGCGCCGCCTTCATAGCGGCCATGGAGGGGTTCCAGGTCGCGGTCGTGGTGCCGACGACGTTGTTGTCGCGGCAGCACTTCAAAACCTTCTCGCAGCGCTTTTCGGGCCTGCCGATCCGCATTGCGCAGGCGTCGCGCCTGGTTGGTTCAAAAGAATTGGCGGAGACCAAGAAGGGCATCGCCGAAGGCACGGTCGACATCGTCGTCGGCACGCACGCGCTGCTCGGCAGCTCGATCTCGTTCAAGCGCCTCGGCCTGCTGATCATCGACGAGGAGCAACATTTCGGCGTCAAGCACAAGGAGCGGCTGAAGGATCTCAAGTCCGACGTGCATGTGCTGACGCTGTCGGCGACGCCGATCCCGCGCACGCTGCAACTGGCGCTGACCGGCGTTCGAGAGCTCTCGCTGATCGCCACGCCGCCGGTCGACCGCATGGCGGTGCGCACCTTCATCTCGCCCTTCGATCCGCTGGTCATACGCGAGACACTGCTTCGCGAGCGCTATCGCGGCGGCCATTCCTTTTATGTCGTGCCGCGTATCAGCGACCTGGCCGAAATCCATGATTTCCTGAGGGAATCCGTGCCGGAGCTGAAAGTGGCGGTGGCGCATGGCCAGATGCCGCCGGGCGAGCTCGACGACATCATGAACGCCTTCTACGACGGTCAGTATGACGTGCTCCTGTCGACCACCATCGTCGAATCCGGGCTCGATATCCCGACCGCAAACACGCTGATCATCCATCGCGCCGACATGTTCGGCCTCGCGCAGCTCTACCAGTTGCGCGGCCGCGTCGGCCGTTCGAAGGTGCGCGCCTATGCGCTGTTCACGCTGCCGGCGAACCGCAAGCTCACCGATGCGGCCGAGCGCAGGCTGAAGGTGCTGCAGTCGCTCGACACGCTCGGCGCAGGGTTCCAGCTCGCCAGCCACGACCTCGACATCCGTGGCGCCGGCAATCTTCTGGGCGAAGAGCAGTCCGGCCATATCAAGGAGGTCGGCTTCGAGCTTTACCAGCAGATGCTGGAAGAGGCGGTGGCCGAGGTGAAGGATACCGGCGAGGCGCAGGACGGCGGCTGGTCGCCGCAGATCGCAGTCGGCACCGCCGTGATGATCCCGGAGAGCTACGTGCCCGACCTGCAGCTCCGCATGGCGCTTTACCGGCGCCTGGGCGACCTCGAGACCACCGAGGAGATCGACGGTTTCGGCGCCGAGCTGATCGACCGCTTCGGGCCGCTGCCGGAAGAGGTGACGCATCTGTTGAAGATCGTCTTCATCAAGGCGCTCTGTCGCAAGGCCAATGTCGAGAAGCTCGATGCAGGCCCGAAGGGCGTCGTCATTCATTTCCGCAAGCGCGAGTTCCCCAATCCGGTCGGGCTGGTCAAGTTCATCGGCGAGCAGGGATCGCTGGCCAAGATCAGGGCCGACCATAGCGTCGTTTTCATCCGCGACTGGCCGAACGCGGAGAAGCGGCTCGCCGGCTCGGCCGTGGTGATGACGCAACTGGCGCGGCTCGTCGACAAGGCCGCGTAACGGCGTCTACATTGGAAGCCGAGCAGCTCAACGCATTCGCCACCACTGAAAAACCCGGCTAGAATAGGCAGTCGGCTTCGTGTAAGGAGCCGCGACCTCGTATCGAGGCTGGAATGGCGGGCAAGCACGCTCGCCGGTTTGTTTGACGCAATTCCGGACGGAAAGCCGTTACACTTTCCTGGAGTTGCTCTGGAAGGGCGTTGGGTGCAGCGATGACGAAATGGTCGCCGAATTCGTGGAGAGCAAAGCCGATCAAGCAGGTGCCGGCCTATCCGGACCTTGGGGCTTTGCAGGCCACGGAAGCGCGGCTTGCGACCTACCCGCCGCTGGTCTTTGCCGGCGAGGCGCGCAAGCTGAAGAAGCAGCTGGCGGCCGTGGCAGCCGGCGAAGCCTTCCTGCTCCAGGGCGGTGACTGCGCCGAGAGCTTTGCCGAGCATGGCGCCGACAACATCCGCGACTTCTTCCGCGTCTTCCTGCAGATGTCGGTGGTGCTTACCTTCGCCGGCGCGCAGCCGGTGGTGAAGGTCGGCCGCGTCGCCGGCCAGTTCGCCAAGCCGCGCTCGTCCGACAACGAGACCAAGGCCGGCGTGACGCTGCCGAGCTACCGCGGCGACATCATCAACGGCATCGAATTCGATGCCTCCTCGCGCATTCCGGATCCGGCGCGCCAGGAGATGGCGTACCGCCAGTCCGCCGCGACGCTCAATCTTCTGCGCGCCTTTGCGCAGGGCGGCTATGCCAGCCTGGAGAACGTGCATCGCTGGATGCTGGGCTTCGTCGCCGACAGCCCGCAGGGAGAAAAATACGAATCGCTCGCCAACCGCATCACCGAGACGATGGATTTCATGCGCGCGGTGGGCATCACGTCCGAAACCAATTTCGCGCTGCGCGAGACGGATTTCTACACGAGCCACGAGGCGCTGCTGCTCGGCTATGAGGAAGCGCTGACGCGAGTCGATTCGACCTCCGGCGACTGGTACGCGACCTCGGGCCACATGATCTGGATCGGCGATCGCACCCGCCAGCCAGATCACGCGCATATCGAATATTGCCGCGGCATCAAGAATCCGCTCGGCCTGAAATGCGGGCCGTCGCTGACGCCGGACGGCCTGATGGAATTGATCGACCTGCTCAATCCCGAAAACGAGCCGGGCCGTCTGACGCTGATCGCGCGCTTCGGCTCCGACAAGGTCGCCGAGCATCTGCCGAAGCTGGTGCGGGCAGTTAAGAAGGAAGGCCGCAACGTTGTCTGGTCGTCTGATCCGATGCATGGCAACACGATCGAGGCGGCCGGCTACAAGACGCGGCCGTTCGACCGCATCCTCAAGGAAGTGCAGACCTTCTTCGAAGTTCATCGCGCGGAAGGCACGCATCCGGGCGGAATCCATATAGAGATGACCGGCAAGAACGTCACCGAATGCACGGGCGGCGCCCGCGCCATCACGGCGGAAGACCTGCAGGACCGCTATCACACCCATTGCGACCCGCGCCTCAACGCCGATCAGGCGATCGAGCTCGCCTTCCTGGTCTCGGACCTGCTCAAGAAGAGCCATCCGGTCCAGCACAAGCAGGCCGCTAACGCGTGAACAGAGGCTTGACGCCTATCGTCGGAGGCGCTGGCGGCGATGCCGTCGCCTTTTGACGTCGGGCTGATAAACTTCAAATCGCGGGTCATTCCGGATCGGGCGGTCCGGGCGGATCGCCCGGGAAACTGGTCCTGCCGGGCGGAATGACGGCAAAGCTGATCTCCAGCGGCGGTGCCTTAAGCGACCAGTCGAATGGCACGGTCTTGACCGGCAGGCCGGCGATCCAGGCCTGCTGTTGCGGGGAGAGCCTCCAACCGGTCGGCCATACCAGCAGCAGGCCCTGATCCCGCAGGCGCTGGTCCGTGATCCAGGGGGCAAGGCGCCTGTCGAGCGTCGTGAAAATCGACGGCTGGTCCGCCGCTTCCAACCCGGCAAGCTGAGCCACGCCGTCCTCGCCGCCGACGATGCCCAGTGGTCCTGGTACCGTCTCATGCCAGATCGCTTCGGCCGTCTGCGAGATCGATCGTGCCGGCCAGCACATCGGCTGCAGGCGACCGAGGACGTTGCAACCGGTCCAGCGTGTAATCGCATAGGCGCTCGATACGCCGACCACGCATAGCAGTGCCAGCAGCGTCAGTCGGCGCAACTCGGCCGCGCCCAGGCGCTGTCCCAAGAGTGCAACCGCGAGGGTGCCGACCAAATTGTACATCGTCGCGCCCCAGGACTCGCCGGTGCCGGTAAACAGCGAGGCGGCCATGATCAGGAGCGCCGGCCCCAGGCCCATCCATGCCAGGTAGACAATCGCGCGCCGCTCGGGGGCACGGCGGGCCGGTAAGGGGTCTCGTGCCGGGTCGGGCCGCCGTCGCAGCAGGCCGGAAATAGCAAGAACGGCGGGAAGAGCGGCAAGCCCTGCAAGCTGAACGCCGATATAGTAGAGTCGTGCGCGGTTAGCGAGCACCCAGGCGTTGCGATGCTCCGCATAGGTCAGCGGCAGGAAATCGAGGCGGAAAAGCGCAATTGCCAGCGGCGCCGCGAGGCCCAGAAAAACCGCAAGACCGAGCCATGGCCATGGGGTGGCAAGCCGGCTTCGAGCGCGGGCGTCGTACAAAATCCAGATACCACCGAACACCAGTAGCAGAGCCGTCGAGAACTTTGCGTAGAGCCCGATGCCCGAGACGAGGCCGAGGGCGAGCCACCAGCCTGGACGGCCGTCGCGCGCCGAGCGCCACAGCAACCATGAGATTGCGGCCCAGAACGGCATTTGCGCGTAATCATGGTTGAATTGCGGGGTCGGCCAGCCGAAGAAATAGATCGACGGCATCAAGAGCACGGCGGCGATCGCCCGGGTCGGGCCCATGATGTCGCGCGCGAGAAGGTAGACCAGGACGAAAGTCGTCGAGATCATCAACTGCGACAGCATATATTGCGGCCAGCGGAACGAGCCGGTGAGCAGGTGGCTGATCTCGAGCAGCCAGCAGGGGAGTTGCGGGTGCTTGTAGGTCAGCAGCACCCATTCGCGTCCCCACATGAAACCCTCGACGACGTCGCGCGGCGGCCCAACGTTGACGAGCGCGGGCATGACGGTCCAGCAGGCGATCTGGATCAGGCACAAAAGCGCCAGTAACCGCCATGGATGCCGGACCAGACCGTTACAGATGGAAGACAGATCGTCTTCCGCCGCAGCCGCGGCGGGCCAGACATGCACGGATTCACTGGTTCTCGACATACGGGCCTAAAATCATACCGATGGATTGCTGAACAGTCCGATAGCAAAAGCTTACGAAAAAGTATTCTTCCGCAACATCGTAAAACCAAGATTGCGATGGAACCCGTCGCCGGCGCTTCGGGCAGGACCGGCCGGCCGATCATTGCCGGAGCCCGTCCGTAGCGCCGCGGTTTTAGCAATACAGGTTCCTCCATGCGCCATCAGCATGCCGTCATCCATCACCGGGGCCTCGATTTCTGGTCGGCGCGCGCCGCGGTTCTCGTCGTCATCTGCCTGCAGCTTCTGGTCATCAACAACCTGTCCTTCGGTCCGCGCTGGCTGGCCCCTACAGTGGAGGCGGCGCTGCTGGCGCCCCTGTCGATCGCGACGGCCTGGACGCAAATGGCGACGCGCAACGCCGTCGACCATGAGCATTGGTACGCGATCGGCCGATTGCGCCTCTATATCCGCCGCGCAGCATTGGTGATGACCGGCGTCATCAGCATCATGAATTGCGGGTCGCTGGTCTTCCTGGTGCGGGCGTTGCTGGAAGGGCATGCCGGGGCCGGCACGACGCTGCTCGTCGACGCGCTCAACATCTGGGTCACCAATGTGATTGTCTTTGCGCTGTGGTTCTGGAGCACTGACCGGGGAGGCCCGCCGACCTGCGGGCTGGTCAAGCGCGCGCAGGCAGACTTCCTGTTTCCGCAAATGACGCTACCAGATCGCGAGATACAGGGCTGGCTGCCGGGCTTCGTCGACTATGTCTTCCTGGCCTTTACCAATGCCACGGCGTTCTCGCCGACCGACACCTTGCCGCTCACGCAGCGCGCGAAGCTCCTGATGATGGCCGAAGCGATGATCTCGCTCCTGACGATCGCGCTGGTGGCGGCGCGTGCGGTGAACATCCTGGCCTAAACTGGATCGATATTCGGGTGAGGGCGGCCTGCGAATGACGGTTTTCTGCCCGGCCCGACCTGAATCTCAACGCAGCTCATCGCCGATTTCAGGTGGCCCGCTCCCAGCGCATGCCGGCCAATCGGGGATCGGCAAAGGCGGTGCGTGAGAATTCCAGCCGCTTGTCCGGGAATTCGCAGATCGCCTGAAGGCCGAAAGAGCCGATCCGGATGCGCCAGGTCTGCGGCTCCAGCGGTTTTGCCTTGGCAAAGCCCTTGCACGTCAACAGCGCGATATTGACGCCCTTGGGATCGCGCGCCGAGCGATAGCGGATCGCCTGCAGCTCGGCCTCACGCGCGACGTCGGCGATCGCCTGGCAGGCGGTGTAGTCGGTGGCGTGCGTCCAGGCCTTCTCGTCGCGATCGAGCGGCGGCCGTGTCAGGTCGACTGCGCGGTCGCATTTTATCGCGGCGGCGAAGGCGGTGTATTCCGCCGCGTCGCTCGGCCATTGCGTCGCCGGCGACTCCGCAAAAAACAGCAAGCGGTAGAAGGCCATCTCCGCCACCGCCGTCAGCACCGTCTCGGCAGCGTAGTAGACGCCTTTCGTCTTGCCGGCGCGGCGGAAGCGGGAGCCGTACGGATAGACGGAGCCGTAGCGAAAAGGCGTCGCCAACAGATAGTGGAGATGTCGGCACTCAAGCGGGATCCGCGGCTTGGTGTCCTCGATGAGATCCTCAAGCAGCGCCTGCTCGTCGAGCGTGTCGATGAGCTTAAGGGTCGAGACGCGGTGCTGCGCCTCGACCATCCGCCAGTACTTGCCTTCGAGCCGGACGGCCTCAGACGAGAGCGCGCCGGGAGTCCAGGTAGGCAATGACATCGACAAGTCCGGCAATCGTCAGGATTTTTTCGAGCGGCGTGCCGTCGAGCGTGGTGTTGGGATTCTTCAACCACGCCCGGGCGACTGTCTCGTCGCCGCCGACGATGGCGTCGAGCGAGCGGAACAGGCGCACGAACAGCACCGCCAATTCGAACGGCTTGGTGCCGCGTTCAAGCAGGAATTCCTGCCGGCGCATGCGCGAGACCGTTGCTTCCGACACGCCGATGACCAAGGCAAGCGTCCTGGCGGTGATATCGAGCAGGTCGGCCGCGCGAAGCGTGGCCTTGGTAATGACGGCATTTTCGGCCGCCGTCGCGGCCGCGACTGGACGTTGCATAAGCGCACCCTTTCATTTCTGTAGAAAATATAATCCACAAAAATTCGCCTGGAAAGGGGTGTGTCAGTCTTTCTTGTAAAGCAGCCAGCTTTTGCCAGCTCGGCTGACCGTGGCCGAGTGCTTTGTCACACGGTTGCGGCCGCCGACCTTGGAGCGGTAAAGCGCCTGGTCGGCCTTGGTGTAGAGATCCTCGGGGTTTTCCGCCTCCGAGGCCATGCAGATGCCCATCGATACGGTAACGGTGCCGTAGTTCATGCCGGTCTGGCTGCCGGTGAACGGGGTCTGCTCGACGAGCGCGCGGATGCGCTCGGCGATCTCGTATGTGGCTTCCTCGCTGGCGCCTTCGACGATAAGCGCGAACTCCTCGCCGCCAGTGCGCGCGACAAATATGTCGGCACGCACGCTAGACTGGAAGATCTCGGCGATGATCTGCAGGATCCTGTCGCCGACCGGGTGGCCATAGCGATCGTTTATGTCCTTGAAATGATCGATATCGGCAAGGATCAAGGCGTTGAACAGTATGCCGCGGTTGCTGTTGTAGATCCGGGTGATCTCCTTGTCGAAGGCGCGGCGGTTCCACAGCTGCGTAAGCGGGTCGGTGTCGGCAAGCCGCTTGTATTCCTCGAGCTTCGACTTGACGCTTTCAAGCTCGGCTGTCTTTTCGCTGAGCGTGCTGGCGATCTGACGGCCATGGTCGATCGTCGAGCTGGTGGCGGCCGACATCGCGCCTGCGATCTTCTGCAGGAGTTCTTGCGAAAGCAGGCTGCGATTGCTCAGGCCGCTCGAGGTCTCGTCGAGGATGCGGCCATACTTCTCGATATGCGAGCGCTCGCTGCGCAACAGGGCGGCGATGTCCTCGAGCTCCTTGGCGACCACTTCACGGGCGTGCTCGACAATGGCGGGGCCGTGGTGCTGCGGGAAGAAGCTCCGTCCGATGCGGTCGAGATCTTCCTGGGTTGGGCGGTTGCTCAACGAGACGACGGCAAGGCTGAGTTCGCGATTGCTGCTGCTGAGCGCCTCGTAGAAGATTTCATAGTTACGCGGCAGGCCAAGCACGCCGAGCTGTCGCATCGTCGTCACGACGGTGCTGGCGATGTCGGTATTCCTGTCGGTCGGAATGGCTGCCGGCTTCATGTCTGTTCACTGCCCCTTCAGTGCGACCGGAGACCTGCCACCGCCGGCGTTCGCTCACGCGGGGATTTGAATCAGAATTGCGACGGCGCGTCCCCAACACGACCATCGCTTGTGGGAACCATAAATGCAGTCCTGCTAAAGTTTCCTTAAGGACGAACACCCAGCAACATCGCGCAACATAGAGCAACAAGCCAAAGTATTGAAATGGCGTGCAAATTTGGTTGGCCGCACTAATGTTTTGCGATCCGGCAGCACTGAAGCCTGCTTAGGCAAACTGAGAAAATCGCTAGGGCGCGCCGCCCTGTCTCTCCAGTGTGATGCAGAGGGTGATGGGGACGGAGTTCAATTGTCCGATGGCTTGGGACTCTCTCGGTAGGAGTAATCCGTCCCTTCATAACGCCAGAAGTTTTGCAACCAGCGGTGCGAACGAGGAATGTCCAGCAACGCTGCTCGCTCCCCGTAAACACTTTGCTGAGCAGCGTTCCACGATGCCATCAACAAGGCGTTGTAAGCGGGTTCCTCATCCGCGCTGTAGCGATGCGTGCAAGCTTCCGCCTGAGAGATTGTTTTCTGGCCGTCACGGAGGTCAGAAAGCAGTTCGAAATAGCGGCGCTTCATAAGCGCATGCATTCGCGCCCTGTTCGACAGATCGAACGCTAGGTCAGCGGCTCCTAAGACCGCTGCTACCACGCCACAGATTATATTGAAATTTGGAATTGCTTCCTCAAAAAGCCCGGAGACCGCTCCGGCGCCGCTGATGATCACACCGAACATGAACCACCGATGCACGGCGTCCAGAAATGCCTCGCGCGCGCTGTGATAGCGCGCGTTCATGAGGCAGTTTAGGGTTACCCCCTCTTCGTCGGCCTTGGGTTCGGATGCGGCGCCGGGGCCGGATTGTTCTTCACAGTCCCGGGTGATTGCCGGGTCGGCGCTGGCGATGGCTGTGATGGTGGTCTTGGGCTCTGCGGCGGTGGTCTTGTTGGTTCGCGCGCCGCTTGCCACGTATCTGTCCCCATAGTTCAACCCCCAAAAAATGACAGGACCGTAACCCTGCTTCTTGGCCGAGCGCAAGTCAATCCTTGGAATATATTATCCCCTGAAAGAACCTACCGATTTCCTTGCTTGATCCGCTTTGCATTCAGCGGCCCAATGAATATCTTGGCGGCTATATGTGGTCGAGTCCTCGCCAAAACGAATTTGGACGGTATGCTTTATGCCTTCGCTGGCCGGTGAGCAGAGTCGTCCTCACTTGCATACGGAACTGTGCTAGAAGATCTGTGGGCAAAGTGGGATCGAATGATGAGCGACGAAAAAACCAAACCGCTCCGATCTTTTTTTCCCATTCGCATATACATACGCATTGGCAACAGGCGTCCGAAGAAGGCCAAGGAAGAAGAGCTGTTCTATCCACCCGGATGGAACTTTCCATTGGCTCGTGACGAAATGTTTCAATGGCGGCTGGCCGGTTTTATCGCTTGGGTTCTGGTCATCGGCGCATGGGTCGCTGCCACATTAGCCGTGGCGTACTGTGCGGCTGCACTGTTTGTATGTCTCGCTTCTTTCTTCCTGCAATAGATGCGGCGAGAGTCGTGCAGGGCGCGGCGGGAGCTTGTGCAGGGCGGATCGATCCGGCGGCAGGCCTTCAATTCGCCTACGCAATGATCGCCATTTCGTATATTGTCGTGTGCTGGCGCTTTGGGGGTATTCATTGATTCGATGAGGAAAATTCGTGACTTATATCGGCCTGACATCACGGGCCAACACGAATGAGCAGTATCCAGATAGTGTTTGCAGTCCTAGGCCTGCTGACGAGAGTTGCAATTGCGCCGCTAATAAAGAAGTACGTCTTTGATTCTCGTTTGCGGTTGCAGGCGAAAGTGAGGATTTCGGCCGCAAAATCGAGTCAACTTGTCTCAAGGATCGTGGCCGATTACGTGAGAAACACTCTCCGCTACGAAGAAGAACACAACGCTGAACGCAGTGCGCTTTTGAGCTATGCGAGCATCAAAACGTATACATCGCTTAGCTTGCGAAACGCCAGTAAAAAGAAGCTAACAAACGTTAGTGTGGTGGTGGACGATTTATACGGGTGTATCAGATTGATGACAGCCATGACTTGCTGGAAGTCAAAACAGGTAAGCCACTGTTGATCGGGGACATAGCGCCGAACCATGAGCTGGTCGTGCATTTTTGGTCATTGGGGGACTATTCGAGTTCTTATTTTGGGGCGTCGACAAAGAAACGCTTTCGGATGTCGGCGGATGAGTTGGATGGGACAAGCATGCAGTTCCCACTTCCCCAGTACCTGAAAACCCGTCTTATTGGGTGGTGCATTTGGGTAGTGAACATCGTGGCATGGGGCACCTTTGCGGTGCTGCTGCTGATCAATGGTCCTTGGAAGTAGCCGAGGGCTCTACAGATCATCGTCATCTGATTTCGCCCAGTTCTCCCGCCATGCTCTGAGATATTCTTCGACATCGCGCTTAGGGTCATGGGCAATGTGCCAGTCCAATGTCTCCGCAATTCCCGCTTCAACCGGATGGTCTCTTCATCGTTGTCTGGCGCCCGTGCTGTGTTTTCTCTTCACCCTCGTCAGATGAGAACGGCGCAACATTAAATCCGGATCGGGTTTCATATTAGCAGGTGCTTGGAAGAGGAGCGGGACGGGAGCGCGAGCAAGCCAAAAACCGCTGCTAGACCTTGCTGTGACTTACTATGGCACTTATTGAGCGCGAGCCCTTACGACTCAGGGGCTCCACGCTAAAGTTTCCTTAATAGCCTGCATTTCCTCATTGTCCTTGCTACCACAGGATGCAAAGCGGTGCAGGGGCAGCTTCTGAAACGCGTCGCTTCGGTGTCGCATTTTCCGGTGCCCGGTCATCTCAAAACTGAAATTCTACATCCGGCAATGAACGGTGCAGACGACGTCGAAGGAGGCCGGAATGGACGACAATCATAGCGGATCGTGCCTGTGCGGGGCGGTGCGTTTCAGAACGAAGGGCCCGCTACGCGGCGTGATTTATTGCCATTGTTCACAATGCCGCAAGCAGAGCGGCCATTTCTACGCCGCAACCAATGTAGCGGACGCCGACATCGTTATCGAAGGCATGGAAAATCTCACCTGGTATGAGGCATCCGACTTCGCCAAGCGTGGCTTTTGCAAGACATGCGGCTCGGTGCTGTTCTGGAAGCCGAAAGGCGATGCATATGTTTCGGTTATGGCTGGTTCATTCGAGGAACCGAGCGGGCTTCGGGGCGAATGCCACATCTTCGTCGGCGACAAGGGCGATTATTATTCGATCGAGGACGGGTTGCCGCAGTTCGAGAAATCGGCGCCGTCGATAAAGGTCGCGGGCGGATGAATTTTGCAGCGGCTGCCTTATTCCCTTGATCCCACCATTGCGATATCCCCTGCCGGTGACTCGCAAAGGGGCAGAGGAATGCAGCGGCTGATCGATGCTTTCATCAATTCAGTGCGGGCCTTCCGCAAGTTGGCCGCCCACGAAAAGGCGTTCCAGCAGGAATTGCTGTTGCTGGCGCTCGCCTTGCCGGCCGGCTGGTTCATCTCGGTTTCCTGGCGCGGCTATGCCCTGCTGATCGGTGCTGTGCTGCTCCTGATCATGGTCGAAGTGCTCAACACCGGCATCGAGGCGGCCTGCGACGCAATCTCGCGCGAATTCCACATCGACATCCAACTTGCCAAGGACTGCGGTTCGCTGGCCGTGCTGATTTCGATCGTGATCGCCGGCGGCGTCTGGGGTATCGCCCTCATCGAACGCCTTGTCGGCGCGCCGATCTGATCCTCGCGGATTGATCAAGATCCTGCCTGGTCTTCCCTGGCGCGTTCGCGCTTCGCGAAGTGATGGCCTACCAACCAGGCGACCACGGCGATAACGATGCCGACGCCGAGGGCGATGAGCAGGCGCTGATGGCGAGCAAACGCCTGGCCCACGATTTCCTCCGCGCCCAGGCCGAAGACATAGCCGATGCCGCTGAACAGGGCCGACCAGACCGCGGACGAGATAGCATTCAGGATGACGAAACGCGGCATGGACACGGTCGATAGGCCGGCGGCGACGCCGCCGACCAGGCGCATGCCGTAGATATAGCGGTTGGTCAGCACGAAAATGTTGGGATGGGTGTTGAGCAGGCGATAGGCGCGGCTGAAGCCCGGACGCCTGCGCAACAGTCTCACATAGCGATGTTCGGCGAAGCTGCGCCCCATGGTGAAGAAGAACGTGTCGCCGGCGAAGGCGCCGAGGAAGGCGGCAAAGAAAGTCTGCCAGAGCACGAAAACATGCTGATGAGCGAAGAAGCCGCCCAGGATCGCCGCGCTTTCGCCTTCGGCCACGCAACCCAGGAAGACCGCGATCAGCCCGTATTGCTCGATGAGGCGATGGATGGTCTCGCTCATTCCGTTGCGGGCCGCGCGGACAGTTTTTCGTCAATGCGCCTGATCTGCTCGGCCATGCGCAGGATTTCGTCACGCATGCCGATGATCTCGCTATGGCGAAGCTCGTCGAGTTTTTCATGCAGGGCCATGATCTCGATCTCGGCCTTCAGATTGACCTCGTAGTCATGGGCGGCGTCGATGCGGTCGCGCTCGGTCTGGCGGTTCTGCGACATCATGATCACCGGCGCCTGGATCGCCGCCAGCATCGACAGAACAAGGTTGAGGAAGATGAAAGGGTAGGGATCGAAGGCGTCGCGGGTGAGCAGCCAGGCGTTGCCGGCAGTCCAGACAACAAGAAAGGCCAGGAAGCTCAGGATGAAGGACCAGGAGCCGCCGATCCTGGCGATGGTGTCGGCAATACGGTCGCCATAGGTCTCGTGGAAGGCCACGGCCTTGTTGGTGTCGCGGGTGATGGTGGTGCGCTCGAGCGTCGACTGGAGCACGCGGCTCTCGAGCGGACCGAAACCGTCCGGCTTTCGCTTGAGCAGGCGGTTCGCCATGTCTTCGACGATCTTGTTCATTTGTCCTCTCCTTCGGCCGGGCGTCGATAGAGGTAGAGGCTGCCGGGCCGGACGTGAAGTGCTAGATTGCGGCGAACAGGCGAGGACAAAGATGCTCGATTTCCAGAAAATCCATGCACGGGCGGCAAAGCGAAAGGGCGGGGAGGCGGTGCTCGCTCCACTGCTTGGCCCCAAGCCCGACAATGCGGCGGTGGCGAAAGTCCCCGATGATCGCATTCTCTCGACCATGGCCGAGCGCATCTTCGCCGCAGGCTTCGTGTGGCGCGTCATTGAGCAGAAATGGCCGGGTTTCGAGGAGGCATTCCTCGGCTTCGAGCCGAAGCGGCTTCTGTTCCAGCCGGACGACTTCTGGCACGAGCTTGCATCCGACAGCCGCATCGTGCGCAACCCGCAGAAGATCAAGTCGGTGCGCGACAACGCCGCCTTCGTCGATCGCGTCTCGAAGGAGAATGGCAGCTTCGGCAAATTCATCGCCTCCTGGCCCGCGGACGATCAGGTCGGCCTGACCGCGTATCTCGCCAAGCATGGCAGCCGGCTCGGCGGCAACACCGGCCAGTATTTCCTGCGCTGGCTCGAATGGGACACGTTTGTCGTCTCTACCGACATGGTGGCGGCATTGCGCGATGCCGGCCTCGACATCGCCGAAAACCCGACCTCGAAGCGGGACCTCGACAAGATCCAGGCGCAGATCAACCAATGGTCGGCCGAGACCGGCCTGCCGCGCCGCCACATCTCGCGCATCCTGGCGATGTCGATCGGCGAGAACCGCTCGGCGGAGGCGCTGCGCGAATATATGGGCGACTAGGTGGTTGGGATCGATCGACGTCCGTCGATCGATCAGGGAGATAGTCGGCTCTGCCGATTATGTCCCAAGTGGCACAACCAAACGCCATTGCGGGGCGATTTCAGCCACGCTAAATCCGTAGCATGACCAAGACCGCTCCCGATATCCTGCGCATTGCCGTCGCCCAGCTCAACCCGACCGTCGGCGACGTCGCCGGCAATCTGGCAAAAGCGCGCGAGGCGAGGGCGGACGCGGCGCGCCAGGGCGCCGATCTGGTGCTCTACACCGAGCTCTTCCTCGCCGGCTATCCGCCGGAAGACCTGGTGCTGAAGCCTTCCTTCCTGAAGGCTTGCGAGAAGGCGGCGCAGGACCTCGCCGAGGACACCGCCGATGGCGGGCCGGGCGTCATCGTCGGCACGCCGCTGAAGCGCCGGACCGGCACGCATAACTCGATCGTCTTCGCCGACGGCGGCAAGATCATCGCCGAGCGCTACAAGCTCGACCTGCCGAATTATGGCGAATTCGATGAGAAGCGCGTCTTCCAGGCCGGGCCGGAACTGCAGGGTCCGGTCAACTTCCGCGGCGTGCGCATCGGCATTCCGATCTGCGAGGACATCTGGGGCGACATCGCCGTGTGCGAGACGCTTGCCGAAAGCGGCGCCGAGATCCTGCTGGTGCCGAACGGCTCCCCCTACTATCGCGCCAAGATCGACGTTCGCCACCAGGTCGTCATCCGCCAGGTCATCGAGACCGGCCTGCCGATGATCTATGCCAACCAGCTCGGCGGCCAGGACGAGCTGATCTTCGACGGCGCCTCGTTCGCCATCGGGGCCGACAAGACGCTGGCCTTCCAGATGAGCCAGTTCGAGGAGGCGGTCGCCGTCACCACCTGGAAACGGAAAGGCGATCATTGGGTCTGCTCGGAAGGCCCGATGTCGAAGATCCCCGAGCGCGAAGAGGCCGACTACCGGGCCTGCATGCTGGGTCTGCGCGACTACGTCAACAAGAACGGTTTCAAGAACGTGGTGCTCGGCCTCTCCGGCGGCATCGACTCGGCGATCTGCGCCGCTTTGGCCGTCGATGCGCTGGGCGAAGAGCGGCTGCGCACCGTCATGATGCCCTACCGCTATACGTCGAAGGATTCGCTGAAGGACGCCGAGGACTGCGCGCGCGCGCTTGGCTGCCGCTATGACATCGTGCCGATCTCCGAGCCAGTCGAAGGCTTCAGGCACGCGCTGACCCAGCTCTTCGAGGGTACCCAGGAAGGTATCACCGAGGAGAACCTGCAGAGCCGCGCCCGCGGCACGATCCTGATGGCAATCTCCAACAAGTTCGGCTCGATGGTGGTCACCACGGGCAACAAGAGCGAGATGTCGGTCGGCTACGCCACGCTCTACGGCGACATGAATGGCGGCTTCAATCCGATCAAGGATCTCTACAAGATGCAGGTCTATGCGCTGTCGCGCTGGCGCAATTCGCATGTGCCGCCGGGCGCGCTTGGGCCGTCGGGGGAGGTCATCCCGAAGAACATCATCGACAAGGCGCCGTCGGCGGAGCTGCGCGAGAACCAGACCGACCAGGATTCGCTGCCGCCCTATCCGGTGCTGGACGACATCCTGGAATGCCTGGTGGAGAACGAGATGAGCGTCGACGACATCGTCGCGCGCGGCCACGACCGCGCCACGGTGACACGTGTCGAGCACCTGCTCTACATCGCCGAATACAAACGCCGCCAGGCGGCGCCCGGCGTGAAGATCACCAAGAAGAATTTCGGCCGCGACCGTCGCTATCCGATCACCAACCGGTTCCGGGACCGCGGCTAGCCTTCGCATGCACGACGTTGAAATCAGTTTCGACCTGTCGCGGATCGATTTCCGCGTGACCTCCGATCTGCTCATGCAAAGCTATTGGGGTGCGTCCCGCACCGACGAGGCCAACCGCCGCGCCTTCGACAACTCGCTTTGCGTCGGCGCCTATCATGGCGGCGAGCAGGTCGGCTTCGCCCGCGCGATCACCGATTACACGGTCTTTGCCTATCTTGCCGACGTCATCGTCTGGCCGGAGCGTCGTGGGCATGGCATCGGCAAGCGGCTTGTGCAGGCGCTCCTCGATCATCCCGATATGAAGACCGTTTCTCATTGGAGCCTGACGACCAGCGACGCTCACGGCCTCTACCAGAAGTTCGGATTCCGGGCGGAAGGGCGTTACATGCGACTGGATCGCTCACCCGTTGCCTGAGGCCGGCCACAACCCGCCGTTGTTGCAAATTCGTCGCAGTGCTTGGACCAGATGTCGTTTTGGCGACGGGCCGACTTGGCGATCGGCTGATGCCTGCCTATAACAACCTTTCCGCGATTCCCTTCCGGGAGGACCGTATGGCAGGATTTGACATCGTTGTGCGAGGCCGCGAGGCCTAGGTCGGCGTTGGCGCTCCGAGGGTTTCTCGGAGAGCCAGACGTGGACCAGGCATCTGACGCTGCCGGTCGCCGCCTCAGCGCAGGCGGCCTACCATATTGAACCTCCCGCTTTCAGGGACGCCGCAGGGCGCGGACGCGGGTTTTCCAATTCGATTTTTTACCGGGACCGGGCTCGTTTGCGCCCGTATGACATCATGGCTCGTTTCAAGATCGACCTGCGCGCAAGCGCCTTTCGCAGCGTGCTTGGCTTTACGTTTAGCCACTGGCGCCACCAGCCGTGGCGGCTTTCGCTCATCATGGGCGCCTTCCTGCTCTCGACGCTCGCCGACGTGCTGACACCCTTCTATTCCGGCCGCCTGGTCGATGCCGTCGCCAGCGGCGCCGGAACCGACGCAGTCGCCTGGAATGCGGCGATGACGGCGTTCTCGACCTTGATCGCGCTGGCGCTGGCCGGTGTCGTGCTGCGCAATGTCGCGTTCCTGTGCATCGTCGAGTTGACGCTGAAGATGATGTCGGACATTGCGGCCGATGCCTTCCATCGGGTGCAGCGCTTCTCGACGGACTGGCACGCCAACAGCTTTGCCGGATCGACGGTGCGTAAGATAACGCGCGGCATGTGGGCGTTGGACCTGCTCAACGACACGATCCTGATCGCGCTGCTGCCGTCGGTCGTCATGCTCGTCGGCTCCACGCTGCTGCTCGGCTGGTTCTGGCCGTTGATGGGGGCCGTGGTGGCCGCCGGTTCGGTGCTGTTCATCGCCGTCACGGCGATGCTGTCGCTCGGCTATGTCGCGCCTGCCGCACGGCTCGCCAACAGCTGGGACACGCGGCTGGGCGGCTCGCTGGCAGACGCGGTGAGCTGCAACGCCGTCGTCAAGGGCTTCGGCGCGGAGGCACGCGAGGAAGCGCGGCTGGCGCGCGTTGTCGCCAAATGGCGCCTGCGCACCGGCCGCACCTGGATGCGCGGCACTGCCAACGGCACCACACAAGGGGTGCTGCTGCTGCTGATGCGGGCGGCGGTGATCGGTCTTGCCCTGATGTTGTGGGCCTGGGGCCAGGCGAGCGCCGGCGACGTTGCTTTCGTGCTGACCTCGTTTTTCGTGCTGCAGGGCTATCTGCGCGACATCGGCACGCATATCCGCAACCTGCAGCGCTCGATCAACGACATGGAGGAACTGGTCGACTTCCAGTCCGAGCCGCTCGGCATCGAGGACCGGCCCGGCGCTCGGCCGATCCGGATCAGCGACGGGCACATCGCCTTCGACAAGGTGACGTTCCACTACGGCACCCACCTTCTGCCGCTCTACCGCGATTTCTCGGTCGATATCGCGGCCGGCGAGCGCATCGGACTGGTCGGGCATTCGGGGTCGGGCAAGACGACCTTCGTCAAGCTGATCCAGCGGCTTTATGATGTGAATGCCGGGCGGATTCTGATCGACGGGCAGGACATCTCGCAGGTCGAGCAGGCTTCGTTGCGCAGCCAGATCGCCATCGTCCAGCAGGAGCCGATCCTGTTCCACCGGTCGCTCGCCGAGAACATTGCCTATGCCAGGCCCGGCGCCAGCCAGGCCGAGATCGAGCATGCGGCCAAACTCGCGAGCGCGCATGATTTCATCACCAGTCTGCCCAAGGGCTATGGAACCCTGGTCGGCGAGCGTGGCGTGAAGTTGTCGGGCGGCGAGCGTCAACGTGTGGCGATCGCCCGCGCCTTCCTGGCTGACGCGCGCATCCTGATCCTGGACGAGGCGACATCGAGCCTCGATTCGGAATCGGAGGTGCTGATCCAGAAGGCTATGGAGCGGTTGATGGTTGGGCGCACGACCCTGGTGATCGCGCACCGGCTCTCGACGGTGCGCGCGCTCGACCGGCTGCTGGTCTTCGATCGCGGGCGTATTGCCGAGGAAGGTTCGCATGACGAGCTGATCCGGCTGAACGGCGGCATCTACCGGCGGCTGTTCGAGCGTCAGGCGCTCGAGCTAACCAAGGGCCTCGTCGCCTGAGGAAAGGATGGCGCCCGGCTTGGCGGGCGTCATCAGCCGCAACGCGGTTGCAACCGCTCTCCCGTCATGCGGTTAAAGGGGTTCAATATGTTTTTCAAATTACTTTATATATATTGAAATTTTTAGGAAATTCTATTTTAGTTTTTAGGTACTCACGTACATTCAGACAATGATTTTAATGTATTTACAGAAAAGAAAATGAGACATGGCAGAAGAAGGCCTATAGGATTTTTTCGCAGGAAGCCGACCAGGCGGAGATTTCCTTTGAGAAGCACGACCGCCTTTAGCGCTTTCGTATAGGCAATCACGATGAATCTTGTTTCCGCGAGTCCGGGACAGGTGGTTGCGCCACTGGAATCCCAGCATGGCTCGGTTCGGCCTTTAACCGCCGAGGATCTCGAGCAGGTCGCCGCGCTGTTCCTGATGAAGTTTCGCCATCGTCGCCGCCAGCGCGATCGCGCGATCGCGCAGACGGCGGACTATATGAGGGGGCTTTACCTGGACGGGGATGAGAGCAAGGCTCTTGTCCAGATCAATCCGCAGGGCCGCTTGGGTGGCTTCATGGGCGTTCTGAAAGCCCGCTATGAGCTCAATGGAAGGGCATTGAGCGCGGCCATCATCGGTCCCTTCATGACCGACTCCAGCATCGATCACGGTTGGGCCGGCCCGCAATTGCTGCGTGCCCTGCATCAGGGTGAATTCGACCTGTACCTGACCGATTCCGCCAACCGGACATCCTTGGCGTTCGCGCGTCCGATGAAGTATCAGCTGCTGCCGGTGCATTGCCTGGAGTGGACCTGCATTTTCCGGCCGGGCGCCATGGCCGCTGCCGTGCTGCGCCGTAAATGGCCCGGGCTGCCTCGCCTGGCGCTCGATCCTTGCGCGAGAGCGTTCGACGCTCTTGCAAGAAGAAGATTCGAGCCATCGGCCCAGCATCCGTCATCCCAACGGATCCACCGGGAGCCGATCGATGCGGCCCGATTTGCGGAGCAACTGCCTGCCCTCATGACCGATTACTCCCTTCGGCCGAGTTGGAAGGGCGAGGAGTTGCCGCGGCTGCTCGCGCTGGCGGCCGAGAAGCGGGCCGACGGGCCACTTCATTTCGGCGGGACTTACGACGAAACGGGCAGGATGCTGGGCTGCTACGCCTTCTACGGCCAGGCCGGCGGCATCGCGAACCTATTGCAAATCCAGGCGTCCGGATCCCACTGGGGAGCGACACTGGACGGCCTCATCGCGGCTGCGCGGGAGATGGGCTGCGTCGGCATCGCCGGGCAGACGCAGAACCGGTTCATGCCGCAACTCTTCGGCCACAAGGACGTCTTCTTCCGCTATGCCGGGGGCACGATGGTCCGCTCGCGCATCGCCGAGGTCATCGAAGCGGTCCGCTCCGGCGACATTTTCATCGGCGGGTTGATGGGCGATCGTTGGACCCGGCTCAGTTCCGACGATTTTGGCCTTGCCTGAGCGGGTCAGGCGAACTTGCGCGGCGCGGCGCAGAAGCCGGCAATGATCTGGCAAAGGTCGGGTTCGTTGACCATCCGGATGGCTTCGTTCGGGCCAACCCATTTACGCGTTCGCGCGCGCTTCTCTTTCCAGCGGTCCGCGACGCGGTCGACATGCAGCGGAAAGACCAGTACCTCGCAAGGCACTTCCTCGCCGGAGGCGAGGACTTTGGCGTAGAAATAGCGGCCGGCTTCAACATGCGATATGGAGCCGCGCAGTCCGGCTTCCTCGCCTGCTTCGCGAGCGGCGGCTTCGCAAAGCGGTTCCCTGGCCTCCGGCCAACCCTTGGGCAGCACCCAGCGACCGGTGTCGCGGCTGGTGATCAGCATGATCTCGACGCCGTTCTCACTCTCGCGCCAAGGCAAGGCGGCAACCTGCAGGCGACAAGGCGCAACGCCGAAGAGCCGCCTGACTCTTTCGGCCATTTGGTTGTGCGTCGTCGGCCTCGTCAACATGGTAAGAAGCTGCCCCAGCCTCCAGAATCGTTTGCCACCTTACGAATCTTACGGCGAATTATGAGCTTTAAAAGTAAAAAACTTCACTCCGTCGGAAAATCTCACCAGAAAAAGTCAATCCTGCAAAGTAGTCGTGCTCCTTGGTACGACTACACGACCCAAGTTTGAGGCAGATTCTCTGGAAAACAAAATGGCCGTTCAGCCGGCGTGATCGTCCGCGATCGGCTTCTGGTAAGTGAAGCCCATGTCCCACGGGAAGTAGATCCAGGTGTCCTGACTGACCTCAGTGACGAATGTGTCGACCAGCGGACGGCCCTTCGGCTTGGCATAGACCGTCGCGAAATGCGCCTTCGGCATCATCGCGCGCACTATGCCGGCCGTTTTTCCGGTGTCGGTCAGGTCGTCGATGATCAGCACGCCGGCTCCGTCATCGGCGAGCAGCGGAGGCGAAATCTCTTTCAGGACCTGCAACTGACCCTGGCTGGTGTAGTCATGATAGGAGGCGACGCACACCGTCTCGATGACGCGGATGCCGAGTTCGCGCGCGATGATGGCGGCGGGCACCAGGCCGCCGCGCGTGATGCAGACGATCGCTTTCCATTGTCCCTTGTTGGCGCCGGACAGCCGCCAGGAAAGCGCGCGGGCGTCGCGGTGGAACTGGTCCCAGGAGACGGGAAAGGCTTTTTCGGGAAGGGACATGTTCGCGCACTCCGCAAGCGCGCGCCATCAGCGCGCAGAAACAATGGAATGCAGGCGGAATTAGCTGGAAAGCCTTGCTCTTGGCAAGGGACAGCGGATGGACGTCCCCGGATGATGTTTGACCACGGCAGGTGGGACGGCCCTCGACCTGAATTTCCGACGATCTTCCGCGGGAGACCGGTGGACCTCCGTTTCGAGAGCGCGACTGAGATATCATCGCGGACGGAGAACCGTGTCACGCTTTTCCCGGAGTTGCTCCGGCGTCACCGCGACAGGAAAGCGGCTACATTCGTGCTGCGCAGTACCGTGCGGGTAACGCCGCCGAACAGGAGCTGGCGCAGCCAGGAGTGGCTGTAGGCGCCGAGCACGAGCAGGTCGGTGCCGGATTCGGCCATCCTCGACTGGATGATATCGTCGATTGCCGAGCCATCCGACTTCTGCACCGAGACGCTGACATTGGCGCCGTGGCGCGACAGGGCGGCCGCGATCTCGGCGCCGGCCGCCTCGGGGGATTCGTCCAGGCTCTCGGGCGGATCGATGACGAGAATGTCGGTCTTGTCGGCCTCGGCAATGAAGGGCAGGGCGTCGAAGGCCGCGCGGGCCGCTTCCTTGCTGCCGTTCCAGGCCAGCAACACACGCCTGAAGGTTGTCACCAGCGGGCCGTCATGCGGCACGACCAGCACCGGCCGGCCGGCATCGTAGACCAGCGTGTCGACATCGGCGCTCGGATCGCCGCCGGTGTCACGCTGCGCGGCGATGATCAGATCGGCGGCGCGCACGCTCGATATGCCGGTCAGCGCGCTGTCGCCGGAAAAGCTCTCCAGGCTTCGCCATTCGAAGGAGAGGCCGGATTCCTCGATCCGCTTGAGGAAATAGGCCTGCAATTTGTCGGCGCGCTCCTTGTTCATCTCGGCCGAGACCTGCAGGAATTCGGTGTCGGGAAAGCCCGTGGCCGATGTGTAGGGCACGGGAAGCGCCTCGGCATGGATGCCGACGAGATGGCTCTCGAATCTTTCGGCAAGCGGAAGGGCGCAATCGAGAACGCGCTCGGCGTCCTGTTCGTTCTGCAAAATGGCCACGATCGTCTTGAAGCGCATGGCTGGTCCCTCAATTGTTTACCCCGCGCATCTGCGCGGCAAGGGAACGCCTCAGCGCATTGACTGGTTCCAGCCGCGGATCAGCCTGCCTCGGCCAAGCCCGCCACCATCGCCTCGACGTCCTTGCGCGCGGCCTCGAGCGCTTCCTCGCTGCGGGCGCGGACAACGAGCTCGGTCCAGAACTTGCCGTCGCCATATTTGGGATAGGAGCCGATGATGGTGCCTGGATGCGCCTTCTGGATCTCGGCCAGCGGCCCGCCGATCAGGCCCTCGCCGAAGGGACAGTGCACCGTGGCCGACAACATTTTGGTGCCCGCCTTGAGCGTCGGCACCACATTGTCGAGCATGGCCTGGAAGATCGACGGCACGCCGGCCATGACATGGACGTTGCCGATGCGGAAGCCCGGCGCGACCGAGACGGGATTGTCGATATGGTCGGCGCCGCGCGGCATGCGCGCCATGCGCTTGCGCGCTTCGGTGAACTCAATGCCGCGCCCGGCATAGCTTGCTTCGAGCAGCGCATAGGCCTTGGCGTCGTATTCGCAAGGCACGCCAAAGGCCTTGGCGATGGAGTCGGCGGTGATGTCGTCATGCGTCGGGCCGATGCCGCCGGTGGTAAAGACGTAGGTGTAGCGGGCACGCGAGGCGTTCACCGCCGCAACGATCTCGTCTTCCTCGTCAGGGACGATGCGCACTTCCTTCAGGTCGATGCCGATCGCCGTCATGATATCGGCGAGATGGCCGATGTTCTTGTCCTTGGTGCGGCCGGAGAGGATTTCGTCGCCGATGACGAGCATGGCGGCGGTGACGATTTCAGGCATGGCGGGCTCCGGCAGCAAAGGTCGCCTGAGATAACGCGGCCCGCGGCCGGCCGCAATGCGAAAGCCGGATCAGTGCTTGTGGCGGCGGCCGTTGCGGATATGGTGCGGTCGGTCGGCTGGGGTGAAAACATGCTGATGTCGTTTGTCCTGTGGTTGCTCGTCGGCTTACTCATCGCGGCGGCGCTTGCCGTGCTGGCCGTGACAGTTGCGACCTGGCGGATTGCGGCAAAGGCCGAAAGACTGGTGCCGGCTTGCGGCAAATTCGTCGAGATCGACGGCAACCGCATCCACTATGTGGAAGAGGGCGACGGCAGGCCGATCGTCTTTGTGCACGGGCTGGGCGCTCAACTCCACCACTTCCGCCAGACGCTGTTCGGCCGCTTCGGTCCTGGCTACCGGCTGATCGCCCTCGACCGGCCGGGGTCGGGCTATTCAGTTCGGGCAACCGGGGCCACCGGCCGGCTGCCCGAGCAGGCTGACATCGTGCGGCGCTTCATAGAGGAATTGCGCCTGGAGCGGCCTTTGGTCGTCGGCCATTCGCTCGGCGGGGCCGTTGCGCTTGCGCTGGCGACCGGGCATCCGACCGCGATTTCCGGCATTGCGCTGCTCTCGCCACTGACGCATCTGGAAGCGAGGGGGCGTCAGAGATTTGACCTGCTCTATGTTCCGTCACGGCTGCTGCGCCGCGTCCTGGCCTATACGGTGGCGATACCGCTCAGCCTCCGTTACGCGCAGCCGACGCTGCAGTTCATTTTCGCGCCGCAAGCGGTTCCGGCAGACTACATGATCGGCGGCGGCGGATGGCTGGGGCTGCGTCCCTCCCACTATTTCGCCACGTCCACCGACGTCGTGGCCGTGGAACGGGATCTTGGCGAAATCGAACGGTCTTACCGCGAAATTGCGATGCCGGCAGGCATTCTGTTCGGCACCGGCGACCAGGTAATCGGCGAGGCGGTCCATGGCCAACCGATGCTGGACAAGATCGACGGCCTCGACTTTGAGCGGATCGAAGGCCTGGGCCACATGCCGCAATTTACGGACCCTGAACGGGTCGTGGCCTTCGTCCAGCGTATCGCGGCGCGCGCTTTCGCGCATTGACCGCAATTGACCTTGGCGGGGGCTCGCGGCTCTTCACGCGGCGTCACGCAAATGTGTCGGACATTCTGTCCTACCCGGAATTTCCAGGGGAACCTTCGCACCCAACCCAGGGTTTCGTTGGTGTCGCCAGGGCCTTGGCGCCCGTTTTTTTGGCGATCAAGAGAATGGAGAATCCAATGATTACAAGACTCATTGCAGCTTCGGCGCTGGTGCTGGCCATGGGTGGCGCAGCCATGGCGCAGTCATCCGATGACTGGTGGTGGTGGCACCGCGATCATCGTCCCGACACGAGGCAGCAGGTAGATCCCTATACCACTGGCAGCATCAATGGCGGCTCCGGGCTGACCACCTACGGGAATACCGGTGGCATGGGGCCGTGCGCCCACAACACACCCGGTCCGGATGCCAACTCGCAACAGAACGTCAACGATAACTACTGCGGTAAGTAGTGCCGCATAGCCACCAGCGGCCGGTGCGAGGCCTTCCGGCTTCGCCGGTCGCGGGGCGGTTCCAACTCGCTTAGTCGGAGACTTCGGTTTGCGGGCGGTCGCGGCCGTCGGCGAGTTCGTCGTGCCACGTGCCTTCGGCGTCCTCATATTGGATGCCGTCGGTGGTACCGGCAACCTGCTGTTCGGACGAGGCGATCTCGGCGGCGCGCAGCGCCTCCTGGTGCGTGCGGAAAGTCTCGGAAAATGTCGAGCCGACCTTGTAGGCCCAGCCGCCATCATGCTCGACGATCTTGTAAGTCAGCTTCGCCATGGAATCCTCCGGTTAAGAAGCGTGCTCAGTGCAGCTTTCCGTCGGGCAGCCTGTCTTCGGGAACCAGAACTTCCGATTCCCTGGCTGCCTCGACAAGGGCGCGACGCGCGTCCGCTGTCGAACGATAACCTTCCAGCGCTTTGAGGCAAGTGTCGAGAGCATAACGATGGCGATCGCCGCGATTGAGCGGCCAAACGGTCATCAGGCACTCGGCGGCCTCGCGGGTGCTGCTTATCTGGCGGTATTTGCCGACATGGCCGAGCTCGACCACCACCGGCTTTTCAAAGGGTTTGTTGTCCATCATGGCCGCCAACGTAAAGCGGCCAAATTGGTTGCAGTTGTGGCGAGGATCCTGCGCCCAAACGTCTCAGGACCCGGCCGATTTCCGGTTTTGTTTTGACGCAATTCGGACGGAAAGCCACGGCGAAGCCGCCGAGGCTGACCGTGTCACACTTTCCCTGGAATTGCTTTAGCCGGCGGCCTTCACCCAATGCCGCATCGTCGTCACCGAACGTGCCAGCTGCGGCGCAGGATGGATTTCCTCACCGAAGGCGGCGGCCGCGCGCCAGCCCCAGCGCGGGTCGGCGAGGAATGCGCGCGCCAGCGCCACCATGTCGGCACGGCCGTCGGCGACGATCGCCTCGGCTTGGCTGGGATCGTCGATCAGCCCCACGGCGCGCGTCGGAATGCCGGCGCCGTTGCGCACGGCCTCCGCCAGATGCACCTGGTAGCCGGGACCGGGCGGCACCTGCTGCAGGGGCGAATTGCCGCCGCTGGAGCAGCAGATATAGGCGATGCCCTCGGCCTTCAGCGCCTTGGCCACTTCGATTGCGTCCTCGATGTCGAAACCGCCTTCGACCCATTCCTTAACCGAAAGGCGCGCCCCCAGCATCATGGACGGGACGGCCTTTCTCACCGCCCTGGCGATTTCGAGAGCGAAGCGCATGCGGTTTTCCAGCGACCCGCCCCAACGGTCGGTACGCTGGTTGGAGAGCGGCGAGAGGAACTGGAAGATCAGATAGCCATGCGCGGCGTGCAGTTCGGCAAAGTCGAAGCCGGCCCGTTCGGCGCGCACGGCCGATTGCGCAAAACGTGCAATGAGCTCCAGGATCTCGTCCTCCTCCAACGCATGCGGCACGTTCCAGCCCGTGTCGTAGGCGATGGCCGAGGCAGAAACCGTCTGCCAGGGATCTTCGCCCGGCTGCAGCGGACCGCCGCCTTCCCAGGGTTTGCGGTTGGAGGCCTTGCGGCCGGCATGGGCAAGCTGGACACCGAATTTCGTGGCGGGCGCGGCGACGCGTCTGGCGGCGTCGAGCGTACGCTTCGCGGCCGCCTCGTTGTCGTCCGAATAGAGGCCGAGGCAGCCATGCGAGATGCGCCCGCGTCGCTCGACATCGGTCATCTCGACGGTCACCATGCCGGCGCCCGACATTGCCAAGTTCATCCAGTGATGGAGATGCCAATCGCTGGCCGAGCCGTCCTCGGCCGAATACTGGCACATGGGGGCAACCGCGATGCGGTTGGGGAAGGTGAGGCCGCCGAGGGTGATCGGCTGGAAAAGCGATGACGTCATGTGAAACGGGCTCCTGGAGAGATACCGCTATCTAGGCAGTCGCGACGCGACGCGCCAGACACGAGCCGGTGAGACTCCCCCGCTGGACCAATCGGTTTCGAGGCCAGTCGGATACCAGGCCAGTCGGTTTCCTGGATTGCCTGCGACACCTTTCACCGCTACGCCTTTGCAACCAATACGGAGGTCGTCATGGAAGATCGCATTCGCATCCGTTCGCAGGAGGTCCTTTCGGACGACTGGGCGGTGCTGAAGAAGACGGTGCTCGACTATCGCCGCCGCGACGGGCGATGGGAGACGCAGACCCGCCAGACCTACGATCGCGGCGACGGCGCCGTGATCCTGCCCTTCGATCCGCAGCGCTCGACCGTCCTCCTGGTGCGTCAATTCCGCTTCCCGGCTTACGCCGTAGGCCACCACGAGCCGCTGATCGAGGCTTGCGCCGGCTTGCTCGACGAGAACGATCCCGAAACCGCCATCCGCAAGGAAGCGGAGGAGGAACTGGGTTATCACCTGAAGGATGTCGAGCGGCTGTTTTCGCCGTTCATGAGCCCGGGCAGCGTGACGGAGCGGCTCTGGTTCTTCACCGCGCGCTATTCGCCGGCCGACCGTATTTCCGACGGGGGCGGTGCGCCGGAAGAAGGCGAGGACATCGAGGTTCTGGAAATGCCCTTGGACGAGGCGCTGGCCGGCATCGCCGACGGCCGCATCGTCGATGCCAAGACGATTATTCTGATTCAGCATTTGAAGCTCAACCCGATGAAAGGTTGAGCCGATTGCGCGTTGGAGGTGGCCTGCCATCCGAAGCTCCTCCTTCGCCAAGGCTTCGGAGGACTCGTCGAAGAGCGAAGGGTGGTGCGGACGACGGGAATCGAACCCGTACGATCAGAGATCGAGGGATTTTAAGTCCCTTGCGTCTACCAATTCCGCCACGTCCGCAGGCGTGCCCTTTTCAGATGCCAGATATGAGCCGTCAAGCCATGTTTCGGATCGGCTGCGCTTTGTGCCGCCGTCCGGCCCGTTCTCAAGTGCAGATTTAATATTAGTGATATTTAAAATGCCAACTTCTCTGAACTGATCCCATTAGCCTTTATGTGCGAGTCTATGGCCGGCTTTGATGGTGGAACCATGCGTGGGCCAGGCTGGATCAGGGGACTGCGGGAGGAGGAGGCGCAGCAGCTGCGCAGGGAGATCGGTCGGCTCGAACGAGGGCTGATCGAGGCCGCCAATTCGAAGGCCAAATGGAACCTGCACGAGGTTGCGCACACGTTGCGATGGCAAAAGGCCCGGCTGCGGCGGCTGGAGGAATGCCTCGAGGTCATGCCTGAAGGAAAGAGGGCTTCGGACCGGTCTTGACCGTTCAGCCAAGCATGTCCGCTAGGCGGGGCAGGGCGGTGGGAAAGTGGCGCGATCACGCTATTACGGCCTGCCCTGGGAGCGCTAATGTTTGCGCCGTGGCGGATCGATCCGCCGAGGCCGGCGTCTATCAGGCCCCTACCCATTCCCCCGCCCCCTGCGGGCGCCGGCCACCCTGAATTTTCAAGACATGCGAGAGGGGGGGCGCGTCGTCGCGGTGCCGCAAACCCTAGAATTTATAGCTGAAATTCACGCCTAGCGTCTGCAGCTTCACGTCCTGATCGCGGTCGGCGAAGGTGTCCGGCGCATCGAAATGCTCCTTGCCGAAATCGTAGTAGCGGTATTGCGCGCCGACGACGACATTGTTGGTCAAGGCATAGTCGACACCGGCGCCGAGCGTCCAGCCGGTGCTGGTGTGGGTTTGGGCAAAGGCCGTGCCTGCTGCCTGCGAGGTCTCGATGCCGGCAAAAGCCACGCCGCCGATGCCGTAGATCAGCACGCGATCCGTGGCGTAGCCGGCCTTGGCATCGATCGATCCGAACCATTTGATGTCGGTGCCGAATGTGTTTGCCGGGCCGGCCTCGGCGGTGCCGTTGATCGAGGCGTAGTTCAGATCGGCTTCGGCGCCGATCACGGCCTGGTCGAACTGCCAGAGCCCCGCGACATGGCCGCCGACGAAACCGCCATCGATATCGGGCTTCACCGAACCGCCCTCGACGCTGATGTCGGACCGGCCCCAGCCATAGCCGGCCTGCAGGCCGGCGTAATAGCCGGTCCAATCGAAGCCGGCCGCGGTCATCGGCAGATCAGCCCCCAGATCCGCCGCCCAAGCGGAGCCGGACAGCAGGACAAGAAAACCGGCACTGGCAAGCGTCAGGCGACGCATCGATCGCTCCGAAATGGCGGTTTCGAACGACTCCTCGAAGCAGACTAGCCCCATTCGCCGCGAAACGGAATTGCATCTCTGCAACAGTGGTTTACGACCTGATGCTCTGGCTCCGGACGCCGACATTTGCCAAAGTGACCTACGCAGAGGACTCAAGCCCATGACGAACGCCAAGCCGACCAGCGCCGCAAAGCCAAAGCCGTGGACGGAAGTGGCGACACATCTGGTCGACGTCGCGATGGGCCGAAAGCCGGCCGATCTGGTCATCCGCAACGGTCGCTGGGTGAACGTCCATTCGGGCGAGATCATCCCCGGCACCGATATCGCGATCGCAGCCGGCCGCTTCGCCTATTGCGGGCCGAACGCCAGCCATGCCATCGGGCAGGGGACGAAGGTCGTCGATGCCGGCGGGCGCTATCTGGTGCCCGGCCTTTGCGACGCGCATATGCATGTCGAAAGCGGCATGGTGACGGTGACGGAGTTCTGCCGCGCGGTCATCCCGCACGGCACGACCTCGATGTTCATCGATCCGCACGAGATCGCTAATGTGCTTGGACTGCCGGGCGTGCGCCTGATGCATGACGAGGCGGTCGCGATGCCGATCAACGTGCATGTGCAGATGCCGTCCTGCGTGCCGTCGGCGCCGGGGCTGGAGCATGCCGGCGCCGAATTGACGGTCGCCGACGTCGCCGAGGCCATGACCTGGGAAAATATCATCGGGCTTGGCGAGGTGATGAATTTCCCCGGCGTCGCTGCCAACGATCCGGTGATGTCGGGCGAGATCGCCGAGACGGTCAGGGCGGGCAAGACGGTGGGCGGGCATTATGCATCGCCCGATCTCGGCCTGCCCTTCCACGGCTATGTCGCCGGCGGAGCGGAGGACGACCATGAAGGCACGCGCGCGGAGGACGCGATCGCGCGGGTGCGCCAGGGCATGAAGGCTATGCTGAGGCTGGGCTCGGCCTGGTACGACGTCGCTTCGCAGATCAAGGCGGTGACCGAGGGCGGCATCGACCCGCGCAACTTCATCCTGTGCACCGATGACAGCCACTCCGGCACGCTGGTGCATGAAGGCCATATGGATCGCGTGGTGCGGCATGCCATCAGCCAGGGGCTGAAGCCGGTGACGGCGATCCAGATGGCGACGCTCAACACCGCGCAGCATTTCAGGCTGGAGCGCGAGATCGGCTCCATCGCGCCCGGACGGCTGGCCGATCTGCTGATCGTTTCGGACCTTGCCCGGATGACCATCGACGAGGTCTATGCCCGCGGCGTCCGGGTGGCCAAGGCCGGCAAGCTCGAGATCGACATCCCCGCCTATGACTATCCGCAATCCGCAAAGAACACGGTCAAGCTCGGCAAGAAGCTCGCGGCGAAGGATTTTGACATTTCCGCGCCGGCGGGCGCCAACGAGGTGCGGGCGCGGGTGATCGGCGTGATCGAGAACCAGGCGCCGACGCGGGCTCTGGAAGCCGATCTGGCGGTTGAGGACGGGCTGGTCGCCATGGATCGCCGCAACGACATCTGCCAGATCGCCCTGGTCGAGCGGCATCGCGGCACGGGCGGCGTCACCAACGCCTTCGTCTCCGGTTTCGGCTATGTGAAAGACTGCGCAATGGCGTCCAGCGTGGCGCATGACGCGCACCACATCATTGTCGTCGGCACCAACAAGGAGGATATGGCCTTGGCCGTGAACCGGCTGAGCGAGGTGGGCGGCGGCGTCGTGCTTTATTCCGAGGGCAAGGAACTGGCGCTCGTCGAGATGCCGATCGCCGGCCTGATGTCCGACGAACGCGCCGAGATCGTCGCGGCCAAGGCCGATCAACTGACCGAGGCGATGCGCAAGGTCGGCTGCTCGCTCAACAACGCCTATATGCAGCACTCGCTGCTGGCGCTCGTGGTCATTCCGGAGCTCAGGATCTCGGACGTCGGCCTGGTCGACGTGACGACGTTCCAGAAGGTCGATCTTTTTATCTGAGCGTCAGCTATCCGCCGGTAGCGATGGTCAAGACCCTGAACGGCGTGGTGATGACGACCTCGGCGACCGAGCCGACCGCCTTGCCGAGGCCTTGGCCGATATCGTTGAGCTGCGTCGGGTCGGGCTCGTCCGACGCAAGCCCGGCCGGTGTGCGCAGCCGGTTGCCCAGCAATTGCACCAGGATCGGGTTATCGGCGAATTTGGCGTGGTTCAGGCCGTCGCCGCCCTTGGCGTGGGTCAGGTCGACGACCGTCACGCCGTAATCGGCAAGATCGGCCGCGTTGCCGTAGTCGCCGACGCGCGGCTTGTCGCCGGAAATGAAGCTCGACAGCTTCAGCGCCCGGTCATCGCCCGAAAGCAGGATGGCGAAGGGTTTGTCCGGCTTGCCGTAGCGGATCATTTGCTTCTTGAAGACATCGACGTCGATGTCGGGCGAGGCGAGGATGACGTAACCGAGCTTGCCGCCGAGATCGCGGTCGCCGGTGATGGCGAGCTGTCGCAGCGCCTCCATCGTCAGCCAGGTGCCCATTGAATGGGCGATGATGTCGATGCTCTTGACGCGTGTCTTGGCAAGCATCCGCAGCGTCGCCTCGAGATCGTCGCGCGCGGCGGTCGAACTGTCCTTGTCATAGATGTAGCCGGTCGCCTTGGCGCTCGATGCCCATGAGAACAGCACCGGCGTTCCGGGATATTTGGTGTCATGCGCTATCTGCGTGATGCGGTAGATACCGTCGTCGAAACCGTTGTTGAAGCCGTGCACGAACACCAGGGCACGGTCGCCGCGCATGGAAATGTCGGCGCCGACCGCCTTGGCGAATTGCCGCGCGTCGCCATAGTGGACGACATCGGTGGCGGTGAACTGCTTGGCCGGATTGGAGTCTGCCGAGCCCTTGGCGCGCTCGATCGCGCCGACCTGGTGGATCTTCGGCACGGTGACGTCGATGCGGGCGTAGCTGGTGGTCAGCGAACGGTCGCCGTCGAAGACCTGGCGCGGATCCTTGGTCGCCTGCTGGCGGGTGGTGGCGACGAAGATCTCATGCGTGGCGGCGATGTCGGAGGCAGGCGCTGTAACTGTTTTGCGGTTGAGAAGATCATGCGTGGGACCGGCGCAGCCGGCGAGGGCGAGCGTGAAGGCAAGGCCGACAACGATCTTCACATGCGCAATCACCCGGGGTCCCCCAAGGGCGGCAACATCTCTTGCTACTGCGATAAAGCCAGAGAGCGGCCGGGTCCAGTTCAAAGTCCCTGCGGCGCGGAACCCGCACCGATACGGTTACTGCGCAGCGAGCTGACGGATGCGGTCCGTCACATCACGATCGCTGGCAAAGCCATCGTCCTCGCGCAGCCGCTGTCCGATCATCTGCACCATCATCGGATTGTCGGCGAATTTGGTGTGGTTGAAACTGTCGACGCCCTTGATCTTGGAGAGGTCGACCACCGTGACGCCATAGGAGGCGAGATCTGCGGCATCCCGATAGTCGCCGACGCGTGGCCGCGCGCCGGCGATCAGGCCGGAGAGCCGCAGCGCCCGGTCGTCGTCCGACAGGAGCAGGATGAAGGGCTTGTCCGGCTTGCCGTAGCGGCGCATCTGGCTCTTGAACACATCGACATCGATGTCGGGCGAGGCGAGCACAACGTCGCCGAGCTTGCCACCGAGATCGCGGTCGCCGGTGATGGCAAGCTGGCGCAGCGTCTCCATCGTCACCCAGGTTCCCATCGAATGGGCGACAATGTCGATGCGCCGGGCGCCGGTCTGCGCCAGCATCCGCAACGTCACCTCCAGCTGGTCGCGGGCGGCGGCGGCGCTTTCCTTGTCATAGACATAGTCGGTGGTCTTGGCGCCGGAGGCCCAGGAAAACAGCACCGGCGTGCCCGGATAGCCGGAATCGTGGACGATCTGAGTCAGCCGGTAGACGGCGTCGTCGAAGCCGGTGTTGTAGCCGTGGACGAAAACCATGACGCGGCCGCCGCGGGCGTCGATGTCGGTGTTGAGGGCGCTGGCGAATTTCGGCTGCGTGTCGTAGCCGACGACTTCGGAGGCCATGAAATATTTCGTCGGGTCGTTCGACTTGCCGCGCGAACGGCGCTCGATCTGGCCGGTCTGGTGAATGGGGGGAACGGTGACGTTGACACGCGCATAGTTGAGGGTCGCCGAGCGTTCGCCGTCAAAAACCTTGTTCGGGTCGTCGGAGCGCTTGCGGGTCGTGGCGATGAAGATCGAGTGGTTGCCGGCGATCTCGGTCGCCGTCGTCGGCACGACGACGCTGCCCAGGATTTCCTGCGTCTGCTGGCCCGCGCAGCCTGCTATCAGCAGGGCAAAGGCGATGATCAGAATTGTCTTCAACCGCACGTCGACACTTTCACTGGCATTCCACTCCGGCCACGATTGGCCGTCCACCTCCGCGGAAATCTCCCGGACAGCCGAAGTGCGGCTAAAGTAAGTCGTGTCCAGCGGAAATTGGCTCAGCGTCGGGCGACGGCCATCGCACTGTTGCGCGAAAGCCAAAACGGCGGCAGGAAGATTGCAGGCGCGGGATATGGCTGTCCTGGCGTACCGCCGAGACCAAATGAGGGACTTCTATTGAACAGCTTCTCTTCTCGCGTCGCCGCTGCCGCCGAGGCGATCCGCGAAATCTTTCCGGAAACGCCGCTGCAGGAGAACGATTATCTGTCCAAGAAGACAGGCGCGCGCATCCTTTTGAAGCGTGAGGATCTGACGCCGGTGCGCTCCTACAAGATCAGGGGCGCGTTCAACTTCTTCCGCAAGGCGCTCGCCGCCGGCAATAATGCCGAGCTGTTCGTCTGCGCCTCGGCAGGCAATCACGCCCAAGGCTTTGCCTTCGTCTGCCGCCATTTCGGCAAGAAGGGCGTCGTGTTCATGCCGGTGACGACGCCGCAGCAGAAGATCGACAAGACGCGGCTGTTCGGCGGCGATTTCGTCGAGATCAGGCTGGTCGGCGACTTCTTCGACGATTGCTACCGCGCCGCCTTCGAATTCACCGAAGCCGCCGGCGCGCATATGGTGCCGCCCTTTGACCACAAGGACATTATCGAGGGCCAGGCGACGGTTGCCTACGAGATCGCGGCCCAGATGCCGGGCGGGCGCGTGCCCGACATCGTCATGCTGCCGGTGGGCGGCGGCGGCCTCGCCGCCGGTGTGACCCACTATTTCGCCGACCAGCATCGCGATCCGCGTTTCGTGTTCTGCGAGCCGGCGGGCGCGCCGAGCCTGCGCGAGAGCCTTGCCGGCGGCAAGCGGGTCAAGCTCGCCAAGGTCGACAATTTTGTCGACGGTGCCGCGGTGGCCGAGATCGGACGCGAGCCGTTGCGCCATCTCAAGGACTTCACCGCCGATGCCGTGCGGCTGGTTCCGGAGAACCGGCTCTGCGCCACTATGATCGAGATGCTCAATGTCGAGGGGGTCGTACTGGAGCCGGCCGGCGCGCTGGCGATCGACGCGCTCAAGGATTTTTCGCGCAAGGAGATCAGGGGCAAGACCATCGTCGCGGTCGTCTCCGGCGGCAATTTCGACTTCGAGCGGCTGCCGGACGTGAAGGAGAGGGCGCTGCGCTTCGAGGGGCTGAAGAAGTATTTCATCATCCGCTTCCCGCAACGGCCGGGCGCGCTGCGTGATTTCCTCGAAATGCTCGGTCCCGACGATGACATCGCCCGCTTCGAGTATCTGAAAAAATCGGCGCGCAATTTCGGCTCGGTGCTGATCGGCATCGAGACCAAGGACCGGCGCAATTTCGACCTGCTGAAGACCAATTTCGACGCCGAAGGCGTGCAATATCAGGATATCACCGACAACGAGACGCTGGCGGGGTTCATCATATGAAGGGCCCGGTTTTCGTTGCGCTATTTTCCGGCATCAATGTCGGCGGCAACCGCGTCGTCAAAATGGCGGAGCTCAAAGCCTTCTTCGAAAGTCTCGGCTTCAGCGATGTCGCGACTTATGTGCAGAGCGGCAATGTCGTGTTCCGGGCGAAGAAGGGGGACGCGGCGGCGCTGACCAAGGAGATCGAGGCTGCCTTCGAGAAGAAGTGGGGTTTTCATTCGCGCATCATGGTGCGCGATGCCGGCTGGTTCGAGCGGCTGGTGAAGGACAATCCCTATCCCGAGGTCGCCGGCGAGCCGACCAAGCTGCACGCTTATGCGCTGGAACGGGAGCCGACCGCCGAGGAGACGAAGCGGCTCGCCGACAAATGCTCCGGCCCCGAGCGCTTCGAGATCAAGGGCGACGTGCTTTACCTCCATGCGCCGGACGGGCTCGGCAAATCGGTGTTCGCCAACCTCATCCCGCGTACCTTGAAGGTGCCGGGCACGGCGCGCAACTGGCGCAGCGTGCTGGCCCTGCTCGACATGGCCGACAAGGCCGGCGGCTGACTGTCCGAGGCACTTTTCCGGGAATTGCTCCGGCTCAGGCAGCCTTTTGCCAGTCGAAGCTCAATTCCTCGCGGAAGGCGAAGCGCTTGATATGGTCCGCGACCACGCTCTCCAGCCGCTCCAGCGACGCTTCGTCGTCGGCGGCCACAGCGATGTGCAGGGCACGATCGTCGGCATCCATCACGGTGCGGCCGATCGAGAGCTGGATAGCGCCGTGCTGCGGGTCGAACTCGACCGGGAATTTATGCGACCAGTGCTTGCAGAGCTGCTGCAGGTAGCGGCTGGCATGTTCGGTGGCGACATCGGCGCGGCTGGTCAGCATGAAATTCTCCTGGCGGATGAAGAGACGCCAGCCTGGATGAGGCTGGCGCCAATCGCGGATAGATAGGCAGCGCCGGGCGAAACGCTAGCTGCCCCCGGTCAAATCGGGGTGGATTTACCAGACGCCCGTGTTCGGCATCGAGGCCCATGGTTCGGCCTTCGCCTTGGCCGGGCCTTTCTGCAGCAGCTCGATCGAGATGCCGTCCGGCGAGCGGACAAAAGCCATGTTGCCGTCGCGCGGCGGACGATTGATGGTCACGCCATTGTCCATCAGCTTCTGGCAGGTTGCGTAGATGTCGTCGACCTCATAGGCGAGGTGGCCGAAATTGCGGCCGCCCTTATAGTCCTCCGGGTCCCAATTGTAGGTCAATTCGATCAGCGGCGCCTTCTCATGGATGCCGCTTTGCTCGTCTTCCGGCGCGGCGAGGAAGATCAACGTGTAGCGGCCCTGCTCGTTCTCGTAGCGGCGCACCTCCTTGAGGCCGAGCTTGTTGCAGTAGAAATCGAGCGACTGGTCGATATCGGCGACGCGGACCATTGTGTGCAGATAGCGCATGGCGGCTTCCTCAAAGTGTTGGGGTTGGAAGGCACCATAGGAGCCGTCCGGGGAAAGGGCAATCGTCCGACAATAGCGGCGGCACGGTCGACTTCAGGCCTTGCGATTTCGGCTTCCGGAAGCGCCGGCAAAGGACATTTCAGCCTTTCCGGTGCTGAACGGTGAAAAAAGGCACGTCAGCCCTTGCACACCCCGGAAGCCGCAGTGTTAATCTCTTGGCAAGAATCAGTTGCAGTTCAGTTGGAAAAAAGGGGGCATTCTTATGGGGGAAAAAGCCTCTTTCACGAGGCGGGACGGAAGCCTTGACGACGCCTTGCAGCGGGACAATGGCGGCGACTCCGCCGAGCTTGTCGAAATCGCCGGCGCTATCAAATGGTTCGACGTGGCCAAGGGCTACGGCTTCATTCTTCCGGACGACGGCGTCTCGGGTGATATTCTCCTCCATGTGACATGTCTTCGAAGGGACGGTTTCCAGACGGCGCTCGAGGGCGCGCGGGTCGTCTGCCTGGTGAAACAGGGCGAGCGCGGCTTGCAAGCTTTCCGCGTCCTTTCCATGGATGCTTCGACGGCCGTCCACCCGGCAGAGCAGGAACAGCGCACCCACGTCACCGTCAACCCGGAGAGCGGCCTCGAGCGAGCCTTGGTCAAGTGGTTCAACCGCACCAAGGGATTCGGCTTCCTGACGCGGGGCGAGGGGACGGAAGACATCTTCGTCCACATGGAGACGCTGCGGCGCTACGGCATAACCGAGCTCCGGCCCGGCCAAGTCGTGCTCGTTCGGTTCGGGCGCGGCGACAAAGGCCTTATGGCCGCCGAAATCCACCCTGATATGGGTACCTTGTCGGTCTCGCACTGAGGGCTTCTCGACGCAACTCGAAAAGTCCCTTTGCCGCGGCGCGACCATCTTGTCCGAAAACCGGTTCCACTTGTCCGGATCATGGGTTAGGACGAGCGTCTGGACGAGGTACGCATGGTTCATCGCAATTGGCTGACTGCGGGCATATTCTGCGCCGCGATCGTTTTCGCCGCCTGTTTCATCGCTGCGAAGCCAAGTTCGGCGGATGCGATGCTGCTGCCGATCGACCGGACGCCGCTTGTGGTGTCGACCGGTTCGGGAGAGCGTTCCTTCTCCATCGAGATCGCCGATACCTCTGCCGAACGCGAGGCGGGACTGATGTTTCGCCAGACCATGGCCGACGATCACGGCATGTTGTTCGTCTTTGAAAGAACGGACGAGGTGGACTTCTGGATGAAGAACACGCCGATGGCCCTCGACCTGATCTTCATCGGTGAGGATGGCAGGATCAAAGCCATCAAGCGCGGCGAGCCCGAATCCGAAGCGATCATCTCGCCGGGACAACCCGTGCGCTTCGTGCTTGAGCTCAAGGCTGGCACAGCCGCCAGGGACGGCATCAAGGAAGGCGATCTGTTGCGCCACCCGGCTATCGGTACTGGCGCCAACTGAAAAGCAAATCTGCCGATGCAGTTCTTTTCCCATGACGGTTTCGAACTTGCCTATCTCGATCGCCGGCCGGCCTCGGGGCAGGGCGACCCGGTGCTGATGATCCATGGCTTTGCCTCGAGCCACTACGTCAACTGGGTCTCGCCGGGCTGGTTCAAGACGCTGAACGACGCCGGCTACCGGGCGATCGCCTTCGACCATCGCGGCCATGGCTCGTCGTCGAAGAGCTATGACGAGGCCGATTACACGCCGGCCAAGATGGCGTCCGATGCGGCCGCGCTGCTTGATAATCTCGGCATCGAGCGCGCGCATGTTATGGGTTATTCGATGGGCGCGCGCGTCTCGGCTTTCCTGGCGCTCTCCGATCCGGAGAAGGTTGCGACGCTGGTGTTCGGCGGCCTCGGCATCGGCATGATCGACGGCGTTGGCGACTGGGATCCGATCGCGGCGGCCCTGCTGGCGGAAGACCCTTCCCAGACCACGCATCCGCGCGGGCGCTCCTTTCGCGCCTTCGCAGATCAGACGCGCAGCGATCGTCGCGCGCTTGCGGCTTGCATCGCAAAGTCGCGCGAGTTGCTGAGCGAGGATGACATGGCCCGCATCGCCCAGCCGACACTGATCGCCGTCGGCACCAAAGATGACATCGGCGGCTCGCCGGACGAGCTTGCCGCCCTCATGCCTAACGCCAGGGCCTTTCACATCGAGGGACGCGACCACATGCTTGCCGTCGGCGACAAGAGCTTCAAGCAACGCGTGCTCGAGTTCTACGCCGAGAACCCGCTCTGAGCGCGCGGCGCTGCTGGGCTGACAAATGGTCGATCTGCTCGTCGCGCTAGCCCTGCGCCCTCCTGTCGGCGAGGGACCTCGCCATGACGCACAACAGCTCGAACATCATTGTCGCGCCGGCCAGCGCCGTCATGCCGCCGACGTCGAACGGAGGCGCGACCTCGACGACATCGGCGCCGACGAAATTCAATCCGTCCAAAAATCGAACCAACTCCTGCGCCTCGCGTGTCGTGAAACCGCCGATCTCCGGCGTGCCGGTGCCGGGAGCCATGGACGGGTCGATGCAATCGATGTCGAACGTCACATAGATCGGGCTGTTGCCGACTAGATCGCGCGCTTCCTGCATGACCGAAGCGACGCCGCGCCGGACGAATTCTTCCATATAGATGATGCGCACGCCCTGAGCGGCCGCCCAATCGTGTTCGCCCGGTTCATAGATCGAGCCTCTGATCCCGATCTGGACAATCCGTTTCGGGTCGAGCAGCCCTTCCTCGATCGCACGACGAAAAGGCGTTCCGTGCGTGTAGGGATTGTCGCCGAAATAGCGGTCATTGGTGTCGGAATGCGCATCGAAGTGGATCATGCCGACCGGCCGCTTGCGGGCCACCGCGCGCAGCACCGGCAGCGTCGTCAAATGATCGCCGCCCGCAGCAAGCGGCAGGGCACCGTCCGCCACGATCGCGGCAATGCCGTCCTCGATGCGCTTCAACCCGTCGAGCAGGTTGATCGGGTTGACCGAGACGTCGCCGACATCGGCAATATTGGCGATGGAGAACGGTTCGGTTCCCGAGACATGGTGGACCCGGCGCATCAGGCTCGACTGGTTCCTGATTTCGCGCGGACCGTGGCGGGCGCCGGCCCGGTTGGTCGTGCCGCCGTCCCAGGGAATTCCGACAAGGGCGATGTCGAGCCCCTTCGCGCTCGGCACGGCCGGCAGCCGCATGAAAGTGGAAAGCCCGGCAAAGCGCGGCACCTGCGCGGCGTCGACGGGTTCGTGGAAGCTGTTTTCCATGGTGACGGCCATCCCAGAGCGGTTCACGTTCGATAGCGATCGCAGGGCCTTGAATTTGGGCATAGAGGCAAAGCCCTGCGTGAGTATGGGCCTATCAGGGCTGGTCTTGCAGGGCGTGCAATGAATGGCTGAGATTTTCCCTGGCCTGCGCCTCGAACCGATCCCGGAACTCGGTCGTATGGAAAATGTGCGGACGGGCGAGGAAACTCTTCAGGACGGCCGAGCGGCCGGCGTGCCACATCGGCTCCTCCACCCAGCCATATTCCAGCCGGACCGCCTTCTCATAAGCATTGAACACCGCCGGTTCGGCGCCGAGGATCGCCAGATCCATGTCGAGCAAAAGGGCCGCATCGTTGAGCGCGCCCTCGTCGCGCAAAGGCGGCAATTGATGGGTGGCGGTGGCGTTGATCATCGCCGCTATGCGGGCTAGGCGATGAGGATCGACGCGCCCGGCGAGCTTTTTCTCGGCCAGGTCTGCGCTTTTTGCCTCATTGTCCTTGGCGCGGCTGTCATAGATTGCGTCATGAAACCAGATCGCCGCTTCGGTGGCGCCCGGGTCGTCGAGTAGGCCCTGGTATTCTTCAGCCAGCGCCAGCATGGCCTCGATATGGGCGAGGTTGTGATAGTGCCGGTCCCCGGCCTGATAGAGGGCGCAAAGCTCGGCTTTCAGCGCATCATCGATCAGCGTCTCTTTTTTCATGACGAATTTTTCCGGGCGGCTAAGGCTGGCAGGACAACGCAAGTCGCCGCCAGCTTCAAGAGCATATGTATCCGATTGACCAAAATGCGCGACGGAGGGAAGCTGCCGAGATCGAACCCCAAGGAGCGTGACATGACCGGCGGGACGAAACCTGGCACGATCGACATGAAATTGGAGGCGGTCGTCATCCCAGTTGCCGATGTCGATCGAGCCAAGGGCTTCTATGCCGGCTTGGGCTGGAGGCTCGATGCCGACTTCGTGGTCGGCGACGCGTTCCGGGTCGTGCAGTTCACGCCGCCGGGTTCGCCATGTTCGATCCATTTCGGCACGGGCCTCACATCGGCCGCGCCTGGTTCGGCGAAAGTGCTTTATCTGATCGTGTCCGATATTGAAGCGGCCCGGGCTGAACTCGTGGCGCGTGGCGTCGAGGCAAGCGACATCTTCCACCGCAACGGCCCCGGCCAGCCGCCGATCAAAGGCCGGCATCCGGAGGGGCGCAGCTATTCCTCGTTCGTCACATTCAGCGATCCGGACGGCAATGGCTGGCTGCTGCAGGAGATCACCCAGCGCTTGCCCGGGCGCGTCGATGCGGGTGACACGACGCTCACTTCATCCCCGGAACTTGCGGCCGCGCTGCGGCGGGCCGCGGCGGCACACGGCGAACATGAGAAACGCGCCGGCGGACAGTACGACAAGAACTGGCCCGACTGGTACGCCGCTTACATGGTGGCGGAACAGGCCGGAACGGCATTGCCGCAGTGAGGTCTGACGCCGGACTGTGACCGTTTCCTACGTTTGGGGAGACGACAATCGAGGCGATTTCGAATGCGCTCCCGATCAAGGGTTCGTTTTCCATCGCTGCTTGAATTTGCGTGAACCAGGTCCATTTGACAAAGCACTAAGGAAAATTGAGTTCAACCGTGCTATGATGTGGCCTATATGTGCCGCCGGAGAATGAGGAAGGCCGGAGAGCGTCGATGAACAGCATTACGATTGCCCGCCCCAGCAGGGTGCAGCCGGTCGATCCGATCTGGCGGTCGATCCGCGACGAAGCGATGGAGGCGGTGAACCGCGATCCGCTGCTGGCGGCGTTCCTCTATTCGACGATCCTCAACCAGGAGAGCCTGGAAGAAGCGGTGATCCACCGGCTTGCCGAGCGCCTCGATCACCAGGATATCGGCTCCGATCTCATCCGCCAGACCTTCAAAGCCATGCTGGACGACGATCCTGACTGGAGCACGACGGTGCGCGTCGACATCCAGGCCTATTACGACCGCGACCCGGCCTGCGACCGTTTCATCATGCCGGTGCTCTATTTCAAAGGTTTTCACGCCATCCAGACGCATCGTCTGGCGCACTGGCTGTGGAACCATGGCCGCCGGGACTTTGCGCTCTACCTGCAGAGCAGGTCGTCATCGGTGTTCCAGACCGATATCAACCCGGCCGCTCGCATCGGCAAGGGTATCTTTATCGATCACGCCACCGGGCTGGTCGTCGGCGAGACGGCGGTCATCGAGGATGACGTGTCGATCCTGCACGGCGTGACGCTGGGCGGCACCGGCAAGGCCAATGGCGACCGTCATCCGAAGATCCGCCGCGGCGTGCTGATCGGCGCCGGCGCCAAGATTCTCGGCAATATCGAGGTCGGTCATTGCTCGAAGATTGCCGCAGGTTCGGTGGTGCTGTCGCCCGTGCCGCACAACAAGACGGTCGCCGGCGTGCCGGCGCGGGTTGTGGGAGAAACCGGCTGCGATCAGCCCTCGCGACAGATGGACCAGCTCCTGCCGTCGCAGAGCATGGACCACGTGGTCAGCTTCGACATCTGAGACTGTCAGTCCGCCTGGTGACCGGAATCCGGCCACGGTTTTCAGGTGCCGGTTGTCACGTGTTATCCTGTCGGCTTGCCTTTACATCGCCATCGTCGGCGTGTCAGAAGCGCGTTCCCATGAATTAAGCCGACATTTCGGAGAAGTCTTTTGAAGCCTGACGAAATCAGAAAGCTGGACGCCTATTTCAAGCGCGTCTTCCAGAATCCCAAGCTGCAGGTGAAGGCGCGTCCGCGCAAGGAAGACTCGGCCGAAGTCTATGTCGGCGACGAATTCCTCGGCATCGTCTTCAAGGACGAGGACGACGGCGACTACAATTTCTCAATGGCGATCCTCGACATCGACCTCGCCTGACCCGGGGACAGCTCCGGCCGGCGCGCGACACCACCGCCCGGCCGGCTGCAACCCGTAGGCGAAGTACCGGCTAATCCTGGCAATGCCGCGGAATGTGCACGCGCCGCCAGCTGGTCGAACCTTCCCGCACCACCACCCTACGCGCTACCGTCCCGTAAGACGGCGGGATTTCCCGGATGCGGACTTGTTGCGGCCGCACCAGCACTTCGTGGGCAACCGCTTCATATTCCGCCGGCTGAACGACGCGCCGGACGCGCTCCGGCTGGACCACGACCGTCTCGGCGACGCGCGCATAGCGGGCCTTTCGCCATACCTTGCACAGCACCTTGCGGCCATGGATGACGCGCCATTCCCAGGCATAGCCGCCATCGTCGACCTTGACAGTGTGGTAGACCGTGCGTGTGACCGCCGGCGCGGTCTCGTAGGTGACGCGCGGCGGCGCGATCTGCTCCACGCCTTGATAGGTGCCGTAAATCGGCGCGTCGTAGTCGACCACCTGTCCGCCAGGGTTCAGCATCACGTCCTCGTAGAGGGTATCGTAAAGTGCCGGCCTGTGGATCGGCTCGTAGCATTCGAGCGCGCGGCCGCCTGCGGCGGTTTCACAGACGCTGGCAAGCATCGCGACTGCCGCCAGCGATGCGGAGCTTTTGCGGATCATGACATTCCCCCGTTGAAAAAGGATGTCTTCACAATGCAGGACTGTAACGGAAGCTCCGCGGGCGGACAGCGATTTCAAGGCTTTTCGTTAAGCGTCGTGGTTAAGGAATTGCTACCTTGCGAGCGCCTTACGGGGCCGGCCGGGACTGGGCCCGTCTCATTAGGCCAGAGCGCGCCCGTGCTCCGCGGGCCTACCGCGCTTGATTCGGCTTAACCAGATGGCTAGGAGAGGCGGCCTTGCGCTAGGGTGAGCCGGCATCCTATTTAGGTCGTAACCAATCCAGAACGATTCCGCGCGATTGCTGATATATCAAGGTGCCGGAATCCATCTCCTACAAGGGTAGTCCATGAAGAACCCCGTTGAAACCTACATGAACCTCGTTCCGATGGTGGTCGAGCAGACCAACCGCGGCGAGCGTGCCTATGACATTTTCTCGCGCCTCTTGAAGGAACGCATCATCTTCATCACCGGGCCGGTCGAGGACGGGATGGCGACGCTGGTTTGTGCACAGCTTTTGTTTCTCGAGGCGGAGAACCCCAAGAAGGAAATCAACCTCTATATCAATTCGCCGGGCGGCGTCGTCACCTCGGGCATGGCGATCTACGACACTATGCAGTTCATCAAGCCGGCGGTGTCGACGCTCTGCATCGGCCAGGCTGCTTCGATGGGTTCGCTGCTTCTGACCGCCGGCCACAAGGACATGCGTTTTGCCACGCCGAACGCCCGGATCATGGTCCATCAGCCGTCCGGCGGCTTCCAGGGCCAAGCTTCGGACATCGAACGTCATGCGCAAGACATCATCAAGCTGAAGCGCCGCTTGAACGAGGTCTATGTCAAGCATACCGGCAAGAGCTATGACGAGATCGAGAAGACGCTCGACCGCGACCATTTCATGACCGCGGACGAGGCCAGGGACTTCGGCCTGATCGACAAGGTCATTTCCAGCCGCGAGGCGGTCGAGACAGCCACCGCTTCAGCCTGACCTCGACGGCAAATGGCAGCATAACGCGGTTTTGGCGCGTCTTGCGGCATTTCGGCCACATTTGGCTGTTCCCTCAGGCGTTGGGATTGCCTACGTTAAGGCTATGTTGATTTTCGACGGCTTAGCTTTGCGTGGGGTTGCTGCGAATCATTGCCGCGTTTTCTGATTTGTGTTTCGTACGGAATGCGCTGTGTGAGCCGGGACACTGGCGGTGGCGGATTCCCGCGATAGATTGGTGAAGACGTCACTCAAAGCCAGACGGTCGGCGGGCGTCGGTGAAAGGACAGAAAAATGAGCAAGGTCAGCAACGGCGGCGGTGATTCAAAGAACACCCTCTACTGCTCGTTTTGCGGCAAGAGCCAGCACGAGGTCCGCAAGCTGATCGCCGGGCCGACGGTTTTCATCTGCGACGAATGCGTCGAGCTGTGCATGGACATCATCCGCGAGGAGAACAAGACCTCGATGGTGAAGTCGCGCGAAGGTGTGCCGACACCGCAGGAAATCCTCAAGGTCCTCGACGACTACGTCATCGGCCAACCCTATGCCAAGCGCGTGCTGTCGGTGGCGGTTCACAACCACTACAAGCGCCTGGCGCATGCCGGCAAGAACAACGACGTCGAGCTGGCCAAGTCCAATATCCTTCTGATCGGCCCGACCGGCTGCGGCAAGACGCTTCTCGCGCAGACGCTCGCTCGCATCATCGACGTGCCGTTCACCATGGCCGACGCCACGACGCTGACCGAGGCCGGCTATGTCGGCGAGGACGTCGAGAACATCATCCTGAAGCTGTTGCAGTCGGCCGACTACAATGTCGAGCGGGCGCAGCGCGGCATCGTCTATATCGACGAAATCGACAAGATCTCGCGCAAGTCGGATAATCCCTCGATCACCCGCGACGTGTCGGGCGAGGGCGTGCAGCAGGCGCTCCTAAAGATCATGGAGGGCACGGTCGCCTCCGTGCCGCCGCAGGGCGGCCGCAAGCATCCGCAGCAAGAATTCCTGCAGGTCGACACCGCCAACATCCTGTTCATCTGCGGCGGCGCCTTCGCGGGGCTGGACAAGATCATCTCGGATCGCGGCCGCAAGACCTCGATCGGCTTCGGCGCCACCGTGGCTTCGCCCGAGGATCGGCGCACCGGCGACCTGTTCCGCCAGGTCGAGCCGGAGGATCTCCTGAAATTCGGCCTGATCCCGGAATTCGTGGGCCGTCTGCCGGTCCTGGCGACGCTGGAAGACCTCGACGAGCCGGCGCTGATCCAGATCCTGACCGAACCGAAGAATGCGCTGGTCAAGCAATATCAGCGGCTGTTCGAGATGGAGAATGTCGACCTGACGTTCCACGAGAACGCGCTGTCGGCGATCGCCAAGCGCGCGATCGAGCGCAAGACAGGCGCGCGCGGCCTGCGCTCCATCATGGAAGCGATCCTGCTCGACACCATGTTCGAGCTGCCGGCGCTTGAAGGTGTGCGCGAGGTGGTGATTTCGGAAGAGGTGGTGTCCGGCAACGCCCGGCCGCTCTACATCTACTCCGAGCAGAAGGAAAAGAAGGGCAATGTCAGCGCCTGAAATGGCACTGCGCCCGACAATTTTCATGGAACGGCGCCCGCGTGGCGCCGTTTTGCTGTCAAGGGCGGGGAGGCGAGCAGTGGAAGGGCTCGAACGACCGTGTTAACCCTTGATCTTTGCCTCGGCTACATCCACCTAACAGCAGAAGGCCGAGGCGCCGAATTCTGTGCTGTAAAATTCCCGTCACAAACGGTGGTAGGCGGAACGACGCTCGGTCGTTAATATGAGATTCGCGGTTGGCTAAAATAAGCGGCCGCGACATGAAAGGTTGGACAATGGCCAAGATATCCAAGGCTTCCGGCGACGGCGTTTTCGCAGTCCTCCCACTGCGCGATATCGTCGTGTTCCCGCATATGATCGTTCCGCTCTTCGTGGGGCGTGAAAAGTCGATCAAGGCGCTGGAAGAGGTGATGGGTCAGGAAAAACAGATCCTGCTTGCCACCCAGATGAATGCAGCCGACGACGATCCTGAGCCCGGTGCGATTTTCGACATCGGCACGCTCGCCAATGTGCTGCAGCTTTTGAAGCTTCCCGACGGCACCGTGAAGGTGCTGGTCGAGGGCGCCTCGCGCGCCAAGATCGTCTCGTTCACCGACCGTGCCGATTTCCATGAGGCCCGCGCCACGGCGCTCGCCGAGCCGGAAGAGGAAGAGGTCGAAATCGAGGCGCTTGCCCGCTCGGTCGTCACCGACTTCGAGAATTACGTCAAGCTGAACAAGAAGATCTCGCCCGAAGTGGTGGGTGCCGCCAGCCAGATCGACGACTATTCCAAGCTCGCCGATACGGTTGCATCGCATCTCGCCATCAAGATCCCCGAGAAGCAGGAGATGCTTGCAACGCTTTCCGTCAAGGAGCGTCTGGAGAAGGCGATGGGCTTCATGGAAGCCGAAATCTCCGTGCTCCAAGTGGAAAAGCGCATCCGTTCGCGCGTCAAGCGCCAGATGGAGAAGACGCAGCGCGAGTACTACCTCAACGAGCAGATGAAGGCGATCCAGAAGGAGCTCGGCGAGGGCGAGGACGGCCGCGACGAGGCCGCCGAGATCGAGGCGCGCATCAAGAAGACCAAGCTCTCCAAGGAGGCCCGCGAAAAGGCGGAGGCTGAGTTGAAGAAGCTGCGCTCGATGTCGCCGATGTCGGCTGAATCGACGGTCGTGCGCAACTATCTCGATTGGCTCTTGTCGATCCCGTGGGGCAAGAACTCCAAGGTCAAGCAGGACCTCGCCTTTGCGCAGGACGTGCTCGATGCCGATCACTTCGGCCTCGACAAGGTCAAGGAACGCATCGTCGAGTACCTCGCCGTGCAGAGCCGCCAGAAGAAGCTGAAGGGGCCGATCCTGTGCCTCGTCGGCCCGCCCGGCGTCGGCAAGACCTCGCTCGGCAAGTCGATCGCCAAGGCCACCGGCCGCGAGTTCATCCGCATGGCGCTCGGCGGCGTGCGCGACGAGGCCGAGATCCGTGGCCACAGGCGGACCTATATCGGCTCGATGCCCGGCAAGGTCATCCAGTCGATGAAGAAGGCCAAGAAGTCCAACCCGCTCTTCCTGCTCGACGAGATCGACAAGATGGGCCAGGACTTCCGCGGCGATCCGTCGTCGGCCCTGTTGGAAGTGCTCGATCCGGAGCAGAACTCGACGTTCATGGATCATTACCTCGAGGTCGAATACGACCTGTCGAGCGTGATGTTCGTGACGACCGCGAACACGCTGAACATCCCTGCGCCCCTGATGGACCGCATGGAGATCATCCGTATCGCCGGTTACACCGAGGACGAGAAGATCGAGATCGCCAAGCGTCACCTGATGCCCAAGGTGATCCGCGACCATGCCCTGCAGCCGAACGAATTCTCGGTCGGCGAGGACGCGATCCGCGGCATCATCCAGACCTACACGCGGGAAGCCGGCGTGCGCAGCCTGGAGCGCGAGCTGATGAAGCTCGGCCGTAAGGCGGTGACCGAGATCCTGCGGACCAAGAAGAAGACGGTGAAGATCACGGCGGACAACCTCGCCGATTATCTCGGCGTGCCGCGCTTCCGCTTCGGCCAGATCGAGGCCGACGATCAGGTCGGCGTGGTCACGGGTCTTGCCTGGACGGAAGTCGGCGGCGAGCTGCTGACGGTCGAAGGCGTCATGATGCCCGGCAAGGGCCGCATGACGGTGACCGGCAATCTGCGCGACGTGATGAAGGAATCGATCTCGGCGGCGGCGTCCTACGTCCGCTCGCGCGCCATCGATTTCGGCATCGAGCCGCCGCTGTTCGACAAGCGCGACATCCACGTGCATTTGCCGGAGGGTGCCACGCCGAAGGACGGCCCGTCTGCCGGTGCGGCCATGGCCACGGCCATCGTGTCGGTGCTGACGGGTATTCCGGTCCGCGCCGATGTGGCGATGACCGGCGAAATCACGCTGCGCGGCCGTATTCTGCCGATTGGCGGCCTGAAGGAGAAGCTGCTCGCGGCGCTGCGCGGCGGCATCAAGAAGGTGCTGATCCCGGAAGAGAACGTCAAGGATCTGGCGGAGATTCCGGACAATGTGAAGAACGGCATGGAGATCGTCCCGGTCTCGCGGGTCGGCGAGGTGCTCGCGCACGCGCTGGTCAGGATGCCGGAGCCGATCGAGTGGGTCGAACCGGTCAATGCGCCGGCTCCCGTCGACAGCGGCGACGATGCTGGAAAGTCGCTTGCTCATTAGCATTTGCTAATATTGCAGCGCACAAAGAGAGAGCCGGGCTTTCAAGCCCGGCTTTTTTCGTGTGAAAAGCCACGAAAAAGTGGAAAAAAGCCCGGAATTCCGCGGTTTTCGGCTTGGGTTCCGGAGCGCTTCTTTCTAAAGTCCGTCTCCTGCCGGATGAGTCGTAGTTCCGGTTTTCTCATGGAAGGGAATTTTTATGAACAAGAACGAACTGGTGTCCGCCGTCGCCGACTCCGCAAGCATTTCGAAGGCTGATGCGCAGTCCGCTGTCGATGCGGTGTTCTCCGTGATCACTGGCGAACTGAAGAAGGGCGGCGATGTCCGGCTTGTCGGCTTCGGAAATTTCACCGTGTCAAAACGCGCTGCTTCGACCGGCCGCAACCCGCAGACCGGCGCGGAAGTGAAGATTCCGGCGCGCACCGTGCCGAAGTTCTCGGCCGGCAAGGGCCTCAAGGACGCGGTCAACTAAGACCTTTTTCTTTTAAGAACAGAAAAGCCGGGCAAGCCCGGCTTTTCTTTTTTATGGCTGTTCGCAGGCCATTCAGGCCGTTGGCGCGTCGGCGCGCATCAGGCCTTCCTGTTTCAAATCCGCCCACAGCGCCGCGGGTATCTTGGTGTCGAGCAGCGCGCGGTTGCTTTCGACTTCGGACGGCCGCTGGCCGCCAGGGATCACCGACACCACCGAAGGATGCTGCAGCGGGAACTGCAGAGCCGCCTCGATCAGGCGCACGTTGTGGCGCTTGCAGACGGTTTCGATGCGCGCCACGCGATCCAGGATCTCCTTCGGCGCCTCGCTGTAATTGTAGAAGGCTCCGGGCTTCGGGCCGGTCGCCAGCACGCCGGAATTGTAGGGGCCGCCCAGCACGATGCCGATGCCGCGCTTCTGGCAAAGCGGCAGGAAGGTGGCAAGCGCCTCCTGCTCGAGCAGCGTGTAGCGGCCGGCGAGCAGAAACAGGTCGAAATCGCCGCGTTCGGCGAGGGTCTGTGCCACCTGCCACTCGTTGATGCCGCCGCCAAAGGCCTTGATGACGCCCTGGTCGCGCAGCGAAAGCAGCCCGTAATAGCCAGACGACATGAACTCCTCGATGCGGGCATCGGAGGCTTCCTTGCTGCCGTGGGTAAAGATGTCGACGTCGTGGACGAAGAGGATGTCGACACGGTCGACCCCGAGGCGTTCCAGCGAGGCCTCGAAGGAGCGCATGACGCCGTCATAGGAGTAGTCGTAGACTTCCCGGCGCGACGGCGTCTCGAAGAACTTGCCGATGCCGGTGCGCTGGTCCGGTGCAGAGACCCGCATGATGCGCCCGACCTTGCTCGACAGCACATAGTCGTCGCGCTTCCTGCCGCGCAGAAACGGGTTGAGGCGGGTTTCCGACAGGCCGAGGCCGTAAAGAGGCGCCGTATCATAGTAGCGGCAGCCGGTGGCCCATGCCGCTTCCAAGGTGGCATTGGCGTCCTCGTCGGAGATGGCGCGATAGAGATTGCCGAGCGGCGCGGTGCCGAAGCCGAGCTCGGTGAAGGTGATGCCGCCATTGCCGATGCGGTCGAAGTGCCGTGTCTTCATGTCTGACGATGTCCCGGAGTGATTTGTCTGACATGACACTATCACGCTCGTGGCCCAGCAAAAGTGCCGAGGCTCGTTGGACAGCGATTTTCGCAATGGTAGCATGAACAAAAACAAGCCTTTCGTGGTCGCGAGCCGCAAATCCATAGAGGCAAGCGACGCCCCGGCAGGAAGGTGAGCCGTCATGACCAAAGCCGCATCAGGGATGTTCGCGACCGCGCTGGACGAGCTTGGCGCGGTGCTGGCGCGCACGGATGAAGCTCGCATCGACGCCGCTTGCGAAATGCTTGCCGGCGCCGGCAGGATCGCCGTCTATGGCTGCGGCCGCGAGGCGCTGCAGGTCAAGGGCTTCGCCATGCGGCTCTACCATCTCGGTCTGCCGATCTCGGTCGTCGGCGACATGACCACGCCGCCGCTCGGGCAGGGCGACGTCTTCCTGGCGAGCTCAGGTCCCGGCGAGACCACCACGGTGCTGACCTTGATGCGGGTTGCCCGTGAGGCCGGCGCGAAGGTGCTGCTTTTGACGGCAGAACCGGCAAGCAGCGCCGCCAAGCTCGCCGACTTCACGCTCGTCATCCCGGCGCAGACGATGGCCAGCGACCAGGGCGCGGCAAGAAGCTCGGTGCTGCCGATGGGCTCGCTGTTCGAAGGCGCGCTGTTTCTTCTGTTCGAGATCATGGTGCTGAAGCTTAAACGCCTGACCAATGCGACGCCGGAAGCGATGCGCGCCAGGCACACCAACATGGAGTAAGGGGATGCGCTACGAGCTGATGCTGCCGTACCAGATCCGCAAGGCGATCGAGGAGAACTGGCCGGTGGTGCTGCCGCTCGGCGTGCTCGAATATCACGGCGAGCACATGGCGGTCGGCATGGACACGCTGGCGGTGATCAAGACGGTGGAACTGATCGAGAAGGAGAGGGACATCGTCATCCTGCCGCCCTTCTATTACGGCGCGGCAAGCTATGCGGTGGCGGCGCCGGAAGGCAGCGGCTCGGTGCAGGTCGGCGGCCCGGCGCTTTCGCCTTTCGCGGAGGAATTGTTCTACGGGCTGCTGCGCATCGGCTTCCGCAACATCCACGCCATCATTCATCATCAGACCGAGAATTTCGCGGCCGGCATGCCGACCGATCTCGCCTTCAAGACCGCCGGCCGGCAGGCAATCTTCCGCTTCCTCGAAAAGGAGCGCGGCGAGGGCTGGTGGGGCTCGAACGCGATGGCCGATTACTATGCTGGCCATGCGCAGGGCGAGAATGTCTTCAACTGGGTCCAGGTGCATCCGCTGATGCCAGCCGCGATGAACGGCAAATATCCGTTCGACCATGCCGGCATCGGCGAAACGTCGCTGATGCTGGCGCTATGCCCGGAAGCGGTGGACGAGAAGCATTTGGCCGACAACACCGGCTGGTACACGAAAAGCGCGGCGGAAGCCTCGGCGGGTCTCGGCAAGATCGGGGTCGCGATGATCCTCGACCATTTGCGGTCGATTCTGGTGCGATAGGCGCGGTTCTTCCTTCTCCCCTTGTGGGAGAAGCTGGATCGGCGCGCAGCGCCGAGACGGATGAGGGGTGTTCCAGCGGAGTGAGACGTCGGCTTTCCCTTGAACACCCCTCATCCGGCCGCTTCGCGGCCACCTTCCCCCACAAGGGGGAAGGGGAAGTAATCCTACTTCACTGAGCCGGCCGTCATGCCCATGATCAGATAGCGCTCGAGCGCGATGCCGATGATGGCCAGCGGCGTGATTGCGGCGGTGGCCAAGGCCGCCATCGACCACCAGTTGATGCCTTGCGAGCCGGTCTGGCTCGCCACCATAACTGGGATGGTCTTGGCATCGGTCGATGTCAGCAGCGCGGCGAAGAAATACTCGTTCCAGCACAACACCATCGCCAGGATGAAAGCGGCGACCATGCCGGGCAGCGCGATCGGCATGACGATGCGGAAAAAGGCGCCCCAGATCGACAGCCCGTCGACAAGGGCTGCCTCCTCCAATTCAACGGGTATCGAGTTGAACTGGTCGCGCATGATCCAGATGACGATCGGCAGCACCATCAGCGTGTAGAGGAGCACGAGCCCGATGCGCGTATCAAGGAGGGCCACTTCGCGGTAGAGCACCAGGAAGGGGAGCGCCAGAACGACCGGCGGCAGGATCAACTGCGACAGGAAGAAGAAGGAGATGTCCTCGTTCTTGAACCACGCGAACTTGTAGCGGTAGCGGACAAGGCCATAGGCGGCGAGGCTGCCGATGATGATGGCGAGGCTCGATGCGCCGACCGAGGTGATGACCGAATTCATGAAGCGTTTGAGGAATTCGTCGCGCACGGTCGAGGTCTGGGAGATCGAATCCGGCGACAGGCCGAGCGAGCGCCAACCCTTCCAATCAGGCGTGAAGTCGACGAAGGGAATGAGATGGCCTTGGGTGACGTCGACCGCCGATTTGAACGAGGTGGTGATCGTCCAATAGATCGGGAACAGGCAGACGAAAGCCCAGAAGATAAGCGCGCCATAGATGAAGACGCGGCTGGCGATGAAGGCCGCCGGCGAGCGGATCTCGGAAACGGTGTAGTCGGTGATCTGGACGCTCATGATGCCGCTCAGTTGACGTTGCGCACGAAGCGACTGGCGAATTTCAGCAGCCAGGTCACGAACACGATGATGATGACCAGATAGGCCATGGCCAGCATGGTGCCGTAGCCGACATTCGAGCGGTCGCGGTATTCGCGATAGATGAAGCTCGACACGGAATCGGTGGCGCCGCCAGGGCCGCCTGAGGTCAGGGTGATGATGATGTCGGCAAGCTTCAGCTTGAAGATGATGCGCAGGATCACGGCTGTCACCGATACCGGCAGCATCAGCGGAAAGGTCACCTGCCAGAATGTCTGCCATGCGGTCGCGCCATCGACGCGGGCGGCTTCCAGCACCTCGCGCGACATCGCCTGCAGGCCGGCCAGCAGCATGATCATCATGAACGGGATGAAGGTCCAGGCGTCGAGCATCATGATCGAGATGCGGGCAGTGATCGGATCGGAGAAGAAGGCGGGATTGTTCCAGCCAAGATGACGCGCCAGCGTCGCCGCCGGTCCGAACCGGTATTCCATCAGCGACTTGCCGACCATCCAGGACACCGCGACCGGCGACAGCATCAGCGGCAGCAGGAAGACGACGCGGAAGAATTTGCGGGCGCGGATCTGCGCATTGAGCAGGAGCGCCAGGCCGAAGGCGATGACATATTCGACCAGCACCGCAAGCACATAGAGCACCATGTTCAACAGTGCGTTGCGGTAATAGGGGTCGGCCAGCATCTCCCAGAAATTGTCGAGGCCGTTAAACCTGCGTCCGCTGAAAGAGCTGAGATTCCAGTCGGTCAGCGCGATGTAGAAGCCGAACAGCGTCGGGAAGATCACCATGGCGATGGTGAAGAGCAGGGCCGGCAAAAGGAACAGCGCGCGCTGCCCGTCCTCGCCGCGCGTCAGCACCTGCCAGGCGCCAAGCGCTGCGCCCCACAAGATGTAGGCGTAGACCACAGGGCGCCATGTGTCGAAACCGACCGTGGACATCTCGGTCTTGTAGAGGATCTGCACGACGATGATCCCCAGCAGGCCAAGGGTTGCAATGGCCAGCAGGCCCCAGCCGAGGCGCTTGCGGCCTGCCGGGATCAGGTCGGCCGGATGTGCCGGCCACGCATTCACGGTCGAAGTCTGCTCAGCCACGCCTCTCGCCTTCTAGAGCGGTTCACCGTTTCACGGAAACGGCGAACCGCTCCATCTCTTTGTTTTTACGCAATTCCGAACGGAAAACCGCTCACACTTTTCCAGGAAATGTAAACGTATCAAACCGGCCGAGCCGGTAAAAATGCGGCCCGGTGACGATGTGCCACCGGGCCGCGACGTCTCATAAGCCAGCCTACATGCCGAGCGAGGCTTTGTAGAGCTTGATCTGGTTCTCGCGGCCGATCTGGTCGGTCAGCTTTTCCCAGGCCGCGGCGATGGCGTCGGCGCCTTCCTGCGCCTTCATCTTGCCGGCAAAGGTGTTGGCCAGGATGTCCTCGGCGGCGGAGTAGTACTGGAAGATGCCGGGGATGCGCGGCTCGATCGCAGCGTTCGGATGGTTGTAGGAATCGCCTTCCGATTTCAGGTAGGAGGTGATGAAGGCCTCGTCATAGCCGGCGGCCACCCATTCGGGAACGTTGAAATGGGAGTTGCGGTAGGGCTGGAAGCCCGACGGATACATCGCCGTCCAGATCGACAGGTCCTTGCCGCCGAGATGGGCGGCGGCCGACCATGCGGCCTTCTTCTTCTTCTCGTCGGAATCGACGCGAGCCATGACATAGACGCCCCAGCCGAGATAGGCGCAGTTCGGCGCATAGTTCGGCCCGCTGGCGAGCTTTTCCCATTTGCCGGTCTTGGAATTGTAGACGTCGTCGGAGCCGGGCAGGATCGAGAAGCCGGTGACATCGCCGATGACCGACGAGTCATTGGTCTTCACATTCGAGCCGACGTCGCCCCACCAGGGGATCATCGAGCCGGTGCCGGCCAGGAACTGCTGGAAGGCAGTGGTGTTCGGATCGGCATTGATCTGGTCGGCGGGTTCGGACGGCAGGGCGTCGATGACGTCCTGGATGGCGCGCACCCAGGCCGGGTTGTTGATGCGTGGCTTCATCGTGTCGGCGTCGAACAGCCAGGCCTTGTCGTCGGGGTGCTTGGCGTAAGCTGTGGCGCGGCTGCCGAGGAAATAGAAGCCGAAGCCGCCCCAGGGCTTGGGCGCGTCCAGATAGCCATAGATGTCCTGGCCCTTGAACTGCTTGCCCTTGAGGAACTTGGTGACGGCCTGCACTTCCTGCCAGGTCTTCGGCACGCCCCATTCGGTCGTGGCGCCGCTTTCCTTCCAGGCTTTGGCGAGATCGGCATCCGCGAACACGTCAGTGCGGTAGTTGAAATTGTGCGCGTCGCCGTCGATCGTCACGCGATACTGCTTGCCGTCCCAGGTGCCGACCGGCGGCTTCAGGTAGTTGACGAGGTCGTCGAAATCGATCTGCTTCTTGACCCAATCGGGCATCTCGGAGGTAAGGCCTTTGCCGCAGACATCGCCTTCGAAAGGCGCGCCCATCTCGATGATGTCGAAGTCGACGGTCTTGGTTGCGATGGACTGCTGCAGACGGGCGTTGTAGTCGGCCTGAGCAAGGTCGATCCAGCTGATCTTGGCGCCCGTATAGGCCTCCCACGGCTTCAGGAAGCCGCGGAACAGCACGTTGTGGAGGTTCTGGTTGTTGAGGCCCATAAAGGTGAGCTCGACACCGGCAAACTCGCCTTCCTTGACATTGGCCTTGGTCGCTTCGAGGCAGAGCTCGCCGACCTTCTGGAAGTCGGCATCCGTCGGCTGGCCTTTGCCGACGCCCGGGATCTGCAGGATTTTCGCGCGCAGACTGTCGTCGGCGGCCGCGGGCTTCGTCAGTGCTCCGAGCCCGGCGCCGGAGGCGGCGGCGATTGCGGCCATGCTGGCCGCACCCTTCAGCACATCGCGGCGGCTGGCGCCGGCGCGCATCAGTTTTTCATACAGATCGACTCTCATCTACAGGTTCCTCCCAGAACAACAACGCTTGAATTGAAGTGCCAATCTCTCAGACGTCGAAACGCCTCTCGGTTCTCCTCGATCATACCGGACGTGGGACCCCACCCTGCGTCGCCGGATCTCCGATTTCAGGATAACAGCCCTGCTCTCGGATTGGCACTCGCCACTATTCGCGTAATCGATTACCTTGTCAACAAGATTGGCTTTTTATCTATAAGATACCGACTTGCCGTTGCCGTTCGCAATGGCTAGCTTCACCGCAAACGATAAAGGGGAGACGATGGCTCAAGTCGCGATCAGCAGTGTGGCCAAGGCGTTCGGAACCGTCAAGGTCCTGCATGAAGTCAGCGTCGATATTGCCGATGGGCAGTTCGTTGTGCTGGTCGGTCCGTCGGGGTGCGGCAAGTCCACGCTCTTGAGGATGGTGGCCGGGCTGGAGACCGTTTCCGGCGGCACGATCTCGATCGGCGACCGCGTCGTCAACAACCTGCCGCCGGCGAAGCGCGACATCGCCATGGTGTTCCAGAACTATGCGCTCTATCCGCACAAGACGGTGGAACAGAACATGGCTTTCGCGCTGAAGCTGCGCGGCACCGATCCGGCTATCGTCGCCGAACGGGTCAAGCGCGCCGCCGATATCCTCGACCTTGCGCCTTATCTCAAGCGTTATCCGCGCCAGCTTTCGGGCGGCCAGCGCCAGCGCGTCGCCATGGGCCGCGCCATCGTGCGCAATCCGCAGGTGTTCCTGTTCGACGAGCCGCTTTCCAACCTTGACGCCAAGCTGCGCGTGCAGATGCGCACCGAAATCAAGGAGCTGCACCAGCGGCTGAAGACGACCACCATCTACGTCACCCACGACCAGATCGAGGCCATGACCATGGCCGACAAGATCGTCGTGATGCGTGACGGCCGCATCGAGCAGGTCGGCGCGCCGCTGGAGCTGTTCGACCGGCCGGCCAATCTGTTCGTGGCCGGCTTCATCGGCTCGCCGGCGATGAACCTGCTCAAGGGCACCGTGAAAAAGGGCGAAAAGCCCGTGGTCGACATTGCAGGCTCGGCGTTTCCGATGCCGACCAGTATCGCCGCGGCGGACGGCCAGGCCATCGTCTATGGCGTGCGCCCTGAGCACCTGGAAATCCATCCCGATGGCGTCGCATCGACGATTTCGGTGGTCGAGCCGACAGGCTCGGAGACGTTGGTGTTCCTACGGTTCGGCGAGGGCGAGATGGTAGCGCTATTTCGCGAGCGTCACGACTTCAAGCCGGGCGACACGCTCAAGCTCAAGCCGCGTCTCGACCAGGTCCATCTCTTCGACGCCGCAACCGGCAAGCGTCTCTAACCGCACAACCCTTCAAGAGGAAACCATGCTTAAAGGGATCAATCCGCTGCTCAATGCCGATGTGCTCCAGGCGCTGCGGGCGATGGGCCATGGCGACGACCTGATCATCGCCGACACCAATTTCCCGTCCGATTCCGTGGCCAGGCAGACGGTGCTCGGCAAGCTCCTGCGCATCGACGCGACGGCGGCGGAGGTGGTGAAGGCGGTGCTGTCGCTCTATCCGCTGGATACTTTCGTCGACGATGCGGCAGCGCGCATGGAGATCGTCGGCAAACCAAACGAAATCCCGCCGGTGCAGAGGGAGGTGCAGAAGGAGATCGACGCGGCCGAGGGCAAGCCCTGGCCGATGATCTCGATCGAGCGCTACGCCTTCTACGAGCGTTCCAAGAAAGCCTATTGCGTGATCCAGACCGGCGAGCGCCGCTTCTATGGCTGCTTTGCCTTCCGTAAGGGCGTCGTGCCGCCGGATGCGGAGTAAGGACATGGCCACAGGCGAGCCCGTCGTCATGAAGCCTGTTGTGGTCCTGGGCGTGTTCGTCGCCGACACCGCCTATCGCGCCGACCGCCAGCCGCGCCTGGGCGAAACGATCCTCGGCAATTCCTTCAAGCTCGGCCCGGGCGGCAAGGGCTCGAACCAGGCAGTGGCGGCAGGCAAGCTCGGCGCCGACATCACCTTCCTGACCAGGCTCGGAGTCGATGCCTTTGCCGACATGGCGAAGCAGACCTGGAAGGACGCAGGTGTGAAAAGCGCCGTCATCGACACGCCGGACAGCTATACGGGCGCGGCCTACATCTTTGTCGAGGAAGGCAGCGGCAACAACGCCATCATCGTCAGCCCGGGCGCGGCGATGCTGATCTCGCCCGCCGACATCGAGGCGCATGCCGACCTGATCCGGTCCGCCGGCGTCTTCGTTACCCAACTTGAACAGCCGATCGGCGCAGCATTGAAGGCGCTCGAGATCGCGCGCGGGGCAGGGGTGACGACCATCCTCAACCCCGCCCCCGCCGCCAGCCTGCCTGACCGCGTCTACGCGCTCTGCGACTATGTCACACCCAACGAGACGGAGGCCGAAGGGCTGACCGGCATCAAGGTTTCCTCGATCGACGACGCCCGCCGCGCCGCCGACGCGCTGCTGGCCAAGGGTGTCGGCGCAGTCATCGTGACGCTCGGCGAGAAGGGCGCTTTGCTCCACACCAAGAACCGTTCGGAGCATGTCGACGCGGTCAATGCCGGTCCGGTGATCGAGACGACGGGAGCGGGTGACGCGTTCAACGGCGGTCTCGCGGCCGCCCTGGCAAAAGGCGTCGAGCCGCTGGAGGCCGTGCGCTTTGCCTGCGCGGTCGCCGGCATCTCGGTGACCCGCCCCGGCACTGCGCCTTCCATGCCGACATCGCAGGAGGTCGAGGCGCTGCTCGCCAGGGCCTGAGACCTCCCGCCTTCCATTTTTTGCGGCTTTTTAGCGGCCCCTTATTGCGGAACGCAACTGAGGCGAGCGCGTTCATCGTCCTGTCTGCGCGCCGATTTGGAACGGTAGGATGAAAAAGCCTTACGAAAAGCCCACGCTGGTAAAGCGCCAGAAGCTCACCGAACGGACGGCCCAGATCGTCGCTTCCGGGGTTGTGCTGGGCGAATGATTCCGAGGGGGCAGCGCTAAAGAATCCTGCTGGTCAGCTCCAGCATCGTCGTTGCGCCTTGCTCGCTGCCGGGCATATGCACGACACGAAGCACACGAAGGTCCCTGCTCGACTCTCCGACCGGTATCGACACGCTTTCGCCAACCCGCGGCAATTCCTGGAAGGCGAGCTCGTCGACATCCCTCGCATCGTCGATGGAAATCCGGCATCTCACAGCCATCTTATCTCTCCCGTCTTTTCGCCCGTTGGCTGAACGGGACAAGATTGGAATGGTTCCGGGATCAAAAATCTCAGACGGCAAACCTGCTGCGGCATTCGCCTGGCGGCCCCTTCAACGCTTTGAATTGACGCCTGAAATTTGCCAACGTTGGATACCGACCAGCTCTGCGACGACGACAATCGGCCGGTCTTCTTCAGCCAGGAGGGCGCGGGCCTCCCCGAAGCGCAGTCGCGCCGCATATTCGCAGGAGCAATCAATTCTCGGGAAGCGGCAACGGCCTGTCGCTCAAGGTCCGTAGGTAAGCGATCAGGTTTGCTCGCTGGTTCTCGTCTCGCAGGCCCGGGAAAATCATGTCTGTTCCAGGCAATGCGAATGCCGGGTTTGAGATAAAGGAATTGAGATCTTCAAAAGTCCATGTGCCGCCAGCTTCCCTTAGAGCCGACGAATACGGGACGTCGCTTTGTGCTGCTTTCGGTCTCCCTACCACGCCCCAGAGATTGACGCGTTTGGGAATCTTGCGATCCGGCGCTGAAAGATGACAGGCCCCGCACGTTTCGTCGAAAATTCTTTTGCCCGATTCGGCGTTTGCCGATGCAAGTCGCGCCGAAATAGGCGCGATGGGCGGTTGTCCCGCGCCGTGAGCGCGCAAGTAAGCCACGACGTCTTCGTGACCGCTAAGCTTGGCCAAATGTATGGGTGGGTTTCCATTCGACGTCAGCGCGTTGACGTCTGCTCCCGCATCCACAAGATGGACCACGCAATGAAGACAGCCTTTCTCGGCAGCCACGTGCAGCGGGGTTTGCGATTTCGCCACCTGATTTGGATCGGCGCCGTTATCGAGCAGCAGCTTCACGACGTCAGAATAGCCACCCTTGTTGGCCGCGTAGAGTGGCGTTCTTTGCCAGCTGACGGGCATGTTAACGTCCGCCCCACGATCGATCAGAAGTTTTGCTATTTCCACATTCCCGCCCTCGCAGGCGATATAGAGCGCCGTAACACCGTCAACTTCGTTGACAGCAGCGCCTTTGTCCAAGGCAGAAGCCACCCCCGAGAGATCGCCATGTTTGACAAGATCGCCCAGGCTGCTTGCCTGGGCGGGCAGGTTTAAAAGCCAAAGAACCCACAAAGCCGCTATCACCCGCTTGCTTGGCCTGACCATCGTGTCCTCCCTGTGTTGTAGGCCCTCCATCTGCGAGCAGAATCAATCGGTAGTTCCAGCGTTGGCCCGCGTGCAATCACGCCTCGGGTCGACATCACTGCCGGGAAAGCGCGGAACGTTGGCTCGCATTACGGCACCTGCGAAAATAAATTTTAGCAGATGCTGATATAAAGACCAAGGAGAGACGGCGAAGCACTCTCATTCGGCTGCCTGCAAGATGCGCCGACACGGTCCGACGCTTCCCCCAAGTGTCAGGAGAGCCACTTCAGAAAATATACCTGTGTCAGGAAGTTAAATGGCGCGAGTGACGGGGCTCGAACCCGCGACCTCCGGCGTGACAGGCCGGCACTCTAACCGACTGAGCTACACCCGCGCACTTGACGAGCACGTGTCAGGCGTGTTCGTCGTTGGGGCGGTGGATAAGGGGTTCGCCTGCGGGTGTCAAGCGCGGCATTCAAGCATTACAGCAATCAGGAGAAGGTTTTTTGACAGCGGCGCCGAGGCTGGGGAAATCCGCGCACCGACGGGTGCGCTGTCTGTTCATTTAGCCTTGCGAATACGGCCCTAACTGCTTAAAGGTCCGCGCTCAAGCGGGCGATTAGCTCAGTGGTAGAGCGCTTCGTTTACACCGAAGATGTCGGCGGTTCGAGCCCGTCATCGCCCACCAGCCTGCCGGACAAGCTGAAGCAGAATGCGGCGACGGCCCTTGCTGGGGCCGCCACCTTATTGCGCGCCGGGTTCAGGCACGGCTACTGCCTGACGTAGCAGCGCTTGTGAGCGCCAGGAGCGGGGTCATCGCCAAAGGCGTCGTTGCCGCATCTGACGCCGTTCCTGAAAACATCCTGCGTGTACTGGCCGCGTGCGCCGTATCTGACCATCGCGCGGCCGCTGAAATCGCAGAACTCACCCTCCCTGGCGCAGGCGACCCATTCGCCACGGTAGGGGCGTGAGCCGTAATCGTCGTCCCCGTAGTCGTCGTCATCGCCATAGCCGCCGCCACCGCGCGCCACGAAATAACAGGCCTTTTCGCGGCCGGGGGCGGGGTCGCCAAACAGGCGGTTCGAGCAGGGCACAGCCCGACGGTCGAAAAACCGTGCGGTAGTTCGGCCTCGGGCGCCGTAGATCACTTGGGTGGGGTAGGGCAAGCGGCATATGCCGCCCTCATTCGCGCATCGCCGCAGTTGCTGCGCCGAGGCGGAGGCGGGGAAAAGGGCGGACGCCACGGCGACCAGCCCGGCCAGACATATGAAGGCCAGCATCGTTCGGATCGAGACGTGAAAAGCTTTTGACACGAATTGTCTCCCGGTTTGGTTGCACGCCGGCATCCTACCGCAGGCCGAATAAATGCGCGATGAATGCCTGCTCGGGAGGATGTTCCTATCTCGATGCGTGAGCACACGGCGCGGGGGCCGCCGTCTTGCTCAATATTTGATGATTCGCCGCTCGATCAGGACGACGAGGCAAAACAACGCGATCGACAGCGACGAGGACAGCACGATCGCCGCATAAAGCCGATCGGACTGATAGTTGAAGGTCGCCTGGATGATCAGCGCGCCGAGCCCTTTGTCCGAGCCGATCCACTCGCCGACGATGGCGCCGATCACGGCGGTGGCCGACGCGATCCTCAGCGAAGAGAACAGCATCGGCAGGGCACGGGGCAGACGCAGGCTCCAGAAAATCTCCGAGTGTGTCGCTGACAGCACGCGGAACAGCTCGTGCTCGTTGTCGCTCGCCGAATCGAGGCCGCGGATCATGTTCACCAGCGTCGGGAAGAAGCAGATTACCGCGGCAATCACGATCTTCGGCGTCATGCCGAGTCCGAAGATCAGGATGATGATCGGCGACAGCGCCAGGATCGGAATGGTGTTGAAGAAGAGCACGATCGGGAAATAGGCGGCTTGCAGGACGCGGCTGTGGACGAAGAGCACGGCGAGCAGCACGGCGGCGAAATTGCCGATGACGAAGCCGGCCAGCGCCTCGATCAGCGTCGGCCTCAGATTGTCGATGAGGAGCGCAAAATTCTTTTGGAACACGCCGAAGATCGCTGTCGGCGTCGGCACGATATAGGCCGGCACGCCGAGCAACGGCAAAAGATATTGCCAGGCAAGCAGGATCGAGGCCGCGCCCAGGATGGGAAGCGCGACCGTCATTTGCGGGGAGAGCGGCGCCTGTCTCACGATGCGCGCTCCAGCGCGACGCGCAGGTCGGCCATGGCGGCGACGATCGCCGGATCCTCGCGCTTGCAGCGGTTGCCCTCCTGCTTGAAGGGCCGCATGTCGAGGTCCTTGACCACGCGCCCAGGATTGGCGGCCAGCACGATGACGCGCTCACCAAGATAGGCGGCTTCGGCAATCGAATGGGTGACAAAAAGGATAGTTGTGCCGCTGCGCCGCCAAAGGGACAGCAGTTCGTCGTTCAACCGGTCGCGCGTGATCTCGTCGAGCGCGCCGAAAGGTTCGTCCATCAAAAGCAATTTGGGCTCGCCGATCAAGGCACGCGCGATTGCCACGCGCTGGCGCTGGCCGCCGGAGAGCTGATGCGGCAAGCGCTCACTGAGGCCGCCGAGCCCCATCAATTCCAGCAGTTCCGTGCTGCGATCCTCGATCTTGCGCGTCAGGCTGCCCTGACCGACGCCGAGCGGCAGGCGCACATTGTCGCGCACCGTGCGCCAGGCAAGGAGGGTCGAATCCTGGAACACGAAGCCGACATCGCGGCGCGAGCGCACCGTATGCGGCGTTTCGCCCAGCACGCTGATCGAGCCGCCAAGCGGGTCGAGCAGGTCGGCCACCACTCTGAGCAAGGTCGACTTGCCGCAGCCGGACGGCCCCAGGATCGACAGGAAGGAACCGGCCGCGACGGTGAGGTCGAGGCCGGCGAGCACTTTGACGGCTGTCTTCCGGCCGCCGCCATAGCCGACATCCAGCTGTCGCGCTTCGATCGCGTCCGGCATCACGCGGCGGGCGCGTCGAGCTTGGGCCGGTCGGCGGCCGAGAGTTCGAGTATCTTGGTGGTGTAGACATCGGCGGTCGCCGGGCGGCCGTTCGGATACTGGCCAACCTTGTCGAGCAGCGCCAATTGCTCCTCGATCGAGGCCGGGTCGAACGTACCCCAGCCATCCTTGGCGGTTGCGCCGTCGAAGGAGAGTTTCAGCACCAGATTGACGGTCTTTTCCTCCCAGCCGAGATCCATTTCGGGATAAGCGGCGACCATCTTCTTGACCGCCTCCTGCGGGTTGGCGTGGACCCAGCCCCAGCCTTTGCCGACGGCGCCGATGAACTTCGCCAGCGTCTCAGGATCCTTTTCGATTGCCGCGTCAGTCGCGAAATAGACATCGGCGTAGGAGCTCAGCCCGAGGTCACGCGTCAGGAGGTCGATGCGGTCGTCGCCGACGACGCTGAGCGCCTGCGTGTTGGTAATCCAGCCGCCGATCGCGTCGACATCGCCGCGAACCAGCGGCGCCTTGTCGAAGCCGACATTGACGATGGTCACCTCCGACGGATCGATGCCGTTCTTGGCCAGGATCTCGTCGATGACGAAGCGCGCCGTCGGCTGGATGCCGATCTTCTTGCCCTTGAGATCGGCCACGCCGCGGATCGGTTTTGCGGGCTTGGACGTCAATGCATAAGGACCGGTGCGGAAGCCGCAGGCGATGATCTTGATCGGCACGCCGCTGGCGCGGGCCGAATAGAGCTGCGGCGTTTCCGAGAACTGGCCAAGCTGCGCGGCGCCCGAGATCACCGGCGGCACGGTCGACGCATTCGGACCGCCGGGGCTGAACTCGACCTCGAGCCCGGCGTCCTTGAAGTAGCCATTGGCGACGGCCGCGATATCGCCGATCTGGCCGTTGGACATCAGCCAGTCATACTGGATGACGACCTTGCCGGCGGCCTTGGCGCCGGGCGTCAGCACCAGCTGCATGCCGGCAGATACGGCCGCCACGGCAGCCATGCCGCCTTTCACGAAAGCGCGGCGATTCAATTCGAAGTTCCTGTTCCCACTCATTTTTCGCTCCTGTTGCAGACTTTTCTCGTCTCTTCTCCAGGCGCCGTTCCCTTCGGCTCGGCGTCGTCTACGGCTGTTCGTCGTGGTAGTCGCCAGGGCCGCCGTCGAGCCAGGCGTAAAGCTCCCAAAGCGTGTCGTCCGGGTCCGTGAAATAGGCGCAGCGCGCGTTCCAGACGTAGTTTTCGGGCGGGCCGTAGAAGGGCACGCCCTTGGCGCTAAGTTCGCCATACAGCCGGTCGATATCGGCCGGCGTGTCGAGCTGCACGGCGACGCAGACCTTGTGCGCGTGGCGCGGCGATCTCAGGTTGGACACGCCCGTATGCCGGTTGATGTGGTCGAGCTCCCAAGCGGCGAGCGTCACGCCCTCGCCATGGAAATCGGCAAAGCCTTCGGCGCGGCGGCGCAGGCGGAAGCCGAGCTTTCCAACGTAGAAGTCGACCGTCCTTTCGATGTTTTCGACCAGCAGGCAGACATCGGAGATGCGGGTGACGCTCGTCGGCATGGCTATTTCGCTCCGTTGGCTTTCGAGAGCGGCAGCTTGACGCCGACGCGGTTGGCGGCGCCGACGATGTGCGCCCGCATCGCCGCTTCCGCCGCCGCCGGATCGCCCGCCACCAGAGCCTCATAGATACGCACATGCTCGCCGACATTGATCTCGACGAGATCGTGCAGCGGATTGGTCATGCGCGCGTAGTGGATCGAGTGGCGGATCTGCTCGCAGACGAACGAGATGAAGGTGTGGATGTAGCTGTTGCCGGTGGCGCGCGCGATCTCGCGGTGGAAGAGCAGATCGGCGTCGATGCTGCCTTCTTCCCAACGCTCCTCGCCGCCCATGCGGTCGAGCGCAGCCTTGATCGAATCGAGATGGCCCTGATTGCGTCGCGCCGCGGCAAGGGCTGCCGATTCGGCCTCGAGGATGCAGCGCAGCTCGAACAGCCGCTCCATGTTGTGCGTGTCCTTGAGCGCCTCGCGGTCGATGCGGATCGCCGCCCGCTGCTCGGGGGCCAGCACGAAAGCGCCGATGCCTTGCCGGGCCTCGATCATGCCGTCGGCCCTGAGCTGGGCGATCGCCTCACGCACCACGTTGCGGCTGACGCCGAATTTTTCGGACAGTTCCTGCTCGGTCGGCAGGCGCGCGCCGGGGTTCAACTCGCCGGATTCGATCTCGCGGCTGAGGAAGGCGGCGACCCGGTGCGGCAATGTCTCGACGGTGCCGATGGCGGCCAGTCTCTGCTTCATGGAAAAGTCTCCGTCGCGGGCAACAGACAGCCGGGATTCATCACGCCCTTGGGGTCGAGGGCATTCTTCAGCGCCGCGACCATGCGGCGATGCGTCGGCGATAGTCCGGCCCAGAACTCCTTGCGGCGGCTGCGGCCGATGCCGTGTTCCGCGCTGATCGAGCCGCCGAGGCCGGCGGCGATTTCATAGAGCCCGGCGACGACCTCGGCGCCACGTGCACGAGTCTCGGCCTCGGCAAGGTCGGCCGGCGGCAGCACGTTGAAATGGACGTTGCCGTCGCCGGCGTGGCCGTAGGCGAGGGGAATCCAGCCGGGATGATCGTTTGCGACGAAGCGGCGGGCCTGCTCGATCAGGGCCGGGATGTCGGAAATCTTCACCGACAGGTCGGTGCGCACATGATAGCCGCGCTTGGCCTGGCCTTCGACCAGGCCTTCGCGGATCGCCCAAAATCTCCTGGCCTGCGCGGTGCTCGCGGCGAGAACCGCGTCGGTCACCAGGCCGCTCTCCACCGCATCGCCGAGGAACCCGGCCAGCAGGCCGTTGAGATCGATGGCGGCGCTGGACGACAATTCGATCAGCACCTGGACGCGTGCCGGGACCGGCGCTCTCGTTGTGGGGTCGACCAGCCGGGCAAGCTCGATGCATTCGGCGCCGATAATCTCGAAAGCGGAGATCAGGTCCGAACAGTCGCGGCGTGCCCGGTTGAAGAGCGTGACGGCCGCTTCGAACGAGGCCAGGCCGAGATAGGCGGTCTCCGTCTTGGCCGGCTTCGGAAACAGCTTGACCTCGACACCGGTGATGATGCCCAGCGTGCCTTCCGAGCCGATGAAAAGCTGCTTCAAATCATAGCCGCTGTTGTTCTTGCGCAGGCCGGAGAAGCCGTTCCACAGCTCGCCATCCGCCAGCACCACTTCGAGGCCCAGGATCAGGTCGCGCGCCATGCCGTAGCGCAGCACGTTGACGCCGCCGGCGTTGGTGGCCGCATTGCCGCCGATCTGGCAGCTGCCTTGCGCGCCGAGCGCCAGCGGGAAGAGGCAATCCCGCGCTTCGCAGGCGTCCTTGATCGTCTGCAGCACGCAGCCGGCATCAGCACGCAGCGTGAAATTATCCGCATCGATCTGCCGGATGGCGTTCAGCCGCTCCAGGCTTAAGACAACCAGGCCGCCGCCTTTGCTGTCGATCGCGCCTGACACCAGGCCGGTGTTGCCGCCCTGTGGAACGACGCCGAGTCCGAGCTCATTGCACAGGCGCATCAGCGCCTGCACCTCGGCTACCGAACCAGGTCGCAGCACGGCAAGAGCGTCACCCTGATAGTCGCCCGCCCAGTCGCCTAGATATTTCGCCATTCCAGCCGGCTCGACGGCAATGCCGTTTCGGCCGACGGCACCTTCCATGGCGCTGAGGATTTCCGGCGAGAGGCGATGAACGGTCATGAAGGTTCATGTCTGGATATCGGGTGATACATATCATCCTACAACTTGCTTCGAGTCAATCGCTCCCCGTTCGGCTAGGCCCTGCCCATACATCGTCCTGGCCGATTGTCGCCGGTCAAAACCACCGCAATGGTGGACGACAGGGCTTCGTCCCGACCAGATCGATCCCGATGAGGAGAAAAGATGATTGAGCTGCCTTTTGCCCGCGAAGAGTACCAGCGGCGGCTCGCAAGAACCCGCGCCGAGATGGCAAAGCGCGGCATCGAGCTCTTGATCGTCAACGACGTCGCCAACCAGCACTACATCACCGGTTATGACGGCTGGTCGTTCTACACGCCCCAGGTGGTGCTCGTGCCGATCGAGGACGCCGAGCCGGTCTGGATCGGCCGCGCCATGGATGCGGCCGGCGGGTTGCTGACGGCCTGGATGAAGCCGGAAAACGTGGTCGGATTTCCGGAAGACCATGTTCAGCGCGCCGATCGTCATCCCATGGACTGGATCGCGGCCTGGATTGTCGCCAAGGGATGGGGAAGCCGCAACATCGGCGTCGAGCTCGAAGCTTATTATTTTTCGCCGAAGGCACATGCGCGGCTCGTCGCCGGATTGCCCAATGCGAAATGGCACGACGCCGACCTGCTCGTGAACTGGATCCGCGCGGTGAAATCGGCGCCGGAAATCGCCTATCTGCGCAAGGCCTCGATGCTGGCCGAAGCAGCCGTCGCGCGGGCATTCGAAGTTATCGCGCCGGGCGTGCGCGAATGCGATGCGATCGCCGCCATCCAGGCGGCGCAGATCGCCGGCAGCCAGGATTTCGCTGGCGACATCACGGCGCTGCCGCCGACGATCCTCGGCGGGGAGAACGCTTCCGCGCCGCACATCATGTGGAGCGACAGGCGGTTCGGAAAGGACGAAACGATCGCGCTCGAACTGGCCGGGGTCTGCCGCCGCTACGCCGCCGGGCTCGCCAGGACCATGCAGCTCGGCAAGACGCCGACCCGCGTCGCGGATACGGCAAAGGCAGTGATCGAGGGCATGGATGCGGTGCTCGACACCGCCCGCCCGGGCACGACCGCGGAGGCGGTCGAAGCCGCCTGGCGCAAGGTCATAGAGCGTCACGGGCTGAAGAAGGAGTCGCGCATCGGCTATTCCATCGGCGTCGCCTATCCGCCGGATTGGGGCGAGCATACGATCAGCCTGAGACCGGGCGACAAGACGGTGCTCCAACCCGGCAATGTCGTTCATTCCATCCTGGGCATGTGGATGGATGGCTGGGGTATCGAGATCAGCGAGACCATCTTGGTGACCGATACCGGCAACGAGACGCTGACGAGATTCCCGCGGGATATCCATGTCAAAGCCTGACTGGCCGGCGCGAGCCGCGGCCGATATCGATGCCGGGATTGTCGATCGGATGATCGAGATCGGGCACGGCGCCGGTTGGGATCAGCCGGTCAAAGGTACTGCGCGACCTTCTTGCCAACGGTGAGGAAGCGCAGCGGGTCGACCGCTTCGCCATCGTGGCGCACTTCATAGTGCAGGTGCGGACCCGTCGAGCGGCCGCTGCTGCCGGTCTTGCCGATGACGTCGCCGGCGGCGAGCTTCTGGCCGACACTCACATCGATCTCGCTCAGATGTCCGTAGCGTGTGGCAAAGCCGTTGCCGTGGTCGACCTCGACCATGCGGCCGTAGCCGCCGGCCCAGCCGGCTCTTGTGACGACGCCGGCGGCGGTGACCTTGGCCGGCATGCCGATCGGCGCCCTGAAATCCATTCCCGTATGCAGGGCGGCGCTGCCCAGGATCGGATCGGTGCGCACGCCGAAGGGGCTGGTCACCGTGCGACCCGGGGCGGGATTGGCGAGCGGCAGCTTGCGTGCCTCTTTCTTGACCTGGTCGAGCGCATCGAGCGCCTCGTCCAACTCCTTGACCTTGCTGTCGAAACCCATGGTGGGATCAAGCGGAACCAGCGGGCCGCCGACATCGCTCTTGTTCAGTTCGCCGTCGACCGGCAGGCCGGCCGCTTCCAGTGCCTGCGCTATGGCATCGGCATTCTTGTAGGCGTTGTCGGCAAGCGTGGCGATGCGCGAAAGCTGCTGGCCCTCGATGGCCTTCAACGAAGCATTGATCGAGACGAACAGCTTGTCGGCGCGATCGGCCGCCGTTTCGCCGTCAAGCGGATCGGACCGTGTCGACCAGAGCGAGAAGGGCCTTGTATCGCCGGCGTCCAAGGATGCGACGGAATAGGTCGGCGCCTGCGAAAGGCTGCCGGTGACCTCGGCGTGCTCGTCGGGCTTGGGTGCCGTTGCGCCGGTTGCAGGTGCGTCACCGACCTCGTTCTCGGCGCGCTCGAGGATCGGCCCGAGCCGTCCGTGCCGCTCGCTGAGCTGGGTCTGCCTGGCCAGCAGCTCGCTGACCTTGGTCTCCATCAGCTGCTGATCGAGAAGCTGGCGGCTGGTGATGCGGTCGACCTGGGCACGAAGGGCCGAGATGCGGTCCTCATAGGCCTGCTGCATGCGCGCCTGCCTTGCCGTCGTGGCGCCGATCAGGTCGTCGCGCAGCACCAGATAGGAAGTCGCGAGCAGATAGCCGATGGCGATCGCCGCCAGAGCCGAGCCGATGAAGGCGGCGAGCCAGGGGCGGATGGTGAAATGCCTGATCTCGTCGCCCCGGGCGATGATGACCGTGTGCGGTTCCTTACGCCTGCCGAAGACAGCTGACTGACCGGTTGGTTTCACGGGGACCAAGCTTTCGTTACGGACCAACGACAGGCCTGATTACACATTATTAGGGTTAACAAAGGCTTGCCGTGTCGACCGCGCGGCGCCGGATGCACGCAGTGCGGGCACGAGGTTGCGCGAAAATCTTTAGGACGCGGACGCCATGTCGCGTTGGCGATGAGCACCAAAGTTCTGCCAGGAGCAGCCTGGAGCTCGCAGAGCAAGGCTCGGGTTTCTTAACTGTCTTCGATTGCGTTTAGTTGACGTTTTTAGAGTAAAGGCGTGTTGGTATTTGGGATTCAACGTGGCGGTGGGAATGCTGGGCGATCTGGTTGGCAAGATCCTCGACAAGATTTCGGGCTCCAGTCTGCTGGCGACCGGGCTTTTGCTGCTGACTGCCTTTGTCAGCGCGCTTGTGGCCTATTGGCGCGCGGTCGAGGAGAAGAGCTGGAAGGAGTTTTTCGAGTTCGCCATCCCGCGTGAGGTCATCACCCATCCTTCCGCGAAGGCCGACCTGCTGTTCTGGATCACGAAGAAGGCCCTGATGCCTTTCCTGATGCTGCCCGCCGGAATCGTCTTCGTCACGGTGGTGGGGTACGGGACCAACTGGCTGTTTTCGACACTGTTCCACTTCCAGCCGCCTCTGACCCAGGGGCCGGCAGGGCCGGTGACGGTTCTGATCTTCACCGTCAGCATGCTCCTGGCCTACGACATTTCCTATTACCTCTATCATGTCGCCCAGCATCGCTATCCGCTGCTTTGGGAACTGCACAAGGTGCATCACTCGGCCGAGGTGATGGTCGGGATCACCAAGGACCGGGTCCATCCGCTCGACGAGTTGATGAACCGAGCTTGGGACGGCATCGTCGTGGGGCTCTGCTTCGGCATCTGGTCGCTGATTTCGCTGAACCTTGTCGAACTGACCGTTTTTGGCGTCAACGTCTATGTCATGCGTAACATCCTGATGATGGATTTCGTCAGGCACACGCATTTCAAGATCTCGTTCGGCCCGCTCAACAATTTGATCCTGTGTCCTCACTGGCATCAGTTGCATCACAGCGTCGATCCGCGCCACTACGACAAGAACTTCGGGCTGCTCTTCTCGTTCTGGGACCGGCTCTTCGGAACATTGTGTGTGCCGAGGCCTGACGAGGACTTCAAGTTCGGACTGGTCGATCGCGATGTGCGCGACTATCAGTCGCTCGCAGGCCTTTACCTCATGCCGCTGAGGCGGATGTGGGGACATATCGCCAGGCGCGTCCGGCCCGGAAAGCCACGGTCACGCACCTCGCGAGCCTCGGAGGGGACACGGCCATGAACGCTCCCGTTGTTCTCGCAATCCCGCGGACACGCACCTTCGAAGTCGTGACAACGGCGGCGCGCCTTGCCGAGATCGCACCGGCCTGGAGCGCGCTCTGGCACCGGGCTGGCGGGCTTGTCTTCCAGCACCCGGATTGGATCGCGGCCTGGTGGCGCACCACCCCGCAGCAGGAGCGGCGCGCGCTCAGGATTGGGCTTGCCTGGAAAGGCGACCGGCTCGATGGCGTGATAGCGCTCGCGACCTTCAGGCGTTCCGGCATCCGCGTACTCGAATGGGCGGCGAAGGATCACAGTGACTATGGCGACGCGCTGGTTGCACCTGACAGCGACCCGCGGGCGATCTTCCGCCTCTGGCAGTATGTTTTTGACCAGGGTGGCTTCGACCTGATCTATCTCAACCGACTGCTACCGGATGCCGGTGTTCATGCCCTGCTGGAACCGGCTCATGGCAAGGCGCTTCGGCCCAACCACCGCACTGAACTTAGCTATCGTGTTGCTGGCTCCTGGCAGGGTGGCGCGGAATGGTTCGAGACGTTGTCCAAGAAGGGCCGGCAGAATTATCGTCGCGGCCGCAAGTTCATGGAAGAAAGCGGTGCATTGCGTTTCCGGCTGCTGGATGCGGAGGACCCGCGCGAACCAGTGCTCGAGCGCGTCGCGACGCTGAAGCGCCTCTGGCTCGCTCGCCATGGTCGTGCCTCGGATCTGTTCGACAAGGGCTCGCCGGTTCTCGCCGCGCTTATTTCGGTGCTGGCCGACCTCGGGCTGTTGCGCATCTTCGTGCTGGAGCTTGACGACACGATCGTCGCCGTCTCGATCAATTTCGAGCAGCACGGCACGATGATGGCTTTCGTCACCACCTATGATCCCGAATACGAGCGCGCCTCGCCGGGTATGGTACTGATGATGGACTATATCCAATGGTCGTTCGACCGCGGCCTTGCCACGATTGATTTTCTCTGCGGCGGCGAGGATTTCAAGCGGCGCTTTGCCACGCAATCAGTCACGCTGTCGTCCATGATGGGCGCGCGCGGCTTGCGTGGCCATCTTGCCGCGCTGGCCGATCAGGTGAGCCATCGTTCGAAATCCTGGAGGACGCGGCGGCAGCCGAAGCCTGAGGCATCTGACGAGTAACGACCATAATTGTCGATTGCTTTGGCGGGCTTTGGCGACGCTCAGAGCGCGCGAACGGCTTCCAGCACGGCCTCGGCATGGCCCTTGACGCGAACCTTGCGCCAGATACGGGCGATCCGCCCGTCCTTCCCGATCAGGAAGGTGGCGCGCTCGACACCCATATATTTGCGCCCATACATCGTCTTTTCGACCCACAAACGGTAGGCCTCGATCACTTTGCGCTCCTCGTCAGCGATGAGATCGACCGTGAGATCGTGCTTCGCCTTGAATTTGTCGTGTTTCTTCGCGCTATCAGGCGACAGCCCGATCACCACGGCACCGGCCTTCTCGAACTCCGGCTTCAACTGCGAGAAGCTGATGGCCTCGGCGGTGCAACTTGTGGTGTCGTCTTGCGGATAGAAGTAAAGTACAACTGGCTTGCCCAGGAACGCCGCGAGGCTGAGAGAGCCGCCGCCGTCACGCGGAAGATCGAATTGCGGCGCTGCGTCGCCCACCTCGAGGTCAGCCATATCGATGCCCTTGTTTGCGGTTACGCGCGGGAAATCATCGATATAACGTGAGGCGGGGATTCGTCCACGACGAGTTCGTCACAACGGAATATTGCTTGGATCAGGAAGAACCGCAGCACGAGAAGATCAGGTTCAGGCGTGACGAGATCACCGACCTGGCGAGGCTTCCGTCCGCGTGCAGCGTGCCGCCGCTCGGCCGGGCAGCCGTGCGGCGGCGTTTCCGCGTCCTCGGCCGGGTGTTTGCCGGGTTTTGCGCGCTCATGCTTCTGGCGGCGGCGGGTGTCTATGTCCTCGGCGCCTCCGGCATCGGCACGGAGCGCCTGCGGACTGAGGCGGAGACAGCCATCGAGAAGCTGGCCGGCATCGATGTCAACGTCGCCGTCGGCCCGGCTCGGCTGACGCTCGACGGGTCGAGCTTCGTCGCCCTGCAGGTGAACGATGTCAGCCTGAAGACGGCCGACGGCAAGCCGATGGCCGATATCGGACGCGTACGTTTCGGCATGCGCCTTCTGCCGCTGCTTTCGGGCGACGTCCGGCTGACGAGCGCCAGATTTTCCGATGCCCATATCGTGATGGCCGCCATGCCCTCCGGCGGCAGCGACTGGACGGCGGCGCTGCGCAACGCGGATGGCCTTGTCGACCCGGAGAAAGTGTCGGCGGCGGTGTTTTCAGGCGTCAACGACGCGCTTGATGCCGTGCGCGAGGACTCGATGCGACAGATCGATCTGCGCAATGTCGAGTTCAAGCTGCCGGACACCGGACCGGTCAAGCGCGTGACCATCGCCTCGGCGACCGTCGCGCAGACAGGCGCGGGACGCATGCAGGTCTCCTACGATGCCGATGTCGATGGCCGGCACGCGACTTTGAGCGCCTCGGCGACGCGCGATGCGACGGCAAGGCGCATTTCGTCGCTGGATGCCAATCTCGAGATAGAAGGCGCCCCCGGCGAGGGCAGTTCGACCGAGGCCGCCCCGGCCGATGGCGCCAAGCTGGGTTCGATCGCATTGAAGCTTTCGGGCTCGGAAGCGTCGGGCGACAACCCGTCGCGCCTGGCGGCTTCGCTCTCCCTCAACGGCTCGGTGCTCGACCTGGACGAGCGCGGGCTGCTGCCGACCGATGTCGAAGCCGATGCCACGCTGGTGGCCGGTTCAAACAAGATCTCGGTCGACCGGCTGCTGATCAGGAGCAGCCGCTCCAGCTTCAACTTTGTCGGATCGATCGGGCCGAAGCCGGCAGTTGCGGGGGAGGAGCCCGCCTACCGCTATGATCTCACCAGCGACGGCTCGACGCTGGCGCCTTCGGAATCGCCGGAACCGGCGCTTCAGTTCCTGGCCCGTATCGCCGGGGTTTACCAGCCGACGAGCCGCAAGCTCGTTGCCGAGCAGATCGGCGTGCGCTCCGGCGGACCAGGCGAGGTGCTGGGCGCCGCCACCGTCGCCTTCATCGACAACGGCCCGCCAGGGGTATCGCTGTCGCTCAACGTGCACGACATGCCGGTCTCGCATGTCAAGCAGTTGTGGCCGTGGTTCTCGGCCCGCAACGCGCGGCTTTGGGTGCTGGGCAACTTGTTCGGCGGCACGGTGACCGACGCCAATCTGCAGTTCCAGGTCGCGCCGGGGCGCCTCGGCAACGGCGTGCCGCTTACCGGCGACGAAGTGTTCGGCCGTTTCCAGATCGAAGGATCGCGCTTCGATATCGCCGGGCGCATCCCGCCGGTCCGCGACGCCGTCGGCGCAGTTGCGTTCCATGGTAACGATGTCGATATCGCGCTCTCCTCGGGCAGCGTCTATATGCCGAGCGGCCGCACCGTGGCGGCAAGCGGCGGCACGCTGACGGTCAAGAATGCAAACCGACCGGTTGTGATCGGGGGGCTCGACATCGACGTGGCGGGCGAGGCGCCCGCGATCGCCGAACTGGCCTCCTATGAGCCGATCAATGCCATGCGCCATGTCGGACTGGCACCGGAAGACCTGTCAGGCACCGTCACCGGCCATGTCAGGGCGGACATTCCGCTGACCAAGGGCATGGACACCTCGAAGCTAGATTGGCTGGTTTCGCTCGATTATCAGGACCTGTCGCTGGCGAAGCCTTTCGAGGACCAGACGGTGACCGAGGCCGATGGCTCGATCACCGTCGGGCCAAAGCAGGCGGTGATTTCCGCCGAGGCCAAGCTCAACGGCATTCCGGCCGAGCTCGATCTCGTTGAGCCGCTCGCCGACGACGGGCCGGCGCGAAGCCGCAAGGTTACGCTGGTCCTCGACGACAAGACGCGCAACGCCAGCATGCCTGGACTGTCGGCCCTGCTTTCAGGAACCATCAAGGTGGCGATCGACAAGAGCGGCGAGGGCGCCCAGCAGGTTTCGGCGGACCTGACCAATGCCAGGCTCGACATTCCGTGGGCAGGCTGGAGCAAGGGCGCCGGCATTCCCGCCAAGGTCGCTTTCGACATGGCGAAGTCCGGCAGCACCACCACATTGACCGATTTCGCTCTCGACGGAAAAAGCTTCTCGATCGACGGCAATGTGACGCTGGTCAACGGCTCGCTGTCCGCGGCCCGCTTCAGCAAAGTCGCGTTGAACAGAGGCGACGACATCGCCGTTTCGCTCAAGCGTTCCGGCAAGAGCTACGCTGTCGATGTCAGCGGCGCGTCGCTCGACGCCCGCTCGCTGATCAAGCAGTTCACCTCGGATGTCGATACAGCCACGAAGGGCGCCGGCAGCGACGCGATCTCGGTGAGCGCCGATGTGGCATCGCTGACCGGTTTTCATGACGAGGTGCTTTCCAACCTCAAGCTCGAATACAGCGCCGCCGGATCGCGGGTGAATGGGCTGAACGTCACCGCCGCGGCAAGCTCGGGCGCCGCGATCACGATCAACAACACCACCAGCGAAGGCGGCCGCGTGCTCAGGGTGAAGTCTGCCGATGCTGGCGCGATCCTGCGTTTCCTGAATGTCTACGAGCATATGGAAGGCGGCGCGATCACGCTGTCGCTCTCAGGCGCCGGCGACGGGCCGATGAAGGGACAGGTGGATGCCCGCAATTTCTATGTGGTCAACGAGCCCAAGCTGGCCTCGATCGTGTCGACGACGCCGGCTGGCGATACACGCAGCCTGAACCAGGCCGTCAAAAGCAACATCGACACGTCCAGGGTGCAGTTCGAGCGCGGCTTTGCCGAGATCGACAAGGGTTCCGGCTATCTGAAACTGGCGAACGGCCTGCTGCGCGGCCCGCGCATCGGCACGACCTTCCAGGGAACGCTCTACGATCCCAACAACAACATGGACATGACCGGAACCTTCATGCCGGTCTATGGCCTTAACCGCATCTTCGGCGAACTGCCGCTGTTCGGGCCGTTGCTCGGCAACGGGCGCGACCGCGGCCTGATCGGCGTCACCTACCGTTTGCGCGGCAACGCCAACAAGCCGACGCTCAACATCAATCCGCTATCGGTGGTGGCGCCGGGCATATTCCGCTCGATCTTCGAGTATAGGCAGCAACCGTCCCAAACTGCGCAGTAAGGTTCGGCCGATCAGTTCGGCCGCACCAGCACGTGCTTCTTCTTGCCGAGCGAAAGCTTTACGAGGCCTTCCGGGCCGAGATCCTGAAGCGTGACGACGCGCCGGTCGTCGGTCAGCGGCTGGTCGTTGACGCGCACCGCGCCGCCCTGGATGTGCCGGCGCGCCTCGCCGTTCGAGCCGGCCAGCCCGGCGCTTACGAACAGCGCCAGGATGCCGATGCCGGCTTCGAGGTCCGATTTGGCTACTTCGATGCTGGGCAGAGTGTCGGCGAGCGCGCCTTCCTCGAAAGTCTTGCGCGCCGTCTCGCTTGCGGTCTCGGCCGCATCGCGGCCGTGCAGCATGGCGGTGATCTCGGTGGCGAGGATCTTCTTCGCCTCGTTGATCTCCGAGCCGCCGAGCTTTTCAAGGCGCGCCACCTCGTCGAGCGGCAGGGTCGTGTAGAGCTTCAGGAAGCGCCCGACATCGGCGTCCTCGGTGTTGCGCCAGTACTGCCAGAATTCGTAAGGCGAGAGCATGTCGCCATCGAGCCAGACCGCGCCCGAGGCGGACTTGCCCATCTTGGCGCCGGAGGAGGTGGTGAGCAGCGGCGTGGTCATGGCGAAGAGCTGCACGCCCTCCATGCGGTGGCCGAGATCGATGCCGTTGACGATATTGCCCCACTGGTCCGAGCCGCCCATCTGCAGCCGGCAGCCGACGCGTTTGTAGAGCTCGACGAAGTCGTAGGCCTGCAGGATCATATAGTTGAATTCGAGGAAGGACAGCGACTGCTCGCGATCGAGTCTCAGCTTCACGCTATCGAAGGCAAGCATGCGGTTGACGGAGAAATGCCGGCCGACATCGCGCAGGAAATTGACGTAGTTGATCTGCATCAGCCAGTCGGCGTTGTTGACCATGACCGCGTCGCCCGGGCCGCTGCCGAATTTCAGGTAAGGCGCGAAATTGCGGCGGATGCCGACGAGATTGTCGTCGATGTCCTGCGGGGTGAGCAGCTTGCGCGCCTCGTCCTTGAAGGACGGGTCGCCGATCATCGAGGTGCCGCCGCCCATCAGCGCGATCGGCCGATGGCCGGTCTGCTGCAGCCAATGCAGCATCATGATCTGGATCAGCGATCCTGCGTGCAGGCTTTTGGCGGTGGCGTCGAAGCCGATATAGGCGCTCACCGTTTCCTTGGCGAAGAGCTGGTCGAGGGCGGATTCATCCGAAATCTGATGGATGAAGCCGCGCTCGCTCATGATGCGCAGGAAATCGGATTTGAAGGCGGACATTTTTTCTTCCTGGAGGTCGCCGGGCGCTTGGCCATGCTTGATATGAAGGCGCGCGTTTAGCATCCAAGCGCGATCAGCAAAAGTGGTTTCCGGTTTTGCTTCCGATCGCGCTTCAACCAACAAACACGCGATCAGCAAAAGTGGTTTCCGGTTTTGCTTCCGATCGCGCTTCAACCAACAAACACGCGGTCAGCAAAAGTGGTTTCCGGTTTTGCTTGGAATCGCATACGGCGCGGCGCGTCCTTGCTTCGCCCTTTTTGCTGGCGTAATGAGGCGCCGCGCAAAGACACGGCGCCATGCACCGCGACGGGGCCATCCCGCAGTTTCAGATCGGAAAAGCTCCCGCGATGAACAGGAACACCCTCATCCTCTTTCTGTTCAGCATCGTCATGACCGTCAGCGGGCTGGCAAGCCTGCCGCCGGTCGACCGCGATGAATCCCGTTTCGTCCAGTCGACCAAGCAGATGGTCGAGACCGGCGACTATGTCGATATCCGCCTGCAGGATGTCACGCGCTACAAGAAGCCGATCGGCATCTACTGGCTGCAGTCGGCCGCCGTGGCGTTGAGCGGCGAGGGGGCTGCGGCGCCGATCTGGGTCTATCGCCTGGTCTCGATGCTGGGCATCGCGCTCGCTGTCGTCGGCATCGGCTGGACCGGGACGAAACTCTTCGGCGCCAGTGCCGGGCTGGCCGCCGGCCTGATGATGGCGGCGATCTTCGCCACCGCCTTCGAGGGGCGCGACGCCAAGACCGATGCCATGCTTCTCGCCTGCTGCGTGATAGCGCAAGGCGCGCTGGCGCAGGTCTATTGGGCTTCGAAGCGCAACGAACCGGTTCCCGGGCATCTGCCGTGGATTTTCTGGATCGCGCAAGGCTTCGGCATCCTCATCAAGGGCCCGGTTTCACCGCTTTTGTCGCTGCTGACCGCCGCTGCACTCTTTGCCTTCGACCGCGACTGGCGCTGGCTCCTCAAGATGAAGCTGGTGCGCGGCGTCCTGATCGTGCTGGCGATCGTGCTGCCGTGGCTGATCCTCATCACCTGGAAGAGCGGCGGGGCCTTCTTCCAGGAAGCGGTCGGCAAGGACATGCTGAACAAGGTGGCGCAGGGCGAGGAATCGCACGGCCTGCCGCCCGGCTTCTATATGCTGACTTATTCGCTGTTCATGTGGCCCTTCGGGCTGATCGCAGTCGGCGCCGGGCTCCAGGCTATCAACCGTCTTTGGGACGATCCGCGCCTGCGCTTCTGCCTGGCCTGGTACATCCCGTTCTGGCTGGTGTTCGAGGCGATCCCGACCAAGCTGCCGCATTATGTGATGCCGGCCTATCCGGGCATGGCGCTTCTGGTCGGCTGGCTGCTCACCTTGCCGGCGGACGAGGCCAACGCGCCACTGAAGCGCTGGCAGACATGGCTGTGGTGGGCGACGGCTTTCGGCCTTGCCGTGGTGGCGATCGGCCTTGCCGTGGTCTGCGTCGGCGCGCCGCTTTACCTCGCCAAGACCTTCTCCTGGTGGAGCATACCGGCGGCGATCGCCGCTCTGGTCACCGGCTATCTTGCCTTCCCCAGGCAGTTGCAGGTGCCGCTGCCGCGGATCGCGGCCATCGCCGTCGGCGCCGGCATCACCTTCAGCTTGCTGTTCGGCGTGATCGCGCCGTCGCTGAAACCGATCTGGCTGAGCCCCGCCGTCAAGGCCGCTGTCGACGCCAACCGCCCTTGCGACACCACGGTGCTTGCCTCGGCGAAGTTCCAGGAGCCAAGCCTGGTCTTCCTGGTCGGCACCAAGACCGTGCTGACCGACATCGAGGGCGTGGGGCAACATCTGCTCGCCGATCCATCCTGCGCGCTTGGGCTGGCGCCGATCAAGGACGAGCAGAAGCTTACCGACGTGCTGACCGCTCAGGGCAAGTCGGCAACGCGACTGACCGAGATCGACGGCATCAACTATTCGTCGGGAGACAAGCTGTCGCTCGGGCTTTACCGGGTGGCGCCGTGATGAATAGCGTCGGGCATCGAATGTCCCTATAAGCGCCCAGCCATGTCCGCCGCGCCGCCCCTTGCCCTCTACCGCCGCTCGCTCGGCAATTTCCGCGATACGATGTCGATCGTGAGGCGACGCTTTGCCGTGCGGCCGGCACGCTATCCGCGAATTCTGTGGAGCGTCTGGCTCATAGCCTGGATATTGCTCACCGTTGCGACTTTCCTGCGCCTCGATATCAGCGCGGGCGAGATGCGCGGCGAATGGTCCTCCGGCTTTGCGCGCTTCACCGATTTCTTCACGCAGTTCGGCCTCGGCGGCTGGTATCTCATTCCAGCGGCACTCTGCCTCGTCGCCGCCAATCTGACGGATTGGCGCGGCCTGTCCCGGCATGGCCGGATGATCGTCTACAACTGGACGTGTTTCGCCTTCCTGGTGCTATGCGCCGTCGGCCTGTCCGGTCTTGCGGTCAACGTGCTGAAATACGGAATCGGCCGCGCCCGGCCGCTTTATTTCGACAGCTTTGGCGTCCTGTCGCTGCATCCTTTCGCCATGGACGCGCGCTTTGCCGGTTTCCCGTCCGGCCATGCCACGACGATGGGCGCCGTCTTCGGCATCCTGCTGCTGTTGTTCCCGCGGCGCTGGTACATAGCGCTGGCGATCACCGCCTGCATCGCTTCGACACGCATCTTCGTCGGCGCGCACTATCCCAGCGACACGGTCGCGGGTTTCGGGCTCGGACTGGCGTTCGCGGTGCTATCGGGGCTGGTGTTTGCCCGGCTCGGCTTCATCTTCGGCCAGACCGGTTCGAAGCTGCCGGTGCGCAAGCGGACATTCCGACTAGGACCGTTCCGCGCGCCGAGAGGCAGAATTTCGACGGCCGATCCGGTCGAGGCCGCCGTCGACCGAATCCAGACCCCTTAAGGCGCCTGGAGTGACGGCCCTCCGCGCTTAGCGCAGCCGCTTCGGTCTCGGATCGGCCAGCTCGCCCGCCAGGCGACGGTCGAGATAGTCGGCGCACTCCTGGATCAGCAGCTCGGAATCGTTGGCGAAGAAATGGTTGGCACCTGGGATCGTCTTCTGCGTGATGGTGATGCCCTTTTGCGTGTGCAGCTTGTCGACCAGGCCCTGCACATCCTTCGGCGGCGCCACCTTATCGGCATCGCCATGGATGATGAGGCCGGACGACGGACAGGGCGCCAGGAACGAGAAGTCGTAGGTGTTGGGCTGCGGCGCGACCGAAATAAAACCCTCGATCTCGGGCCGGCGCATCAGGAGCTGCATGCCGATCCATGCGCCGAAGGAATAGCCGGCGACCCAGCAGCTCTTCGAATCCGGATGCAGCGACTGCACCCAGTCGAGCGCGGCGGCCGCGTCCGACAATTCGCCGGTGCCATGGTCGAACTCGCCCTGGCTGCGGCCGATGCCGCGGAAATTGAAACGCAGCGTGGTGAAATCGCGCTTCTGGAACATGTAGAAGAGGTCGTAGACGATTTTGTTGTTCATCGTGCCGCCGAATTGCGGGTGCGGATGCAGCACGATGGCGATCGGGGCGCTCTTTTCCTTCGAAGGCTGATAACGTCCCTCCAGGCGACCAGCCGGACCGGCGAAAATGACCTCAGGCATAAAATACTCCACATGGCATATGAATGCGCTCGCCCGGAACTTTCCTGATCCCGACTCACCCGCGGCCCCACATCTTCTGTGGCCTTGACGCCGGGCGAGCGTGTTCCTAGAAGCTAGTTTAGAATTGTTCAAAACTGGGAGGCCGAAACCCGATGGTCCGGCCGCCCGCGCCGCAAGCCGGGTAAATAGGACGGCTTGCCTTGCAATTTCAAGGAAATAACGCGCTATCCTCGCGGGATAGTCGGCGGAAGGATGAACTGAGCGAAAATGGCCGCAATCCGCGCCTATCTCGACTACAACGCCAGCGCGCCGCTCATTGCGGAAGCGCGGGCAGCGATGGTCGCCGCGCTCGATGCCGCCAACCCGTCATCGGTCCATACGGAAGGGCGCGGCTCGCGCCGGCTGGTCGAGGACGCGCGCCGCGACGTGGCGCGGCTGGTCAATGCCAAGCCTGAACATATTGTCTTCACGTCCGGCGCGACCGAAGCCGCCTCGACGCTGCTTACGCCCGACTGGCAGATGGGGCGCGGGGCTATCCGCATGAGCCATCTCTACGTCTCGGAAGCCGACCATCCCTGCATACTGAATGGTGGACGCTTCGCGGCGGCGCAGGTTACGAAGATCGGCGTCGATCGGCACGGCATTGCCGATATCGAGGCGCTGGCCGCCGCGCTTGCCGCGCATGACAAGGCCGCTGGTCTGCCGCTGGTGGCGATCCACGCCGCCAACAACGAGACCGGCGTTATCCAGCCGATCGGGCGCATCGGCGAGATCGTCAAGGCCGCCGGCGGGGCGCTGGTCGTCGACGCCGTGCAGGCTGCCGGGCGGATTCCGCTCGATATGTCAATTCCTTATGCCGATTATCTGATCCTGTCCTCGCACAAGATCGGCGGCCCGAAGGGTGTCGGCGCGATCGTGGCCGCATCCGACCTGATGATGCCGCGCCCGCTGATCAATGGCGGCGGCCAGGAGAAGAGCCACCGCGCCGGCACGGAAAACGTCGCCGGGATCGCCGGTTTCGGCGCCGCGGCGCGTGTCGCGCTGGCCAGTCTCGCCGACATGGACGCCATCGCGAGCCGGCGCGACGAGGTCGAGGCGATCGTGCGCGACCTCGCGCCGGACGCGGAAATCTTCGGAAATGGCGCTCCCAGGCTTGCCAACACGACATTCTTCGCTATTCCCGGCGTCAAGGCCGAAACGGCGCAGATCGCTTTCGATCTCGCCGGCGTCGCGCTGTCTGCGGGTTCAGCCTGCTCGTCGGGAAAGGTCGGGCCAAGCCATGTGCTCAAGGCGATGGGGCATGGCGACAGCCTGGGCGCCTTGCGCGTCTCGATCGGCCGTGCGACAGGCGCCGAGCATATCGCGACGTTCCGGGCGGCGCTGGCCGGCATCGTCGCGCGCCGGGCGGGCAAGGAAGAAGCCGCCTGACGCGGCAAAGCATCGGAGCGGGAAACGCCTCGCGTTTCCCGGATTTCCGCTGCTCGAAAACGAATTCAGGCTTTAGGGCCTGGTAGAGCCGTGCGTTTTGTCCTGGCCGGGTGAATTTCCGGCGGACACGCACTATATGAAACTTACTCCGCCGCGAGTCCCTCCCTGGGACGCGATTTCGGCGGTGCCATAGTTTGAAAACTGCCGGGCCTTGACCCCGGCGTGGATGGAGAACGCTTATGCCTGCTGTGCAGGAGACGATCGATCGGGTTCGAAAGATCGACGTCGACCAGTATAAATATGGATTCCAGACAGAGATCGAGATGGACAAGGCCCCCAAGGGCCTTAGCGAAGACATCATTCGTTTCATCTCGGCAAAGAAGGATGAGCCGGACTGGATGCTGGAATGGCGTCTGGGGGCGTATCGCCGTTGGCTGACGCTGGAAGAGCCGACCTGGGCGCGCGTCCACTATCCGAAGATCAACTTCCAGGACATCCACTACTACGCCGCGCCGAAGAGCACGCCGGGGCCGAAGTCGCTGAGCGAGGTCGACCCTGAACTGCTCAAGGTCTATGAGAAGCTCGGCATTCCGCTCAAGGAGCAGGAAATCCTGGCCGGCGTGCAGAAGACCGATGCCTCGGAGCTCGAGGAAGCCAGCGACAACGTCTATAAATCGGGCCGCGTCGCGGTCGATGCCGTGTTCGATTCCGTTTCGGTGGTCACCACCTTCAAGAAGGAACTGGCGCAGGCGGGCGTCATCTTCTGCTCGATCTCGGAAGCGATCCGCGAGCATCCGGAGCTGGTGAAAAAATATCTCGGCTCGGTCGTGCCGACCTCCGATAATTTCTACGCGACGCTGAATTCGGCAGTGTTCACCGACGGCTCGTTCGTCTTCGTGCCCAAGGGCGTTCGCTGCCCGATGGAGCTATCGACCTATTTCCGCATCAACGAGAAGAACACCGGCCAGTTCGAGCGCACGCTGATCATCGCCGAGGAGGGGGCTTACGTCTCGTATCTCGAGGGCTGCACGGCGCCGCAGCGCGACGAGAACCAGCTGCACGCCGCGGTGGTCGAGCTGATCGCGCTCGACGATGCCGAGATCAAATATTCGACGGTGCAGAACTGGTACCCCGGCGACGCCGAGGGCAAGGGCGGCATCTACAATTTCGTCACCAAGCGCGGCGATTGCCGCGGCGATCGCTCGAAGATCTCGTGGACGCAGGTCGAGACCGGTTCGGCCATCACCTGGAAATATCCGAGCTGCATCCTGCGCGGCGACGATTCCAGCGGCGAGTTCTATTCGATCGCGGTGTCGAACGGTTATCAGCAGGTCGATAGCGGCACCAAGATGATCCATCTCGGCAAGAACACGTCGAGCCGCATCATCTCCAAGGGCATCGCCGCCGGCTTTTCGCAGAATACCTATCGCGGCCAAGTCTCGGCGCATCGCAAGGCGACCAACGCGCGCAACTTCACCAATTGCGATTCGCTGCTGATCGGCGACCAGTGCGGCGCGCACACCGTGCCTTACATGGAAGCCAAGAATTCGACGGCGCAGTTTGAGCACGAGGCGACGACCTCGAAGATCTCCGAGGACCAGAAGTTCTACGTCATGCAGCGCGGCATCCCCGAGGAAGAGGCGATCGCGCTGATCGTCAACGGCTTCGTCAAGGACGTCATCCAGCAGCTGCCGATGGAGTTCGCTGTCGAGGCGCAGAAGCTGATCGGAATCAGCCTAGAGGGGAGCGTGGGGTGAAACTCTTCGGCCGTAAAACGGCGGCACTGCAAAGCTCGGAAGGGGTTCAGCAAGACGTTGAATCTCCTATGGCTGCGTGGTTTTCGTCCCTGGCTGGAAGACCTGCCTCGGATTTCGGAGGCCGGGAACGGATTTTCATAGAAATTTGGCGTCAATTCTGCGCTTTCCGGTCAGGCGTAGACGCATCTGAGCTAAGCTATTTTCACAGCACCTCGTGGTGGGGGGAATGGCGGGAATGGCCCGACTACGTGAGCGGTACACTGGGTGGTTTATCCAGCGTGGCTACCAAATCCGCTACCAAGCGGGAAGATAGATTTGACGTGGATACGTTGCACCTTGTCAGCAACTATCTGCCTGCAAAGGGAACCTGTCTTACTTGGTACGATAGGTTGAAATCGCTAGGTTTCGACTATGATCACGGACAAGCCGCAGAGCGGTTTGGTGGTGACTACACCGGCAACTTCAGGATGACGTTCTTCTACTTTGTCGATGAATCAATTTTTCTAAATGGCCGTAGGCTTCGTACCCAAGTCGATCCCGTTGAGGCGAGCAAATCCGCCGATCTTAAGGTCCGGCACAGTTATGTGCACAACGTGATCGATTTGGCTATGGAGTTCGGTGAATGGATCCACTTGGACGATCAGGGGAAGTTTGCCCTCACCCCCTGGCGAGTTAACTAGAGAAAAGAACAATGCTTGAGATCAGAAACCTGCACGCCCGCATCGTCGACGACGGCACCGAGATCATCCGCGGCCTGAATCTCTCGGTGAAAGCCGGCGAGGTCGCCGCCATCATGGGGCCGAACGGCTCGGGCAAGTCGACGCTGTCCTATATTCTCGCCGGCCGCGAGGACTATGAAGTCACTGAGGGCGACATCCTCTATAACGGCCAGTCGATCCTCGAAATGGATCCGGCCGAGCGCGCTACTGCCGGCATCTTCCTCGCCTTCCAGTATCCCATGGAGATACCGGGCGTGGCGACCATGGAATTCCTGAAGGTCGCGATGAACGAGCAGCGCAAGGCGCGCGGCGAGGAGCCGCTGAAGGTGCCGGAATTCCTGAAGCGGGTGAAGGAAGCGGCGGCCTCGCTCAGCATGGATATGAACATGCTGAAAAGACCGCTCAATGTCGGCTTCTCCGGTGGCGAGAAGAAGCGCGCCGAGATCCTGCAGATGAAGCTGCTCGAGCCAAAACTCTGCGTGCTCGACGAGACCGATTCCGGCCTCGACATCGACGCGCTGAAGATCGTCTCGGACGGCGTCAACGCACTGCGCTCGCCGGACCGGGCCATCGTCGTCATCACCCACTACCAGCGCCTGCTCGAGCACATCGTGCCTGATACGGTGCACGTGCTCTACAGGGGCCAGGTGATCAAGTCGGGCGACAAGTCGCTGGCGCTCGATCTCGAGGCCAACGGCTATGCCGGCGTGATCGGGCAAGCCGCGTGACATGGGAGCGGTCGAGGCAAAAGTCATGAACATGCATGCACAGCCCCAGCGGACCTTAGCTGAGACGGCGCTGATCGACGCCTTCGGCGAGCGGCTGTCGCTGCTGCCCGGCGACGGCGCGGTGATGGTCAAGCGCGACGATGCGATCGAGGCGATCAAGCACGGCTTGCCGACGCGCCGCGTCGAATCCTGGCATTATACGGACCTGCGCCGGCTACTGACGTCGGTGCCGGCTTTCGAGGCCGGCGCCGTCGTCAAGGCGCTTGCGCCGGTTCTTGAAGGCTCGGCCGTGCTGCCGGTGCTGAACGGCGTCTCGCAGATGAAGCTGCCGGAGATCGACGGCGTCACGGTGCAGCGCCTGCCGGAAAAGCTCACCGACGGCAGCGTGGCTCCAGGACTGGATCCCTATGGCAGCGACGACGCGATCGGCGCGCTGAACACGGCTTTTGTCGCCGACGGCTATTTCGTCGACATCGCCGACGGCGCCGAGTTGGAAATGCCGATCGAATTGCAGAACCTGCAGGCCGGCGGCCAGTCGCATGTCCGGCTGTTGGCGCGTGTCGGGGCCGGCGCCAAGGCAGTCGTCGTCGAGCGTCAGGCAGGCGAGGGCGACGAGGCGCTCGTCTCTTCGGTCAGCCAGCTCGTGATCGGCGACGGCGCCGAGGTGACCTGGCTCATCGTGCAGGAGCAGCCGGACACGGCCACGCATCTCGCCCAGTTCAAGGCGCATATTGGCAAGGACGCGAAGCTGACGCTGTTCGTGATGAACGCCGGCGGCAGGCTCGTGCGCCAGGAGGTCGTGGTCAGGACGACAGGCGAGGGCGCCGACTTCAAATTGCGCGGCATCAATCTTCTCGCCGGCGACACCCACACCGATGTGACCATGGTGCTCGATCACGCCGTGCCGCACACCACGTCGACCGAAGTGATCCGCAACGTGGTGACCGGCAAGGCGCGCGGCGTCTTCCAGGGCCGCATCAATGTGCATCAATACGCGCAGAAGACCAACGCCAAGATGGCCTGCAACACGCTGCTTCTGTCGGATGACGGCGAGTTCTCGACCAAGCCGGAGCTGGAGATCTTCGCCGACGACGTCGTCTGCGGCCATGGCGCCACCGTCACCGAGATCGACCACGACCATCTGTTCTACCTGATGGCGCGCGGCATCGACGAGAAGTCGGCGCGGGGTCTCCTGGTGAAGGCATTCGTGGCCGAAGTGATCGAGGAACTGGACGACGAGGCGCTGGTCGAAGCGCTGGAAGCGCGGCTCGACGGCTGGTTTTCGACGCACGGCTAGCGCCTAACCTTCTCCCCTTGTGGGAGAAGGTGGATTGGCGCGAAGCGCCAAGACGGATGAGGGGTGCTGGAAGGATCGCGGCTTCGGCCGACAAGGACTTCGAGATGGACCAGAAGATCGAAACCACACCATACGACGTCGAGGCGATCCGCCGCGACTTCCCGATCCTGTCGCGCCAGATCTATGGCAAGCCGCTGGTCTATCTCGACAACGGCGCCTCGGCGCAGAAGCCGCAGGTGGTGCTCGACACCATCCAGCACGCCTATTCCCAGGAATACGCCAACGTGCATCGCGGCCTGCATTTCCTGTCGAACGCCGCGACGGATGCCTATGAGAATGCGCGCAAGTCGGTGCGGGGGTTTCTCAATGCGCCGAGCACCGACAACATCGTCTTCACCTCCAACACCACATCGGCGATCAACACGGTCGCCTATGGCTGGGGCATGCCGCGGATCGGCGAGGGCGACGAGATCGTGCTGTCGATCATGGAGCACCACTCCAACATCGTGCCGTGGCATTTCATCCGCGAGCGGCAGGGCGCGAGGCTCGTCTGGGTGCCGGTCGACGATCTCGGCGCCTTCCACATCGAGGAATTCGAAAAGCGCCTGAGCGACCGCACCAAGCTGGTCGCCATCACCCATATGTCCAATGCGCTGGGCACGGTGACGCCGATCAAGGAGATCGTGCGCATCGCGCATGCGCGCGGAATTCCCGTGCTCGTCGACGGCAGCCAGAGCGCGGTGCACATGCCGATCGACGTGCAGGATCTCGACTGCGATTTCTTCGTCTTCACTGGACACAAGGTCTACGGCCCGTCGGGTATCGGCGTGCTCTACGGCAAGAAGGACAGGCTGGAAGAGATGCGCCCCTTCATGGGCGGCGGCGAAATGATCGAGGAGGTGACGGAGGACATCGTCACCTATAACGAGCCGCCGCACCGCTTCGAGGCCGGCACGCCGCCGATCGTCCAGGCGATCGGCCTGGGCGCCGCGCTCGACTATATGGAGAAGGTCGGCCGCGAGCGCATCGCCGCGCATGAGGCGGACCTCAAGGCCTACGCGCATGAGCGGCTGCGCGCCATCAACTCGCTGCGCATCTTCGGCGACGCGCCCGGCAAGGGCGCCATCATCTCGTTCGAATTGCAGGGTATCCATGCGCATGACGTGTCGATGGTGATCGATCGGCAAGGTGTCGCGGTCCGGGCCGGAACGCATTGCGCCCAGCCGCTGTTGAAACGCTTCGGCGTCACCTCCACATGCAGGGCATCGTTCGGCATGTATAATACCAGGGCCGAAGTGGACGCTTTGGCCGAGGCGCTGGAAAAGGCGCGAAAGTTCTTCGGGTGACGATGATGGACGACGTGAGCACCACCGCGGAAAAAGCGCCGGAAACGGTCGCGAACGGCATCGTTTCGGCCTCGGCGATCCCCGCCGACGAGCTGGCGCGGCTGACCGACGACATCGTTTCGGCGCTGAAGACCGTCTACGACCCGGAAATTCCGGCCGACATCTATGAGCTCGGCCTCGTCTACAAGATCGACATCGAGGACGACCGTTCGGTCAAGATCGATATGACGCTGACCGCGCCGGGCTGCCCGGTGGCCGGCGAGATGCCTGGCTGGGTCGAGAACGCCGTCGGCGCCGTCGAAGGCGTGTCCGGTGTCGAGGTCGCCATGGTGTTCGATCCGCCATGGACGCCCGACCGCATGTCGGAAGAGGCGCAGGTCGCGGTCGGATGGTATTGAGGCCCATAACCTTGCGCCAGTCGTAAAACTTCACCATTTTAGGTGAGAATCATTCGGCAGGCCTTGAACCTGCATGGAATGGAGAAGGAAAAAATATGGGACGCTTCGCCGTCATCACGATGACCGAAAAGGCCGCCGATCGCGTGCGCGAGATCGTGGCTGCGCGCGATAGCGCGCATGGCATCCGGCTCGGCATCAAGAAGGGCGGTTGCGCCGGCATGGAGTACACGGTTGACCTTGTGACCGAGCCGAATCCCAAGGACGACCATATTGAGCGCGACGGCGCGCATGTCTATGTCGCGCCGGAAGCCGCGCTCTTCCTGTTCGGAACCGAGATGGATTTCGAGCAGACGACGCTGCGCACCGGCTTCACCTTCAAGAATCCGAACCAGAGCTCGGCCTGCGGCTGCGGCGAATCCGTCGAGCTGAAGCCGGTCGACCTCAAGGCGCTTGCCGAGGCGCGCGCCTCGGCCTGACCAGGCCCGCCAGCGCTTCCACTCAGTCCGGCAGCGCGGCGATGACCACAAGCTCGACGACGAGGTCAGGCTGCGCCAGGGCGGCCACGCCGATCACCTCCGATGGCGGCGGGTTGTTGTAGCTGCAGTGCTTCGGGCAATGTTCGGCAAAGAATTCGTCCAGCACGTCCAGACGAAAGTTGGGTGAGCTGAGAACGCCGCCGGACGGAAAAGGCCCTTTGACGTAGAACGTCACCTTGACCAAATGGTCAAGCGAGCTGCCAAGTTCCTCCAGATCCGACTTTATGTTGGCCAGGATTTCGCGCCACTGCGTTGCCGCGTCGCCGACAGCGCCGCCTTGGTGTTTCGACGGATCGTAGTCGTCGACAGTGGCGGTGTTGCCGGACAGAAAAACATATCCCTTGGCGTCCGAGACGACCGTGCCCTTGCCCCAAGGCATCAAACGATCGCCTTTGAATTTCTTGTGCGTCGTGAGGTTCATTTCTGCCTCCTGTCGCCAGATAATTGTCTCAATGCAATTCCGGGCGGAAAACCGCTGCGCAGTTCTTCTGGAATTGCCCTAATCAACCCACATGCCGGTTCGCTTGTGCCAGTCGGCGATCGATTCCTCCGGATAGACGTCGAATACCTTGTCGTTCTTGCCGACGACCGGCTCGACCCAGTTCGCCTTGTATTTCAGCATCAGATGCACCTTTTGCGGCGGTGTCGGCAGGTCGGTGTCGATCGCCGAGGCGAAGGGGTGAACGAGGTCCGGCCACGTCGGGTCGTAGAGCCAGAGTGCTGCGCCGCATTTCCTGCAGAAATTGCGCTCGCCGGTCGAGACCTCGCAATGCGGATGCTCGTCGTCCTCGATCTCGGCGCGATAGACGCCGAGGCTGCGCTTGCCCCTTATGTTCATCGTCTCGTAGTCGGCGCCGAGATTGATGGCGAACCCGCCGCCGCCCTGCTGCTTGCGGCAGATCGAGCAGTAGCAGAGCATGAAGGGCACAGGCGTGTGGCTCTCCACCTCGAAGCGGACGGCGCCGCAGCGGCAGGAGCCTTTGAGCAGGACAGGCATGGCGGGAACTCCGTTTTCAGATTTCAACCTGTCAGCATGCTTTTGGTTGCGGCGATGACAAGGCCGGTGACGGATGAGATGATCGCGGCATGGACAATGCGCGTCTTGAAGAACTGTTCGAAAGCCTTCGACCGATCGCCATCCGAAAACTGTTCGGCGGCAAGGGCATCTATTGCGACGGCGTCATCGTCGCGGTCGTCGTGCGCGACGAGCTGATGCTCAAGGCGGACGAGGAAACAATTCCCGACTTCGAAGCCGCCGGCTGCAAGCAATGGACCTATACCGGCTCGCGCCACGGCAAGGAGGTGGCGATGCCATATTGGAGCGTTCCCGACGAGGCCTTCGATGATCCTGACGAGATGGCAGTGTGGGCGCGGCGGGCTTATGAAGCGGGACGAAGGGCGGGGAAGCAATCCGGGTGAGGGGGCCTTCGCCGCGCGTGCCTATAACGCCTTGGCGATCTCCGCCGCCAGCCGCGCATTGTTCTCGACCAGCGCGATGTTGGTCTTGAGGCTGCGACCGCCGGTCAGCTCCAGGATCTTCGACAGCAAAAACGGTGTCACCGCCTTGCCGGTGACGTTGAGCGCCTCGGCAGCCTTTTGCGCGGCCTGGATGTAGCCGTCCATCTCGGCGGCCGGGATTTCGTCATTCTGCGGCACCGGGTTGGCGACGAGGATGCCGCCGCCCAGGCCCAGCGCTTGGCGCGTTCTGTAGAAATGCGCGATGTCTTCCGGCGCATGAAGGGTCAGCGGCGCGCGGAAGGGCGACTGCCTCGACCAGAAGGCGGGCATCGTCTCGCAGCCATGGCCGATAACCGGCACGCCGCGCGTTTCCAGCACTTCCAGCGTTTTCTCGATGTCGAGGATCGCCTTGGCGCCAGCCGAGACGACGATGACCGGCGTGCGCGCCAGCTCGTCGAGATCGGCCGAGATATCGAAGCTTTTCTCAGCGCCCTTGTGGACCCCGCCGATACCGCCGGTGGCGAACACTTTTATGCCGGCCATATGCGCGGCGATCATGGTCGCGGCGACAGTGGTGCCGCCGGTGCGCGTTTGAGCGACCGCGAAGCCGAGATCGGCGCGCGACAGCTTCATGGCATCGCCCGTCATGGCAAGCGATTCGCGCTCGCCGTCGGAGAGGCCGATCTTGATGCGGCCCTCGACCACGGCGATCGTCGCCGGTACCGCGCCGCCATCGATGATGATCTGCTCGACCTTGGCAGCCATGGCGCCATTGTCGGGGTAGGGCATGCCGTGGGTGATGATGGTGCTTTCCAGCGCCACCACGGGCCGGCCGGCGGCAAGCGCCTCCGCCACCGGCGGATGGATATCGACGAAGGGGCGGGCGGTGTCAGGCGTCATGGCTGTCTCCGATCCGAAGGGATTGCTTCGGCAGTGGTGGCCCTATGCCACTTCCCGCGGCTCCGGCACAAGGGCAAGCGCCTGCGTGAAGGTGGCGATCGTGAAGGACGGCACGGCCTGCGGGCTCTCTATGGCGAGCATCGCCGCGGCAAGGCCTTCGCGCAGCGCGGCGCGCAACGGCAGGCCGCGCAGCAAGGCGGCGACGGTTGCGCCGGTCAAGGCGTCGCCGGCGCCGGTCACGTCGGCCACCTTGCGCGGCGCGGGCGGATCGATCTCGAAGATTCCGGTGTCGTCGAAGCCCAGCACCGGAGCGCTGCCGGACGTGACCACGCCGGTGTCCAGGCCTGCCCGCCTGAGCGCGTCGACGAGGGCCTTGCCGGATGGCTCGGCGCCGACCAGCGCGGCGGCCTCGCGACGGTTCATGAAGAGCAGCGACAGATCGTCGAGCAGCGGCGCCAGGCGGACGACCTTGGCCGGCGAAACGGCGATGGCGAAGACCGGCCGACCGCCGGCAAGCGCCAGCAGGCGCTCCAGCGCGGCCGTGGGCAGGTTGGCGTCGCACAGGATAGCGTCGGCGGCTTCGATCGCCTCGCGCACCTTGGCGCGTCTTATTTGCTTGGGAAAGGCAAGATCGTAGAGCGCCATGTCGGCCAGCCCGACGATCAACTCGCCCTCGGCGTCGATCAACGCCGTGTAGCTCGGCGTCGTGCGGTCGAGGAACACTACCGAAAGGTCGGTTATCCCGGCGTTGTCAATCGCCGAGGCGACTGTGTCCGCCGCAGCGTCACCGCCACGCACCGAGATCAGCGAGGCCGACACGCCGCGCTTCACCACGCTGCGCAGCGCGTTGAAAACCACGCCGCCGACGTCCTCGCGCATGATGCCGGGATTCGAAGCCGCGGGCACATAGACGCCCGAGACCTGGCCGCGCCGGTCGATATGGGCGCCGCCAAGCGCCAGGATTGTTGGGGATGTCGGCATTTCGGGTCGGTGACTTTCGTTGATCGTGCGGCCGCGCACACTAGGTTTCTGCGCGTCGCCCTGCAATCGGGGTCGCGATTCGGACGGCCGGATATCGAAATCTCTTCTGGACCCGTGGTTGCACTCCGCACCAGCCCTGGTGAGACAAAAATAGAACAAATCCAGATATTGATTATTTTTCAGATATTTGTTGCCTCTTGCCAAATGAGAACAAAAAAGGTACAAAACAAGCAGGGATCACGGATTGTCCGGCCTTCATTGACGACCAAGGGGTGATGTATCATGGCTCAGAATTCTTTGCGGCTTGTAGAGGATAAGGCAGTGGACAAATCAAAGGCTCTGGACGCGGCGCTGTCGCAAATCGAGCGCGCGTTCGGCAAGGGCTCGATCATGCGGCTCGGCGCCAACGAGCAGGTGGTCGAGATCGAAACCGTGCCGACCGGCTCGCTCGGCCTCGACATCGCGCTCGGCGTCGGCGGCCTGCCGCGCGGCCGCATCATCGAGATCTACGGGCCGGAAAGCTCGGGCAAGACGACGCTGGCGTTGCACACGGTTGCGGAAGCCCAGAAGAAGGGCGGTATTTGCGCCTTCGTCGATGCCGAGCACGCGCTCGATCCGGTCTATGCCCGCAAGCTTGGCGTCGACCTCGAGAACCTTTTGATCTCGCAGCCCGACACCGGTGAGCAGGCGCTGGAGATCTGCGACACGCTGGTGCGTTCGGGCGCCATCGACGTGCTGGTCGTCGACTCGGTGGCGGCACTGACGCCGCGCGCTGAAATCGAAGGCGAGATGGGCGATTCGCTGCCCGGTCTTCAGGCTCGCCTGATGAGCCAGGCGCTGCGCAAGCTGACCGCCTCGATCTCGCGTTCCAACACCATGGTCATCTTCATCAACCAGATCCGCATGAAGATCGGCGTCATGTTCGGCTCGCCCGAGACGACCACCGGCGGCAACGCGCTGAAATTCTACGCCTCGGTGCGCCTCGACATCCGCCGCATCGGCTCGGTCAAGGACCGCGACGAGGTCGTCGGCAACCAGACCCGCGTCAAGGTGGTGAAGAACAAGCTGGCCCCGCCCTTCAAGGTGGTCGAGTTCGACATCATGTATGGCGAGGGCGTGTCGAAGACCGGCGAGCTGATCGATCTCGGCGTCAAGGCCGGCGTCATCGAAAAGTCGGGCGCCTGGTTCTCCTACAATTCCCAGCGCCTCGGCCAGGGTCGCGAGAACGCAAAGCTGTTCCTGCGCGACAATCCCGATACGGCGCGTGAGGTCGAGCTTGCGTTGCGCCAGAATGCCGGACTGATCGCCGAGAAATTCCTCGAGAATGGCGGCTCAGAAGGCGGCGACGACGGTTTCGAGGACGAAGCCGGCGCCCTGTAAAGTGCGTTTGCGCTTGGGATTTTGCGCTCCGGCGACCCGAGGGCGCCCGAGGATAGTTGGTTGGCTTAGCCGGAGTTCGGCCACAATCCTGGTTTATCGCCTTATGCTTATGTAATCGAGTTCTTGTATTGCGTAACCGAACCGCCGGCCTTCGTGCTGGCGGTTTTGCGTTTCGCAGGCAGCGCTGAGCCGCCGCTCGTCCGCCGATCGGCCCAAAGCGCGTCGCGCTGCAATGAATTCAGGCAATGCGCTTTGGTCCATGCTTGTGCCTGTCGTTTTCCCAAAACCGCTTGCGCAGTTTTGAGCGACACGCCTGTTTTGCGTGTTTCTGGACAGGCACAAGAGCTATCGCTAAAAGGCCAATCTATCTTCTGAAACACCAAAGCCCATTTGCCGCCGGCCGGGCCGGCGGTTCTTGCGAAAAAGGCAGTATGCAATGAGTGGCGTGAACGACATCCGGTCGACATTCCTCGACTACTTCCGCAAGGAGGGCCACGAGATCGTCGCCTCCAGCCCGCTGGTGCCGCGCAACGATCCGACGCTGATGTTCACCAACGCCGGCATGGTGCAGTTCAAGAACGTCTTCACCGGGCTGGAGAAGCGCCCTTATTCGCGCGCCGCGACCGCGCAGAAGAGCGTCCGCGCCGGCGGCAAGCACAACGACCTCGACAATGTCGGCTACACGGCGCGCCATCTCACCTTCTTCGAGATGCTCGGCAATTTCTCGTTCGGCGACTATTTCAAGGAGCGCGCGATCGAGCTTGCCTGGAACCTGATCACCAAGGAATTCGGTCTGCCGAAAGACAAGCTCTTGGTCACCGTCTATCACACCGACGACGAGGCGGCGGGTTATTGGAAGAAGATCGCCGGCTTCTCCGACGACCGCATCATCCGCATCCCGACCTCCGACAATTTCTGGGCGATGGGCGACACCGGCCCCTGCGGCCCGTGCTCGGAAATCTTCATCGATCGCGGCGAGCACATTTGGGGCGGACCGCCCGGCAGCCCGGAAGAGGATGGCGACCGGTTCCTGGAATTCTGGAACCTGGTGTTCATGCAATACGAGCAGGTGAGCAAGGAAGAGCGCATCGACCTGCCGCGTCCCTCGATCGACACGGGCATGGGCCTGGAGCGCATGGCCTCTATCCTGCAGGGCGTCGAAAGCGTCTTCGAGACCGACCTGTTCAAGCATCTGATCGACGCAGCGTCCTCGGCGCTCGGGCAGGGGCCAAGCCAGGAGAACGTAGCGTCCTACCGTGTCATCGCCGATCATCTGCGCTCAACCTCGTTCCTGGTGGCCGACGGGGTTCTGCCATCCAATGAGGGGCGCGGCTATGTACTGCGCCGCATCATGCGCCGCGCCATGCGCCATGCGCAGCTGCTTGGCGCCAAGGAGCCGCTGATGTGGCAGCTGGTGCCGGCGCTAGTGCGCGAGATGGGCCAGGCCTATCCCGAGCTCGTGCGCGGCGAGGCGCTGATCACCGAAACGCTGAAGCTTGAGGAAACACGCTTCCGCAAGACACTAGTGCGCGGCCTCGGCCTGCTTTCGGACGCGACCGAGACGCTGCACGCCGGCGACATGCTGGACGGCGAGACGGCCTTCAAGCTCTACGATACCTATGGCTTCCCGCTCGATCTGACGCAGGATGCGCTGCGCCAGCGCAGCATCTCGGTCGATATCGCCGGCTTCACCGACGCGATGGAGCGGCAGAAGGCCGAGGCGCGCGCGCATTGGGCTGGCTCGGGCGAAGCCGCGACCGAGACGGTGTGGTTTTCCGTGCGCGAAAAGACCGGCGCGACCGAATTCCTCGGCTATGAGACCGAGCAGGCGGAAGGCATCGTCCAGGCCCTGGTCAAGGACGGCAAGACCATCGACAGCGCGAGGCAGGGCGATGCGGTCGCCGTGGTCGTCAACCAGACGCCGTTCTATGGCGAATCCGGCGGGCAGATGGGCGACACCGGCGTGATTTCCGGCGATGGTTTTTCAATCGAGGTGTCGGACACGCAGAAGAAGGCCGATGGTTTGTTCGTGCATCTCGGCAAGGTGGCTAAAGGCACGATCAAGACGGGTGATGCCGTCGAGCTGAAGGTCGATCATGCCCGCCGCTCGAGGCTGCGCGCCAACCACTCCGCGACGCATCTCATTCACGAGGCGCTACGCGAGGTGCTGGGCACCCATGTCGCGCAGAAGGGCTCGCTGGTTGCGCCCGAAAGGCTGCGCTTCGACATCTCGCACAATAAGCCGATCTCGGCCGATGAGCTCGAGGAGGTCGAGCGCATGGCCAACGAGATCGTCGTGCAGAACAGCCCGGTGACGACGCGCCTGATGTCGGTCGACGACGCGATCGCCGAGGGCGCCATGGCACTGTTCGGCGAGAAATACGGCGACGAGGTGCGTGTCGTGTCGATGGGCACCGGCCTGCATGGCGCCAGGGCAAACCGGCCTTATTCCGTCGAGCTTTGCGGCGGCACGCATGTGAAATCGACCGGCGATATCGGCCTGGTGCGCATCCTGTCGGATAGCGCGGTGGCGGCCGGCGTGCGCCGCATCGAGGCCCTGACCGGCGAGGCGGCACGCAGGCATCTGGACGAGCAGGACAGGCGGCTGAAAGCCGCGGCGGCGACCTTGAAGATCGCGCCGGCCGATGTGCCGGCTCGCGTCGAAACATTGCTTGAGGAACGCAAGAAGCTCGAAAAGGAACTCAGCGAGGCGCGCAAGAAGCTGGCGCTTGGCGCCGGCCCGGCCGTATCCGATGCTCCGCCTACCAACGAGACCGTCGCCGGCGTCGGCTTCCTCGGCAAGGCGGTCAGCGGCGTGGCGCCGAAGGACCTGAAGCCGCTGGCGGACGCCGGCAAGAAGACGCTCGGCTCCGGCGTGGTCGTCTTTGTCGGCGCCGGCGAGGACAACAAGGCGAGCGTGGTCGTCGGCGTCACCGACGATTTGACCGGCCGCTTCAGCGCCGTCGATCTCGTGCGCGTCGCGTCCGCCGCGCTTGGCGGTCAAGGCGGCGGCGGTCGGCCCGACATGGCGCAGGCCGGCGGCCCCGACGCCTCCAGGGCCAATGATGCCATTGCGGCGGTGAAGGCGGCGCTGGAGGCGGCGTGACAGTCTAGCAACTCGTCTGGGGTGGCTACGTGCCGATATTCTTCGGAGCGCCACCTGCGGGCCCTGGTGCCGCCGAATTCACCAACCTAGTTTGGTTTGGCCAAACATGTTGTTTTGATCCGTATTCGCGGCACAATCTTACGATAGCGCCGCGACACCAGCGCTGGAATCGTGCTACGAAGTGCGCTATGTTCTCTATATGTTCCCATTATCGGGGTTGGAAATGGAACGCAAGCGATGATCACATATTTGGAGAGCAGCGTTTTTGAGTCCCCGGCCCAGACGCTCGTTAACACCGTTAACACCGTCGGGGTGATGGGAAAGGGTATCGCCAAGGAATTTAAGAGCCGGTATCCGGCAATGTTTGCTGAGTATCGGAAGCTCTGCGAGCAACGGGCGCTAGGCGTCGGCAAAATTCATCTGTGGCGTTCCGACACCCGGTGGGTCCTCAATTTTCCGACCAAGACCACATGGAAGCTTCCATCCAAGCTGGAATACATTCACTCTGGTTTGGCCAAATTTGTAGAGTCATATAAGGCGCTCAGCATCAGTTCGGCATCGTTCCCGCCGCTCGGTTGCGGCAATGGGAATCTCAATTGGGCCGATGTCAAACCGGTGATGGAGGAGTATCTATCGAAGGTTGATATTCCAATCTACATACACGACATTCAAGTCGCAGCGGATTTTGTGCCAGAACACAAAGAACCTGCAACTGTGCCAAGGGATTTTGCTGAATTTTCTAGGGACATCGATCGACTCTCAAGGGGGCGCAAATTCTCTACGTCTAGAGATAGCTTCTTTAGTGCGGAAATGCAGCCGGACAACTCAGTCGTTGTCCAGCACGAGACCGGGAAAAGAGAGCGCATTGATCCCGATTTGATGGAAGCGGCTTGGATTAGGCTCCGTGAACGGCTGCTCTCCTTTGAGAATTTCTCCGACGAGAAATCCCGTAGGTTGAAGGGTTATCTCTTCCCAATCCTCGCGGAACTGCCCTATGTCCGGAGTGTCAAGATCAAGGCCGGTAACACTGGATCCACTCGGGCCGAAGCGCTCTTTATCGATCGCGATCAAAAGACGCCATACTCCAGTGTCTCGACTTCGAGGGATAGCCAAGAATGGCTATTTCAATAGCACGTGCTCAGCGGCATATCAGGGAATGGAACGAAAAGCTTGCGCGGTATCCATCTCGCAACGGATGGGTGAATTCTCTTTTCCACGCATGCCAGATCGAGACTGCCGCTGAGATAGTGCGTCAACGCAAAGTTGTCTGCAGGCAGCATGTTCCCATCGTTTTGTGCGATGTCGCGAACCAGGGCGCCCTTTGGAACAATCCCGCTGCGCATGAGTATGTGAGGCTCTACTTCCGACCGAAGAACAGCTTTCACTTCAAGACGGAAGGGATTAAGTCGAATTCTGATCCCTATCGGGTCAATCCACATATGGCTATACCGGTCATGTTGGTTTTTGACTTCACATCTGTAATAACTCTCGCGGACAGCTTTTTTGTCTCGGGAAACTTTGCATCCCAAGCATTGGCACTGCTACAAGGTGATACGAATTTTGATGGTCTAAATTTTAACTATATTTATCACGATTCAGCAGTTTCGCAGGACATGATGCAAACTATTCGTGACGCTCGGATGGCCGAGGTTGTAGTCAGGAATGAGTTGCCCCTGGCCCACCACCTTAGAGCGGTCGTTTGCCGTACCATTCACGAAGAGAGAATGCTTAGATATCTGCTTCGCAACGTTGACGTTTCTGATGTGCGTTTTGCGGTCGAAAAAGGTGGCTCATTGTTTCTGCGCCGCGGGAGTTACATCACTGAGCTGTACACGCGGGGCGGCGAGCTTCATTTCGATTTCACTGCACCGTCAACCGCGAGGAAAGATAAGTACTCGGTCACTGTATCATGCGGGAATAGCCGGTTTGCTTTCTCGCTCGAGCCAAGCAGTTGGCGTGTACCTCAAATAGTTAATCCAGATCCGTCAGCAGAGTGGAAGATCGAGATTGAAGGCTGTACCGCATATTTAGGACCTGTGCCGGCTACGGTACCAGTGGTGCGATAGCGGGATATTTGTCGCTTCTGTTTGTGCGCAGACTTCAGCCGACCCTCTCCGTACGTGCGAAGCTCGGCTGCGCGGCAAAGCGCTGATACCAATCCCGGACATCCTCAAAGCGCGCCAACAAATCGCGTCCTTCCGCGACTTTGACGAAATAGGCGACGATCGGTGCCGCGTGCAGGTCGGCCAGTGTCAGTTGCTCGCCTAGCAGCCACGGCCCTTTCGCCTTCAGCGATGTCAGAACCTTGAGCACCGTCTCAGCCTGGCTCAGTCCGCTGGCGATCAGCTGCTCATCCGGTTGCGTTTTCTCCAGCCGCTCGACGGCGACGTCCCAGACCATGGCACGATAACCATAGGCGTCGAGCATGCCGCTGATCTGGACCATCCTGGCGCGGCCGCGCGCGTCGACCGGCTGCAAGGCCGGGCCGTCGAAGGCTTCGTCGACATAGCGCGTGATCGCACCGGTCTCGAACAGTCGAAAACCGTCGTGCTCGAAGGCCGGGATGCGGCCGAAAGGGTGATGTTCCAGATACCAGGCCGGGATGCCTTCGGCGGCGAAGATGTCGAGGGGAACGAGCTCGTAGCCGACGCCTTTCTCCTCCAGCGTCATCCGTGCGATGCGCGCATAGACGCTATAGTCCGCGCCGTAGAGAGTTGGCTTGGCCATCGATCAGCGCTCCCCTCCGCTCGTCGGAGTACCAAAAAAGAAGGCTCCTTCCGGAGCCTTCGGTATGCCGAATGTGGGTTTACCCCATGGCTTTCTGCAAATTCTCGTCGATCTTGTCGAGGAAGCCGGTGGTCGAGAGCCAGGGCTGGTCGGGACCGATCAGCAGCGACAGGTCCTTGGTCATGAACCCGCTCTCGACGGTCTGGATACAGACCTTTTCCAGCGTCTCGGCGAAGCGCTTGAGCTCGGCATTGTCGTCGAGCTTGGCGCGGTGGGCGAGGCCGCGCGTCCAGGCGAAGATCGAGGCGATCGAATTGGTCGAGGTTTCCTCGCCCTTCTGATGCTGCCGGTAGTGGCGCGTCACGGTGCCGTGCGCGGCTTCCGCCTCCACCGTCTTGCCGTCCGGCGTCATCAGCACCGAGGTCATCAGGCCGAGCGAGCCGAAGCCTTGCGCCACGGTGTCGGACTGCACGTCGCCGTCATAGTTCTTGCAGGCCCAGACATAGCCGCCCGACCATTTCAGGCTGGAAGCGACCATGTCGTCGATCAGGCGGTGCTCGTACCAGAGTTTCCTTGCCTTGAACTCGGCCTCGAACTCCTTCTCGTAGACTTCCTGGAAGATATCCTTGAAGCGGCCGTCATAGGCCTTGAGGATGGTGTTCTTGGTGGACAGGTAGACCGGGAAATTGCGCAGCAAGCCGTAGTTCAGCGAGGCGCGGGCGAACTCGCGGATCGACTCGTCGAGATTGTACATGGCCATGGCCACGCCGCCGCCCGGCGCGTCATAGACGTCATGCTCGATCACCTGGCCGTCCTCGCCGACGAACTTGATCGTCAGCTTGCCTTTGCCGGGGAAGCGGAAGTCGGTGGCGCGGTACTGGTCGCCGAAGGCATGACGTCCGACGACGATCGGCTTGGTCCAGCCCGGCACAAGGCGCGGCACGTTCTTCATGATGATCGGCTCGCGGAAGATGGTGCCGCCGAGGATGTTGCGGATGGTGCCGTTGGGCGACTTCCACATCTTCTTCAGCTTGAATTCCTCGACGCGCGCCTCGTCGGGGGTGATCGTCGCGCATTTCACGCCGACGCCCCATTTCTTGATGGCATTGGCCGAATCGATCGTTACCTGATCGTTGGTGGCGTCGCGGTGCTCGATGCCGAGATCGTAATATTCCAGCTTCAGGTCGAGATAGGGGTGGATCAGCTTGTCCTTGATGAACTGCCAGATGATGCGGGTCATCTCGTCGCCGTCGAGCTCGACGACCGGGTTCGCCACCTTGATCTTCGCCATGGAAAGAATGCCTCGTTGCTGGGGGATCTGAACGGCCTTGCCCGCATGGCTTCGGCCGGGGATGCGGAGCGTATATCAAAGGCTTTTTCAGCGCGCAAACCGCGATCCGTGCCGAAGCAGACGGGTGCCGCTGTTGTGAATGCTTCATTTTCCGGTCCGGATGTGGCAGGGGACGCCGAAACGCCGCAAACCCCGGTTACCCACAACCCATGCCAGCCATCGAAGACACAACCAAGATCGCTTCCGCCGGACCGGCGATCATCCTGGTCGAGCCGCAGCTCGGCGAGAATATCGGCATGGTGGCGCGGGCCATGGCGAATTTCGGCTTGTCCGAGCTCAGGCTGGTCAACCCGCGCGACGGCTGGCCGAGCGAGAAGGCGCGCGCGGCGGCCAGCCGCGCCGACCACGTCATCGACGCCACCAGGGTCTTCGACGACCTGCCCTCGGCGGTCGCCGACCTGAACTTCGTCTTCGCCACGACAGCGCGCGAGCGCGACGGCTTCAAGCCGGTGCGCGGTCCGGTGGAGGCGGGCAGGGCGCTCAGGGCGCGCAGCGAGGCCGGGCTGCGCACCGGTATCCTGTTCGGCCGCGAGCGCTTCGGCCTCTATAATGACGAGGTCGGGCTCGCCGACGAGATCGTCACCTTTCCGGTCGATCCCGGCTTTTCCTCACTCAACATCGCCCAGGCGGTGCTTTTGATGTCCTATGAATGGATGAAGTCCGGCCTCGCCGACGAAACCCAGACCAACTTCTCCGGGCCGGAGCTGGCGCCGGCGCCCAAGGAGCAGCTGCACAGCCTGTTCGCCTACCTCGAGAACGCGCTGGAAGCGCGCGGCTATTTTCGCCCCGAAGAAAAGAAGCCGAAGATGGTCGACAATCTGCGCGCAGTGCTGACGCGCCCGGGCTTCGCCGAGCCCGAGCTCAAGGTGCTGCGCGGAATCATTTCCTCGCTCGACAGGTTTTCGCCGGCCATGCCGCGGGGCGATGGCTCGCCCTGGGACGATCCGAGACGATTGCCGGCCGGCGCGCGCAGTCGCGCCAAAGACGAAGAAAGTTAAGATCGGTAAGCTGTGAGCATTTGAAGTAACCGAATTTTATTCGGTTGCGCCTCATCCTTGCTGCAATAGTGGGGGTGGCACATGTTTACGTCCAATATTGGTCGACTGCGCTTTTTCCTTTACTCTCTCGGTCTCGCCGTAGCCGAAACCGTGGTGATCGTCATCTGCATTGTCAGCACGATCGGTTTCGAAGGGCTGCTCAATTCAGGGCCCGGTCCGTCGCGCCAGGGCATGGCAGGCGCGGTCCTCATCGCCTCTCTCATCTTCGTCGCGCTTCGCGGCAACATCGCCTCGCGCCGCACCCGCGACGCCAACGGACGCCGCTGGATCCTGTGGGCCTACATCGCCCTTTCGGCTGTCTATGCCCTTCTGCAGGCAGGCGTGCTGCTGGTCGTCAAATTCGGCGACCCCGAGAGCATTCCGGGCGGGCTGAACCTGCTTGGGTTTTCGGTATTCGGACTCTGGTGCACGATTTGGTGGGCGAAGCCCGTCGCGGGCAGCAACATCGATGAATTGACCGATGTTTTCGACTTCGATGGCCCGCTGCCGGCATCGACGCGCGCTGCACGCACCGCTGTGCCGGCCGCTCCACGCGCCGCGGTTGGCGCTTCAGCCGCACTCATCCCGCCTGCGCCGCAGCCTTTCGGCAGACCGCGCCCGGCCGGTTTCGGCAAGCGCGGCATATGAGTGATTTTAGAGATAGGGCATGATGTCGTCCGAAAGCCGCTTGGCACTTTTCGGCATCATGTTCTAGCGACTGCGCAAAAGCTGCTCGCATTCGCCTCTTCAAGACCACGATCATTCGCGATAGAAGCGCGTCGGTCCAATTCCGGGCCTGTCGTTTCTCATAACCGGATGACAATGAGCGATCGATCAAGCCAGCGCCCGATCCTGATGTTCGATTCCGGCGTCGGCGGGCTGACCGTGCTGCGCGAGGCGCGCGTGCTGATGCCCGACCGCCGCTTCGTCTATGTCGCCGACGACGCGGCTTTTCCCTATGGCGCTTGGGAGGAACCGGCGCTCCAGGAACACATCCTTGCACTGTTCGGCAAATTGCTCGACCGGCTCCAGCCGGCGATTTCGGTCATTGCCTGCAATACAGCCTCGACGCTGGTGATCGATGCGCTGCGCGATAAATTCCCCGGCCATCCCTTTGTCGGCACCGTTCCGGCAATCAAGCCGGCGGCCGAACGCACCCGCTCCGGCCTGGTGTCGGTGCTGGCGACGCCGGGCACCGTGAAGCGCCAATACACGCGCGACCTGATCAGCAAATGGGCGCAGAAATGCCATGTGCGCCTGGTTGGCAGCGACCGGCTGGCGGGGCTCGCCGAGATCTATATGCGCCAGGGTTTCGTCGACGAGGAAGCCGTGCGCGCCGAAATTGCGCCCTGCTTCATCGAGCGCGACGGCAACCGCACCGACATCGTCGTGCTTGCCTGCACGCACTACCCGTTTCTCGCCAACCGCATGCGCAAGACCGCGCCCTGGCCGGTCGACTGGATAGATCCCGCCGAGGCGATCGCGCGGCGCGCCATGTCGCTGCTTGAACCCGTTGGGGAGACATCCGCTGAAAGCGAGCCGGATCTTGCCGTTTTCACCTCGGGCAAGGTGGATTTCGCCACGAGGCGGCTGATCCAGGGTTTTGGACTCACCGCACCTTAGTGCTCAAAGCGGCTGAGCGGTCTCGAAAACGATGCTGCGTTGATCCGGATCGGCCGAGACAAGCTTCAGACTGAGATTGTCGCCCTGTCTGAGCCCTGAAGCCTTCACGCTGGCAACCACCGGCATGTCGGCAAGCTGCACGCGCACGCCACGCTCGACGAAGTCGGTGACGACGGCCTCGAACGTCTCGCCCTCATGTCCCTTGAGCATCACCGCCTCGGCAAGGTCGATTGCCGCGTGGCTGATCTGCGAGGCGCGGGCATCCGCGCGCCCCATCACCTTCGGCAGTCTGGCGAAGGCGTCGGTGACGGCCTGCGGCACGGGCTGGCCATTGGCGATCGCCAGCGCGCAGCGCAGGACGTAGCGGTCGGCCAGCCGCCTGAGCGGCGCGGTGGCGTGGGCATAGGTCGCGGCCATCGCCTCATGCCAGGGGACGACGCCCTCCTGATAGGGTTGGTAGGATGCGCCGTTGCCTGCGCGGCGGATTTCCAGCATCAGTGCCGCCTGTTTCGGGTCGGCCGGATCGAGCGTGCGTTGATAGTCGCGCAAGCTGGTGGAGGCCGGCCAGGACAGGCCGAGCGCCTGTGCCGCGTTGCGCAGCCGTTGCACCTTGGAGGCGTCCGGCCCCGACATCACCCGGAACAGTCCGGTCTTGTGGGCCAGCATGGCGTCGGCGATCGCCATATTGGCGGCCAGCGAAAGTGCCGCATTGTCCTGCTCGGATTGCAGCAGCGGCCTGAACGAAAGCCGGAACGTGCCGTCGGCGAGCCTTTCCACCTCCTGCTCGGGCGGATCGACGCGCGAAGCGCCGCGGCGCTCTTCGTTTGCCGCCATGCGCCGCGCCAGCTCAGCGAAGCCGGCCGGAACGTCGGCGGCCCGCACGCTGTCATAGGCGAGCTTGGCGCGGCTTTGGATGATGGCGCGCTCAGCGCCATCCAATTTCACCGCACCGTCCTCGGCGACCCGAACGGTGAAGACGACTGCCGGACACGGCTCATCGGGCAACAGGCTTGCCGCGGCCTCGGCGAGCACCGGTGGGTAGAGCCCGGCCCTGCCGTCCGGCAAGTAAAGTGTCTCGCCCCGGCCCCAGGCTTCGAGATCAATCGCGTCGCCGTCCTCGACGAACCAGGCCACGTCGGCAATGGCATAGTGCAAGAGAAGATCGCCGCCGCTGGCCTCGATCGAGAAGGCCTGGTCGAGATCGGTGGAACTCGCCGGATCGAGCGTGACGAAGAGCATTTCCGTCCGGTCGGCATGCTGCTCGGGCACACGCTTTGCCGCCGCCTCCGCCGCGGCCGTTACCGCAGGCGGAAATCCATCCGGCACGTGGAATTCTGCGCGGATTTTCGCAAGGCCGGTGGAAAGCGCCTGTGAGGGATCATTCAGGGATTTCATGCAACCGTCCTACACTGGCATTCCGGGCGCGGGAAGGCCTGCCAGGATCCCGCCAAGGTCGGCCGCCTAATCGCCAACTCAAGCAGGCCCACGGGCCGGGCCGTAGCCGCTGGAACTGCCGCTTCGGCCCGGCGTTTCTTCTCACAGCAAAGGGAGAAACCGCCATGCCCGCCAAATCGCAAGCCCAGCAAAAGGCCGCCGGCGCAGCGCTTTCCGCCAAGCGCGGCGAGACGAAGAAGAGCGAACTCAAAGGCGCTTCGCGCGAAATGTATGAATCGATGAGCGAAAAGCAGCTCGAGGAGTTCGCCGAGACCAAGCGCAAAAGTCTGCCCAGCAAGAAGTCGTAGTCGAATGAAAGGCCTGCGGCGTCGGCCACGGGCCTCCGTCAACCCCTTTTGGCGCAAGATGAGCTAGCGGCGCCACCAGCAGCGTTTGGTCTTGTAGCGGATGACGTGGCGATGGCCGTGGCGCCAGACCACTCTTTTCGTCACCACGACGCGGCATATCTGCCTGTGGCCGCTCCAATGCCTGGCCATGGCAGGTTCCGGCGTCATGACCGCCATAGATCCCGCCAATACAGCGGCCCCGGTCAGGGTAAGGAAGAACTTCTTCATGGGAATTCGGACTCCTCTGCTCCAGTCCCTTCATTAAGATGGCAGAGCAGGGCAGCTCCTTGGAAGCACAAGCCGCTCTGCTGCCGACGGCTTTCGCCACAACCGGCACTGCACGCCACGCGGGAAATTATCGGGTTGCGACCCGCGCTGCCAGCCGTAAGCTTGACACCGGTTAAATCTCTGTTTAACAGGCCCACCAACACCGGGTGGCGACGCCCGGTGGTTTCTTTTGACGTGTCCCGTGGGTTTCCGTCGCTTTGCGTGGAAAACCCTGTCAGGTCTCGAAAACGGAGGCCAGAGGAGGGCGCGTTTCCTTCGCCCGGAGCCATGGGGTTCCGGGTATATTGTTTTGAAAGGGAATGCGATGAGCAAGCGCGAATCCGCGAAATACAAGATCGACCGCCGTCTCGGCGAAAATATCTGGGGCCGTCCGAAGTCCCCGGTCAACAAGCGTGAATACGGCCCCGGCCAGCACGGCCAGCGCCGCAAGGGCAAGCTGTCCGATTTCGGCCTGCAGCTGCGCGCCAAGCAGAAGCTGAAGGGTCACTATGGCGACGTTTCGGAAAAGCAGTTCCGCAAGGTCTATGAAGAGGCCAACCGCCGCAAGGGCGACACCTCCGAGAACCTGATCGGCCTGCTCGAGTCGCGTCTCGACGCGGTGGTCTACCGCGCCAAGTTCGTGCCGACCATCTTCGCCGCCCGTCAGTTCGTCAACCACGGCCATGTCAACGTCAACGGCAAGCGCACGAACATCGGCTCGTATCGCTGCAAGCCGGGCGACGTCATCGAGGTGCGCGAGAGGTCGAAGCAGCTCGTGATCGTGCTGGAATCGGTCGCTCTCGCCGAGCGCGACGTGCCGGACTACATCGAAGCCGACCACAACAAGATGACCGCGACCTTCGCTCGCGTTCCCGGCCTTTCGGACGTTCCGTTCGCCGTGCAGATGGAACCGAACCTGGTCGTCGAATTCTACTCGCGCTGATCGACATCAATCAGCCGGTGCATCCAAGGCCGCCTTTCGAGGCGGCCTTTTCTTTGGCGGTCAGGTCCGCTAAGCCGGGCGCCAACAGAACCATGGGGCCGGCGCCATGAATATGCTGCCAGATGTCAAATCCCTCGAGGCGATCGACGATGAGACCGACGACGGTTTCCACCCGCTGTTTCGCGACGTGCCGTCCTCGGTCGAGTTCAACAAGCTGCGCAAGCGGCTGTTGAGGCTCACCCGCCAGGCGATCGAGGATTTCGCCATGGTGAAGCCGGGCGAACGCTGGCTGGTGGCGCTGTCGGGCGGCAAGGATTCCTACGGCCTGCTGGCGCTTTTGCTCGACCTCAAATGGCGCGGGCTGCTGCCGGTCGAACTGCTCGCCTGCAATCTCGACCAGGGCCAGCCGAATTTCCCGAAGCACATCCTGCCTGACTATCTCAACGCCAACGGCATCGCCCACCGCATCGAATACCAGGACACCTATTCGGTGGTGACCGACAAGCTGCCGCAGGGCAGCACCTATTGCTCGCTTTGCTCGCGGTTGCGGCGCGGCCATCTGTACCGCATCGCGCGCGAGGAAGGGTGCTCGGCGCTGGTGCTTGGCCATCACCGCGAGGATATTCTCGAGACGTTCTTCATGAACCTGTTCCATGGCGGGCGTCTCGCCGCCATGCCGCCCAAGCTCCTCAATGACGAAGGCGACGTCATGGTGCTGCGGCCGCTCGCCTATAGCGCCGAGGCCGACCTCGAAAAATTCGCCAACGCGATGAAATTCCCGATCATCCCGTGCGACCTCTGCGGCAGCCAGGAAGGGCTGCAGCGCAACGCCATGAAGGCGATGCTCGACGACATCGAGAAGCGCATGCCGGGCCGCAAGGACACGATGATCCGCGCCATGGCCAATGTAAGGCCCTCGCATCTCCTGGACAGGAAGCTGTTCGACTTCGCGGGCCTCGATGCAAACCCAGGACAAGACATTTCCGATGCGATTTGACGATAATGCGATCGACTGGCTGGCCGAGCTTCTCGCCGGTGCCGCAAACGCCGAAATCATGCCGCGCTTCCGCCGGCTGGGCGAGGGCGACGTGCGCCAGAAGACATCCGCCGCCGACCTCGTCACCGAGGCGGACGTCAACGCCGAGAGGCTGATCACCGCCAGGCTGCTTGAACGTTATCCGGACGCCATGGTGGTCGGCGAGGAAGCTTGCTCCGATAACCCGGCGCTGCTGTCTGGCCTTGGCGATGCTGCGCTTGCCTTCGTCATCGATCCGGTCGACGGCACTTTCAATTTCGCTTCCGGCGTGCCGCTGTTCGGTGTCATGGCCGGCGTCGTCGTCAATGGCGAGACCGTCGCCGGCATCATCCATGACCCGGTCGGCAAGGACTGGCTGATCGGGACCAAGGGCGCCGGCAGCCATATCCGCCATGCGCATGGCGCGCTGGAGAAGGTTCGCGTCGCGGCGCCGGTGCCGATGTCGCAGATGACCGGTTCCGTTTCCTGGCAGTTTCTTCACGAGCCCGAACGCTCGCGGCTCGCCCGCAACCAGACCAAGACGCTGTCGCAATTCGCCTATCGCTGCGCGGCGCATGAATACCGGCTTCTGGCCAGCGGCCACGCCCATTTCGTGCTCTACAACAAGCTGATGCCCTGGGATCATCTCGCCGGGGCGCTGATCCACCAGGAAGCCGGCGGCCATGTTGCGCGCGTCGACGGCAGCGCCTACCTTCCCTCGCATGTCGATGGCGGCCTGCTTGTGGCGCCGGACAAGCAAAGCTGGGACGAGTTGCGACGCGAGCTCTGGGCGGAATAGGGGCCGTGCCGGCTCTGGCCGGCAAAGCTGCCGGCCATACAGCATTTAATGCAGATCGGTGATGTGCCCCGAAACAGGGGGATTGTGAGGCTGGAACATCCTGCCCCGCTCGGCGATTAGGATCATCAGCAGAGCCGCGACCGAGACGGTGCAGAAGCCGGCGGCCAGAGGCGTCACCGTGCCGTTATAGGCCTGGCCGATCAGCGCGCCGATGATGGCGCCGAGGAAGGTCTGCATGAAGCCCAGGATGGACGCGGCGGTGCCGGCGAGCTCGCCGAGCGGCTCCATGGCCAAAGCGTTGAAATTCGCGCCAAGTCCGCCGAAGGGCAGCATCGCGCCGGCAAAAAACGCGATGAACAGCCAGAGCGGCATTTTCATTTCGAGCGAGACGACGAGCCAGGCAAGGCTGATGCACAGGAAGACAAGCAGCGCGCCCTGCGACAGGCGGCGCATGCCGATCTGTCCGACCAGCCGCGAATTCAGATAGTTCGAGAAAGCCAGCACGCCGGCGACGCCGGCAAAGATCAGCGGGAACAATTCGCCGACATGGAAGATGTCGATATAGATCTGCTGGGCCGAGCTGATGAAGCCGAACATGGCCGCGAAGATGAAGGTGCTGGCAAAGGCGTAGCAAAGCGTGAGGCGGTTGGTGAGCACGATGCGGAAGCCGCCGGCGACGGAGCTTACCGTCAGCGGTCGGCGATATTCCGGATGCAGCGTCTCGGGCAGGCGCAACAGCGCCCACGCCGACACGACCAGCGCACCGATGGCCATGGTGATGAAAATCCAATGCCAACTGGCAAACAGCATGACAAACTGGCCGATGCCGGGCGCGACCACAGGAATTGCCATGAACACCATGAAGATCAGGGACATCACCTCGGCCATGCGCCGCCCTTCGAACGTGTCGCGCACGATCGAGACGGCGATGACGCGGGTCGCCGCCGCGCCGAAGCCTTGTATCAGGCGGCAGGTGAGCAACAGGGCGAAACTCGGCGCGACGGCGGCGGCGGCCGCGGCGGCGACATAGACGACCAGGCCGAAGACCAACGGCGCACGGCGCCCGAAGCGATCCGAAATGGGTCCGAAGAAAAGCTGTCCGCCGCCGAAGCCAAGCATATAGGCGGTGATGACATATTGGCGATGGTTCTCGCTCTCGACGCCGAGCGAGGCGCCGATCTGCTGAAGCGCCGGCAGCATGATGTCGATGGCCAGGGAGTTGAGCGCCATGAGCGCCGCGCAGAGCGCGATGAATTCCCAGCGCGGAATGGGCAAGCTTGTTGCCGATTGCTGCGCTGCTGCCTGCTTGTCCACCGCGAAATCCGATTCTTCAAACGAACATGCGCCGGATTACCGGCGCATCCATTCGTCTCGTTCTCGAATCCGAGAACTACAATGCCGAGGTGGGGGCAGCCCCGGAAGCTAGTGTCCGCCGGCCGGTCGCCGACGCAATCCGATCAGGCGGCGCCTTTGACGCTGACGCCCTTTTCGACCAGAAAGTCCTGCAATTCACCGGCTTGGAACATCTCGCGCACGATGTCGCAACCGCCGACGAATTCGCCCTTCACATAGAGCTGCGGGATGGTCGGCCAGTTGGAATAATCCTTGATGCCCTGGCGCAATTCGGCAGAGTCGAGCACGTTGACGCCTTTGTAGTCGGCCCCGATATAATCGAGGATCTGCACCACCTGTCCGGAGAACCCGCATTGCGGGAAGCCGGGTGTGCCCTTCATGAAGAGCACGACGTCGTTGCTCTTCACTTCATTATCGATGTAGTCGTTGATGCCGGTCATGGACAATCCTTTCATGCCTGTGGGAGTCAGGCTCGAAGCATGTCCTTCAAATAAACCCATAGGTTGGCTGAAACAAGACGTTAGCCGTGACGCTGGCCCAATGGCGCAAAAGTCGGCGCGGTTTGGGCCAAACCGAGTGACGGTGGATTCGTAGTGATGAATCTGAGCTTGGTGCCCGATGCGGAAGACGTCTCCCGGCCCAGATCTGCCCCCTCGGAGCTATGACCCGTTGCGCATATCTTCACCAAGCGCGATGATCTCCACTGCGCCAAGCCGGCGTTCTGGGCATTTGGAGGCGAATGCGGCATGTCCGGTTTCGATATCGGCTTCGTGATCTTCCCTGGAATCACGCAACTCGACTTTACTGGCCCGTTTGAAGTCTTGAGCCGGCTTGGAACGCCTGCCTCGATCTCTGCCGCCAGCAAGTTCCCTCAATCGAGAACCCACGTTGTCGCGAAGACCATGCTACCGGTTTCGAGCGACCGCGGTCTCGGCATCATGCCCACCTGCACGTTTCAGAGCTGTCCCCCGCTAGACCTGATTTGCCTGCCCGGTGGCGCAGGCGTTGTGGAAGCTCTCGCCGATTTCGAGACGGTCGACTTCATTCGTCGCCAGGGCGAGCAGGCAGAATATGTAACCTCCGTTTGCATGGGCGCCTTTCTTCTTGGTGCAGCCGGGTTGTTGAAGGGACGTAGGGCTGCGACACATTGGGCCTACGTCGATCTGCTCCCCTTGGTCGGCGCCAGTCACGAAAAGGGGCGGGTAGTGCGCGACGGCAATGTCTTCACCTCGGGCGGCGTCACTTCGGGGATTGACTTCGCATTCCGCATCGTCGCCGAACTTGCTGGACCGGAGGTCGCGCAAGCCATCCAACTCGGGATCGAGTACGACCCGTCTCCTCCCTTTGATTCAGGTCACCCTGACAAGGCATCTGAGGCGGCCATCGCGCTCATGGTTCAACGCAACGAAAAGGTCTACACGGGGATTCGCGAAGGACTCAAAAAATTGGTCATCCCCGGGAAATTTCCGCGCTAAGGGACCTACAACTCCAGTACCAGCCGTCAGATTTCAACCACTAGTCCGGAACGCTGGTCTGCAGCGCCAGAGCATGCAGGACACCCCCCATCTTGCCCTTCAGCGCGTCATAGACCATCTGGTGCTGCTGGACGCGGCTTTTGCCCCGGAAACTCTCGGCCACCACTTCGGCCGCATAATGATCGCCGTCGCCGGCCAGATCGCGGATGGTCACCTTGGCGTCGGGAATGCCTTCCTTGATCAGTTTTTCGATGTCGTGGGCATCCATTGCCATGGCAAAATCCTGTTTCAAGCGGGCAGGCTGTGTGGTGTGACTCGGGGTAGAGCCTAGAACCTTTCCAGCCCGGATTGAAGCCGTTCCGTCGCAGAAGGAAGCCTAGGAATTATCCGGGCTCGGATGAAGCACACCGTCCTCGCTGATGTCATCGCGCGTCGAATAGGCGCGGCCGAGGCTGAAGACCAGCACGTAGAGCGGGACGTTGATCAGCAGGCCGACGATGGGAAGATAGCTCGTCATCCGCCATGCAGTTGAGAAGAAGGCTTGACCGTAGCCGTCGCAGATCAAGGACGAGCCATAGTCCCAAACCGCCCCGACCGCGGCGGCAACGGCAAAGAGCTTGATGCAGGTCGCGATGTGCTTTGCCCGCGCCGGCTCCGGAGAAAACCTGTTTCACAGCACGAGACAGGCGATTGGAACCGCGTAGATCAGGCTCTGCACGATGAGCATCGGCAGCGTGCCGTTTGCCGCCGCCAGGAACTCGGCGCGGGTTTCTAGCCGGGGGCAGATCTCGCTCGACGTCGTCGACAGCAGGAACAGGGCGAACGGTCCGAGAAACCAGAAGAAGAACAGAGACGGCCAGAAGACGACTGCGACCAGCGCCCTGGCGGTTAAATCATGTCGCATAAAAAAGGATTTATGCGACATGATTTAGGTCTTTTACGTTAAGCATGTCTTTTTCCCGAAACCGCTGCACACTTTCGGGAGACATGCTTCTGGTCAACTGGCCTGATCCATGAAGCGCGGGAACCAGCCCTCATGGGCGGCGGTCAATTCACTGACCGGGATCGGCCGTGCGTCACCCAGCTTCAATTCACGTCCGCCGGTGGTGCCGATCCATGGCGCGAAGATGCCGAGCTTGCTCTGCTCCTCGCGGATCCTGTCCCATTCGCCGCTTTGCGGGTCGATTGATAACGTCAATAGATAGCGGCCTTGGTCCTCGCCGAACCAGACCGGAATCGGGTCGGTGCCGGTGAGGCCGGGGATGGTGGCGCCGATGCCGGAGGCCATAGCCATTTCGGCCAGCGCTACCGCCAGGCCGCCGTCGGAGACATCGTGGGCCGATGTCACGATGCCGGAAGCGATCAGCGAGCGCACATGGTCGCCGACGCGCTTCTCATGCGCGAGGTCGACGGGCGGCGGCGGACCGTCGGAGCGGCCATGGATGTCACGCATATAGGCGGACTGGCCGAGATGGCTGCCCCATGTCGGTGGCGCGCCGACAAGCACGATCATCTGGCCCTCGGCGGCAAAGCCGATGCGCGCCATCTTCGACCAGTCGGCGATGAGGCCGACGCCGCCGATCGTCGGGGTCGGCAGGATGCCGCGGCCATTGGTTTCGTTGTAGAGCGAGACATTGCCCGACACGATCGGGAAGCCGAGCGCGCGGCAGGCATCCCCGATGCCTTTGATGGCGCCGACGAGCTGACCCATGATCTCCGGCCGCTCCGGATTGCCGAAATTGAGATTGTCGGTGGCAGCAAGCGGCAGGGCGCCCGTTGCCGTCAGGTTGCGCCAGCATTCGGCCACAGCCTGCTTGCCGCCTTCGTAAGGATCGGCCTCGCAGTAGCGCGGCGTGACGTCGGAGGAAAAGGCCAGCGCCTTGGTCGGGTGACCTTCGACGCGCACGACGCCGGCATCGCCGCCTGGAAGCTGTAGCGAATTGCCCTGGATCAGCGTGTCATACTGCTCCCACACCCAGCGGCGCGAGGAGAGATCCGGCCCCCCCAGCATCTTGAGCAGCGCGTCGGCGACATCGGCCTTCGGCGCGTCGTTCGCGGCAAGCGGCGTTGGTTTCTTCGCCTCGACCCAGGGGCGGTCATATTCCGGCGCCTGGTCGCCCAGTTCCTTGATCGGCAGATTGGCGACCTCGTCACCCTGATGGATGACGCGGAAGCGCAGATCATCGGTGGTCTTGCCGACGATGGCGAAGTCGAGGCCCCATTTGCGGAAGATCGCCTCGGCTTCCTCTTCCTTTTCCGGGCGCAGCACCATCAGCATGCGCTCCTGGCTTTCCGACAGCATCATCTCATAGGCGCTCATGCGCTCCTCGCGCACCGGCACCTTGTCGAGGTCGAGCTCGATGCCGAGGTCGCCCTTGGCGCCCATCTCCACGGCGGAGCAGGTCAGGCCGGCGGCACCCATGTCCTGGATGGCGATGACGGCGCCCGACGCCATCAGCTCGAGGCAGGCCTCCAGCAGGCATTTTTCGGTGAAGGGATCTCCGACCTGCACGGTCGGACGCTTCTCCTCGATCTTGTCGTCGAATTCGGCCGAGGCCATGGTGGCGCCGCCGACGCCGTCGCGCCCGGTCTTGGCGCCGAGATAGACGACCGGCAGGCCGACGCCCTTGGCCTGCGACAGGAAGATGGCGTTGGTCTTGGCAAGACCCGCCGCGAAGGCATTGACCAGAATGTTGCCGTTGTAGCGAGCATCGAAATTGACTTCGCCGCCGACGGTCGGCACGCCGAAGGAATTGCCGTAGCCGCCGACGCCCGAAACCACGCCCGCGACAAGGTGCCGGGTCTTGGGATGATCCGGCGCGCCGAAGCGAAGCGCGTTCATTGCCGCCACCGGCCTGGCGCCCATTGTGAAGACGTCGCGCAGGATGCCGCCGACGCCGGTCGCGGCACCCTGATAAGGTTCGATGTAAGAGGGGTGGTTGTGGCTCTCCATCTTGAAGACGACGCAGTCACCGTCGCCGATGTCGACCACACCGGCATTCTCGCCTGGACCCTGGATGACCTGCGGACCGCTGGTCGGCAGCGTGCGCAGCCATTTCTTGGAGGACTTGTAGGAGCAGTGCTCGTTCCACATCGCCGAGAAGATGCCGAGCTCGGTGAAGCTTGGCTCGCGGCCGACCAGATCGAGGATGCGCTGGTATTCGTCCGGCTTCAGCCCATGCGCGGCGACGAGCTCGGGAGTGATCGGCACGGAATTGGAAATGGTCATGAGCGGCGATTTTTGTCCGTGGAAGAGGGGAGTTTCTTTGAGTCTCCTCTTATCGCAAGCTTTCGCGCGATACACCCCACCGGATGACGAAAAAAGCCGGAAAACGGCCCCTGCCGGCGGAGGCCAGGGCCTAGAGCTCGCCAGCTTGATCAGGAAAAACTGTCGTAGCCGGCGCGGCCTTCGTCAAGCAGGCGGCGGATGACGGCGACGCCGCCGGCGACATCCGAGCTTTGCCGCGGCTGCGACACGCCAAAGCGCACGCCGTGAAAGACCTGCTCGGAGCGGCCGGCCTTGAACTCGTCCTCGTCGTCGATGAGCACGCCTTGCGCCAGGCAGGCGTTCTTGAAAGTGCCGGACAGCCACGGGTCCGGCAAGGTCAGCCAGACGAAGGGCACGTTGTCGCGCGCCTTGAAATCAAAACCCGCCAGCACTTCGCGCACGATAGCGAGGCGCACCTGGATTTCGCCAATGCAGCGCTTGCGGATCTCGCCCGCCTGGCCCGACATCACCAGCCTCGTGCCGACCTCGGCCAGCAGAAAGGGCAGGCCGCCGGTCATCATCTTGTGCGCGACACGGATGCGGTGGCGATAGGCCGGTGGGCAGGAAAGCCAGCCGCCGCGCACGCCTGCCGCGACCGACTTTGACAGGCCGCCGGCGACGATCGTGCGCTCGGGCGCGTATTCGGCCAGCAGCGGTGTCGGGTCGTCGGTGAGTTCGCCGTAAAGATCGTCCTCGATCAGCGCGACATTGTACTCACGCGCGATCTTGGCGATCGCCTGCCGCCGCTCCGCCGACAACGTCACCAGCGTCGGGTTCTTAGCGGTCGGCATCAGGAACATCAGCTTTGGATGTTTCTGAGCGCAGACGCGCTCGAAATCATCCGGGTCGATACCGCCCTCATCAGTCAAAACCAGCGCCGTGCGGCGGCCGATCAGCCCGGCGCTGCGCGCGATCTGCGAATAGGTGAGGTGCTCGAAGACCACGTAGTCGCCGGGCATGGTCAGCGCCGCGATCGCCGCCATGACTGCAGCATGGGTGCCCAGCGTCGGCACGATCGAATCGAGCGAGGGGCGGAAGGCATTGCGCGCCAGCCAGCGGCTGCCTGCCTCATACCAGCGTTCGGGAAAATCCCGCGTATAGCTCGAAATGTCGTGCGGATGCTCCTGCGCCGTGCGTGCCAGCATGTCGGCTATCACCGCGCCCTGGCCGACATCGGGCGCGGCGGTGCTGTCGAAGCGCAGCTTGCCGCTTGGCGCATCGATGGGGCGCGTGCCCTGGATGGCAGGTTCCAAATCCGGCTTCGGGTCTGCGGCGCGCTGGCCTAGCACATAGGTGCCGCGGCCGACCTCGCCGCTCACAAGGCCCCGCTCGCGCAGCAGCTGATAGGCCCTGCCGATGGTGCCGACGGTCGTGCCGATGTCGTAGGCGAGGTCGCGTTGCGGCGGCAGTTTTGCACCGGCGTCGATAACGCCCTTGTCGATATCTGACTCAATGCTGTCAGCAAGGCGCTGATAGAGCGGACCGGAGCCAGAGGAAAGATCGGGGAGCCAATTTGTCATGGTGACAATTTTCTATATTGCACCGCGCGATGAGTCAATTCATATCGATCTCGCGATTGGGAAGGTACAATCGGAACAAGGCAGAATGACAATGGATACAATCGAGACAATTCGCTATGCTCGCCCGGTTTCTGGCGCGCAGGTCGATCCCTTGGCCCATCGTGGCTTCGTCGGCCGCACGGCGGTTGTGCTCCGTTCCCTCGTAAGGCAGTTCGACCGGATGCTGGAGCGCAGGCGCGGCCGCCTCGCGCTCATGGAGATGACGGACGAGCAGCTCAAGGATATCGGCGTCTCGCGCTGCGACGCCCATCGCGAAGGCATCAGGCCATTTTGGGAATGATGGTCTATCTTCGGGTTGCGGGCTTTCTTCGCAACCGGCCGATACCGTGATCGACAAGCACGGCGAGCACGCTCAATGCGATGAACAGGGCCGTGACGCCAAGCGCCGAAACGGCAACGTTGGCGGCGCCGTTCTTGGCGACGTCGAGGAATGGGTAGGGTACTTCGCCGGCGAAGGGCGCGCGTATCAGCGCGTAGGCGAGATAGGCGACCGGATAGATCATCCACCAGGCGATGTCGCTCCACTGCCGCCTGCCATCGGCGCCCGCCACCAGCCACCACAGCACGAACAGCGCCGGCGTCATATAGTGCAAGAGGACGTCGCAGAGCAGGAACAAACCCCGCGGCTGCCAGAGCTTCGCCAGGACTGTGGTGTAGACGATGAAAACCAAAGTCATGGCCACGGCGACGCCAGTCCGCGTCCGCGGTCCGGCAAAGGCCGGGAACCAGGCATAGCCGGCGGGTGACAGCAGCGAGGCGTGCACCATCACAGCGGCGATGTTGGTCAGGACGGTGAAGAAGCTGAAATAGAAGACGATCGAGCTGAGCAGGCCGCGGCCTGCGGCCATCGATGCCGGGATAGTGATGGCGAATTGCAGAACAAGCGCAATCAGCCCGACAGCCAGTCCCGCGGTCTGCAGGAACCGGGCCATCACAACCTCAGGCGGCAGCCGCGCAGGACGGATTGCCGGCCTGCCAGCGGGCGATATCGGAACCGATGCGCGCGCCGAGCGGCTCGTTCATCAGCGGGCCAAAGGCGTCGACGCGGTTGGAACTGCCCTGCGCCTGCACGACCAGCAGCGGCTTGCCGCCATAATGCTTGGCTGGCACCAGCAGGAAGCGCGGCGTGCCGCTGTAGGAATTGAGCTCGTTGGCCATCTGGTAGGCCTTGAAGGCCGGGTCCTTGCTGGCGATCCAGCATTTGTGCGCTGCGATGGCAACCTGTTCCATCGCGAGCAGCGAGGCGCTCTTGCCCGAGGGAACCGGCGTCGTTTTGGGGCTGGACTGGCAGGAAGCCAAGGCGAGCCCGGCGGCGGCCAGGAGAGCAAGGCGAGCGATCGTCAGTCTCATAGTCAGTCCGCCCCCGCGTTCCGATAGGATGTTAAAGGATCAGGCAGCGATGCCGAGCGCGCTTTCGAACAGCGCCCGTCCGTCCTCGCCGCCATGCGCCGCCTCGATCAGGTTTTCCGGATGCGGCATCAGGCCGAGCACATTGCCCTTGTCGTTGACGATGCCGGCAATGTCGTTGATCGAGCCGTTGGGGTTGGTGTTTTCCGCATAGCGGAACACCACCTGGCCTTCGCCTTCGAGCCGGGCAAGCGTCTCGACATCGGCGAAATAGTTGCCGTCATGATGCGCCACCGGCGAGCGGATGACCTGTCCGGGCTGGTAGCCGCGGGTGAACATGGTGTTGGCGTTGGCGATCTCGAGCTTCACCTGCCGGCAGACGAATTTCAGCGAGGCGTTGCGCATCAGGGCACCGGGCAGCAATCCCGCCTCGACCAGAATCTGAAAACCGTTGCAGACGCCGATAACGGTCACGCCCTTGGCCGCCTTTTCGGCGACCGCGCGCATCACCGGCATGCGCGCCGCGATGGCGCCGCAGCGCAGATAGTCGCCGAAGGAGAAGCCGCCCGGGATAGCGATCAGGTCGACATCGGGGATTTCAGTGTCGGTCTGCCAGACGGTCGCCGGCGCATGGCCGGAAATCTTGGTCAGCGCCCCGATCATGTCGCGGTCGCGGTTGAGGCCAGGCAGGAGGACGACGGCTGATTTCATTGTCAGGCGATCTCCACCGCGTAGTTCTCGATCACCGTGTTCGCCAGAAGCTTGTCGCACATGGCCTTGAGGTCGGCTTCGGCCTTGGCCTTGTCGGTTCCGGCGAGTTCGATGTCGAACACCTTGCCTTGCCGCACTTGGCCGACGCCATCGAAGCCCAGCCCGGAGAGCGCGTGCTCGATCGCCTTGCCCTGCGGGTCGAGGACGCCGTTCTTGAGGGTCACGGTGATACGGGCTTTCATCGATGCTCCTGGGCAGATCGTCGTTTGGGAAAGGCCTGCCATTGTCCGGCAGGCCCGTCAATATTCAGTGCTTCAGGCCCTTGGGCGCCTCGGAAGAGGCGACGAGCACAGGGCCCGTCGGGCGCGGCGGCTCGTTCTCGTTGATGATGCCGAGACGGCGGGCAACTTCCTGATAGGCTTCGACCAGACCGCCCATGTCGCGGCGGAAACGGTCCTTGTCGAGCTTGTCCTGGGTGGCGACGTCCCACAGCCTGCAGGAGTCCGGCGAGATCTCGTCGGCGACGACGATGCGCATCATGTCGCCCTCGAACAGGCGGCCGCATTCGATCTTGAAGTCGACCAGCTGGATGCCGACGCCGAGGAACAGGCCGGACAGGAAGTCGTTGACGCGGATGGCCAAAGCCATGATGTCGTCGATTTCCTGGGGGCTTGCCCAGCCGAAGGCGGTGATGTGCTCTTCCGACACCATCGGGTCGTCGAGCGCGTCGGCCTTGTAGTAGAATTCGATGATCGAGCGCGGCAGCACCGTGCCTTCCTCGATGCCGAGGCGCTTGGATAGCGAGCCGGCGGCGACATTGCGAACCACCACCTCGAGCGGGATGATCTCGACTTCCTTGATCAACTGCTCGCGCATGTTGAGCCGGCGGATGAAATGGGTCGGGATGCCCATCCGGTTCAAGTGATTGAAGATGTGTTCGGAAATGCGGTTGTTGAGCACGCCCTTGCCATCGACCACTTCATGCTTCTTCTTGTTGAAAGCGGTGGCATCGTCCTTGAAAAACTGGATCAGCGTCCCCGGCTCAGGGCCCTCATAGAGGATCTTGGCCTTGCCTTCGTAAATGCGGCGGCGATTTTTCATTTGATTTTTTCTCTGGATCTGCGGGCAAGCGGCGAGTGACCGGTTCCTGCCCGTCTGCCTAAATTAGTATGGCGAAGGCGGCGTTCAATGCCGGTGTTATCGCAATCGTCTTGTTTGCTCAATCGGCAAATCCCGCGAATCAACCGCTTTCGGGACTGAAATGCCGCAGCGCAGCATGCGACGAAGCATATTGACCGGCCCGCGGCCTTTTGGTTTGTGCTTGCCCACCACACATATTCACCGCCAAGCGAATCGGATTGATCGGAGGGACGTTATGAGCAGCATGAAAGACCGCGAAGAGGGTTTTGAGCGCAAATTCGCCTTCGACGAGGAGCTTCGCTTCAAGGCCGCGGCGCGCCGCAACAAGGCGCTTGGCCTGTGGGCCGCCGAGAAACTGGGCAAATCCGGCGCCGATGCCGAAGCCTATGCCAAGGAAGTGGTGGTCTCCGATATCGAGGAAGCGGGCGACCACGATGTTTTCCGCAAGATACGCACGGATTTTGACGCGGCCGGCGTCGCCCAGTCCGACCATCAGATCCGCCGCACCATGGACGAGCTGATGGCGCAGGCGATCGAGGAGATCAAGAACAGCTGAGGCTGTGCGGACATGGTGTCGTCCGAGAACCGCTTCGCGCTTTTCGGCATCATTCTCTATCTCTTTGTTTTTACGCAATTCCGGACGGAAAACCGATACACACTTTTCCTGGAAGTGCTCTGACTGGACCAATCGACCGCTCGGCCAAACCGGGCGGTTTTTCTTTGCCTTCGCGTCGTTTCCGGCCAAAACTGCGGATTGTTCACAAGGAAACTTCCGATGTCGCTCAAGTCCCGCCTGGCCGCCGACGAAACGCTGTTCACCGCCTGGTCGGGCGTGCCGGACGCGCTGACGGTCGAGATCATCGCCAAGCAGGGTTTTGATGCCGTCACGCTCGACATGCAGCATGGCGGCCACCATGAGGACAGCGTGCTGCGCGGCCTGGTGCCGGTTCTAGCCGCCAACAAGCCGGCGCTGGTGCGCATTCCGGTCGGGCGCTTCGACATGGCGAGCCGCGCGCTCGATTTCGGCGCCGAGGCGGTGATCGCGCCGATGGTGAACTCCGTGGCCGATGCAAGGCAATTCGCCGCCGCGATGAAATATCCGCCGCTGGGCGAACGCTCCTGGGGCCCGACCTATGCTTTCCCGCGCCATGGCAAGGGCGACCATGCCGAATGGCTGCGCGACACGAACCAGCGCACCATGGCTTTTGCCATGGTCGAGACGCGGGCTGCCCTCGAGGCGCTGGACGGTATTTTGGATACGCCCGGCATCGACGGCATCTTCGTCGGTCCGTCGGATTTCTCGATCGCCTGGTCGAACGGCACCACCATCAATTCGACGCTGGAAAGCATGATGGAGACGGTCGCGTCGATCGCCGAGCGGACCCGCAAGGCCGGCAAGCATGCCGCGATCTATGTCATCGAACCGGCGATTGCCGGGCGTGTCGTGTCGATGGGTTTTCGGCTGCTCGCCATGGGCTCGGACCACACGCTGATCTCGCTCGGCGCGAAAACGCTGCTGAAAAGCATGCGGGATTCAATCGGCTCCTAAGGTGTGCTGATATTCAGGTGAGGCCGGCCTGCAAATGGCGGTTTCCTGCGCTTCCGGTGCTCACGTACTTTAAGTACGCTCCGCTCCGGTTCTCGGAATCCACCATTTTCGACTCAGCCTGACCTGAATCTCAACACACCTTGGGCCGTCTCAGGGCTGCTTCAGTTCCGTCAGGAATTTGGCGAAAGTCATCGAACCCTCGGGCCACGGGCCGAAGCCGGCGTCGTGGTTGAGATGGCCTGCCTCGCCGGCGTCGATGAAGAGCGATCCCCAGGCGGCGGCAATGTCCTCGGCGACTGCGAAGGCGCAGAATGGATCGTTGCGGCTGGCGATCACGATGGACGGAAAGGGCAGGGGATCGCGCGAATAGGGGCCGAAGGTCATCAGATGCCTTGGCCTGATTTCCGGATTGGAGACGTCGGGCGGCGCGACGAAGAACGCGCCGGCGACCGGCTTCTTGAATTGCGGGATGGCCTGCACCGCCGCCGTCACGCCCAGCGAGTGCGCAACAAGTACCACGGGCCGCTCGGCCTCGTTGACGGCGTTGGCCACGCTCGCCGTCCAGTCCTCACGCACGGGTTTGGTCCATTCCGCCTGCTCGACCCGGCGCGCCGTCGACAGTTTCGATTGCCAGCGGGTCTGCCAGTGCTCGGGGCCGGAATTGGTGTAGCCCGGCACGATCAGTATATCTGCGTCTTTGACTTTCATGGCGCCGATGTAGCGAGCGGCCTTCTTGGCTGCAACCCTGTCGGAAAATTCGGAGCGATCACAATTGTGAACAACTTGTTCGATTCTTGCTCTCTTGTGTGAACGATCGCAATCGACGATTTGGGGGGAACAAGGAACAAGGGCTGGCGGCCACGACAATCCCATGCTGGGATAAGCGCTGCCCGAACGGAGAGTTTGATGAGCGAACTGCCTTTTGCCGCGACCACCCCGGTCAGCGTGTCGCGTGTCGGGCTAAAGGCGCGCGATGCCGAAAGCCTGGCGGCCTATTATCGCGCCGTCGTCGGCCTGCAGGAACTGAGCCGCGCCGACGGCGCGATCACGCTCGGCGCAGCCAATCGGCCATTGCTGGTGCTCGAACAGGATTCGTCGGCCAAGCCCGACGATCCGCGTAGCGCCGGCCTTTTTCACACCGCTTTCCTTTTGCCGTCGCGTGCGGACCTTGGCCGCTGGATCAGCCACGCCGCCGCCAATCGCATCGGCATCGAGGGCGCCTCCGACCATCTGGTCAGCGAGGCGCTCTATCTCACCGATCCGGAAGGCAACGGCATCGAGATCTATGCCGATCGCCGCCCGCAGGACTGGAAATGGAACGGCGACAGAATTGCCATGGCGACCGAGCGGCTGAACTTGCAGGCGGTGGTGGGCAGTGTCCCGGCGGGCGATGCCGGCTGGCAGGGCGCGCCGGAAAACACCATTGTCGGCCATGTGCATCTGCGTGTCGGCCGGCCGGAGGACGCGGAGGCCTGGTGGCATGACCAGTTCGGCTTCGACACCGTCGCCAAATATGGCGGCCAGGCGGTGTTCCTGTCGTCCGGCCATTACCACCACCATATCGGCGCCAATGCCTGGCAGAGCGCCGGCGCCGGCCGCCGCGATCCGTCGCGCTCGGGCCTCGCCTGGGTCGAGATGCGCTCGGACAATGTGAAGGAGGAGACGAGCCGTGAGGATCCCTGGGGCACGGTGATCAGGACGGTGCCTGGGAAGGCTTGAGCGACGCCTGCGTCAAGCTGGAGCACCCCTCATCCGTCTCGGCGCTAGCGCGCCGATCCACCTTCTCCCACAAGGGGAGAAGGGAAAACCGCGCCGGAGCCGGCGCCAATAGTGGCGTTGGTGATTAGCTGAGGCGCGGGCGCCAAATTCCCCCTTCTCCCCTTGTGGGAGAAGGTGGTTTGTCGCGAAGCGACAAGACGGATGAGGGGTGTTCCAGCCTGGCGCCAGCGCGCGCCTTTGTTCGGCCTCAAGCTTCCCCGAACACCCGCTTGAAGATCGTGTCGACATGCTTGGTATGATAGCCGAGGTCGAATTTCTCGCGGATCTCGGCTTCGGGCAGCGCCGCCGTCACGTCCTTGTCGCCAAGCAGTTCCTCCAGGAAATCGGCGCCGTGTTCCCAGACTTTCATGGCGTTGCGCTGCACCAGGCGGTAGGCGTCCTCGCGTGACAGGCCGGCCTGGGTGAGCGCCAGAAGCACGCGCTGTGAATGCACCAGGCCGCGGAACTTGTTGAGGTTCTTCTCCATGTTCTCGGGGTAGACGAGCAGCTTGTCGACGACGCCGGTCAGGCGCGACAGCGCGAAATCCAGCGTCACCGTCGCATCCGGCCCGATCATGCGCTCGACCGAGGAATGCGAAATGTCGCGCTCGTGCCAGAGCGCCACGTCTTCCATCGCCGGCATGGCGTAGGCGCGCACCATGCGGGCGAGGCCGGTGAGGTTTTCGGTCAGCACCGGGTTGCGCTTGTGCGGCATAGCCGACGAGCCCTTCTGGCCCGGCGAGAAATACTCTTCCGCTTCCAGCACCTCGGTGCGCTGCAGATGGCGGATCTCTATGGCGAGGCGTTCGACCGACGAGGCGATGACGCCAAGCGTGGCGAAGAACATGGCATGGCGGTCGCGCGGGATGACCTGCGTGGACACCGGCTCCGGCTTCAGGCCAAGCTTTGCCGCCACATGCTCTTCGACATAAGGCTCGATGTTGGCGAAAGTGCCGACCGCGCCGGAAATGGCGCAGGTGGCGATGTCTTCGCGCGCGTGCACCAGCCGCTCGCGGCAGCGCGAGAACTCGGCATAGGCCTGCGCCAGCTTGACGCCGAAGGTGGTCGGCTCGGCATGGATGCCATGGCTGCGGCCGATGGTGACGGTGTCCTTGTGCTCGAAGGCGCGGCGCTTCAGCGCCGCAAGCAAGGCGTCGATATCGGCGAGCAGGATGTCGCTGGCCCGGGTCAGCTGCACCGCAAGGCAGGTGTCGAGCACGTCCGACGAGGTCATGCCCTGGTGGATGAAGCGGGCATCCGGTCCGACGAATTCGGCGAGATGGGTCAGGAAAGCGATGACGTCATGCTTGGTGACGCGTTCGATCTCGTCGATCTTGGCGACGTCGAATTTGGCCGCGCCGCCTTTTTCCCAGATCGTCTTCGCCGCTTCCTTCGGAATGACACCCAGCTCCGCCAGCGCATCGCAGGCATGCGCCTCGATCTCGAACCAGATGCGGAAGCGGGTTTCGGGCGACCAGATGGCGACCATTTCCGGCCGGGAATAGCGAGGGATCATCCGTTTTCTAAGTCCTGCCTGGGAGAAGCGTCGGCCGCGTCCTAACAGAGCCTGGCCCAATGCTCAACGCCGCTGCCGCGCAAACCAGGTACTGACCGCGACGAGCGCTGCAAGACGGTTTGTCATCTGTCTCATCAGCGTCATGCTTATCACGCCACGATGAACGAGGCGCGCCGTGCGATGCATCCAATCCGGCGTTCATTTGTTATTGTCGACCGTCTCGCATCCGAAAGGGCAAATCGCCATCCAGCGGAGGACCAGCATGAGCACCGACATCAGCAAGATACGCGGACACATGGAACTGATCGGCGCCGACGGCGTCCATATCGGCACCGTCGACAAGGTCGAGGGCGACCGGATCAAGCTGACCAAGGCTGATAGCGGCATGGGCTCGCACAAGGACCATCACCACTACATTTCGCTTGGGCTGGTCGCGGAGATCGACGGGCAGAAGGTATGGCTCTCCGCGAATTCCGATGTCGCGGTCACCTTCGAGGAAGAGAAATCCGATCCGACCTGATTAGCCGTCAACGCGAAGACCAGACGGGAAACAAGTCGCCGTCGGCGGGCGTGGCGGCATAGACGCCGCGGCTGATCGCGCGCGCCATGGTGGCGCCTGCCGCCGCGAACAGGTCGATCGCGGCATCGGCGCCGAGTTCTATTCCGCTCCGGCCCGTCGCCAGCGCAAACACCAGATCGCCGTCGGCCGGCGTATGCGTCGGCCAGATGGCGCGGGCGAAGCCGTCATGCGCCGAGATCGCCAGCCGCTTGGCCGCGGCCTTGGTCATGACGGCGTCCGTGGCGATGACGGCGATGGTAGTGCTGCCGGCTTCCCCATGCCCGCCGACGCGCCTGTCGCGGTATTTCAGCAGGATCTTCCTGGCCTCTTCAGGCATCGGCGCGGGATAACCCAGGCCACCGAACTCGTCGCCGATCTCGAAGGGCGCCGCCCAGAAATGGCGGCTGCGGCCGACCGTCACCGAGCCGGTCGGGTTGACGGCGGCGAGCGCGCCAATGGTGACGCCGCTGTCGAGCACCGTCGAGGCGGAGCCCAGCCCGCCTTTCAGCCCGGAGGTCAGCGCGCCGGTGCCGGCGCCAGCCGTGCCGATTTCGAAATCCACTGTCGCCGCCTGCACGGCCTCATAGCCGAGCTCGCGATAGGGCGGATAACGGCCCCAGTCCTTGTCGCCGCCATTGCGCAGGTCGAACAGGATCGCGGCCGGCACGATCGGCACGCGGAAGCCGCCGACCTCGACACCGATGTTCTTCTCGCGCAGCGCCGCCTGCACGCCCGAGGCGGCGTCGAGGCCGAAGGCCGAGCCGCCGGACAGAACGACGGCATGGACCGTCGCGATCGAATTCTGCGGCTCGAGCAGATCGGTCTCGCGCGTGCCCGGCGCACCGCCCAGCACCTGGAAACCGGCCACGGCAGGCTCATCGCATATCACCACCGTGACGCCGGATTTCAGCCTGGCGTCGGCGGCGTTGCCGACGCTGAGGCCCGCGACGTCGGTGATGAGGTTGCGCGGTCCGGTGCGGAACATCACTTCTCCTCCAGCGGCACGAAATGCGTCCCGTCGAAGCGGAAGATACGGAACGGGTTCTGGCTGAGATCGCCCTTGTCGTCGAAGCGGATGGTGCCGAGAGCGGTCGCGAAATCATGGCCGGTCAGCGCCTCGGCGAGCGGCTGGCCGTCCGCGCCGGCCAGCGCGGCCTTGGCGACCTCGACCGCGGCATAGGTCGGAAGCGTATAGCCGTCGGGCACGATGTTCTTCGCGGCGAAAGCCTGCACCACCTTGGGATCGGCGATCTCCGACCATTCCGGCGGGGCGATCATCAGCGTGCCGACGGGATAGGGCACATCGCCCGGCGGCGTGCGCAGGTTTTCGCCTCCGGCAAAGGTGATGCCGGCATCGAGCTGGGCGGCGTCGCGGCCCATGATGGCGACATCCTCGCCGTCGCCGCCGGCGAACACCTTAGTCGCGCCGGCCTTTTTCAACCGGCCGATCAGCCCGATCTGGTTGTCGAGCTGCGGCCGGAACGTGTCGGTGAAGACCGGCTTCAAGGCAGCCTGCTCGGCTGCGGCGCGAAAGGTCTCGGCCATCTCGCGGCCATAGATGGTGCCGTCATCGACGATGGCGAACAGGTCGTCGCGCCAGAGCTGGATTAGCTTGGCGGCGACCGCATTGCGCTCATCGTCGCCGCGTGGGCCGAGCCGGTAGACCGGCCAGCTGGTCTTGGCGCGCCGGTCGGTCAGGCTTTCGGTGCGCACGCCGACCGTGATGACCGGGATGTTGGCATCCTTCAGGATCGGCAGCGCCGCCTCGATCGCGTCGGTGCAGAGAAAGCCCACCACGACATTGACCTTGGCGTCGACGAATTCCTTCGCTGCTGCGGCGCCGCCATCGGCGGTGCAGGCATCGTCCACGGCCTTGATCGCGATGTCGTTCGCTTCCGCCGCAAGGCCGGCGCCGGCCTCGATCTGCTTGCCGAGGATCGCCGATGGGCCGGAAAGCGGCGCGGCAATGCCGACCAGCGTCTCGGCGTCGGCGCTCGCGGCCAGCGACAACCAGAGCAGCACGGCTGATGTCGTCGTGAGAAGACGCATTCGGGCTAAGAGATCCTCCATGCCGGGAATACAGTCCCGACACTATTCCAGGAAATGCCTAAAGGCTGGCTAAGCGCCGCGCAACACGCGAATTTGCGGACTGCGGTCAAGCACTTCGCCCATGCTATGCAACTTGTGGCGTGCAATATGCCGCCATATATAACGAACTGGTTTCGACAGGTGGACATCGGGTGCTGAAGATCAATGATATCGGGCCACAGCATTATCGCGATGCGATGGCGCATTTTGCCGGCCATGTGCATGTGGTGACGACCGACGGGCCCGGCGGCAAAAGGGGCGCGACGGTGATCGCCGCCTGTTCGGTCTCGGACACGCCGCCGACGGTGCTGGTCTGCCTCAACCGCGAGAACGCCAAGAACGAAGCTTTCATCAAGAACGGCAAGTTCGCGCTCAACACCCTCGCATCGGACCAGGAAGCCGTATCGGTCGCCTTTTCCGGCATCACCGGCCTGCCGGTGGAGGAGCGCTTCGCGCTTGCCGAATGGGATGTGATCTCGACTGGCGCCCCGACGCTGAAAGGCGCGCTGGCCGTGTTCGACTGCGAGATCATCGATAGCAAGGACCTTGCCACCCACCGTGTGCTTTTTGGCAAGGTGACAGGCCTGCGCATCGGCGATAATTTGCGGCCGCTGATCTACCACAACCGCGGCTATCATTTTCTTTGAACGTGCAAGCGGGATCCACGGAGACAAGATGACCGCGCCGCGCCCCGCGCCGAAAACGATCGACGAAACGCTCGATCTTTTGACAGGCGCGGATTATGTCGCGGACCGTTCGCTGGCGACGGTGCTGTTTCTTTCACTGCGCATGAAGCGGCCCTTGTTCCTCGAAGGCGAGGCGGGCGTCGGCAAGACCGAGATCGCCAAAGTGCTGGCCGGCGCGCTCGGCCGCCGGCTGATCCGGCTGCAATGCTATGAAGGGCTCGACGTCTCCTCGGCCGTCTATGAGTGGAACTATGCCGCGCAGATGATCGAGATCCGCATGGAGGAAGCGGCGGGCAAGGTCGTCCGCTCCGACATGGAGCGCAACGTCTTTTCCGAGAAATACCTGATCCGCCGCCCGGTGCTCGACGCGCTGACCGGCAAGGCGGGTGCCGCGCCGGTGTTCCTGATCGACGAGCTCGATCGCACCGACGAAGCTTTCGAGGCGTTCCTGCTCGAGATTCTTTCCGATTTCCAGGTAACAGTTCCGGAACTTGGCACGATCAAGGCGGAAGAGCCGCCGATCGTCATCATCACCACCAACCGGACACGCGAGATTCACGACGCGCTGAAGCGTCGCTGTCTCTATCACTGGGTCGACTATCCGAACGCCGAGCGCGAGCTGGAGATCGTGCGGCGCAAGGTGCCGCAGGCGAACCGCCGGCTGTCGGCGGAGGTCGTGTCCTTCATCCAGAAGCTGCGCCAGGTCGAACTGTTCAAGGCGCCAGGCGTTGCCGAGACCATCGATTGGGCCGGCGCGCTGACCGAGCTCGACAAGGTGGCGCTCGATCCGGAGACCGTGTCGGACACGATCGGCGTGCTTTTGAAATATCAGGACGACATCGCCCGTATCGGCGAGGGCGAGGGCCGGCGCATCCTCAATGAGGTGAAGGCCGAGCTGTCGGCGGCGGAGTAGGCGCGATGCCTGTGCCGCGTCCGGAACCCAAAGAGGCGCTCGCCGATGGGCGCATCGCCGACAACATCGTCTATTTCGCGCGTGCGTTGCGCAAGGCAGGCATGCGCGTCGGCCCGGCGTCGGTGAAGGACGCCATCGAGGCGGTGCTTGCCGCCGGCATCGGCTCGCGCGACGATTTCTACTGGACGCTGCATGCAGTGCTCGTCTCGCGGCGCGAGGACCATCCTGTCTTCGACGAGGCCTTCCGCCTGTTCTGGAAATCGCGCGAGCTGATCGAGAAGCTACTGGCGATGTTTTCGCCGGTCGCTGCGGACAATGCTGAGAAGCAGAAGCCGCGGGCGGCCGAGAACCGCGTCAGCCAGGCGATGTTCGAAGGCCATGGGAAGAATCAACCGGTCCGGGAAGTGCCGGAGATCGAGGTCGATGCGCGCCTCACCTTTTCCGGCAACGAGGTGCTGCGCGGCAAGGATTTTGCCCAGATGGATGCGGCGGAGATGGCCGAAGCCAAAAAGGCGATCGCGGCCTTGCGCCTGCCCTTCGATCTTGTCCGCACACGGCGCTTCAGGGCGGACGCGCAAGGGGGCCGCATCGATCCGCGCGCCATGATGCGCTCGGCCGCGCGCACCGGCGGCGAGCTTATCCTGCCGAAATTCCGGTCTCCGCGCGAAGCGCATCCGCCGCTGGTCGTGCTGGCCGATATTTCCGGCTCGATGAGCCAGTATACGCGCATCTTCCTGCATTTCCTGCATGCGCTGACGGAGAAGCGCCGGCGCGTGCACGCCTTCGTCTTCGGCACGCGGCTGACCAACCTGACCCGCCAGATGCGCCATCGCGATCCCGACGAGGCGTTGGCCGAATGCTCGGCGGCGGTGAAGGACTGGTCGGGCGGCACCCGCATCGGCGACACGCTTGCCGAGTTCAACCGGCTGTGGTCGCGGCGCGTGCTGGGGCAGGGCGCCGTGGTGCTTCTCATCACCGACGGGCTGGAGCGCGACGACGTCGCCGGCCTTTCGCAGGAGATGGAGCGGCTGCATAAATCCTGCCGGCGGCTGATCTGGCTCAATCCGCTGCTGCGCTTCGACGGTTTTGAGGCCCGCGCCCGTGGCGTGAAAGCGATGCTGCCCTATGTCGATGAGTTCCGGGCAGTGCACAATCTCGACGCGCTGGCCGATCTTTGCGCCTCGCTCGACCAGCGGCCGGCGGCTTCGGTCGACCCGCGCCGCTGGCAAGCTGGCGGGAGGCAGGCCGCGTAGCCATATGTTTCCTTGGCGGGAAACCAACGTTTACCGTAGGGACGACCAAGGTTTTCCTTGAAAAACAGACTTTGCGAGAAGCGACGATGGATGAGAGCATTTATCTCGACGAGGCCCGCGATCCCCTGATCATCGCGGAAGACTGGATGAAGGACGGCAAGGATGTCGCCATCGCGACCGTGGTCGAGACCTGGGGTTCGGCGCCTCGCCCGGTCGGCAGCCATTTGGTCATTGACGCCGAGGGCAATTTCCATGGCTCGGTCTCCGGCGGCTGCGTCGAGGGCGCCGTGGTGACCGAGGCGATGGACGTCATCGGCTCGGGCAAGGCCAGGATGCTGGAATTCGGCGTCGCCGACGAGACCGCATGGCAGGTGGGCCTTTCCTGCGGCGGCCGCATCAAGGTCTATGTCGAGCGGCTGGGCTGATCACAGATGGATCCCTACGTCCTGAAGACTCTGAACGAAGAACGCCGCGCCCGCCGCGCCGCGGTGCTTGTCACCGACCTGGGCGACGGCCGCGACCGCATCGTGCACGAGGGTGACCATGTCGCAGGCGATCTCGGGGCGGCGATCGCCAATGCGTTTCGCACCGGCAATTCGCAGTCGGTGGAGGCGGAAGGGCGGACGTTCTTTCTCAACGCGCATCTGCCGCGTCCGCGCCTCGTGGTGATCGGCGCCGTGCATATCAGCCAGGCGCTGGCGCCGATGGCCAGGATCGCCGGCTATCCGGTCGAGATCATCGATCCGCGCACAGCCTTCGCTACCCCGGAACGCTTCCCCGATGTCGCGCTGCATGCCGAATGGCCGCAGGATGTGCTGAAGCGTGCGCCGCTCGACAGCTATACCGCCCTTGCCGCCGTCACCCACGATCCGAAGATCGACGATTTCGCGCTGAAGGCGGCGCTCGACGCGCGATGCTTCTATGTCGGGGCGTTGGGCAGCCGCAAAACCCACGCCAAGCGTGTCGAACGCCTGCTGGCGCTCGGCGCCGGTGCCGACCAGATCGCCCGCATCCACGCGCCGATCGGCCTCGATATCGGTGCTGCCAGTCCGGCCGAGATCGCCGTCGCCGTCCTTGCGCAGACGATCCACGCCTTCCGCTCGCGCGGTCTCGAAGCAAAAGGCGCTGTGGCGTGAAATTCGGACCGGTTCCGATCGACGAGGCGGAAGGGGCGGTGCTGGCGCATGCGACCACCGCCGGCGAAAAACGCTTCCGCAAGGCGCACCGATTGAGCCGAGACGATATCGCGGCGCTCAAGGCGGCGGGCGTCGGCGAAGTCGTCGCCGCGGTGCTTGCCGAGGATGATCTCGACGAGGATGCCGCTGCCGATAGGATCGCCGCCGCCATGCGGCACTGCAACATCGAGGTCAAGCCGGCCGCGACCGGGCGGGTGAATTTGCATGCGGAAGCCTCAGGCGTCTTTACCGTTGACGCCGCAATGATCGACGCCATTAATGCCGTCGATCCGGCCGTCACCATCGCGACGCTGGCGCAGCATGCGCCGGTCGAGAAGGGTCAGATGGTGGCGACGGTCAAGATCATCCCCTTTGCCGTCGCCGCAAGCCTGGTGGACAGCGTGGTGAGGATCTGCGCCGGCCGCGAAATATTTGCCGTCAATGCCTATCGCCCCGTAACTGTCGGCGTCATCCAGACGATGCTTCCCGGCGTCAAGCCGAGCGTGCTCGACAAGACACTGCGCGTTACCGAGGCCCGGCTGGCGCGTTTCGGCGGCCGACTGACGGCCGAGCGGCGCACGCCGCATGAGGTCGCGCCGGTCGCCGCGGCCGCAACCCAGTTGGCGCGCGACAACGACATGGTGGTGATCTTCGGCGCCTCGGCGATGAGCGATTTCGCCGATGTCGTGCCGGCCGCGATCGAGCGTGCCGGGGGTACCGTCGTCCGCGCGGGCATGCCGGTCGACCCCGGCAATCTGCTGGTGCTCGGAACGCTCGACGGCAAGCGCATCGTCGGCGCGCCCGGCTGCGCGCGCAGTCCGAAGGAAAATGGCTTCGACTGGGTGCTCGATCGGCTGGTTGCCGGGCTCGAGGTGACGGCGGGCGATATTGCCGGAATGGGCGTCGGCGGGCTTTTGATGGAAATTCCGACCAGGCCGCAGCCGCGCGAGCCGGCGCCGCAGCCGGCAAGGTCGGCGATGAAAGTCGATATCGTGCTTCTGGCCGCCGGCCGCTCGAGTCGCATGGGCGGGCCGAACAAGCTTCTGGCGCTGTTCGACGGCGAGCCGCTGGTGCGCCGCACTGCCGGTCGTGCGCTGGCCTCGAAGGCCGCCGCCACCATCGTCGTCACCGGCCATCAGCGCGAGCGCGTGCGTTCGGCGCTTGGCGGTCTTGGCGTGACATTCGTGGACAATCCGGATTTCGCCGATGGCCTCGCTTCGTCGTTGAAGGCGGGTATCGCGAAGGTCGCGCCCGACGCGGCCGGCGCCCTGATCGTGCTTGGCGACATGCCGGGCGTTTCGTCGAAAGACCTCGACAGCCTGATCGACGCGTTCCGCCGCGCCGGCGGCCGCTCCGTGGTGCGCGCTTCGTACCAAGGCAAGCGCGGCAATCCGGTGCTTTTGCCGCGCTCGCTTTTCGCGGCCGTCGCGCAGCTCGAGGGCGATACCGGGGCGCGTCATCTGGTCGAGGCCGAGGGTCTCGACGTCATCGATGTCGAGATCGGGCAGGGGGCCTCGATCGATGTCGACACGCGCGAGGCGCTGGAAGGGGCGGGCGGCGTTCTGCAGGATTGACAAAGCGGAGCCGAATTTCGCATGCCTCTCGGCATGGCTTTGCGTTATCGACGTTTCTTCGCCCTGATCGCCGCGACGGCGCTGTCCCTCTCGGTCGCCGAGGGGCAAACGCTTTCGCTGAAATCGTTCAAGGACGATCTGTTCGCTTATCCGGCGACACTGTCGACGAGCGACAACGGCGCCTACACCGTCCTCGACTATCGCGAGATGCGCGACATAAATCAGCGCGACGAGGTGCCGGAAAAGCGCGTGCATGCGCAATACACCGATCCCGGGGTGCGCAAGGTGCAGCAGGACCTGATGCTGAAGACCGATGCCGGCGATATCAGACATGTCGCGGTCGGCAGGACGGAAGGCGCGTCCATCATCGTGCTTTATCTGCACGGGCAAGGCGGCAGCCGCAAGCAAGGCGTGGACGACTTCACCTTCGGCGGCAATTTCAATCGCATCAAGAACCTGATGGCCGCCAACAACGGGCTCTATCTTTCGCCCGATTTCCCCGATTTCGGCGACAAGGGCGCGGCGCAGGTCGCGGCGCTCATCGACCACTATGCCGAGACATCGCCGAGCGCGAAGATCTTCGTCGCCTGCGGCTCGATGGGCGGGATCATCTGCTGGAAGCTCGCCGCGCGCAAGGATACGGGCGGCCGCATCGCCGGGCTGCTGCTGCTCGGATCGCTGTGGGACGACAGCTTTCTCACCAGCCCCGCCTTCAAGCGCCGCGTACCGGTGTTTTTCGGACAGGGCAGCCATGACGTGGTCTTCCCGGTGGAGAAGCAGGAAGCCTTCTTCCGCTCGATTCTGGCCAGGAAGGCTTATCCGACCCGCTTCGTACGCTTCGAGACCGGCACGCACGGCACGCCGATCCGCATGGTCGACTGGCGCGGCACGCTGAACTGGATGCTGACGAAAGCGCCGTGATTGCGCTGCAGCGCCTCAAGGCGCCGTGTTGTAGTCGATGACCGTCTGCGGATTTTGCTCGCCGTCATAGGATGCATCGACGTCGTACTGGACGAGCGAGAAATCGCCGTTGCGGAAAAGGTAGGTTCCCGATGACGAGGCATCCCCCACGCCACGCCATTTGTTCGATGTGGTGATGGTTTTGGTGTTGTCGTCGTAGTCCGAATTGGTCGCCCAGCCGCTGGTCTTGAACCCGATGATATGGATCGATTCGACCTTGCCTTCGCTGTTGTTGTTCTCGTAGCGGATGTCGAGGTCCGGCTCGGTGAACTGCAACTGTGAGACGCCGTTGACATCGTCGCCGATGTAGTAGACCGCCGTCTCGTTGTAGGCGGCCATCGAGCAGAAGAAGCGGAACAGCCGCGTCTCGCGCTCCGGGTCGCTGGGCTGGGCGTCCTTGTCCTTGTAGTGGATGGAATGAGCCTCGGGCTCGCCGATCGGCTTGCCGTCCGGATCCTGCTTGTCGCACTGGTCGCCATAGGTCGCGAGGAAGGCCTTCTTGGCCTGCTCCAACGCTTCGTCCTTCTTCGGCGGCGGCGGGCCGTCGCCGCAGCTTGCCGGCACGGCGCTGTCGAAATCCTCGGTCGACGGCTTCAAGGCACCCTTGTCGATGAAGATCGGCTGAAAGGGCGGCTCCTGGATCTGCGCATTGACCTGGCGAACCGTGTAGCAGCCGGCGAAAACCTTGGCCTCGCCCTTCTTGTCGGTTGCCTGGATGGCGACCGGGACGCTGTAATAGATGCTGCCGGCGGCACCGTCCTCCGAGACAGCGCCGGTCTTGACTTCGACGCTGTCGGTGCCGTCATAACCCTTGACGAAGGCGTTGAAGTCCTTTGCCGGCTTCGTATCGCCGAAATAACCCCAGGCGCGGGCGAATTCGTGGCGATTGATAGCGCTATAAAGCGAGCGGACGACCGCATCGGCGCTTGATCGGTCATCGATATAGGGCGCATCCGCCGCGGACGCGGAATGCGTGAAGCCGGCCAGTGAGAAAAAGACGGTCGCTGCGAAAGTGGCTCTTTTCATCGAATCCTCCGCTCGGTAACGAAAATACTACCACGGCGATTGCGGCGGCGCGGTGACGCCGTGGGCACGGCCGCTTGAAGAATCGTGGCGGGAGGCGCTAGTTCACGGCCCGCGGCGCTAGGGCCGCGTGGGAGATACCCGTGACCATTTCCATGTACGACATATCGGTGGGCGTGTTTTCCGCCAGGCTGAAGGCGCTGGCGAGCGTGTTGACGGCGGCGGAGCAGAATGCCGGCGAGCGCAAGATCGATCCGCAAGTGTTCCTCACCGCGCGGCTGGCGCCCGACATGTTCGCGCTGGCCAGGCAGGTCCAGATCGCCACCGACCATGCCAAGGGCGCGCCGTCGCGGCTGGCCGGCCGCGAGGTGCCGAAATACGAGGACAACGAAGCGAGCTTTGCCGAGCTGCAGGCCCGAATCGCCAAGACGCTCGATCATCTGGGGACGTTCGCGGCGGCGGATCTGGAAGGTTCAGAGGATAGGACGGTCGAAATAAGGCTCGGCGGGCGCGAAGCTACGCTGCCCGGCCTGCAGTACCTGCTGCATGTGGCGATGCCGAATTTCTACTTCCACGTCACCACGGCCTACGACATCCTGCGCCACAATGGCGTGCCGCTCAGCAAGCAGACTTTTCTGGGAAACCGCTGACGTTGGAGTGGCTTGGAGGTTTCCCAGGCGTCCTGGGAAACCTCTTTGGTTCGGCTCAGCGGATCGACATCTCGCGCGCGATGCGCGGAAAATCCGCCGGCTTGATGCCGATATCGGCGCGGTCGGCGTTGCTCATCGCGTTTAGAAGCGCGAGCGCCGAGCGGTAGCGCTGGTGTTCCTGCGGCCGCGGCCGAGCGAACATTTCAGTGAAGAACCCCATGACTCAGTTGCCCCTGTTGGTCCTCCCCACATCACAATATATGGTGATTTGTTAAAATTGTGCAGTGCAGCAATTGCATGGCTGCCATGCCGCGCGAAATTTTTCCGCCACGATCGACTTTCCGTGAAACTTTTCGGCAGGCTCGACCGTAGGCACTCGTGCCGGCACATGGCTGGCTTTTTCCTCGCCACTCCCGGCGACCTTGCCGGACTGCACGAAAGAGCAGTCCGGCTTTTTATTTTCCGATGTCGTCTTGCCGGGCGGAAAAGCCGCCAATTGTTAACATCGCCAGAATTCATTCTTAACGAGAGCGCCCTATGTTTGGCGGCATCAATGCATGCCGTCACGACAGGGAGGTTGAGATCGGCACCGGGAACAAGCTCGATTTCGCTTCGTTGCTCGACGACCTGATCGTCGCCTCGGAGAAAGGCGAGGACGAGGGGGCTCGACCGTCTATCCCATTCGACTATCTGTCCGTGGCCGATGAACTGCATTCCGGCCGCATCAAGGTCGCAGGCGAGAGCGTCGCCGCCGAATATCGCGAGCAAGGCGCCGACCTCGCGGCCGAGTTCGCAGCACTTCTCGACCAGGCGAAACTGGCGCTGGCCGGCGAAGAGCAGTACCCGGAGGAGAAGCTGCCGCCGATCGATCCCGAAGCGATTGCCGGCGAGCTCGGCCTCGACCGTCCCGCCAAGAACGCCGATCTCGGTCGCATCCGCCGTAACTTCGCCTTCGCCAATCATCCGGACCGGGTCGCGCCGCATCTGCGCCAGCGCGCCATGATCCGCATGCAGGTGGCCAATATGCTGATCGACGAGGCCAAGCGGCGGGCTTTAGCTGGGGCCAGGCGGTAGTTCCCTCCATCAGAGACTTCAACTGTTCGCTTCGGCGACCCATCGCAAGCCATCGAAATTGGCTGGAGCCTCTCCAATATTCGTCATCCTTGGGCGTAGCGACGCGAAGCGAAGCGCAGACCCAAGGATCCATTCCGTGACCTTCAACGTAGAGTGCAACGGTGCAGAATTCTGTAATCGTTGCAACGCCTTAGGGTAACGGAATGGATTCTAGGGTCTGCGCGCGTCGCTTCGCTCCTTGCTCCGCCCTAGAATGACGAACTGACTGACGCTTCGGCCAATCTCGAAACTGGGCGACTTTGCAAAACGCAAGCGTTTTGCTCTATGTTCAACCTCCTCCTCCGCGCTGTCCGCGCAAAACCTCCCATCGGAGAAATTCATGCATAAACGCCGCCTCGGTCGGACCGATCTTCTTGTTTCGCAAATCTGCCTCGGTTCGATGACCTGGGGGCAGCAGAACAGCGAGGCCGAAGGCCATGCGCAGATGGATCTGGCGTTCTCGCGCGGCGTGAATTTCATCGACACGGCCGAGCTTTACCCGATCCCGCCCAAGGCGGAGACGCAAGGGCGAACCGAGAAGACCATCGGCAGCTGGATGAAGGCCAATCGCAACCGCGACAAGGTCATCCTCGCCTCGAAGGTGGTCGGCCGCACGGCCAACGCGTGGTTCCGCGGCGATCGTCCGTCGAAGCTGGTGCGCGCCGACATCTTCGACGCGGTCGAGAAATCGCTGGCCAAGCTCGGCACCGACTATATCGACCTCTACCAGATCCACTGGCCGGACCGGGACATTCCGTGGGGCTCGAACCCGACCCGCGTCGGAGCGGTGGCGCGGCGCGCGGATGCGGCAGGGGCTCCGGGAGACGAGACGCCGGTTGCCGAAACGCTGGCCGTCTTCGAGGAACTGGTGAAGGCGGGAAAAATCCGCCATCTTGGCCTGTCGAACGAAAGCTCCTGGGGCGTCATGCGTTTCGTGTTCGAAGCCGAGAAGGGCACGGGTCCGCGCGTCGCCTCGCTGCAGAACGCCTACAGTCTCGTCAACCGCACGTTCGAGGTGAACCTTGCCGAGGTCTGCGCGCGCGAGGAGATCGCATTTCTTCCCTATTCGCCGCTTGCCCAGGGCTATCTCACCGGCAAATACAATCATGGTGCGCGACCGCAGGGTTCGCGCTCGCAGCTCTTCAACCGCGGCCAGCGCTACGAGACGCCGAATGCGGCGGAAGTGCTGCTTGAATACACCGAGCTGGCGCGTTCCTTCGGCCTGGAGCCAGCGCTTTTCGCCAACGCCTATGTGGCGAGCCGGCCCTTCGTGACCGCGAATATCGTCGGCGCGACAACCATCGCGCAGCTCGAGATCGCGCTGTCCTCGGTCGACGTCACCTGGACGGAAGAGATGCAAAAGGCGGTCGACGCCATCCACCAGCGCGTCGGCAATCCGTGCCCATGACCGGGCGTCGTTGAGAAAAGATGAGGTGATGGAGACGATGGCGGTTTTTCCGATCGAGGCCGTGCGCGGCAAATTTCCGGCGCTTTCGCTGGACGATAACCGGCGCCGCCGCATCTATCTCGACAATCCGGCCGGCACGCAGGTGCCGCTGACGGTGGCGGACGCGGTGTCGCGCTGCCTGCTGACGACCAATGCCAATTTAGGCGGGTTCTTTGAGACTACGGTTGCGGCCCAAAAAGTGGTCGACGGGGCGCATGCGGCGATGGCCGATTTCCTGAACGCCGCAAGCGTCGAGGAGATCGTCATCGGCGCCAATATGACGACGCTGACCTACCACATGTCGCGCACGCTTGGCCGGACGATGAAGCCGGGCGACGAGATCATCGTCACCCGCATGGATCACGAGGGCAATGTCTCGCCCTGGCTGCAGCTTGCCGATGATCTCGGCCTCGTCATACGCTTCCTACCGTTCGACGAGCAAAGCTGGCAGGTGGAGGAGGCGGCACTCAAGGCACTGCTTTCGGAAAGGACGCGGCTCGTCGCGCTGAATTACGCTTCGAACCTCACCGGCTCGATCAACCGCGTGAAGGCGCTGACGGCGATCGCCAAGCAGGCCGGTGCGCTGGTCTATGTCGATGCCGTGCAATTCGCGCCGCACGGGTTGATCGACGTGCAGGCGCTTGGCTGCGATTTCCTGATCTGCTCGGCCTATAAATTCTTCGGGCCGCATATGGGCATATTGTGGGGCCGACGCGACGTCATCGACGGCCTCGAACCCTACAAATGCCGCTGTTCTTCAAACGTCCTGCCCGAGCGGTTCGAGCTCGGCACGCCGCAGATCGAGCTGATGGCCGGGCTGACGGCGGCAATCGACTATTTCGCCGATCTCGGTGCTGCCGCCGGCCAGGACGGCTCGCGGCGGCAGCGGATCGCCAAGGCGTTCGAGGTGTCGATCGCTTACGAGAATGCGCTTGCCCGGCAACTGATCGAGGGCCTGTCCGATATCGAAGGCCTGATCATCCATGGCATCACCGATCGGCAACGCTTTACTGAGCGGGTGCCGACCATTTCCTTTACCGTCGAAGGCATCGAGCCGGAAACGATCGTGCGGCAGATGAACGCCGAAAACATCTTCCTGTGGTCAGGCAACAATTATGCGTGGGAGGTCGTCCACCAGCTCGGCATACCCGCCGAGCAAGGTGTCGTGCGCATCGGCATTGCGCATTACAACACGGCGGCCGAGATCGAGGAGACGCTGGAAAGCGCGCATCGCGTGATCGCGATGCTACGGCAGCAGCGTTCCTAAGCCCGTCTACCGCTGCTTGCCTCCGAAACCGGTCAGGAAAGCGGTGAGGTTGTCGCCGAGCGCGTCGCAGAGATAGCCGCCTTCCTGGACGATGACCGTCGGCAGGCCCAGCCCGGCTATCGCTTCGCCGATGCGCGAGAAGCCCGGCGTCGTCACCGACAGGCCGCCGAACGGATCGCCCTCGAAAGCGTCGAGGCCGAGCGCCACGATCAGCGCTTCCGGCGCGAAGGCGCGGATGCGCTGGAAGGCTGTCGCCAGCGCTTCGAGAAAGGCCGCATCGCCGGATTTGCGCGGCAGCGGCAGGTTGAAATTGTAGCCGAGGCCGAGGCCTTCGCCGCGCTCGTCGGCGTGTCCCCAGAAGAACGGATAGAAGCGCACCGGATCGGCATGAAGCGAGACGGTCAGCACGTCGGGACGGGCGTAGAAGATGCCTTGCGTGCCGTTGCCGTGGTGCAGGTCGACATCGAGGATGGCGACGCGCGCGGCTTGTCTGCGCAGCACCTGCGCCGCGACCGCCGAATTGTTGATGAAGCAGAAACCGCCGGCGACATCGGCGAATGCGTGATGGCCCGGCGGACGGCAGAGCGCATAGGCCGAGGGCGCGCCGGTCATCACAGCTTCAGCGGCCTCCACCGCGCTCCAGGCGCTCCACAACGCGCTGTTCCAGGTCTCGGCCGAGATCGGGCAGGCGGTGTCGGCCATGTGGTAGCCGGCCTGGCCGACAGCCGAGGCCGGATAGGAGCCGTTGCGGGTGATCGGGTGAATGTTCGGGATGACTTCCGCCGAGGCGCCTTCGATGCGCTGCCAGCGCGCAAAAATGTGCTCGAGGAAGTCGAGATATTCAGGTGTATGCACCGCCGCAATCGGGCCAAGCCCATGATTCCCTGGACGTTCGACCGTCAACCCGGCCGATCTTGCGCCGGCTAATAATCTTTCGACCCGCTCTGGCTTTTCCGGGTTGGGCTGCGGCGCGCCGCTTGAGAGGAAAGCCTTGGGATCATGGCGTTTCTGCTCTTCGGCGTAGAAGGTTTTCATCGTCATTCCTCCGGCGTGTCGGCAAAGGCGAAAAAGGCGTCGCCGACGATCTTCTGCACCTGCTCGTAACTCGACCAGCCGATGCCCAGTCTTTCGTAGAACGCCTTGGCCGTTTCATTGTCGGTATCGACGGAAAGCCTCAGATAGACCCCGCCCGCCGCGCGACACTCCTTGGCTACGCGCCGCAGCAGCTTTTCGCCAATCCGCTGGCCGCGAAAGCGGTCCTCGACATAGAGGTCCTGAATATAGACACCTGGGCGGCCCATCCAGGTCGAGAAAATCGGGAAATGCAGGCAAAGCCCGGCGAACTCACCGTCGATCTCGGCGATCAGGGTTGAGAAAGCGGGCTTTTCGCCGAAGCCGTAGCGGCGCAGGTCCTCGGGTGTCGAGGTGATTTCCTGATGGGCGCCGATATGGGTGCCGAGGCGCAGCAGGGCGGCGTGGATGGTTTCGACATCGTCGATGGTGCCCGTGCGGAGGGTGATTGGTGCCGGCATCAAAACACCTTTTTCAGCCTTCCACCGGCAGGTCGAGCTCCGCGGCGAGCGCCTCCAGCGAATCTCCGATGATGGAAATCATCTCGCCGATCTGGTCTCTGGTGATGATCATCGGCGGCGCTACCATGAAATTGTCGCCGTCGACGCCGCCCTTGACCTTGCGGCCATAGATGATCAGGCCGCGCGCATAGGCGTGGTCGAGCAGGCGCTGCGTCGCCTTGCTGGCCGGATCGATGGGCCTCAAAGTCTCGGGATCGGCGACCATTTCGGCGCCGGAGAGCAGGCCCTTGCCGCGCACGTCGGCGATGAAGGGGAAGCGCTTTTGCAAGCCCTTCAACTCTGCCATCAGCACCTCGCCCATCGCGGCGGCGTTGGCGAGGAGATCGAGCCGGTCCATCTCGCCGAGCACGGCGAGGCCGGCGGCGCAGGCAAGCGGATTGCCGGCATAGGTGTGGCCGTGCTGGAAACCGCCGGAGGCCAGCAGCGGCTCGACCAGGCGCATCGGCGCGGCGAGGGCGCCGAGTGGCGCGTAACCCGAGCCCAGCCCCTTCGAGAGGGCGACGATGTCGGGCCTGCAGTTCCAGTGGTCGCCGCCGAGGAACTTGCCTGTCCTGCCGGCGCCGCTCATCACCTCGTCATGAATCAGAAGAATGCCGTAGCGGTCGCAGATTTCGCGGATGCGCGGATAGTAGCTGTCGGGCGCGACAAGGGCTGCGGTCGCGGCACCGCCGACCGGCTCCATGATGAAGGCCAAAACGCTTTCCGGCCCTTCGGCGAGAATCTTCTCCTCCAGCATGTCGGCATAGCGAAGGCCGCGCTGCTCCATCGAGAGATTGTCGCGGTCGCGCCAGGCTGTGGGCGCAGGCACTGTCGGCATCACCTTCATCATCGGCGTGAAGGTTTCGGCCAGCGCATCGTCGCCGGTGACGGCAAGCGAGCCCAGCGTGCCGCCGTGATAGGACGGGAAGCGGGTGATCACCTTCCAGCGCTTGGACTGGCCGGTAGCGACCGCCCATTGCCGAGCAAGCTTGATGCAGGATTCGGTCGCTTCCGAGCCGCCCGAAACGAAGAAGATGCGGTCCATACCTTCGGGCAGCTTGCCGGCCAGGGCGCGCGCAAGCTCCTCGGCCGGCTCATTTTCGAAATGCAACCGGTAGGCGAAGGTGGTCTTGTCCATCTGCCGCTTCATGGCGTCGAGCACGTTGCGGTTGGAGTGGCCGATATTGGCGACCATCGGCCCGCTCGAGCCATCGATGTAGCGGCGGCCGTCCTTCGTCCAGAAATAGATGCCCTCGGCGCGGTCGACGAGCGGCCGGCGCAGGCTGGACAAATAGAACAGGTGCGACGGCGGCCGCGCTTCGGCCTCTGCTACGGGCTGGACTTCCAGTTTCGACATGTCAGGACTTTCCGAGATAGCGGTCGAGAACATTTTTGGTCACGCGTTCGACCATCGCGTCCTGCCTTAGCAGGCCGGCGACCCATTCGCAGCTTCCGGCATGGAAGACCTCGCCTTTGCCGCGCGGGAAATTGACGATCATGCCGTTGCCGCGCTTGACCTTGTCGAGATTGGCGTCGCTCGCCTCGCCGAACAACGTCTCGGCGGTGAAGCGGCCGTCCTCGTCGGCGAGGAACTGGTCCTCGACCGGGATGTCGGCGCTTTCCTCGACCTGGCTCGCCATGCCGACCGCCAGCACCTGCAAGCCGTCCGGCGCGCCGCTGGTCGCGGTCGGGTAGGGCAGGCCGCCACGGATCTCGAAATCGAGGCCGTCGACTTCATAGCCATAGACATGGCTGTCGGCGCCGAGCAGGTCGCCGTAATAGATGCCGGTGCCGGCGAATGCCCAGTGCTCGGGACGGTAGACCGGAAAGCCAGGCACGCCGCGCGGCGCGCAGCCGCCCCAGCCGGCATAGACGCCTCGGGTCGCGTTGAGGCCGAAGGTGGCGCTGCCGGGACGGCCGATCTCCGGCGCTTCCCAGGAATTGGTGGCGCGGGTGACGTCGCCGCCGCGATAGGCCGGGTCTTCCGCGCGTGCCTTGTATTTGTAGCAGACCTGGCGGCGGCCTTGGTCCTCCAGCCTCGTCTGCCACATGAAATTGCCGGCGAAGCGCGCCGCATGTCCGCCGCGCTCAACATAGGTGTCGACGGCATCGCGCATCTCCCAGGTCCAGTATTCGTCGTGGCCGACGAAGACGACGCAGTCATAGCCGTCGAGGATTTCGGGCGAGAAATGGAGCTCGTGCTGGCTGGCGAGATCGACCTGATAGCCGGCGCGCTCGGCGAAGCGGAAGAAATGGCTGTCATAGCTCGCCCAGCCCGAAGAGGCATATTTCTTCGAATGTCCAGTGGCGAAAGCCCATTCCATGTGCGGGTAACGCGGCACTGTCTTCGGCGGCACCGCCACTTCCAGCGGCACGCGCGGCGCATCCTTGGGCAGCACCACGAAGCCGCGGCACCAGGGGCGCTGCGTTGACACCGTCGTCGCGTACTGGTCGCGGTTCGGGCCGGTGATGCCCTGATAGTGGTTCGAGCCGCCCCATGTGTTGTAGGCGAGCCAGGTGCCGGTCGCGGCGACCTGCAGCAAGCGGCCGGGCTTGCGGCCGGGCAGGGGGGTGACGATGAAGAGATGATGGCTGTGGATCGGCGTGCCGTCGCGGCCTTCGGCCGAGAGCGTCACGCGATAGGCGCCGGACGGCCAGTCGTCGCCGACGCGGAATTCGAACGAGGCCTCCCAGCCGCAGCCGTCGACAGAGCATTGGTCGGGCGTATCTTGCCAGCGCGCCGACAGCCCCGCTCCCTCGAAGACTATTGTTTCGCTGTCGCCGTCGCGAATGATGGCGAGGCTGAATTGCGGCGCCGACGCGCTGACGAAGAGCGTTACCGTCTCGCCGGGGCGATAGGAAAACCGGTCACTGTAGCACCAGATCTCGCCGCTCGGGCCATCCATTCCCGGCCATTCGTAATAGTGGCCGCGCACCGCCTCGCGGCGCTGCTCGGGCGTCAGCCCGAAATCGGGGAATTCACTGGGCAGTTGCGTCAAGGAACACCTGAGGTCACGAGGCCGTCATTGAGACCATTGGCCGCCCAAGCGTCAAATGGAAAGCATCGGGCCAGCGCGCTCGCGCTTGGCCGCCGCCGGCAAACCAACTATTCATGCTGAGGCGACATTCTCGCCGAGGAGCCGACATGCTGCGTGTGCAAAAGGTCAAGGTCGACGACATCTACGTGCCGACGGCGCGGCGCAAGACGCTGCATCCCGAGACGGTGCGCCATCTTGCCGAGGATATTCTCGAAAACGGCATGAAGACCCCGATACAGGTGCGACACGACGGCAAGCGCCACATCCTGGTCGAGGGGCTGCATAGGCTCGAAGCCGCGAAGTGGCTCGGCGAGACCATGATCGACGCTTATCTCGTGCAGGCCAAGCGCCACTGATCCTTCTTCTTTGGAGTCGCCTGCCGAGGCGCTTCCACTCTCCCTCGAATTATTTAGCGGGCCATGTCGGCTTGGGTTCTGCCACCGCGTCCTTGAGGCAACGCAAGCGGAGAGGAGACTGAAATGCCCAAGACCCTGTTTTTCGCCATCCTTGCTTCGGCAATGACCCTCATAGCCTCGCCGAGCGCACAATCCGAGGATACCAAGCCTGTCATGACCAGTGAAACCAAAGCTCTCTTGAAGCCGGAAAAATCCGGCCTGCTGCCGATCGACGGCGTGAACTACTACTACGCCGTCTACGGCAAGGGCGAGCCGCTGCTTCTTTTGCATGGCGGCCTGGGTTCGAGCGACATGTTCGCGCCGATCCTGCCGAAATTTGCCGAACATCGCACGGTGATCGCCGTCGACCTGCAGGGACATGGCCGCACCGCGCTCGGCGAACGGCCTCTAGGCCTTGAGGCGATGGGCGACGACATGGCGGCCATCGTCAAGGCGCTCGGCTACGACAAGGTCGACGTCATGGGCTATTCGCTTGGCGGCGGCGTCGCCTTCCGCATGGCCGTCCAGCATCCCGAAGCGGTGCGTCGGCTGGTCATGGTGTCGACCGGCTACGCCGCCAACGGCTTCTATGACGAGATGCGTCCGCAGCAGGCGCAGGTGAGCGCGGCGGCCGCCGAGTTCATGAAGGACACGCCGATGTACAAATCCTATGTCGCCGTGGCGCCGAAGCCCGAGGATTTCCCAAAACTGCTCGATGCGCTCGGCGCCTTCATGCGCAAGGACTATGATTTCTCGGCCGACGTGCCGAAGCTGAAGATGCCCGTCATGCTCGTCTACGGCGACAGCGACATGTACAAGCCCGAGCATGAGATCAAGTTCTTCCAGATGCTCGGCGGCGGATTGAAGGACGCCGGCTGGATGCGCGAGCACCTGTCGCAGAACCGGCTGGCGATCATCCCCAACCGCACGCATTACGACGTGTTCTTCGCGCCGGAACTGGTCGCCAGCACGCTGCCGTTCCTCGACGGTGTCACCAAGGTGAAGACCTGGGACGAGATCGTCAGCGAATGAATCCTGGCCGCTGGCCGCCTAACGCAGCCGGCCAGCGGCATCAGCTCAAGCGATCGTATCCCATCAATGTTTTTTGATTGACCCTGCCATGCCGGCCACTACGGTGCCCGGCATTTCCTCGAGGCAGGTGTCTGGTGATGACCAAGTATGAGGGCGGATGCCTTTGCGGCGCGGTGCGCTACAGGGCCGAGGCCGAGCCGATCAACGAACGCATCTGCCATTGCCGCATCTGCCAGAGAGCGATCGGCGCCGCCTTCAATGCGCGACTTCTGTTTCGCATCGACGATGTGACCATCGAAGGACCGGTGGCGACGATCAATTCCACGCCAGACCTCAAGCGCGGCTTCTGTCCGGTTTGCGGCACGACTTTGTTCTCACGCCGCGATTCCAGGGGCATTCTCGGCATCACCTCCGGCTCGCTCGACGACCCGTCGCTGTTCAAGCCCGACATGCATTTCTGGACCGCGTCGAAGCAGCCCTGGGTGATGCTTGACGATGGCCTGCCTCAATATGAAGGCGCGCCGCCGGCGTAGCTTCTTCCTTCTCCCCTTGTGGGAGAAGGTGGCCGAGCGAAGCTCGGTCGGATGAGGGGTGTTCCAGAGAATACCAGCGTCTCACTCCGCTGGAATACCCCTCATCCGTCTCGGCGCTTGCGCGCCGATCCACCTTCTCCCACAAGGGGAGAAGGAAGAAGGCCTGCACAAAAATTTCATCTTCGATTCATGACATAGCCGGCAAAGCGTCATTGGCGGGCCATCTTTGGCTGCCTATCTACGCGCTATGCGGGAAGGCATCGAGGAGGCGACGGATGAGCGAGAGCATCAACACCCTGGACGAGCTTTTGAACGACCCGATGGTCCAACTCGTGATGGCGCGCGACCGCGTGCGCCCGGCCGAGCTTCGCCTGCTTCTGGAAAAGGCTCGCGACAGGGCAAGCGATGATTCCCGCATCGATCAGGCTTCGGTGCCGCCGGCGCATGTGGTGGCAAGAAGCTGCCTGAAGCAGTGGTTGTACCGCTGAGGCAACTCCAGGGAAATTGGTCAGCTCGAATTCGCGGGCAAGTAACTGTAATGGCTACGCAAATAGGCGAGCTTGAAGCCGAGCCGGTCGTAGTTGCGATAGGCCGGCCCGTCGCGGTCGGGGCGCGGCGCCTCGATATCGGCGACAAACAATTTCGCACCGGCGGCTATGCCGTCGCGGACCAGCCTTTCGCCAAGCATGGCGTCAAGATCGAAGCTTGGCGCCATGATGCCCGGTACCGGCGCGTCGATGCCGGTCCAGGCGGCCCCGTCTGAGATGAAGAGCGAGCGCACGGCGGCGACCGCGCCCCTGCGTTTCAGCATGTAATGATGCCAGCCCTTGCGATCGACAAGCGCCATCAGCCAGGGCGAGGTGGGGAGCCTGTATTTGGCATCGATGAAAGATGCCCATTCCGAAGCTGTCCTGGGCGTGACCTCCTCGATCACCAGATCGTCAACCGGGATCAGCGGGTCGCTCGGGAAAAGCGGTTCGTCCGCCAGCGGCGTCGCGTCGCGATAGATGCGCTCCCAGCCGCCTTGCTGCTGCATCCCGCGCGCTTCCAGCCAGCATCTCAGCCGCGACGGCTCAGTGTGTGGATTGGTATAGAACCACGGCCGCCTGATGCCGGCATCGCGGTAATGCGCGAGCAACGTGTCGACCTGTTCTTCCGTCGCCGGACCATCGACGCCGATATTCTTCACGCAGTTGAAATGGATGAACGGGATCGTCGTGCAGGTGGTCCAGACAAGATCGCCGTCCTTGTCAATCGTCAGCCCTTGCCGGGCCGCGAAATCCGCCGGCGCCGCCTCGTAGAGGTCGAGCCAGGCAGCGACCTCGGCGCGCTCGATGGCGCGGCTGGTATCGCGCGACACCTCCTCGATCGCAATTTCGGCAGCATGCGTTTCCGGCGGCGTGACCGGCTCCAATTCCGACAGGGCGGCGGTCGACATTGTGATGCTCCTCCGATTTGCCTTACAGTGTAAGATTAGCGGAGAATAATATGGCGGTGCCAGTTGTCAAGCAGGATTAGCGGCACCTTACAAATCCGTGAGTTGGAATCACGCTATCGTGAGGCTAAGCCTGTCCTCCAGGCTTTTCGAATGACGATTCACTTTTTGCCCCCAAGAACGATAGGGGCACGGGGAAAGGACCGGGATGACCGACGTCTGCACGCAAGGACTGGATACCGGCTTTGTCGGCCTGGGTTATGCCAAGGTGGCATTTCTCGGCATCGTGCAAGGCATCACCGAATTGCTGCCGATCTCCTCGACCGCGCATATGCGCATCGTGCCGGCCGTGCTCGGCTGGCAGGACCCCGGCTCGGCCTTCTCCGCCGCCATGCAACTGGCGGCGCTGGCGGCGGTGGTCAGCTATTTCTGGAGCGATGTCAGGGACGTGCTGTTCGGTTCGGTTGCGGCGATCTCGCGACGCGATTTCGGCGACCGCTATTTCCGCCTGGCGATCAGCATCGTGCTTGCCACCGTCCCGATCGTCATTGTAGGCCTCGCGCTTTCCGGCGTGCTCAACGCCTGCAACTCGCCGCTGCGGGGGCTGGCCGTCATCGGCTGGGCCTGTATCGCCATGGCGATCCTTTTGGCGCTCGCCGAGATATTCGCCAGCCACAAGCTCGTGCTGCGCCAGGCATCGATCCTCGACGCGCTGCTGGTAGGCGTCGCCCAGGTCGGCGCGCTTATTCCCGGAGTCTCCCGCTCGGGCTCGACCCTGACGGCGGCGATGGGGCTGGGCTTCGCCCGGCCGGAGGCGGCGCGCCTGTCCTTCCTGCTCGGCCTGCCGGCCATCGCGCTGGCCGGCCTCAAGGAGCTCTATGAACTGCACAAGGTGCATCTCGATGCGCATGGCTGGTCGATCCTGGCCGTCGGCCTTGTCGTTGCCTCGATCTCGGCTTTCTTCGCGATCTGGGGGCTGATGCGCGTGCTCGAGCGCTTCTCCGCCTGGCCGTTCGTCATCTATCGCGGCCTGCTCGGCGTGGTGCTGCTGATCGGCGTCGCGACCGGCTGGCTTATCTAGAGGTCTCGGCCCACTCCGCTATATCGACGCCGACGCCCGGGTGTGCTGATGGATCTTGGGACTCTGCTGCAATCCGTGCCATTGCTTGCGACGCTGGTGAAATCGGCGGCGCCGGCGGCAATTGGCGCCGGCATGGGCCTCGGCCAATGGCTGGCGGCGCTGCCGCCCTGCCGCAACCAGGTTTTTGAGAGCGCGACCTATCTGGTCTGCGAAGCCGACCCGAAGCATTTTTCCATCGAGCTGTTCTGGAAGAACAAGGACGGCGATCTCTACCGATCGCTGCACAATCTGCGAAGCGCGCAGCAGGCGACGGGGCGCACCATGCTCTTCGGCATCAATGCCGGCATGTATCATCCCAACCTCGCGCCGGTCGGCCTCTATGTCGAGCGCGGCAAGCAGGTCACGCCAGCCAGGACCGGATCGGGCACCGGCAATTTCTCCATGCAGCCCAACGGCATCTTCTATATCAGCGCCGGCAAGGCCGGGGTTCGCGCGACCAAGGATTATCTGAAGCGCCCGCCGCGCGTCGACTATGCCACGCAGTCCGGGCCGATGCTGGTCATCGATGGCAAGCTGCATCCGAAATTCCGTTACGACGGCACGTCGCGCAAGATCCGCGATGGCGTCGGCGTGCGCGCCGACGGGGTTGCGGTCTTCGCGATCTCGAACGATGTCGTGACCTTCCATCAATTCGCGCGGCTGTTCCGCGACCGGCTCGGCTGCCCGAACGCGCTCTTCCTCGATGGCTCGATCTCGAGCCTCTATGCGCCCGGGATCGGCCGCAACGACGATTTCTGGAATCTGGGGCCGATGATCGGCGTGTTCAGGCGCTAGCCGAGAACCGCTTCGGCGCCACTCCGAATCATTCGGTAGCGCCAAAGGTAAATTTTGATTCAAACTTTGTTGGTAATTTCTCATTAGGAATGGGGTTTCCGGCGGCGCTGTCCCTGCCTTCGGTCTGTTTTGTTTAGCGTACAGGTCAAGATGCGGATTTTCGGCGTCGTCAGTTTCATGCTCGCATCGCTTTGCCTCGGCGGCTGCTCGTCTACGTCCGGCGTCGATGCCTTGCAGATGCCGTCCAATGAGACGACGAGCTCGGTCGTGCGGCCAAGCGCGCCGGTGTCGAAGGGCGCGAGGACAGCCGTCGCCGAAAGAACCGTCGAGACCGCATCGATGTCGGACGCCGCGCGCATCAAGCCGCCGGCGCCGTTGCTTGGCGAAGGTAACGCGAGCCCCGGCGACGAGAACTCGCGCCTCGGCGACGAGAATTCGCGCCCCTTCGGCCTTGCCGAGGAGGAGACGGTGAACTTCCCGGCGGCCGATCTGCCGGACAGCGTCGAGCCGCCGGTGCAGGAGGCAGCACTCGTCTCGCCGCCGAAGCGGCTGTCGCGCGCCGCGCCCGCGATGCTCGCCGGTCCGGTCACCCGCTATGCGTTCCGCGACGCCAAGCCGATCAATTTCGGCCGCTCCTCACCGCGCCACCTTGCCGTTCACGGCGTCGACGTCTCGCGCTGGCAGGGCAACATCAATTGGGGGAAGCTGCGCGCCCAGGGCGCCAATTTCGCCTATATCAAGGCGACTGACGGCGGCGACCATCTCGACCCGATGTTCATGAAGAACTGGCGCAACGCCGATGCCGCCGGGCTGAAGCGGGGCGCCTATCATTTCTTCTACTGGTGCCGCACCGCGGGCGAGCAGGCCGACTGGTTCATCCGCAACGTGCCGAAGGTCGACGGCGCGCTGCCGCCGGTCATCGACGTCGAGTGGAACGGCGAGTCTTCCTGCAAGCGGCGGCCTTCGCGTGAAAAAGTACTGGAGAAGATGCAGGTGTTCATGGACAGGCTGGAGCGCCACTACGGCCAGCGACCCATCATCTACACCAGCCCCGACTTCTATCGCGACAACCTGCGCGGTGCCTTCCAGGACTACCCGTTCTGGCTGCGCGCTGTGGCCGCGCACCCGTCAAAGGTTTATCCGGGCCGCAGGTGGCTGTTCTGGCAGTATTCCGGCTCCGGCCTGTCGCATGGCGTCAGCGGCCGCATCGACCTCAACGTCTTCCACGGCGACGAGCGCCAATGGCGCGCCTGGCTGGGCGGCGGGCAGATGGTGGCCGACGCGGATTGAGCCGGAGTTTTCCCTTCTCCCCTTGCGGGAGAAGGTGGCCGCGAAGCGGCCGGATGAGGGTGCTCCAGCTTGATGCAGACCTTCGCAAACGACTGATGATCGCCAGCATCTCACTCCGCTGGAACCCCTCATCCGTCTCGGCGCTGCGCGCCGACCCGCATTCTCCCATAAGGGGAGGAGGGGAAGCACCGGCGCCTCACGCGCGGGCGTCGGCCGGTGAGGTCGATGGCAATTTCGGCATTTCGCTAACCATGCGCTCACCCTGTCTCTTAGAGGTGCGGCAACGGGCTTCCGGTAACGTGTCCGTGATCGCATTTCGGAGAGGTTTCGATGCGCAAACTGATTGTTACTGCCGCTTTGGTAGCCGCCGTCGGCTACGGATTTTTCAACTCGCACATGCGGGGCAGCGAGCCCAAGGACAATGTGGTCGCCTACTCCACCACCGACGCGGCGATGCAGGGCGCCAAGGCCAAGGGCCATTCGACGCTGCCGCGCTTCCATGAACTGATAGCCGCACGCACGCCTGGCACCTACACCGTGAAATTTCCGCTGACCCAGAACGGCGCCACCGAGCATATCTGGATGCAGCTTGTGGCTTTCAGCGACGGCCGCTTCGTCGGCCTGCTGGCCGACAAGCCGGTCAATGGCAACCAGTACAAGATGGGCGATCGCATGACGGTGGCCGAGGCCGACGTCGAGGACTGGATGATCCGCAACGGCGGCGACGTCTATGGCGGCTACACGGTGCGCCAGGCGCTGGCGGATATGCCGAAGGAACAGGCGGCGAAATACGGGATCGCGTTCAAGGATTGAGCGCTCTTCTCCTTCTCCCCCTGGGGGAGAAGGTGGCCGCGAAGCGGCCGGATGAGGGGTGTTCCAGCTTGATGGAAGCCTTGCCGGTTGGGGGCGCCGCAGCAAGATCGCCAGCCTCTCACTCCGCTGGAACACCCCTCATCCGTCTCGGCGCTGTCGCGCCGATCCACCTTCTCCCACAAGGGGAGAAGGAGAGGGCGCTCATGCCTCGGCCCGACCACGGTGAAGCGTGCAAAACGGAGCAGAATTCTGCATCGCTGCAACGCTTCAAAGTCACGGAATGGATTCCAGGGTCTGCGCGCGTCGCTTCGCTCCTTGCTCCGCCCTGGAATGACGAAGCAGAAGGGGCATCGCCACCTACCCCCCGTTGATCATCGCCTCGATATTATAGCCGTCGGGATCGAACACGAAACAGGCGTAGTAATGTTCCGCATAATCCGGACGCGGTCCGGGCGCCCCATTGCCCGCCGCGCCTGCATCGAGCGCCGCCCGATAAAACGCATCGACCTCCGCCTTGCTCTTCACCCGGAAGGCGACATGCAGATGGGTGAGCGGCGGCTTCTCGCCCGTGCGCTGGATCTCGAACAGGCAACCATTGCCGACATCGAAGGCCCAGAACACGCCTTCCTTGCCGAAGGAGAGGCGATAGCCTAACGGCGCGAAAGCCTTTTCGTAGAAGAGCTTGCTCTTGTCGAGGTCGCTCACTTCGATGGTGATGTGGTCGATCATTGTCGTCGATGGATATGTTTGGCAGCGAGGCCTTAGGCACGGTAGGCGTAGCTGGCGGCAGCTATGCCTCTACATACTCCGCCAGGCTGACGCCTTTCGGCACATCCTGCCCGTCAGCACGCAAACCTTCGATGTGGAAGCGGATCGCATCACGGATTTCGGTTTCCACCTCAGCTACCGTCGCTCCGGTAGCGATGCAGCCTGGCAGGTCGGGCACATATGCAGAAAAGTTATTTCCGGCTTTTTCGATCACCACGGCGTAGCGCATACCATCACTCCTCAGGCCGGACTGCTTGAGGATGCTGTTCAACGTTCCTGGTGCAACCTCTTCAGACGGCTTGCCGGCCACGGTGACGCGGCCGGCTTTGGTCTTATGCTTATATTGGCGATGGCTGCCTTTGGTTGCAACCAAATACCAGCCGTCGGCCTCCAGCATGCGAATAACTTCGCGGACTGTAAGCCGAGGCGGCATCTAAGCTCTCAGCTGCATCCGCTCGTGCTTCCACACGTGTCGCACTTCTCGCAGGTGCCGTTCCGCACCATGGTGAAGTTGTGGCACTCGGAGCATTCGTTGCCGGTGTAGCCCTGGAGAAGCGATTGCTGGCGCCTTGTCGCGGCGAGCTTTTTCGCTTCGGCCGCCTCGTTGGCGGCAGCGTCGGTGAATAACGCCTCGGCGCCGCCGGCGGCTTCGGCTTCTTCTTCCACCATATCCTCGGCCAGTTCCCTGGCGCGCTCCTCATAGTCGCGCTTGTAGGCGATAGCCTCGTCGCTTGCCGGCTTCAGCGCCAGCACGTTGGAGCCTGAGAAGGCCGTCGGCGCAGCGCGGGCAGGGGCGGTCGACGGCCCAGAGCCGCCGAAACCCTTCGGGTCTGAACCAGCAGCGGACACCAGCTTCACCGGCGAGGCGCCGCGATAGAGGCCCTTGGAGAAGGGCGTCGCCTTGCCTTCGGTGATGCCGCGGCCGAGCGCGGTCTTGTCGAAGTCCGACTGGTCGACATGGGCGAGGTCGTGGCGGCCGAGATAGGAGACCGCGAGCTCGCGGAACACGTAGTCGAGGATCGACGTCGCGTTCTTGATGGCATCGTTGCCCTGCACCATGCCGGCCGGCTCGAACTTGGTGAAGGTGAAGGCCTCGACATATTCATCGAGCGGCACGCCGTACTGCAGGCCGAGCGAGATCGCGATGGCGAAGTTGTTCATCATCGCGCGGAAGGCGGCGCCCTCCTTATGCATGTCGATGAAGATCTCGCCCAGGCGGCCGTCGTCGAACTCGCCGGTGCGGAGATACACCTTGTGGCCGCCGACGACTGCCTTCTGGGTGTAGCCCTTGCGGCGGTTCGGCAGTTTCTCGCGGTCGCGGTAAAGCCGCTCGATGACGCGCTCGACGATCTTTTCCGTCACCTGCACGGCACGCTGCGCGGCGGGTGCCGCGATCAGCTGTTCGACCGCCTCGTCCTCGTCCTCGTCGTCGTCGACGAGCAGCGAGGCGTTGAGCGGCTGCGACAGTTTCGAGCCGTCGCGATAAAGCGCGTTGGCCTTCAGCGCCAGCTTCCACGACAGCATATAGGCGTTCTTGGCGTCCTCGACCGTCGCCTCGTTCGGCATGTTGATGGTCTTGGAGATGGCGCCCGAGATGAAGGGCTGCGCTGCCGCCATCATCAGGATGTGGCTGTTGATCGAGAGCGAGCGCTTGCCGATCTTGCCGCAGGGGCTGGCGCAATCGAACACGGGCAGATGCTCGGCCTTGAGGAAGGGCGCGCCTTCCAAGGTCATCGCACCGCAGACATGGATGTTGGCGGCGTCGATGTCCTTCTTCGAGAAGCCGAGAGCCGGCAGCATCTCGAAGGAGATGTCGCCGAGCTGCTCGTCGGTGAAGCCGAGCGTCTCCTTCACCCAGTCGGCGCCGAGCGTCCACTGGTTGAATACGAACTTGATGTCGAAGGCCGACTTCAGCGCTGCATTCAGCGCCGCGATCTTCTCATCGCTAAAACCCTTGGCCTTCAGCGAGGAGGGGTTGATGCCGGGCGCCTGGTTGAGGTTGCCGTGACCGACCGCATAGGCCTCGATCTCGGCGATCTGGCTCTCGGAATAGCCCAGCGTGCGCAGCGCTTCCGGCACGGCGCGGTTGATGATCTTGAAATAGCCGCCGCCGGCGAGCTTCTTGAACTTCACCAGCGCGAAATCGGGCTCGATGCCGGTTGTGTCGCAATCCATGACGAGGCCGATCGTGCCGGTCGGCGCGATGACGGTTGCCTGCGCATTGCGGTAGCCATGCTCCTCGCCGAGCTCGATGGCGCGGTCCCATGCGGCGCGGGCATGCTCGGCCAGCGCCTGCTGCTTCAGGTCGGAGGCGACCAGCGGCACCGGGTTGACGGCGAGTTTCTCGTAGCCGTCCTTGTCGCCGTAAGCGGCGCGGCGATGATTGCGCATGACGCGCAGCATGTTCTGGGCGTTGCGGTCATAGTCCGGGAAGGCGCCGAGCTCGGCGGCCATTTCGGCCGAGGTCGAGTAGGCGACGCCGGTCATGATGGCGGTGAGCGCGGCGCAGATGGCGCGGCCCTCGTCGGAGTCGTAGGGAATGCCCGAGGTCATCAGCAGGCCGCCGATATTGGCGTAGCCGAGGCCGAGCGTGCGGTATTCGTAAGAGAGCTTGGCGATCTCTTTGGACGGGAACTGCGCCATCATCACCGAGATTTCGAGCACGATGGTCCACAGCCGAACGGTATGCTCGTAAGCGGCGATGTCGATCGTGCCGTCTTCGCGGCGGTAGGGCAAAAGGTTGATCGAGGCGAGATTGCAGGCCGTGTCGTCGAGGAACATGTATTCCGAGCACGGGTTGGAAGCCCGGATCGCACCGGCGGAGGCGCAGGTGTGCCAGTCGTTCATCGTCGTGTTGAAGTGCAGGCCCGGATCGGCGGAAGCCCAGGCGGCGTAGCCGATCTTTTCCCACAGGTCGCGCGCCTTCAGCGTCTTCAGCACCTTGCCGTCCTTGCGGGCGGTGAGCTGCCAGTCGCCATCGGCCTCGACGGCGCGCAGGAAATTGTCCTTCAGCGACACCGAATTGTTGGAGTTCTGGCCGGAGACGGTGAGATAGGCGTCCGAATCCCAGTCGGTGTCGTAGGTCTTGAACGACATCGAGGTGTAGCCCTGGCGGGCGAACTGGATGACGCGGTAGATATAGTTCTCCGGCACGGCGTCCTTCTTGGCCGCCTTGATCTCGCGCTTCAGCGCGGTGTTCAGCGCCGGGTCGAAGCAGTCGTCGCCATGGCCTTCGCAATTGACGCAGGCCTTCATGATGGCTTCGAGATGCTTCTTGACGATCTTGGAACCGGTCACCAGCGAGGCGACCTTCTGCTCCTCATTGACCTTCCAGTCGATGAAGTCCTCGATATCCGGGTGGTCGGCGTCGACTATGACCATTTTCGCCGCGCGGCGCGTCGTGCCGCCCGACTTGATGGCGCCCGCCGCGCGGTCGCCGATCTTGAGGAAGCTCATCAGGCCGGACGAGCGGCCGCCGCCGGAAAGTTTTTCGCCCTCACCGCGCAGCATCGAGAAGTTCGAGCCGGTGCCGGAGCCGTATTTGAACAGGCGCGCCTCGCGCACCCACAGGTCCATGATGCCGCCCTCGTTGACGAGGTCGTCCTGCACGCCCTGGATGAAGCAGGCATGCGGCTGCGGGTGCTCGTAGGAGGACTTCGACTTGGTCAGCTTGCCGGTGAAGGGATCGACATAGAAGTGGCCCTGGCTCGGGCCGTCAATGCCATAAGCCCAGTGCAGGCCGGTGTTGAACCATTGCGGCGAGTTCGGCGCGACGCGCTGGGTGGCGAGCATATAGGCGAGCTCATCGCGGAAGGCGCGCGCGTCATCCTCGGATTTGAAGTAGCCGCCCTTGTATCCCCAGTAGGTCCATGTGCCGGCGAGGCGATCGAAAACCTGGCGCGCGTCGGTTTCCGAACCATAGCGCTCGGCCTCGGGCAGCTTGGCGAGCTCGGCCTCGTCGGCAACCGAACGCCACAGAAAGGAGGGAACGTCGTTCTCCTCAACCTTCTTCAGGCGCGCCGGCACGCCGGCCTTGCGGAAATACTTTTGGGCCAGGATGTCGGCCGCGACCTGGCTGAACTGCGCCGGCACATCGATATTGTCCAGGCGGAACACCACCGAGCCGTCGGGATTTTTGATCTCCGACAAAGCCTTGCGGAATTCGATCTCCGCATAGGCGGACTGATCTGGCTTGGTGAAGCGACGCTCGATGCGCATTGGTCCCGTTCCTTTGTGTCTATATATAGCGCCTTTCCCAAGGGATTGCTGCCCCACATGGCGAAAGCGCAGTCCGCCGTTTGCCAGCATCGCGGGCGACGCCGACACTCTCCTCGTCGCGGGCGCTGCCATGCAGACAAGCAAACGCCCTTCCAGGCGCTTACCCAGGTTGCCGGCCGACCCGCGGGTCCCTCGAACTGAAACTTTTGTCGATTCCCCCCGCAGAGGGAGGTTCACACTATCTAGCGTCGAGCCTGCCTGCAAACACTAAATATAGTGTTAACAGAACATTTTTTCCAGGCCGACAATTCTCCCTTTCGCCCACCCAAGCCCTAACGATCCCAACGCTTCCGCCGGCCTCGTGAACAGGCGGAAATCCGGGCAAAACGCACAAAATCCGGGAAAAAAGACCGGCCTCAGAACTCTCCGGTCGCGCCCGCTACAGGAGCGCATGGCCTATAAAAAGCGACTCGTTCCGACCCGTCAAGGATTCGTTTGCGTAGCTTTTATGACCCCAACATCTTGTGTGTCACATATGTGGATAACGGGGACATAAGAAGCCCGGCTTTGCAGGCGCTTGACGCGGCGACCGGCCAGGCCGGAAGCCGTGTCGGGCCGATGGCTTTTCATTTTAGCTGGCTTGCACTATCTGTTGCGTTCGCGCGGGGGCGCGCCTTGTCAACACCAAAAGCATCCGCTACGCCCCGCTCATGACAGTTACCGTACGTTTTGCCCCATCGCCGACCGGCCGCATCCATATCGGCAATGCGCGCACCGCGCTGTTCAACTGGCTTTTCGCCATGAACAACAAGGGCCGTTTCATCCAGCGCTTCGACGACACCGACATTGCCCGCTCGACGCAGGAATATGCCGATTCCATTCTTTACGACCTGCATTGGCTGGGCATCTTCCCGGATGTCACCGAATACCAGTCGCGCCGCTTCGAGATTTATGACGCGGCGGTCGAGCGGCTGAAGGCGGCGCGGGTGCTTTATGCCTGCTACGAGACGCCGGAAGAGCTCGACCTGCGCCGCAAGGTGCGCCGCACGCGCGGCCTGCCGCCGGTTTATGGCCGCGAGGCGCTGACGCTGACGCCGGAGCAGGTAGCCGAGTACCAGGCGGATGGCCGCCGGCCGCATTGGCGCTTCCTGCTGCCCAACTACACCAACGACCCGCTGCAGCCCGAGCGCACCGAGGTGCGCTGGAACGACCTGGTGCGCGGCGAGGAGACGGTCGACCTCGCCTCGCTATCGGATCCCGTCCTGGTGCGCGAGGACGGCACCTATCTCTACACGTTGCCCTCGGTGGTTGACGACATCGAGATGGGTGTCAGCCATGTCATCCGCGGCGACGACCATGTCACCAACACCGGGGTGCAGATCGCCATTTTCAAGGCGCTGGGCGCCGAGCCGCCGGTCTTCGGCCACCACAATTTGCTCACCACCGTGTCGGGCGAGGGGTTGTCGAAGCGCACCGGCGCGCTTTCGATCGAAAGCCTGCGCGAGGACGGCATCGAGCCGATGGCCGTCGCTTCGCTGGCGGTGCTTGTCGGCACGTCGGAAAATGTCACCGCCGCGCAAGATCTCAACGAGCTTGCCGGCCATTTTGACCCGGCTGCGACGTCCAAGTCCGCCTCCAAATTCGACCCGGACGAGCTCTTCGTGCTCAACCGCACGCTGATGCATCGCATGTCGTTCGAGGAAGCGCGCGACCGGCTGATGGTGCTTGGCATTTCCGGCGACAAGGCCGAGCCCTTCTGGCTTGCCGTGCGCGGCAATCTCGACCGCCTGTCGGATGCGGTCGCGTGGTGGCGTATCCTGAGCGAGGGTCCGCAGGAGCCGGCGGAATTTTCCGGCGAAGACCGCGATTTCCTCAATCAGGCGTTCGACGTTCTCCCCGAGGAGCCGTGGAACGGCACGGTGTGGAAGGACTGGACCGGCAAGATCAAGGAAGCCACCGGGCGCAAGGGCAAGCCGTTGTTCATGCCGCTGAGGCTGGCCCTTACCGGGCGGACTTCGGGGCCGGAGCTTTCAGATCTATTGCCGCTGATAGGTCGGGAAGGAACGCTGGCCCGACGACCCTGACCTTACGCTGATCGGGCGGCAGCGCCGAGACCGGCGACACCGGCACCTTGGTGGTCAGCCGCCTGATCGCATCTAGGTCGAGCCTGCCTTCGGCATTGGCGAGCGTTTCCGGATCGGCGCCCGGATCGGGCTTGGACGCCGGCATCGGTATGAAGGACGCTGCCTCGCCGTTCGGCTGCGATTGTTCAGGATCAGGCGGGTTGCCGCCGATGATCGTGAAATTGCCGGCCTGCGCATTGCAGCCGCAGGTGGGCGGGCGCGAGTAATTGGCCTGTTTGTAGAGATAGGCGGTCGGCAGCTCGCTGTAGGGTTGACCTGTCGCCGACGAGGTCATCGAGCCAGAATCGTCGTCCATTCCGCGCGAATAGAAGACCTGCATCTCGGTACCTGGGCAGCTCGACTCGCAATTCTTCTGGTCGCGCTCGAAGTCACCGATGGAAGCGGCATTCGACATCGGGAAGAAATAGCCGTCGCAGGTGCGCACGCACATCGTATGGAACTCGCCGCCCAGCCGGGGCAGGTCCATGCCGTCCGGCTGGTTGATGACGCGGCGAATGTTGCGCACGCTCGCATCATCGGGCGGCACGTCCGCCGAGTCCGGGATATCGGGAGCATCGGGCGTTTCGAGCTGCTGGTCCTGGCGGCCGAAAAGCTGCTCGAATAGATTGCCGCCGCCATTGTCGCGGGCCGCCTCCCGCAGCGGGGCGCGACGCGGTGCGATCTCGTCGTCACGGCAGCCATTGGCATCGAGCGCCGCCAGGATGCGGCTGCGGCCGCGCCGCGTGCCGCCGGCGGCCAGCCGCTCGCGCTTTCCCTGCAAGGTGTCGAGATTAGCGTTCATGCGCTCTATCGAGGCGTTGATCGCGGCGCATTGGCTGACATTGCGCGAAAACAGCGTGAAGCCGCAACCGGCGTCGCTTGCCCGGCCGCGGGCCTTGGCAAGCTGCTCGCTCTGGCGCTGGATGGCATCGTCATATTTGCGCACGATGCCTGGGCCTCCGCCACCGCCGCGGGCGGTGGCGAGTTCAGCTTCGAGCTGCCGGCATATGCGAGAGGCCGCCTGGGTTTCAGCGACGGCGACCGCTGAACCTGCAAGCGCTGTAAACAGCGCCGCGAGATGCGTCAGCTTCGACCCTTTCATCCGCCTGGAATCCCGATTGCCCGTGGCCGGAAAACTACCGCGTTCGTGGTTAACTGTTCCCTAGTCTGCAACCCGGCACAATTGCGCTTTGTCGCGTCACGTCAGTTCAAGTCGACGAGCGCCTGCGCCTTATGCGCCGCCTCGACTACCGCAAGCGCGGTCATGTTGACGACGCCGCGCGAGGTTACGGACGGCGTCAATATGTGCGCGGGCTTGTCGGTGCCGAGCAGGATCGGCCCGACATGCAGCGCGTCCATCATGGCGCGCAGCGCCGTCAGCGTGATGTTGGCCGAATCGAGGTTCGGGAAGACCAGCAGATTGGCTTCGCCTTTCAGCCGCGAATGCGGGTAGACGCGCTGGCGCAGATGTTCTGAAAGAGCGGAGTCGGCATGCATCTCGCCATCGCACTGGAGTTCCGGGGCGATGCGAGCCAGGATCGCCGCGGCCTGGCGCATCTTCAGCGCGCCGGGTGAATCGCGTGAGCCGAAATCCGAATGCGACAGAAGCGCTGCCTTCGGCTCGATGCCGAAGCGCTGGATTTCCTCGGCCGCGAGCACAGTCATTTCGGCGATTTCTTCCGCTGTGGGATCGACCGAGACATGCGTGTCGGTGAGGAAGATGATGCCGCGCTGCGAGATCAGCATCGACAATGTCGACAGGTCGCGGTCCTTGATGCCGGCGCGAGGCCCGATGATCAGCGTGACGTTGCGCAGATGCCGCTCGAAGCGGCCTTCGAGCCCGCAAATCATGGCATCCGCGTCGCCGCGCTTCAGCGCAAGAGCGGCGATCACCGTATTGTTGGTGCGCACCATGGTGCGGGCGGCTTCCGTCGTGATGCCGCGGCGGCCGGCAAGCTCGATCAGGAGGTCGACATAGTGGCGGTAACGCGGATCGTCTTCCGGGTTTATCAGGCCGAAATCGACGCCCGGACGGATTCGCAGGCCGTAACGCTTCAGCCGGACCTCCACGACATGCGGACGGCCGATCAGGATCGGCTCGGCAATGCCTTCCTCCAGCACCACCTGCGCGGCGCGCAGCACGCGCTCGTCCTCGCCGTCGGCATAGATGACACGCTTGGCGCTCGAGGTTTTGGCGGAGGAGAACACCGGCTTCATTACCAGGCCGGAGCGGAAGACGAAGCGGTTGAGCTTGTCGATATAGGCGGTGAAGTCGGCGATCGGCCGCGTCGCGACGCCGGTGTCGCAGGCAGCTTTCGCCACCGCCGGCGCGATGCGCAGGATAAGGCGCGGATCGAAGGGCGAGGGGATCAGGAAATCGGGGCCGAAAATCGGCGTCTCGCTGGAATAGGCGCGCGCCGCGACATCCGAAGGCTCCTCGCGGGCAAGGGCGGCGATCGCCCGTACGGCGGCCATCTTCATCTCCTCGTTGATGGCGCTGGCGCCGCAATCGAGCGCGCCGCGGAAGATGTAAGGAAAGCACAGTACATTATTGACTTGATTGGGAAAATCCGAGCGCCCGGTGCAGATCATGGCGTCCGGCCGCGCGGCGCGTGCCACTTCCGGCATGATCTCGGGATTGGGGTTGGCCAAGGCCAGGATCAGCGGTTTCGGCGCCATGTGCTGCAAAAGCTCCGGCTTCAGCACGCCGGCGGCAGAAAGGCCGAGAAAGACGTCGGCGCCGGAGATGACGTCGGCCAGCGTGCGCGCCTCGGTGTCCTTCACATAGGGATCTTTCCAGCGATCCATCTCTTCGACGCGACCCTTATGGGCGACGCCGAAACGGTCGGTGACCCAGATGTTTTCCACCTTGGCGCCGAGCGAGACCAAAAGGTTGAGGCAGGCGAGTGCTGCCGCACCCGCGCCGGACGTGACGATCTTGATGTCGGAAATCGCCTTGCCGGCCAATTCGAGCCCGTTGAGCACCGCGGCGGCGACGATGATCGCGGTGCCGTGCTGGTCGTCGTGAAAGACCGGAATGCCCATGCGGGCCTTCAGCCGCTCCTCGACCTCGAAACATTCAGGCGCCTTGATGTCCTCGAGGTTGATGCCGCCGAAGGTCGGCTCGAGCGCCGCAACCGTCTCGACCATCCGCTCGATCTCGGGCGCGTCGATCTCGATGTCGAAGACGTCGATGCCGGCGAACTTCTTGAACAGCACCGCCTTGCCTTCCATGACCGGCTTGGAGGCGAGCGGACCGATATTGCCGAGCCCCAGCACGGCGGAGCCGTTAGAGACGACGCCGACGAGGTTGGCGCGGCCGGTGTAGTCGGCGGCGGTGGCTGGATCGTCGCGGATCTCGAGGCAGGGCGCCGCCACGCCCGGCGAATAGGCAAGCGCCAGGTCGCGCTGGTTGCCGAGCGGCTTCGTCGCCTGGATCTCGAGCTTTCCCGGCGTCGGGTGCTTGTGGAAGAAGAGGGCGGCCTCGTCGAGGTCCGACCGGGCCGTTTTCTTGTTCTCGCCGTCCATTGCGGCCCCTCCCTGCGATACTGGTTTGGAGCCTTTTAGCATGCGTCGACGATTTCGCGACGCCAAAATCTCGGACTCCGGCCTTCACAATGCCGGAGCGTAAATAATCAAACGATTCCAGTCGGTTGGCATGAAAGTTTCGGGCGGATGAATAGCGGCTCGTCAGAACGCGCTGACGTAGAGGCCGCCGTCGACCGGGATGTTCTGGCCGGTGAGATAGCCGGCATGGACCGAGCACAGGAAGGCGCAGATCTGGCCGAATTCCTCCGGCGTGCCGAGACGTTTTGCCGGCACGTCGGCGCTTATGCGGGCCTTGCGCGCGGCCGCCGCGGCTGGGTCTTCCGGAGTGCCGGCCTCATGCGGGCCGCGCAGCCGGTCGGTGTCGAGCTTGCCGGGCAGCAGGCTGTTGATGGTGACGTTGCGGTCGATGACCGTGCGCGCCACGCCGGCGAGGAACGAGGTCAGGCCGGCGCGAGCGCCGGACGACAGGTCGAGACCGGGGATCGGAACATAGACCGACAGCGAGGTGATGTTGACGATGCGGCCGAAGCCGCGCTTGGCCATGCCGTCGATCACCGCCTGGATGAGCTCAATCGGCGTGACCATGTTCTGCGTCACACCCTCGAGGATCTTGGTGCGGTCGAGCTCGCGAAAATCGCGCAGCGGCGGGCCGCCATTGTTGTTGACCAGAATGTCGGGATCGGGGCAGGCGGCGAGCATCGCTTTCTGCACCTCGGGCTTCGACACGTCGCCGGCAACTTCGATGACATCGACGCCGAACCGGTCGCGGATCTCCTTGGCGGTCTTGGCCACGAGTTCGGCGTTGCGGCCGTTGACGACGAGATCGACGCCGGCTTCGGCAATCGCCATGGCGCAGCCTCGCCCCAGTCCCTTGCTCGAGGCGCAGACGATGGCCTTCTTGCCGCGAATGCCGAGATCCATGACGTTTTTCTCCTGATTGTGTCGCGCGCAAGCTAGCGCCTGAGCTGGACCAACCGCAACCGTCATACGGTTGTTGCATGAATCGGGGCATAGGCACGCGAAAGCAAAGGGTAAAATCGTGATGTCAGACCCAGAGCCCCGCACTTTCCGCGCCCTGTTCATTTCCGACGTGCATCTCGGCTCGAAAGCGGCCAAGGCCGATTTCCTGATCGACTTCCTGCGTCATCACGACGCCGAAATCATCTATCTGGTCGGCGATATCGTCGACGGCTGGCGGCTGCGGCGCAACTGGCACTGGCCGCAGAGCCACAACGACGTGGTGCAGAAGCTGCTGCGCAAGGCGCGCAAGGGAGCCTCGATCACCTATATCGCCGGCAATCACGACGAATTCGCCCGCCAGTTCCAGGGCGTGCATTTCGGCGGCATCGTCGTCGCCGACCGCGCCATCCACGAGACCGCCGACGGCCGGCGCCTGCTGGTCATCCATGGCGACCAGTTCGACACGGTGGTGCACAACCAGCGCTGGCTGGCCTATCTCGGCGACTATGCCTATGACGCGGCAATGCTGGTCAACCGTGTCGTGACCAAGCTGCGCCACCTGCTCGGCCTGCCTTACTGGTCGTTCTCGTCATGGGCCAAGGTCAAGGTGAAGAAGGCGGTGAACTTCATCGGCTCGTTCCAGACCGTGCTTTCGGAAGAGGCGCGGCGCTCGCATGTCGACGGCGTGATCTGCGGCCACATCCATCACGCCGCAATCGAGAACTACGGCGATGTGCAGTACATCAACACCGGCGACTGGGTGGAAAGCTGCACGGCGGTGGTCGAGCATTTCGACGGCCGCATGGAAATCCTGACCTGGGCGCATGTGTTGCCCGAGGTCTCGACCGGCAATGAAGCGCTGGTGCCGGTCGATATCATCGACCTCAAGGGCAGGGCGGCTCAGGCGGCTTGAGCCCGGCCGCCTTTCCCCGGCTCAGCCTGCTGCCTTCGCGTTGGCGCAGCGCTCGCTCGAAGGCCCCGTCCTTCAACAGCCTAGCCCTCGATCGATTGGTCCAGCCGGTTCCGTCGCGCTTTGCCGCATGTTAGGGATCGAGACACGTTGCATGGGAGTCGAATGCAGCGAAATTGGATCGATTCATGTCGCTGCCGCCGCTATCGCCCGAACAGCTTGTCAAGCCGAGCCATTTCGAACTGCGCATGAGCCTGATCTTCGCGACCTTGTTCGTCTCGCAAGGCACGCATCTGCCTTACTTTCCGCTCTGGCTGCAGGCGAAAGGTTTTCATGCCGAGCAGATTGCGGTCATCCTGGCCGCGCCGATGTTCCTGCGCGTGTTGACGACGCCGATGCTGACGGCGCTTGCCGACCGGGCCCGCGATCGCGCCGATGTCTATATCGCGGTAGTTGCGGCCTCCATGGTCATCTCTGCCGGCTATTTCCTGCCGGCCACCTATGCCGTCGTGCTCGCCGTGTCGCTGCTTTTGACGATCGTCTGGACGCCGCATTCGCCGATGGCCGATTCGCTGGCGCTTTCGGGCGTGCGCCGTTTCGGCTCGAACTACACGGCAATGCGCAAATGGGGCTCGATCTCATATCTGTGCGCCAATGTCGTGGGCGGGTTCATCCTGGCGGCCACGGGTCCGCAGGCGGTCCCGGTCATCATCTTCATCGCGCTCGGCGCGGCCCTGGTCGCGGCGCTGTTGTCGCCGCGCATGGGGCGGCCGCGCAAGGCCTCGCCGCTGTCGGCGACCGAGATCCAGCACAAGGCGCCGAGCCTGTTCAATGCCTATTTCCTTTATTTCACACTTGGCGTCGGAATCATCACCGCCAGCCATGCCTTCCTCTACGGCTTCGTCTCGATCTACTGGAAATCGATCGGAATCGGCGATTCCGTCGTTGGCCTGCTATGGGCCTGGGGCGTAGTGTCGGAAGTGTGCATGTTTCTGTTTTTCAACCGTATTTTTGCTTCCATCTCGGTCGCCAGGGTGATGGTGATCGCCGGCATCGGTTCGATCGTGCGCTGGATCGCCTTTCCGCTGGTCTGGCCGCTCGGTCTGGGCGTCGTCGGCTTCTTCGGCGTCCAGACGCTGCATTCGGTATCGGTGGCGATGGTGTTGATCGGCCTGCAGAAGATGATCGGCGAAACGGTCTCCGAAGAGCGCACGGGCGCCGCGCAAGGCATCGCCTATTTCTTCAACGGCTTCTTCATGGCGGCGGTGACGCTCGCTTCAGGCCCGCTCTATGACCGTTTGGGCGTCGACGGTTTCTGGGCGATGATCCCGATCGCAGTCGTCGGCATGGTGCTGATAGGCCTAGCTTCCCGTTCAGCCCCAAAGCACCCTGTCGGGGGGTGAAACCAGCGATCCCCGGTAGACGAGACCGGGCTCGCGATCTCGTGCCAGCAGCAGCGGACCGTCTAGGTCGACGAAGTCGGCGTCGTGCGCGAGCAGCACCGCCGGGGCCATGGCAAGCGAGGTGCCGACCATGCAGCCCACCATGATGCCGAAGCCGATTTCGCGCGCGCGGTCGCGCAACTTCAACGCCTCGGTCAGGCCGCCGGATTTGTCGAGCTTGATGTTGACGGCGTCATAGAGCCCGGTCAGCGCATCGAGGTCCTTTGCCGCATGCACGCTTTCGTCGGCGCAGACCGGCACCGGATGCGCGATCCGGCGCAGGATATCGTCTTTGCCCGCCGGCAGCGGCTGTTCGACAAGCGCGACGCCGTGCTGCGCGGCGAAGCTGAGGTTCGCCTCGACATTTTCGTCGGTCCAGCCCTCGTTGGCATCCAGGATGATGCGGCTTTCGGGAGCGGCTTCCGTCACCGCGCGGATCCTTGCCATGTCGCCATCGCCGCCGATCTTGACCTTGAGGAGGGGTCGCGCGGCATTGGCGCGTGCTTGCGCCGCCATGGCGTCCGGTTCGGCGAGCGACAGTGTGTAGGCGGTTTCCAGTGGCCTCGTCGGAAGCGCCCCGATGGTCGCCGCCACCGGCGTTCCGGTCAGCTTGGCTTCCAGGTCCCAAAGGGCGCAGTCGATGGCGTTTCGTGCGGCGCCCGCGGGCATGGCTGAGAGTAAGGCGGTCCGGTCGATGCCGGAGACGACCGGATCGCGCATGGCCTCGATGGCCGCGCGCACCCCCTCCATGGTCTCGCCGTAGCGCCTGTACGGCACGCACTCGCCGCGCCCGGAACGTCCCCCGTCAGCGATCGTTACGGTGATGACTTCGGCCTCGGTTTTGGATCCGCGTGAGATGGTGAAGGTGCCGGCGATCGGGAATCGCTCCATTTCGACCGAAATGACACGCGCCATAATTTTCTTCTCCGGCTGTGCGACACCGGTCTGCCGGCAAATCGACACACCAGTCCGGTCACGCTAAACAGGACGCCATGTTGACCATCCGCAAACGCGACGCAAGCGGCGAGGCCAAGGACGCCGAGCACCGGCCTCGCATTGCCGTGGGCGAGGAAGGGGGCGTGCTGGGCTGCGCCTTTTCCGGCGTGTGGACGACGCGCACCGTGGCGCTGGTCGATGCCGACATGCGCAAGATCGAGCAGAGAAGCGGCGCAAAACAGCTGATGCTCGACCTTTCCCACATCGAAAAGATGGACACCGCCGGCGCATGGCTTATCGACCGGTTGGCCAGCGCCTTCGAGAAGAAAGGCGTCGAGGTCCATTTGCAGGGGCAGAGCGAGATCGCTTCGATCCTGCTCGGCGCGGTCGGCGATGCGGTTCGCCGGGAGCCCGAATCGGGTCCGTCCGGGCCGCCCAACATCATCCTGCGCGCGCTGGAGCTGGTTGGCCGGCGTGTCTACGAGATGCGCGACGATTTCTTCGCCTCCATGAACATCCTCGGCGCCACGATCCGCGGCGCGCAGATGAAGCTCGGCCGCGGCCACGCGGTCAACCCGGCCGCGATCTTCAACCAGATCGATCGGATGGGCGTCGGCGCGATACCGGTGGTGGTGCTGATGTCGGCCATTGTCGGCGCCATCGTCGCCCAGCAGGGCGCCTACCAGCTCAGCTATTTCGGCGCTAACATCTTCGTGGTCGACCTCGTCGGCGTGCTGATCCTGCGTGAGCTCGGCGTGCTGATGACGGCGATCATGCTCGCCGGCCGTTCGGGCAGCGCCATCACCGCCGAGATCGGCTCGATGAAAATGCGCGAGGAGGTCGACGCGCTGAAGGTGATCGGCCTCAATCCGATCGGCGTGCTGGTCTTTCCGCGGCTCGTCGCGCTGGTGATCGGCCTGCCATGCCTCACGATCATCGCCAATTTTGCCGCGCTTGGCGGCGGCATCGTCGCTGCCTGGCTCTATTCCGATATCCCGCCGGCCGCGTTCATCGACAGGCTGCGCGTCGCCATCGACCTCAGCACCATCTTTGCCGGCCTGATCAAGGCGCCGTTCATGGCCCTCATCATCGGCATCATCGCGTCGGTCGAGGGTATGAAGGTCGGCGGCAGCGCCGAATCGCTCGGCCTGCACGTGACCGCGTCGGTGGTGAAGTCGATCTTCGTCGTCATCATCCTCGACGGGCTTTTCGCCATGTTCTACGCAGCGATCGGGTTCTGAGATGGCGAACGGCAACGGCGCCACGGCAGCGCAGGACACGAATGACGACGAAATCGTGCTTTCGGTTCGCGACGTTACCGTCGCGATCGGCGACAAGGTGATCCTCGACAAGCTCTCGCTCGATATCAAGCGTGGGGAAATCCTCGGCTTCGTCGGCGCTTCGGGCGCCGGCAAATCGGTACTGTTGCGCACCATATTGGGGCTGATGCCGAAGCAATCGGGGACGATCAGCCTGTTCGGCGTCGACGTCGACAAGGCCAGCGACGCCGATCGCCTGCGCATCGACATGCGGCTTGGCGTTCTTTTCCAGCATGGCGCGCTGTTTTCAGCGCTGACGGTGATGGAAAACGTGCAGGTGCCGATGCGCGAATATCTCGACCTGCCCAAGGCGCTGATGGACGAACTGGCCTTGCTCAAGATCGAGCTGGTCGGATTGCCTCCCGACGCCGCGCTGAAATTCCCGTCCGAACTGTCCGGCGGCATGATCAAGCGCGCGGCGCTGGCGCGCGCCCTGGCGCTCGATCCCGACATCGTCTTTCTCGACGAGCCGACCTCGGGGCTCGACCCGATCAGCGCCGCCGAGTTCGACGAGCTTGTCGTCAAGCTGCGCGACACGATGGATCTGACCGTCTACATGGTTACGCATGATCTCGACACGCTGTTCACCGCTTGCGATCACGTTGCCGTGCTCGGCAAGAAGAAGGTGCTGGTCGAAGGCACGATCGACGACATGCTGAAGAGCGACGAGCCGTGGGTGAAATCCTATTTCCGCGGAAAACGCGCCCGGCAACTTGATCTTGCGGCGCGCGCATAGCCATAAGTGGGGCGATGGAAACAAGAGCCAACTACATAATTGTCGGCATCTTCACGCTTGGCGCGATCCTGGCGGCCTTCGCCTTCGTCTATTGGACGGCCGCCATCGGCGACAGGGGCGAAACGGCGATGCTGCGCGTGCGCATCCCGGGCTCGGCCTCCGGCCTCAGCCGCGGCAGCCTTGTGCTGTTCAACGGCGTCAGGGTGGGTGACGTGAAGAACGTCTATATCGACGGCGACGATCCGACCGTCGCCATCGCCGACACCGAAATCGCCCGTTGGACGCCGATCACCAAATCGACGCAGGCCGATATCGGACTGACCGGCCTCAGCGGCCAGGCCAATATCGAGCTCAAGGGCGCCGATCCGAAGGAGACCAGGCTGCTCGACGAAGCGGAGAAGGAAGGCAAGGTCGCCGAAATCGTCGCCAATCCGTCCGCGGTCACCAACCTTTTGCAGACGGCGCAGAACATCTTTACCCGCGCCGACAAGGTGCTTGGCGAGCTCGAAGGCTTCACCAAGGACGTTCGCGGTCCGCTGACGCAGACGGTCAAGAACGTCGAGACCTTCTCGGACGCGCTGGCCAAGAATTCCGACGGCATCGACAAGTTCCTGTCGGCGGTGAGCTCGCTTTCGGATCAGCTGAAGAATGTCTCGGGCCGGCTCGACAGCACGCTGAAGGCCGCCGAAGGCCTGCTCAATTCCGTCGACAAGGACCAGATCAAGAGCATCGTGGCCAATGTCGACACGGTGACGACGAACCTGAAAGAGACGTCGAAGCAGTTCGATACCGTCATCGACAACGTCAACACGGCGGTCGGCTCGATCAACGATTTCGCCAAGCAGACGCAAGGGACATTGGCCAAGGTCAACAGCGTGCTCGACGGCATCGATCCGGCCGACGTCAAGGCCGCTTTGGCCAACATCCAGAAGGCCAGCGCCAACGCCGACAAGGCGGCGTCCGACATCGCCAAGGTCACCGACAAGATCGCCAACCGTTCCGACGACATCAACGAGACCATCAAGGACGCTCGCCAGCTCGCGCAGCGGCTCAACGACGCCTCGGTGCGCGTCGACGGAATCCTGGTCAAGGTCGACAAGCTCCTCGGCTCCGGCGAGGCCAACGGCGTCATGGCCGATGCCAGGGCGACATTGAAATCATTCAAGCAGGTGGCCGACACGCTGAACTCCCGCCTCGGCACAATCGTCGACAACCTGTCGCGCTTCTCCGGACAGGGCCTGCAGAACGTCGAGGGGTTGGTGCAGGACAGCCGGCGCTCGATCAACCGCATCGAGGAAGCGGTGACCGATCTCAGCCGCAACCCACAGCGCATTCTGTCCGGCGGCGCCGGCGAGGTCCGGCAGTTCGATGGAAGGGCACGGCGTTGACTTCGGCCGTCGCGACCGTCAAGAAATGAACCGCAAATGCGGGTTGATCGTAAGATCCGGGGACAGCGGGGATCACGCGTGAAGTCGATCGGGGTGGTTGCGGGTAGTTTGAGATCGTCCGCCGCAGCGTTGCTGGTGCTTGCGGTTGCCGGCTGCGCGGCACTGGGCGGCAAGCCGGCGCCGCTCGACACGTTTGATTTGTCCGCGCCGTCGCTCGATGTGCGTGCCCACAGCCGTCGCCAGATCCTGATCGCCCAGCCGTCGGCGCTCAAGGCGCTGGACAGCCAGAACATCGTCATCAGGCCTTCCGACCGGTCGATCCAGTTCCTCAAGGGCGCGCAATGGGCGGACCGGCTGCCGCTGATCGTGCAGGCGAGGCTGGCCGAAACCTTCCAGCGCTCCGGCAGCTTTGCCGGTGTCGGAAAGCCGGGCGAGGGACTGGCCATCGACTACCAGATCATCGTCGAGGTGCGCTCCTTCGAGGTGCGCGTCAATGGCGGCGAGCATGCCGATGTCGATCTCTTCGTGCGCATCCTGAACGACCGTAACGGCGAGGTGCGCGCCTCGAAGAACTTCACCGCGAGCGCCCCGGTCTCAGGCGGCGGAAATGCGGCTTACGTCGGCGCGCTGGACAGCGCCTTCGGCCAGGCGGCGGCAGACATCGTCCGCTGGACGGATTCGACGATCTGACAGCGGGCGCCAAGGCGCCGGGAAACCAATTCCATCGATCAACGGACAAAAGAAAAAGGCGGGCCGAGGCCCGCCTTTTTTGTCAGACTTGTCGGCCGCTCACTGCAGCCGGCCGCTGGCATGGGCCAGCATCGTGTAGACCTTGCCTGTGTCGGACGTCAGATAGGTCTGCGCCATGATGTTGTCGCGGTCGTTGCGCGAGACATCCTTGAGCAGCTTCTCGAAATCCTCGCAGTAACGGTCGACCGCGGCGCGGAATTCCGCCTCGGCCTGATACTTGCGGCGGATCTCGTCGAAGGTCTGCTGGCCCTTCAGCGTGTAGAGGCGACGGGTGAAGACGTCGCGCTCGCCCCGCCGGTAGCGGTTCCAGAGCTCGATCGAGGCGTCATGGTCGATGGCCCGCGCGATGTCGACGGAGAGCGAGTTGAGCGACTCCATGACATGCAGCGGCGAGCGCTGGGCAGGCGTCGCGCGCGGCGCTTCCGCCGGCGTTGCCGGCCGCAGCTCTTCCTCACGCGACGCATTGGTCAGGAGGTCGCGCACCCATCCGCCCTGCGCGGGCTTGCCGTTCGGATCGCGGCGCGGCGCCTCGGCGGGGCGTTCAAGATCGAGCGTGCCGCGCAGCGTGGTCTCCGCGAGCGGCGCCTGCGGAGCGCGGGCCGTTGGTTGCGATTGCTGCTGTGGCTGCGGGGCCGGGGGACGGCGCAGCGGCGGTTCGGCGGCTCGGGCCGGCGCCTGCGGAGCAGGGCGCAGGCCGCGTGGCTCGCCTTGTTCGCTGCTGCCGCTGCGACCGGATTTCGCAACGATATCCGACAGTTCCTTGAGCGCATTGATTTGCTCTGCGACAGCGCGACGAATGGCCGAGGTCGATTCCTTAGCCTCCTCCGGCATCTCGATCACGCCCTTCTTCAGCTCGGCGCGGGTAAGGTCGAGCTCGCTCTTGATCGAGCCTGCGGTGCGACGCATCTCTTCGGTCGCGTCAGCAAAGCGCCGTGTCGCCGAATCGACGACGTCGGCGATGGCGGCGCGGATCTTTTCCGCCGATTCCATCGTGCGGCCCTCCGCAGTCTGCATCGTCTGGCCGACGAGGTTTTCGAAGGAGCGCATCACCTTCTCGAGGTCTTCCGACTTCTTGACCAGGCCGACGGCGAGGTCTTCCAGCGAGGACTGACGCTCCAGCGTGTGCTCAAGATTGCTTTGCGCGGAACTGAGCAAATTCGAGGCGCTGGAGAGCAACCGGCTGTGTTCGTCGAACTTGGTCGCGATCGAGGCCACCTCGCGCAGCGTCGCCGAGGACAGGTCGGTGAGCCGTGTCGTGTTGGAATCGACCAGACGCGCCGAACTGGCGAAAGTCTGGGCGGCCTTCTCCGTGGTCGCGGCGAAGCTCTGCGTACTGCCGGAGAGCCGCTCCTCGACCTGGCCGAGATTGACGGCAGCCTGGTCGATCAATTGGCCGAGTTGCGCGCTGGAGGTCGTCATGCGGCCGATAAGATCGGCCACGCTGTCGGCAAGCGACGAGCGGGCGCCTTCGACGGCCGACAGCGTCTCGGCCGTGCGGCTGGCGAGAGCGTTGACGAGGTTCGTGTTCTCGCTGCGCAGCTTCTCGGCCGCCCGTTCGGTGACCTCTTCCATGCTGCGCTGCAGCTCGGAGCCGCCCTGGGCGAAGCGCTCGACCAGCGGTTTGGCCGTCTCGTCGAGGATTTTCGCCATCTCTGCCGAACGCGCCGCGAGCATGGTGTTGAGCTCGCGGGTGTTGGCGCCGATCGTGCGCGCGGCCTCGTTGGTGCTCTGGCCGATATGCTGGCCGACCGCCGTGAAGGTCTCGGCGATGACATTGGCGCGCGAGATGAGCTGGGCCTCGGCGCTGGAGACCTGCTCGTTGAGCTTCTGGCCCATGGTCTCGGCGCTGTAGGCGAGGCGGTTTTCCACGCTCGCCACCTGGTCCTCGACACGGGCGGCCGCGGCCGAGGCGCTTGCGGCCAGCCGCTCGTCGGCTCCCGCCAGCGCCTGCTCGATCTCGCGGGCATGCACGGCAAGCTCCTGCCCGGTCTGGCGGGCACGGTCGGCGACGCGCTGTTCGGTCGCGGCGAAGGCACCGACGATCGTGTCGGCATGCTCGCCGATGGTCGAGGTGCTCGAGGCGATACGCGACACCAAACGGCTGTCGGCGTCGTCGAAGATGCGGGCAATTTCGGACGCCCGCGACGACAGTGCCTCCGAGCCCTCGGCAATACGCGAGATCAGATGCTGGTCGGCGCTGTCGAAGATGCGGCCGAGGTCCGAGGCGCGGGCGGCCAGCGCTTCGGCCGATTCGCTGATGCGCATCGAAAGCCGCTCGTCGGCGCCCTCGAAGTTGCGCAGGATGTCGCCGGCACGGGCGGCCAGCGACTGCGCCGTCTCGACGGCGCGGGCAACCAGCTTCTGGTCGGCTGCATCGAAGGTGTTGGCGATGTCGCCGGCGCGTGCGGCCAGCTTGTCGGCGGTTTCCTCGGCGCGGGCCATGAGCGAGTTGGAGGCGTCGTCGGCTCGCGCCATCAGCATGTTGGAAGTATCCTGGGCGCGCTCGTGCAGGCGGCGGTCCGCCGCCTCGAAAGCCTGCGCGATGTCCTCGGCCCTGGCAAGCAGCGCGGCGGACGTCTGCTCGGCGCGTTCGGCGATCTTGCGGTCGGCGTCGCTGAAAGCCGCACCGGCCTGCTCGTGCAGGGTGCTGGTGATCTCCATGACCTTGTCGCGCAGCGCGCCCGCCACGAACACAGCGGTCTTTTCCAGCACGCCGCGGACATTGTCGACGCCGGTCGACAGCGCACGCTCCATGGTGCCGGCGCGCTCCTCGATGACACCGGTCTGCCGGCTGAAGGCCTGCTCGATCTTCTCGACATCGGCGGCAATCGCCGCCGAGATATCGCTGCTTCGGGCAGCGATCTGGTCGATATGGCCGGAAACCGAACGGTCGACGTCCTTGCGCGCATCGGCAAGCTTGACGAGATCGTCCTCGAGGGCCTTGGCCAGCATGTTGCGGCCCTCGGACAGCTTGCCAACATGGCCGGCGATGACGTCGTCGATCTCCGAGCGGCTTTCCGTCAGCTTCTGAAGGTCCGCTTCGAGGGCGCGCCTAAGGATATCGCGGCCTTCGGCGAGCTTCTCGACCTGGCCGGCGACCAGGCCGTCGATCGAGGAACGGCTTTCGGCGAGCTTGGCGAGGTCGGCTTCCAGCGCACGCTTGAGGATGTCGCGGCCTTCCGCGAGCTTCTCGACCTGGCCGGAGACCAGGCCGTCGATGCCGGCGCGGCTCTCGGCGAGCTTGGCAAGATCGTCCTCGAGCGCCTTGGACAGCGTCGCCCGGTTCTGCGACAGTTGGTCGGCATGGGTCTGCATGAGGCCGCTGGCATTAGCCATATCGGTCTCCAGCGCACGCGAAAGCTCGGCGCGATGGTCGGTGATCTTCTGCGAATGATCGACGATCGCGCACTGGATTGTGTTGAGGTCGGCCTCCAGCGCGCGCTTGAGGATGTCGCGGCCTTCGGCGAGCTTCTCGACCTGGCCGGCGACCAGCCCATCGATGCTGGAGCGGCTCTCCGCCAGCTTGGCGAGATCGTCCTCCAGCGACTTCGACAGCACGGAACGGTCCTGAACGAGCCTGTTTTGATGGTCGGCGATGGCGCCGCTGACGGCCTGCAGGTCGGTTTCAAGCGCTTTCGAAAGCTGTGAGCGATCTTCCAGCACCTTGTCCGAATGTCCCGCGATGGCACCCTTGATGGCGTTGAGGTCGGCTTCCAGGGCACGCTTGAGGATGTCGCGGCCTTCGGCGAGCTTCTCGACCTGGCCGGCGACAAGGCCGTCGATCGAGGCGCGGCTTTCGGCGAGCTTGGCGAGGTCGGCTTCCAGCGTGTGCGACAGCAGGCTGCGGTCCTCGGCGAGCTTGCCGGCGTGGCTGTCGATCAGGCCGCGGATGCCGCTCAGATCGCTTTCAAGGGCGCGGCTGAGCTCGCCGCGGTCCTCGGCGAGCTTGGTCGAGTGGGTCTCGATCAGGCCACGGATGCCGATGATGTCGGTCTCGAGCGCTTTGGCGAGCACCGCGCGGCCCTCGGCGATCTTCTCGACCTGACCGGCGACAAGGCCGTCGATGGAGGCGCGGCTGTCCTGCAGCTTGTTGAGATCGGCCTCCAGGGCGCGCGCCAGGATGTTGCGGCCTTCGGCCAGCTTCCCGACATGGCCGGCGACCATTTCGTCAATCATAGTACGAGCTTGGACGAGCCTGCCGGAGTCTTCGTTCAAGACCTGGGACAGGCGGTTGCGGCCTTCTTCGAGCCGCTCCAGATGGCTGCCCAGCGACGCATCGATGGCAGCGCGCGACTCGTTGACCTTGCGCAGGTCTTCTTCCAGCGCGCGCGAGATCAGGCTGCGGCCTTCTGCCAGCTTCTGCACCTGGTTGGTGACGGCGGCATCGATTGCCACGCGGCCTTCGGCGAATTTCGCCAGGTCCTCCTGCATGGCGGCCGCCATGCGCTCGCGGCTCTCCGAAAGCGCGCGGCTGTGGTTCTCGACGGCTTCCTCGATGCCGACACGGGCATCGGCCAGCCGCTGGATGTCGGAATCGAATGAGCGCGACACGACATGCCGGGCCGCTTCCATGCGTCCGGCGAAGTCGGTGGCGCGGGCTTCGAGCATGGAAGAGGTCGACGAGATGATGTCCGCCATGTCGGCGCCGATCTGCGTCTTGCCCTGGTCGATCATCGACGACAGTTGGTCCTTGCTCTCGGCGAAGGTGTGCGCGATCTCGCGGGCGCGCTCGACCAGCGTCTCGTTGATCTGGCGGGCGCGGGCTTCGAGGGCGGCGTTGAGTTTCTGCGTACCGGTGTCGAGCGCCTCGGCGCGGGTCTGGAATTCGCTGATCAGCGCCTGACCGCGTTCGGCCAGGGTCCGTTCGATGCCGCTGAGGCTCGTCTCGAACTCCGAACTCAAGGTACGCGCCGCGCCGCCGAGTAGCGAGACCATGCCGTTGGTGCGGTCGTCGAGCAGGTCGGTCAGCGAGCGTGTCAGGCCGTCCGTGGTGTCGGTGAGCTTGGCGATACGGGTGTCGAGAAGGCTCGCGAAGGCCTCGCCGGAGGTCGAAAGACGGTCCGTGATGTTGTCAAGGCGCGATTCCACCGAATCGAAGATCGACGTCGAGCTTTCATTGATGCGGTCGATCAGCGTGTCGCCGGAATTGTTGATCGTCATCGACAGCTTGGTCGACGCGTTGAGGATCGAGTCGCGGATGATGTCGCTGGCCGAGCCGATCTCGTCGCGCAGCGTCTCGTGAGCGCTGGCGATGGAGGCGCGCACGCGCTCGGCATGGGTGACGACCGCCTCGCGCTCGCTGCCGAGACCGTCGACCAGCGAACGGATGCGGGCCTCGTTCTCGGAATAGGAGCGTTCGAGCTGGCTGACTTCGCCGTGGACGAGCGTTTCGAGCTCAACCGCGCGGGCCAGGGTGCGCTCGATGCCTTCGCCCATGGCCGCCACCTCGCGGCGAACGGCCTGGCCGATCATCATGACACGGTCCTGGGCGAGGTTTTCGGGCTCCGCCAGGCGGAAGGCGACCTCGGTCATGGATTGCGCGGCGAGGCGCATTTCCTGCGCGCGCCGGATCATGGCGGCGAAAGCCCAGAACAGGATGACCGGAACGATCGCGGCAACCGCCAGGCCGATCAACTCGGGACGGGCGAAGAACTGGTCGACGGTACGGATCTTCCAGATGCCGGGACCGAACAACAGGTTGGCCAGGCCGCCGGCGCCGGCGATCCAGGCCAGCGAGATAAAGGCGATCACCCAGTAGACGGTGCTGGACGCACGGCGATTGAGGCTGTGCAGCAGCGTCTTGTAGTCCTTCTGTCGGTCATCATTGGCGGGCGTGAAGCCGGCTGGAGGCGTAAAGCCGGACGGCTGCCCATTGCGCGGCTCGACCGGGCGCAACTCGGCCGGCTTTGCAGCGGGCGCCCTCGGAGGCTGGGGGTTGGCAGGCTGGGGATTGTTTGCCGGCTCCGTCCTATGGCTGCGCCCTTCGCGCGCCAGCTCGTCGGCCGCCGCCGAAATCTGCGCCTCGAGATCCTCCATCGACGCCGCCATGTCGAGGCCGCCTTCGTCGCCGTTAAGGTCAAGGTCAAGCGCCTTTTCCAGTTCCGCGGCCACGTCATTCTCGAGAGACTTCGTCGTCGTTGGTTTCTTAGCCATGCCTTCGCTACCCTGTACTAGCTGCCGCGGGACTTATGATTTTGGCCTGATTCTGGCCCGATTCTGGCTTGTCTATCCCGCGCAGGAGGCTGAAAAATGGACCTTCGTATCGTAATGACACACAGGGGTAAAGAAAACATGCATTCCAGGCGATACGTAAAACTTTAAATATAAGGTTAACGGAGACGTGATCCGGCTGCCTCCGTGACAACATTTTTCCCTGCAGTCGTTAACCCGTTGGCGACCGGGAGCGCCTATTTTCGTGGGCCCGTCTGCCCGCTTGATGGAGTTGCAGTGCGTATGCGTGGCGAAAGTGGTATTGCGTTTTCCATGCCGGGGGGCGACGCCTCCGGAACGGCTGGAGCCCGACCGGTGGATCTCGGCCATCTGGCACGCCAGACAATGGGCGACCGCGACCTCGAACGCGAGGTGCTGGCGCTGTTCGTGCACCAGTCGCTGTCGGTCCGTGACCAGATCGCGGATGCCGACGCGAGGCAAAGGGTGCTTCTGGCGCATGGCCTGAAAGGCTCGGCGCGCGGTATCGGCGCCTTTGCGGTGGCCGACTGCGCGGCGATCATTGAAACCCAGCCGGAAGACGTCCGGGCGCTCAAGCGGCTCAGCACGCTGATCGAGGAAGTGCGCGACTTCATCGCCGGCATCAGCCGCTAGTATCCCGCCTTTCTGAAAAACGTCATTTCGTGGCGCTTTCGCGCCGCAGTTGACTTGTCCGGCAGAGTGATTATCTCGGCTGCGACTCCTCAGGTGACTTAATGACCAAGCTGACTTACATCGCCCATGACGGGACCCGATTTGACGTGGAAGCCGAAAACGGCTCGACGGTGATGGAAAATGCAATCCGCAACGCGGTGCCCGGCATCGAAGCCGAATGCGGCGGCGCCTGTGCCTGCGCGACCTGCCATGTCTATGTCGACGAAGCATGGACAGCGGAGGTCGGCGAGCCGGAGGCGATGGAGGAGGACATGCTGGACTTCGCCTACGAGGTCCAGCCGAACTCACGCCTCTCATGCCAGATCAAGGTGCGCGACGCGCTGGACGGGCTGGTGGTTCGGGTCCCCGCGCGCCAGGGTTAAGGCGCGTCGATATTCAGGTGAGGCCGGCCTGCAAATGGCGACTTCCTGCGCTTCGGCCTTTGCCGGCCGAAGCACTCACGAATGGCGTGGCGGTTAAAATAAGCTACGGCCGGCGTAGGCCGGTTCTCGGACGTCACCCAGTATGGTCGCTTTGCGCCCGTCTTCGACTCCGACTCGGCCTGACCTGAATCTCGTCACACCTTGGCTGCTTCCCAATATTCTTTCGCGCCGGCAGCTTGGCAGCGGCCCATAGCTCATGCAGTCTCGCCGCATTCCCAATCAGGGCGCAGCGCATGACCGATACCATCAAAACGGACGTTCTCATTGTCGGGGCAGGGCCGATCGGCCTGTTCGCCGTGTTCGAGCTCGGTCTGCTCGACATGAAATGCCATCTGATCGACATTCTCGATCGTCCCGGTGGCCAATGCGCCGAGCTCTATCCTGAAAAGCCGATCTACGACATTCCAGGCTGGCCGATGATCTCCGCGCAAGGCCTGGTCGACAAGCTCATGGAGCAGATCCATCCGTTCAAGCCGGACTTCACCTTCAACCGCATGGTGTCGAGCCTTGAACAGCTGGAGGACGGCAGTTTCCGCGTCGCTACCGACGAAGGTGAATTGTCCGAGGCCAAGGTGGTGGTGATCGCCGCTGGCGGCGGCTCGTTCCAGCCCAAGCGTCCGCCCATTCCGGGCATTGAGGAGTACGAAGGCAAGAGCGTCTTCTATTCGGTCCGACGCATGGAGGAATTTCGCGGCCACGATCTCGTCATCGTCGGCGGCGGCGATTCGGCGCTCGACTGGACGCTCAACCTGCAGCCGATCGCCAAGAGCGTGACGCTGGTGCATCGCCGCCCGGAATTCCGGGCCGCGCCCGACAGCGTCAACAAGATGTATGCCATGCATGAGATGAAGCAGCTCGAATTCCTGGTCGGCCAGGTCAGCGGCCTTGCGGGCGGCGGCGGTCAGCTGTCGTCGGCGACCATCAAGGGCGGCCCGGATGGCGACGTCGAGGTGCCGTGCACCCGCATGCTGCCATTCTTCGGCCTCACCATGAAGCTCGGGCCGATCGCCGAATGGGGCCTCAACCTTCACGAGAACCTGATCCCCGTGGACACCGAGAAGTTCCAGACGTCGATCCCGGGTATCTTTGCCGTCGGCGACATCAACTGGTATCCGGGCAAGCTCAAGCTGATCCTGTCAGGCTTCCATGAGGTGGCGCTGATGGCGCAGGCCGCCAAGCGGATCGTCAGCCCGGGCGAGCGCATCGTCTTTCAGTATACGACCTCGTCGACCAGCCTGCAGAAGAAGCTCGGCGTGCATGATTAAGGCGTATAGATATTCAGGTGATGCCGGACTGCGAACGGCAGCTTCCTGCGCTTCCGGTGCTCACGTACTTCAAGTACGCTCCGCTCCGGTTCTCGGAAACTGCCCTTCTCGACTCGGCCTGACCTGAATCTCAACACACCTTCAAGCGATCTACTCCGCAAGCGCGGGCGCGGTTTGCTCGTCGTGGCCGCGCAGTTCCTTTTCGGGCATCAAGCCCAGCGTGATCAGCGCCAGAACGAGCGTTGCTCCGGCGGCGACGAAGATCATCACGAACGGCAACGCCGATGCCTGATGGATATGCGTGTGCGAGCCTTCTGAGGACAATGGCAGGCCGTAGCCGAGCGCGACGGCGCCGAGCATGGCCACGCCGAGCGCGCCGCCCAGCGTGCGCAGGAAGGTCAGAACGCCCGTCGCGACACCGAGATGCGCGCGATCGACGGCATTCTGGACCGAGACGGTGGCAACCGGGAATGTCGTTCCGCTGCCCAGGCCGATCAGAGTGGTCAGGATTTCCACCTCGAGCAGCGAGGCGTGTTCCGCAATGGCACTGAGCACGCCGATGCAGACGATGGCCAGGCCGACGCCGATCATCGCGATGCGCTTGTAGTGGACAAAGCGCGGGATCGTGCGGCCGCTGAAGGTCGCGCCGGCGACCGTGCCGAGCAGGAGGCCGAGCATCGCGGTGCCGGATTCGCTGACCGAAAGCCCGACGACCGATTGCAGATAGACCGGCAGGTATACCGAGGCGCCGATATTTGCGGCCTGCAAGAGGAACATCGACAACGTGCCGGCGAGCACGATCGGGTTGCCCAAGACTTCGAGCGAGATCAAAGGCTCGGCCGCCTTGAGCAGCCTGAGCGCGAAGAAGGCCCAGAACACCGCCGAACAGGCAACCAGCCCAAGGATTTCGCGGGAAAACCAGGGATAGGCACTGCCGCCCCAGCTGAGCGCCAGGAGCAGAAGCGTTGTGGCGATAACCAGCAGCACGGCGCCCAAGCCGTCGATGCGATGGTTCTTGGCCGCGATCGGTAGCTTCTTCAGCGGGTTGTTGACGATGGCCATGGCCAGGAAGCCGATCGGCAGGTTGATCCAGAAGATCAGCGACCAGTGCAGATGCTCGGCAAACACGCCGCCGAGCAGCGGGCCGGCGACGCTGGCGACCGCCCATGTGCCTGCGATCCAGGCCGCATAGCGGGCGCGCTCGCGCGGCGGCACGAGGTCGCCTATGACCGTCTGGGCCAGCGCGAAGAGACCGCCGCCGCCGGCGCCCTGGATGGCGCGGCCGATGACCAGCACCAGCATGTTGGGAGCGAGCGCGCTGACCAGCGACCCGAGCAGGAAGACGAGGATGGCGGCGTAGATGACAGGGCGGCGCCCGTAGACATCGGAAATCTTGCCGTAGAGCGGCGCCATCGCGGTCGCGGTCAGAAGATAGCCGGTGACGATCCACGGCAGATATTCGGCATGGCCGAGCGCGCCGGCGATCGTCGGCAGGGCAGGGGCTACGATGGTCTGATCGAGGGCCGCCAGCAGCATCGACAACAGCACGCCGCCGATGATGGCATTCTTCTCGCTCTCGCTCATCATCGGCGCGGCTTTCGGCGCCATCGCCTGGTTCTCGACGGTCTGGTCCATGCGTCATTCTTTCAAAGGCTGGTGCTTGGTGCGCCAAGACGGCTTTGGCCGGACGCACCTGTCATTTCTCATCGTGGACCCGAGGCTTTGGCGCTTCGAACCCGCATTATGTCGTTCGATATAGGCCGATTTCGACCATCACTCGAAAGTTTTTCCGGTCTGGCACCATGCTTGGATGAAATTGGCCCCGGACAGGGCTCGGCTCTCAAGTCAAGGCGGCGGCAGCTGGCCGGCTTCGACACGCTCCATCCGGTAGCGCATCAGCCGAAGGATACGGCTTTCGAAATTGACGCTCTCGACGCGGTCGAAGCGGACCTGGTCCTGATCGTGCCTGGCGAGCTCGGCTGCCTGGACCGCGGCGGCGTTGAGCTTCGCCTGCTCGCAGGTCTTTTGCGGTGGGAGTGCCTTCAGCGCATCCTCGAGCAGGCGCGCATGGTTCTTGGCGATCTCGACATGGCGCTCCTCATGCCGCTTGATGTCGGCCGAGAGCGTGTCCCAGACCAGCCTGACGCCGGGATCGGATTTGCGCGGGCGCCGCCATTCGGGGAGGATTACCTTGACCTTCAAGGTGACGGCCGCGTCGGCGATGCGGCAGGACCCGGCGCTCTGCGCGTAGCTGATGCGGGTGGTGAAGGCCATTTGCGTGGCGCCGGGATGCCGCGAGCCGGTGCTCTTCACCTCGGGGCCGTTTCTCGACAGCTGGTTCTGGATATCGTCGAGCGTGCGGCCGCCGACGCTGAAATAGCTGTAGGTCTTGACCAGACTGGCCGCGCCCGCCGGCAGGGCAGTGAGCGAGAGCATCAGGGCGCAGAGCAGGGAGCGGTTCATCATATTGCCTCTTCACGCACCTTGCTTTAGGGCCGTCGCCAGCGCAACGGAATTGATTTCGCGCGGATCACGCATGGTTGATGGACAATGACGACAAGGCGATGGCAGCTGGCGCATGGACGCTATCTCGACCTCGGTCCGAAGGCGGTCGTCGCCGGCATCCTCAACGTGACGCCCGACAGCTTTTCGGACGGCGGCCTGTTCATCGCGCCCGAGAAGGCGCTGGAGCAGGCGCACCGCATGGTGAAGCAGGGCGCGGCGATCATCGACGTCGGCGGGGAATCGACGCGGCCCGGTTTCGCCCCGATCTCCGCCGAGGAAGAACAGGCGCGCGTGCTGCCGGTCATCGCGGCGCTCGCCGCTTCCGGCGAGGCGCTGATCTCGGTCGACACCTATCGCGAGGACACCGCGCGGCTTGGCGTCGCCGCCGGCGCCCATATCGTCAACGACGTCTGGGGGCTGCAACGTGAGCCGGGCATCGCGCGCGTCGCGGCCGAGACAGGCGCCGGGCTCGTCATCATGCATACCGGGCGCGAACGGCAGAAGCTGCCCGACGTGATCGAGGACCAGTTCCTGTTCCTGCGCAAATCGCTGGAGATCGCGCGCGCCGGCAATGTCGCCGACAGCCAGATCGTGCTCGATGCCGGCTTCGGCTTCGCCAAGGAAACGGCGGAGGAAAACCTCGACCTGATGGCGCGTTTTTCCGAGCTTCAGGCGCTCGGCTACCCGTTGATGGCCGGAACCTCGCGCAAGCGCTTCATCGGCACCGCCACCGGGCGCGATCCCGCGGAACGGGCTGCCGGCACGGCGGCCACCAGTGTCATCCTGCGCTTGAAGGGAGCCGACCTGTTTCGCGTCCACGATGTCGCAATCAACGTGGATGCGCTGGCGGTCACCGATGCTATGCTTCAACGCGAAACCGAGCTTCCTCCCGGACACTGATCATGTACCTCATCCGCATGAAGAACTGCGCCTTCTTCGCCCGCCACGGCGTGCTGGACGAGGAGGAGACGCTTGGCCAGCGTTTCTACGTCGATGCCGAGCTGACGGTCGAGCCCAGCCGGCCGCTGACTGAGGATTCCATCGAAGACACCGTCAATTATGGCGTCGCCTTCTCGGTTATCGAAAAGATCGTGACCGGACATCGCCGCTTCCTGATCGAGGCGCTGGCGCTGGAGGTGGCGAAGGCGCTGACAGCGCGATTCTCGCAGATCAGGAAAGCCGCGATCACCGTGCGCAAGCCGAACGCCCCGGTGCCGGGCGTGCTCGATCATGTCGAGGTGACCGTTGTCTGGCCAGAATAGCGCCGTCTACCTCAGTCTCGGCGGCAATCTCGGCGAGCCGGCGAAGTCCATGGGCGCGGCATTGCGCATGCTGGACGGCGACGACGCGACGCGCGTCACCGCCGTCTCGTCGCTCTACCGCACGCCTCCTTGGGGCAAGCTCGACCAGCCCGATTTCCTCAATGCCGCCGCCGCGATCGAGACGGCGCTTTCGCCACGCGCGCTGCTTGGGCTTTGCCTCGATGTCGAGAAGCGGCTGAAGCGCGTGCGCGAGGAGCGCTGGGGGCCGCGCCTCATCGATATAGACATCCTGGTGTTCGGCGACCGGGTGATCCACGAGACCGGCCTCGAAGTGCCGCATCCGCGCATGCTAGAACGCGCCTTCGTGCTGGCGCCGCTGGCCGAGATCGCGCCAGGGCTTTCCGTCGGCGGCAGAAGCGTATCGGAGCGGCTCGAAGCCGTCGATACGTCCGGCATCGAGCGGCTGCCTTCGGGCCGCGAATGGTGGCTCGCTTAGGTCAGCCGGCCGGTTAGCCGGAAAACCCGCCGCCGTCCAGAAAAGCCTGCTCCTCGGCCGTCGTCGCGCGGCCGAGCATGCGGTTGCGGTGCGGAAAGCGACCGAAGCGCTGGATGATCTCCAGATGCTCATTGGCGTATTTAAGATAGTCCGGCGCTCGCTTGGCGGTGAGTTCCACCGACCGTTCCTGATCCGCCAGCAATTCGGAATGCTCGAAGGGCAAATAGAGGAAGACGCGAACCGGTTCTTCCAGCTTGAGGTCCTGACCGGCGGCGATTGCCCTGTCGGCGAAGTATCTGGCGAGCGGATCGGTCGCGTACATGTGGCCGGTGCCGCGGAAGCAGTTGCGCGGGAACTGATCGAGCAGGATCATCAACGCCAGCGACCCTTCGGCATGCGCATTCCAGTCGTCGCATTCGCGCCGCGCAGCGGCGTAATGCAGCTCGAGAAAGCGGCCGCGGAAATCGGCATCGAAGGCGTCGCTCTTTTCGAACCAGGCGTCCTCGCCGGCGTCGCGCCAGAATGCGATGACCGAAAGCGCTCGCGGATCAAGCTCTGCCATATTTGCCTCTCAGTTCTTGGTCTCTGCCTGGTTCAGCACGACGGCGGTTTCCTGGTTCAGCGCGCGGCCGGCGCGGCGTGGCTGCGTGAGCGGCGTCGGGATCGGCGTGCCGATATTGCCCTTGAGGAAACGCTGGCCGGCGCGCACGCCCTCGGCCAATTGCGTCTCGAAGCGCGCTTCGTCGCGGCGTCGCACATCCTCAATGACTTCGGCGACCTCCTCGGGATCGACGCCAAGCGCCTCCAGCGCGGAGCCGCCGAAGACCAGCGCCGATTCGAAGGTCTCGCGCAGCTGATAGTCGACGCCGGCGCGCACGAGCTGCAGCGCGGTGCCGCGGTCGAAGGCGCGCGCCAGGATGGTGACCAGTGGAAATTCGGCCTTGATAAGCTGCGCGATGCGCACGGCGGCGTCGGGCTTGTCGACGCAGATCAGCACCGCGCGGGCGCGCCCGGCGCCAGCCGCATGCAGGATGTCCAGCCTCGTGCCGTCGCCGTAATAGACCTTGAAGCCGAAATCGGCCGCCGCCTGGATCATCTCCACCTCGTTGTCGATGATCGAGACGTCCATCCCGCGCAGCAAAAGCGGCTGGCTGGCGATCTGGCCGAAGCGGCCGAAGCCGATGATCAGCACGCTGCCGGTGAGGCCGTCGGCGATGTCGACGCCGTCGAGGGACTGCTCGTCGCGCGGGGTGAGGTAACGCAGCGCCAAGATCGCGAGCGGCGTCAGCACCATCGAGATGATGACGATGGCAGTCAGCGTGGCGTTGGCCTGGCCGTCGATGATGCCGACTGCGGCAGCGGACGAATAGAGCACGAAGGCGAACTCGCCGCCCTGCGCCATGAAGACGGCGCGTTCGAGCGCCTCGCGATGGCCGCTTTTCAGAATGCGCGCGACGACGTAGATGCCGAATGCCTTCATGACCATGTAGGCGACGACATAGATGGCGATGAGCCGCCAGTTCTGGGCTACGACGCCAAGGTCGAGCGACATGCCGACGGCGAGGAAGAACAGGCCGAGCAGGATGCCGCGGAACGGCTCGATATCGGCTTCGAGCTGGTGGCGGAAGGTCGATTCCGACAACAGCACGCCGGCGAGGAAGGCGCCCATCGCCATCGACAGGCCGGAGAGCTGCATGGCCAGGGCCGATCCCAGCACCACCAGCAGCGCCGCGGCGGTCATGACCTCGCGGGCGCGGGCATCGGCCAGGATGCGGAAGAGCGGATTGAGCAGGTAACGGCCGGCCACGACCAGTCCCACGATCGCGGCGATGCCGATCCCGACTTCGGTCAGCCGCTCCGAAAGGCTGGTTTCGGCGCCGCCGGGTGCAAGGAATGCGATAAGCGCGAGCAGCGGCACGATCATCAGGTCTTCGAGCAGCAGGATGGAGACGATGCGCTGGCCTTTCGGCGTGGCGATCTCGCCGCGCTCTTCGAGCAACTGCATGACGATCGCCGTCGAGGTCAGGACGAAGCCGGCGCCGGCGACGAAGGACTGCGCGATGGGAAAGCCGCCGGCCAGTCCGACCAGTGTCAAAAGCACCGCGCAGACGCCGACCTGCAAGGCACCCAGGCCGAAAATCTCGCGACGCAGGCCCCAGAGCCGCGACGGCTGCATCTCCAGCCCGATGATGAACAGGAACATTACGACGCCGAGCTCGGCGACGTGGAGGATTGCTTCCGATTCAGAAAAGATGCGCAGGCCGAACGGACCGATGACCACGCCGGCGGCGAGGTAGCCGAGGATCGAGCCCAGTCCCATGCGCTTGAAGATCGGCACAGCGACGACGCCCGCGGCGAGCAGCGCCACAACCTGCACCAGATCGCTACTCGACGCTTCAACTGCCATGCCTGTCGTCCCGTTGCTCGAAGCACTCCTTGCATGCCCCGGGAGCGAGAGGCAAGGGCGGGCGGACTGACTTGAAGGGTAGGGTGCCGTTGAAGCGGCCTCCGCTTGCCTGCCGGACGTTCGGCATATACAGTAGCCGAATGCCTGACTATTCGTCCCGCCCGCCTCTGCATATCCCGATGGATGCGCTCAGCGAAGTCCTACAGGACTTTCGTTTGAGTGGGGTCAACTATGGCCGCTGCGAGCTCCGGCATCCATGGAGCATCGCCTTTCCGCAACAGAAGCTGCTTCGCTTTCACTTTGTCGGCCAGGGTCCATGCTGGATTTATACCGAAGCGGAAGGCTGGCAGGAGTTGCGCGATGGCGATCTGGTGCTGTTGCCGCAAGGCATCGCCCATCGGCTGGCTAGTGCGCCGGACGTTGTCGACGACTCGCTCGAGAGTTGCCAGGTTACCAGGTTGGGGAGCAATGTCTGTGAGGTGGTGCGGGAAGGGACGGGCGCGACAAGCACCCTTTTCTGCGGCTCCATGGCCCTGGGCGTCTGTGCGCTCAATCCACTGATCACGTTGATGCCATCTATTATCAAGGGGTGCGATGTGGCCGGCAACGATCCGGTCGTCCGTCCTTTGCTGGCGGCTATGACGGCGGAGGCCGCGCAACCGCAGATGGGCAGCGCCACGATTCTGTCCCGCATGGCGGACTTGCTGACCGCCCGGCTTATCCGCTGCTGGGTCAATTGCACTGGAGCTTCGACCACCGGCTGGCTTGCAGCCATCCGCGACCCCCATATCGGCCGCGCTCTGGCAGCCATGCATCGAGACCCCGGGCATAACTGGACCCTGGAAAGCCTTGCCGCCTTGGCAGGCCAATCGCGCTCGATTTTCGCCGAGCGCTTCAGCGCTGTGTTAGGGGAGGGCGCTGCCCACTATCTCGCCCGTCTGCGGATGCAGCTTGCCCGCGAGTTGCTCGGGCAAAACGGCCTGTCGGTTGCCGAGGTCGCTACCCGTTTGGGCTATGATAGCGAAGCATCCTTCGCGCGCGCGTTCAAACGCATCACCAATGTCTCGCCAGGCGTTGTGCGCCGCACAATTCCCGGACGAACGGACATGAATTTCGGATTATAAGATACATATCATCCGAGAAGACTCGTCTATTGAAGACCTCCAGACTTTGGAGATCTTTCAGTGACAGACACAACTTTACAGCTTGAAGACGCGGCGATAGACCTCGATGACGCCGCGCCAGCCCCGTGGAACGCAGCCACCTGGTTTGCGGTCATTTCATTGGCGGCCACCAGCTTTGCCCTGGTATCAGCCGAATTCCTGCCGGCAGGCCTGCTGACGCCGATGGCGCGGGACCTCGGCATCAGCGAAGGAACCGCCGGACAGGTCGTCACCGCCACGGCTTCGGTCGGCGCCGTGACGGCCATGTTGAGCAATGTTCTCATCGGACGATTGAACCGCAAGACGGTGCTGGTTGGCCTCAGCGCCTTGGCGGTCGGTTCCAACCTCCTTGCCGCGCTAGCGCCCAATTTCTGGCTGTTGCTGCTGGGCAGGGCCGGGCTCGGAATCGCTCTCAGCGCATTCTGGGCACTCTCGGTTGCCGTCGTGGCCAGGCTGGTCGGCGCCAATGCGACAGGTCGGGGCATGGGCATCGTCACCCTCGGCGTCTCGCTCGCCACCATTGCCGCCCCGTCAATGGGGGCGTTGATCAGCGACTGGCTGGGATGGCGCAGCGCCATGGCCTTGACGGCGGGGTTGGCGGTGATTGCCATGCTGCTGCAGTTGGTTAGCCTGCCGACCCTGCCTGCCACGGCCAGCAATAGTCTTGCGGATGTATTTCGGCTGACACGGCGGCGTGGCATCCAACTCGGCATGCTGGCCATTCTTTTGCTGATGACGGGGCATTTTGCCGGCTCTGTCTATGTGCGCCCCTTCCTCGAACACGTGACGCTCCTCGCCACCGGGCCAATTGCCCTGGCCCTGCTCGGATTTGGCATCGCGGCTGTGATCGGCAACGTCGCCGGCGGCCGTATGGCCGACGCCAATATCCGCATGGCGCTCGCGGGCAACGCCGCATTGATGGCGTTTGCGGCGCTGGCATTGGTGCTTTGGGGCGTGCACATTGGCGTCGCGTTCACATTCGTCACGCTTTGGGGCTTGGCCTTCGGCATGGCGCCGGTGGTGCTGCCGACCAATCTGTCCCGCGCGGCACCTGATGCGCTGGAAGCTGCGGGTAGCCTGATGGTCGTCTCCTTCCAGGTTGCCATCACCATCGGCGCGGTTGTCGGCGGCTATGTCGTGGATACCCATGGCGCCACGGGACCTTTGACCCTTACCGCCGTCCTTGCCGCATTGACCGTCGTGCTGGCGCTGCTACAGCCTCGCGAGTGAACTTTGCTCCAGCTGACATGGAGCGTCTCATCGTTTCACGAAAACGGTGAGACGCACTATCTCTTTGTTTTCGGGGCTGAAAACCGTTTCGCACATTTCCTGGGATTGCTCTAAAGCCGTCGCGCCTGAATGGCCTCGTACGACGCGCTTTAGCTTGTTGCTTTATGCCTGTCGTCGACCCAAAACCGCTGCGCGCTTTGGGCGACATGCATCGGGCGGCCTCAACACGGACGCCGCGACGTTGCAACCCGATTACACAAGTTTATGCGGCCCGGTCGTTGCGTCACGCCACAATCAGCGGTTATGGCACGTTCGGCTTCGGCCAGTGGAGGCAGCGGCGATGGGCGGCTGCCTTTTTTGAGGAGATGATTGACATGAAGAAGTTTTTGCTCGTTGCCATCGGTGTTGCGGCGTTGGCCGGGTCGGCTTGCTCCAAGGGCCCGGAATGCACGCAGGAAATCGCCGCCAAGAAGGCGCAGGACATGGCTGCCGCGCTCCAGCAAGCCGTCACCAAGGATCCGAGCAAGGCGGCTGATTTGACCGCCAAGGTGCAGGCTGTGACGACGAAATATCAGGGCGCCACGACGCTCGACGAAGCCTGCAAGGCCTATGACGAGCTGACCGCCACCATCAAGGGTTGAGCCCAGCCGTCGACAATTCGAAGGCGGTGGCCGGTCGGTCGCCGCCTTTTTCTTGCGCGGCGCTTCGGAGGAGACGCGCTATGCGATACCCATCGTGCGCTTATGGTCGGCGATCTCGGCGAGCAGCCAATCCTGGAACAGGCCGGTGCCTGGCTTGTTTCCGATGCTGCGGCGCTGGTGCAGGTAGATTCCGGCGGGATAGGTGTGGCGGGCGCTGAACGGGGCGACAAGCTTGCCTTGCTGCAAAAGGTCCTGCGCCATCATGGTGTCGGCCAAAGCGATCCCCGCGCCGTTTATCACCTCGCGCATGATCAAGGTGCAGTCATCGAGCGTCGTGCTGGATTTCGGCGTGGCGTCCAGAACGCCTTCCTGTTCCAGCCAGCGCCGCCAGCGCATGCTCTCGCATTCGTGGATGAGGTGATGATTGACCAGATCGGCGGGCGTTCTGAGCGGCACCGGTCCCTCAAGCAGCGACGGCGCGCAGACTGGCGTCAGAACGAGCGGGATCAGCAGCGTCAGGGCCGGGCCGGCCTTGTAGACGAACTCGTCGACAATGGCCAAATCGAAGTTGGCGCGCTTGCCCGACGTCGAGATCTCCAGGTTCACGGACGGATGCAGCTTGCGGAAATTCGGCAGCCGGTCCGCCAGCCAAAGGTTCAAAACCGCCGGCACGCAGAGAACCCTGACCCGCTGGGTCCTGCCGTGACCATGGACGAAGCTGACATCGTCGGTGGCGCGCCAGATAGCCTCGAATGCTTCGGAGAGGCCGCGCGCATAATATGAGCCCCTGATGGTCGGTGTGATCTGGCGAAAGCCGCGCTCGAACAGCTCCTGGCCAAGGTTCTTCTCGAGCGCGCGGATGTGGCGGCTGACGGCCGAGGGCGTCAAATGCAGCTCTTCCGCTGCATCCTTGATGCTGCCGAGACGCGCGGCGGCCTCGAAAGCGCGCATGCCATTGAGTGAGGGCAGGGCCATTGGCCGATCATGAAATGTCAGTTGAGTTTTTGTCAATCGACTTGGGCAAAATTGGCGTTTGATCGCTTGGCCGGTTCGGGGATACCCAAAAGGCAAGAGCGACCAAGTCGCCATCCGAAAACGATTGTTTGGGCACTCCGATGCCATTCCACCAGCGGCGGAAACCGGTATGACCGGCTTCCGCCGGGGACCGGCGAAGCTTTGCGTATGACGCCAGCTGAGCCTCGGCGGGGCGCCCCAGAATGGGAGAATGAGCTTCTATGCCTCAGTCGCCGGCGCCGGTCTTTGAAGCGGCGGAGGAGATTTCCGCGGAAACCTCGGTCGTCGTGATCCTGCAAACCGCTCAAAACGGTTTTGGGCTCCGGGCAGCGGCGCTCGATGCTGAAATGGACGGGATCTTGTCCCGAGCGTGTTCCGAGCCGGCCGCGCTTGAGGAGTCCGGCGCCTGTGTCGATGTTATCACCCCCAAGGCGATGTCGGCCCGGCGCGTGGTGGTGCTGGCTTTGGGCAAGGCCGAGGCTGTAACCACGCTTTCCCTGGCGCGGGCCGGCGGTTTGCTTGCGGAGCATCTGGAAGGCAAGGGCGAATGCGCGGCCACCCTGATGCTGGACCCGCTCGCAGGTGTCGACCTGCCCGCAGCGGAAATACTGGCGCGGGTCGCGCTCGGCATGCGGCTGCGGCGCTATCGTTTCGACATGCGCAACCGGCGTCAGGGAGCAGGCGCCGACCGCACTTTGCGGGTGCAATTGATCGGCGCGGCCGGTCCGGAGCTGAAGGCGGCGCTGACACGGGTCTATGCCATCGCGGACGGCGTCGAATATGCGCGTACGCTGGTCAACCTGCCGCCGAACCATCTCCACCCAGACAATTTCCACGACCACCTGGAGCCGCTGCGCGAGGCCGGTATCGATGTCGAGATCCTCGATGGGGCACGGCTGAAGGAGCTCGGCATGAATGCGATCCTGGCCGTCGGCTCCGGCTCGGCGCGACCGCCGCGCGTTGCGGTCCTGCGCTATCGCGGCAAGGGCGCTCCCGTGCAGCCGCTGGCTTTCGTCGGCAAGGGCGTCTGCTTCGATTCTGGTGGTCTGTGCATAAAGCGCGGCGAGCAGATGTTCGACATGAAGGCCGACATGGGCGGCGCGGCCGCCGTTGTCGGGCTGCTGATCGCGCTTGCCCGGCAAGGCAGCCCGGTGCATGCCGTCGGCGTGCTTGGCATTGCCGAGAACATGCCGTCCGGCACCGCGCTCAAGCCGCGCGACATCATCACGACGGCGTCGGGCCAGACCGTGGAAGTGTTCGACACGGATGCGGAAGGCCGGCTGATCCTGGCCGACTGCCTCTATTATGCCGCTTCGCGCTTCAATCCCTCGGTGATCGTCGATCTGGCGACGCTGACCTATTCGGTGATGCGGGGCCTCGGCTCGGTCTTCGCCGGACTTTTCAGCACCGACGACACCATCGCCTCGCGCATGATCGCGGCGGGGGAAAAGGTCGGCGAGCGGTTCTGGCAACTGCCGCTCGACCGGGCCTATGACGAGGGGCTGCAATCGCCCTTCGCCGACATCCGTCACCACGCCAAGGACATGGAAGACGGCGACGCGCCCTATGCCGCGGCCTTCCTGCGCAATTTCACCGAGGATCGTCCCTGGGTGCATCTCGACATTGCCGGCAAGGAACTGGCCGACAAGGACCGGCCGCTGGGCCGGGAAGGCGCCACGGCTTTCGGCGTGCAGATGCTGGAAGAGTGGGTGCAGTCCGGCTAGGCGGCGAACTAGGCGACAGCGAGATGTCTTCAACCACTGAGGGAGCCGGGATGTCGTCCGAGATCGTCAGCAAGGAAGGGCGGGCCGGCTTCGGCGCCTATGAAACCTGGTATCGGATCAGCGGCGAGCTCGATGCCGGCAAGGCTCCGGTCGTCATCCTGCATGGAGGGCCGGGCGCCGCGCATAATTACGTCGATGCCTACAAGCTTCTTGCCCGGGGCGGCCGTGCGGTCATCCACTACGACCAGCTGGGCTGCGGCAATTCCACCTTGCTGCCGGAAAAGGGCGCCGACTTCTGGACGCCCCAACTCTTCATCGACGAGCTGGAAAACCTCGTCGACCATCTCGGCATCCGTGGCGGCTTCCATGTGCTGGGTCAAAGCTGGGGCGGCATGCTGGGCGCCGAATATGGCGTGACCAGGCCGAAGGGCCTGAAGTCGCTGACCATCGCCAACTCGCCGGCATCCATGAAGCTTTGGGTCGAGGAGGCCAACCGGCTGCGCGCCGACCTGCCCAGGGAAGTCCAGGAGACGCTGACGAAGCACGAGCAGGCCGGCACGACGGACGATCCGGCCTACCAGGAAGCGACGATGCGGTTCTACGAACAGCATGTCTGCCGGGTCGTGCCGTTCCCGCCCGAGGTGACGGAAACCTTCGCCCAGATCGTGCGCAATCCGACCGTCTACAATGTGATGAACGGCCCGAACGAATTCCACGTTATCGGCACGCTGAAGAGCTGGAGCGTCATCGACCGCCTGCCGGCCATCGAGGTTCCGACACTCCTCATCTCCGGCCGGCACGACGAAGCCACACCCGCGACCGTGCAGCCCTTCAAGGACGGCATCAAGGGATCGCGCTGGCAGATATTCGAGCATTCCAGCCACATGCCGCATGTCGAGGAGCAGGAACTCTGCATGCGTGTGGTGGGAGACTTCCTGGACGACAACGACAACAGAAAAGGGGAATGACGACATGAAGAAACTGCTTTTGGCGGCGTCGGCCGCCGCATTGCTGGCCGGCTCGTGGCTGGCTCCGGCACAGGCCGAATATCTTAAGGAACACCGCGGCGGCACCATTCGCCTTCTCGCCCGATCGGCGGCCGGAACGCTCGATCCGCATATCAACTACACGGACCAGGGCTGGCAGATGTACCAGCCGATCTATGACGGCCTTGTCGCCTTCCGCAAAGCCGAGGGCGTCGACGGCTTTTCCATCGTTCCCGACCTGGCCGAGGCGCTGCCCACGGTCAGCAATGACGGCAAGACCTTCACCTTCAAGCTGCGCAAGGGCATCAAGTTCTCCAACGGCCAGGATCTTGGCGTGAAGGACGTCGTCGCCTCCTTCCAGCGCATCTTCAAGATTTCCGGGCCGACGTCGGGCACCTTCTATGCCGGCATTGTCGGCGCCGACAAATGCCTGGCCGACACCAAGAGCTGCACGCTGGAAGGCGGCGTCGTCGCCGACGAGGCGGCCGGCACGATCACCCTCAATCTCACCAAGCCGGACGCCGAGATCCTCTACAAGCTCGCCTTGCCGCATGCTGTGATCCTGCCCGCGGACACGCCGGCGGAGGATATGGGCTCCAAGCCGATCCCCAGCACCGGCCCGTACATGATCTCGGCCTTCGATCCGAACAAGGGCATGACGGTTTCCCGCAACCCCAATTTCAAGCAGTGGAGCGAGGAAGCCCAGCCGGACGGCTATCCGGACGTCGTGCAGTATGATTTCGGCCTGTCGGAAGAGGCCGCCGTGACGGCGATCCAGAACGGCGAGGCGGACTGGATGTTCGACGCCCTGCCCAGCGACCGCCTCGGCGAACTCGGCAGCAAGTCCATGGACCAGCTGCACATCTCGCCGCTTTCGGCCTGGTGGTACGCGCCGCTGAACACGCGCATGGCGCCGTTCGACAATGAAAAGGCCCGCCAGGCCGTCGCCTATGCGGTCGACCGCAACACGCTGGTCAAGCTGTTCGGCGGCAAGGTGCTGGCTTCGCCGGTCTGCCAGGTCCTGCCGCCGGATTTCCCCGGACATGAGGACTATTGCCCCTTCACCAAGAATCCGGGCGCCAAATGGTCGGCTCCGGATGTCGAGAAGGCCAAGCAGCTCGTCGAGGAATCGGGCACCAAGGGCCAGAAGGTGACCATCATCGTCGAGGACACCGCCATTTCGCGTTCCATCGGCGTCTATCTGCAGAGCGTGCTGACCAACATTGGCTACGTCGCCGACGTCAAGCCGATCTCGTCCAACCTGCAGTTCACCTATATCCAGAACACCAACAACAAAGTGCAGATGTCCGTCACCCAATGGTACAAGGACTATCCGGCGGCGTCGGACTTCCTGAACATCCTGTTCAGCTGCGCTTCCTATCGCGAAGGTTCGGACGCCTCGATCAACATTTCCGGCTTCTGCGACAAGGATATCGACGCCCAGATGCAGAAGGCGCTGGACCTCGGCGTTACCGATCAGAAGGCGGCCGACAAATTGTGGGCGGCAATCGACAAGCAGGTCACCGACAAGGCACCGGCGGTCGGGCTGTTCACGCCGAAGCGGCTTGATTTCGTCAGCAAGCGCATCGGCAATTTCAAGTTCAACCCGCAGTTCAACTGGATTATCACCCAGTCCTGGGTGCAGTAAGGGGCCTGGGTGCAGTAACGAACCGCGGAATCACATACCGTGTCCAGCCAAGTCGCCGCCATGCCGCGCAAGACGCGAGGGCCCTGGGCCGTCGCGTTTGCGAAGCTGGCAACGGACAGGGCCGCCATGGCGTCCCTGGCCGTGTTCCTCATCATCGTTCTCGCCTGTTTCAGCGCGCCGCTCTACGCGAAATGGGCGGGCACGGACCCGTTCGCCTCGACGCTCGACGCCGTCATCCAGATCGACGGCGCCGACTTTCCGGTGATGGAACAGTCGACCGAGGGACTGGGGCTTGGCTACACGCCGATCGGTCCGACCTGGCGGCTCGGCAATTATTTCCTAGGCGCCGACAGCCAGGGGCGCGACGTCATGGCAAGGTTGCTCTATGGCGGCCTGAACTCGCTGCTGATCTCCGGCGCGGCCACCATCTTCACGCTGATCGTCGGCACAATGGCGGGCCTGATCGCGGGTTATTTCGGCGGTATCACCGACACGGTGCTGTCGCGCTTGCTCGACGTGCTCTGGGCGTTTCCGATCTATCTGCTGGCGATCTCGCTTTCCATCGTCACCATCGCGCAAGGCATCGCGATCGGACCGATCGAGATCCAATCTGGCAGTCTATGGCTGCCCATCATCATCATAGGCATCGTCTATATACCCTATGTGGCGCGGCCGATACGCGGCCAGGTCCTGGCGCTGCGCCACAGCGAGTTCGTGTTCGCCGCGATCAATCTGGGCGTGCCGGGCTGGCGCATCCTATGGCGCGACATCCTGCCCAACATCACCACCACCCTCATCGTGTTCGTGCCGCTGATGATGGCGCTGAACATGCTGACGGAATCGGCGCTGTCGTTCCTGTCGATCGGCGTGCAGCCGCCGGCCGCGAGCTGGGGCACCATCATCCAGGACGGGCAGGCGCTGCTCTACACAAGGCCACTGGTGGCGCTGGTGCCCGGTCTGGCGATCGCCGTTTCCGTCATGGCGCTCAACGTCTTCGGCGACGGCCTGCGCGATGCGCTCGACCCGCGCTCCAAGGTCCGGCTGGGGCGCGACTGATGTTTTATGCGATCCTTCGCCGTTTCGGTCAGATGCTGTTCGTGATGTTCGGCATCTCGGTCATCGTCTTCCTGATCTTCTTCGCCACGCCCGGCGCCGATCCCGCCGCGCGCATCGCCGGCCGCAACGCTTCGCCGGAAGTGCTGGCCGCGGTTCGCCACAGCTTCGGCTTCGACCAGCCGCTCTACGTGCAATACACGCGCATGATGGAGAAGATCTTCGTCACCGGCGACCTGACCTCCTTCGTCAACCGCGGCTGGAAGGTCGTGCCTGCCGTCATGGATTCCATCCCCGTCACGCTTTCGCTGGTGTTCGGCGCCGCGGTCCTGTGGGTGGTCGTCTCCATCATCATCGGCATCGTCGCCGCGGCCACCCGAGACAGCTGGCTGGACAAGCTTTTGATGGCGCTGGGCCTGCTCGGCATTTCCATGCCGGTCTACTGGCTGGGCGAGGTGATGAACCTGATGACCCAGAGCCGCTATCACGACAGCTGGGCATTCTCCTGGGTGCCGCCGCTTGGCTATAAGAATTTTTCCGACGATCCCAAGGGCTGGTTCCTGACGCTGGTCATCCCATGGATCACGCTGGCCATCCTCTATATCGGCATTTACGGGCGCGTGCTGCGCGCGGCCATCATCGAATCCATGCAGGAAGATTATATCCGCACCGCCCGGGCCAAGGGCCTGTCGGAGACCCGCATCCTGTTTCGCCATGCGCTGCGCACCTCGCTCATCGCCTTCGTCACCCTGTTCGGCCTCGACTTCGGCGCGCTGGTGGGCGGCTCGGCCTTGCTGACCGAAGTCGTGTTCGGCCTGCATGGCATCGGCAAGCTCACCTATGACGCGCTGCAGAATCTCGATCTGCCGATGATCATGGCGACGGTCATGTATGCGTCCATGTTCGTGGTGATCGCCAACGCGGTCGTCGATTTCGTCTACATCCTTCTCGATCCGCGCCTGAGGGCATCATGATATTGTCGGTGCGCGATCTCAAAGTGTCCTTCCGCACCCATGACGGGCCGGTACGGGCCATCGACGGCATTTCCTTCGATCTCGAGGAAAGCGAGATCCTCGGCGTCGTCGGCGAATCCGGCTCCGGCAAGACGGTGTCGCTGCTCGCCGTGATGGGGCTCATTACCGACCCGAACGCCACCATCGAAGGTTCGATCCGCTACAAGGGTCGCGAACTGGTGGGACTGCCGCCGCGCGAGCTGAGGCGCCTGCGCGGCAACGAGATCGCGATGATCTTCCAGGACCCGATGACGGCGCTCACGCCGGTCTACACGATCGGCTGGCAGATCGCCGAGCAGATCCGGGCGCATCGTGGTGTCAGCAAGTCCAAGGCGATGGAGCGCGTCGAAGAGCTGTTGGCGGAGGTGAATTTCCCCAACCCGCACGAGGCGATGTCGCGCTATCCGCACCAGCTTTCCGGCGGCATGCGGCAGCGCGCGGTGATCGCGATGGCCTTGTCCTGCGATCCGGCGCTGCTGGTGGCCGACGAGCCGACCACCGCGCTCGACGTCACCGTGCAGGCCGGCATTCTCGACCTCGTGCGCAGATTGCGGGCGAAGCACAAGTCGGCGGTGGTCTTCATCACGCATGACATGGGCGTGGTCTCCGAGCTCGCCGACCGGGTGATGGTCATGTATGCCGGCCGCGTTGTCGAGCGTGGCACCCGCACTGAGCTGTTTTCCGATCCGCGACATCCTTATACGCGCGCGCTGCTCGGCTCGATCCCGCCGCTGACCGGCGACAAACCGCGCCGCCTGCCGGCGATCCCCGGCTCGCCGCCTTCCTTGCTGCGGCTGCCGGAAGGCTGCGCCTTCGGCCCGCGCTGTCCGGTCCGCTACGAGCCCTGCGAGGCCGGCAAGCCGGATCTCGGCGCGAGCGCGCATGCCGCCGCGTGCTTTCGGGTGGCGCAGGCATGAGCGAAGCGATGACAGATGCAGATCGGCCGATCATCGAGACGCGTTCGCTGACAAAACGCTTTTGGATCGGCACTCGCTTTTCCGCCGAAGGCAGGCGGACGGTCCATGCGGTGGACAACGTCTCGCTGAGCGTGCGGCGCGGCGAGACTGTCGGCCTTGTCGGCGAATCCGGATGCGGCAAGTCCACGCTGGCGCGCTGCCTGGTTCGGCTCTACGACATCACCGACGGCAAGCTTCTGTTCGAAGGCGACGACATCACCTCGAAATCGCTGTCCGAGCTCAGGCCGCTGCGGCGGCGCTTGCAAATGGTCTTCCAGGATCCCTCGGCTTCGCTCAATCCGCGCCGGCGCGTCGGCGATCTCGTCGCCGAGCCGCTGCGTATCCATGGCAAGGTTTCGGCGCGTGAGATCACCGCGCGGGTGGCGGAGCTGTTCGAGCTGGTCGGGCTGTTGCCGGACCATATGATGCGCTATCCGCACGAGTTCTCCGGCGGGCAGCGCCAGCGCGTCGGCATCGCGCGGGCGATCGCGTTGAACCCCGACCTTGTCGTGCTGGACGAGCCGGTCTCCGCGCTCGACGTGTCGGTGCAGGCCCAGATCGTCAATCTGCTCGCCGATCTGCAGGAGAAGCTGAAGCTCACCTATATCTTCATCGCCCACGATCTCTCCGTGGTGCGCCAGGTCTCGACCCGCATCGCGGTCATGTATCTGGGCTCGATCGTCGAGGAGGGCCCGGCGGAAGAGGTCTTTGCGAAACCCGCCCATCCCTACAGCCAGGCGTTGATCTCGGCGGTTCCCATCGTCGAGACGACGCCTGCGGGCGCGCGCAAGCGCATCATCCTCACCGGCGACGTGCCGAGCCCGCTAAAGCCTCCGTCCGGATGCCGCTTCCATCCGCGATGCCCGATCGCGGCGGACCGGTGCCGTTCCGAGCGGCCGGAACTGAAAGAATATCGTCCGGGTCGCAAAGTGGCCTGCCACTTCCCGACTTTGACCTGAACCGTCTTGTAGCGGGTGGCGGACGCGGACTGCCGGAACGCGCCGGATCAGTTCTTGGCGATGGCGCCGACTTCGACCGAATCGACCCGCTTCAGGCTCATGCCGATCACCGGGACCAGCTGATTGTCGACGCGCACGGCCACCGTCACGGTCATCGAATTGCCGTCGGGGACACGCGCCTGCATGACGCCGTTCAACTGCTTGCGGTTGATGGTGAAAACGACCTTCTGAGCGTCGACGACATTGCCGCCGACAATGTCCATGCCGCTTTCGGTCGAGCCGCCCATGAAGGTGCCCCGATAGCCATCGCGGCCCTTGCGCTCGACGCTGGCGGACATCTTTTGCGTGAACACGCCGACCCTGCAGCCGCCGTCAAGCGTCATGCCGAGCTTGCTGGCGGGCGTCGAGCCATTGAAGTCGCAGGTGAATTTGGTGCCTTTGTACTTGCCGGCGATGATCTCGCCAGGGCCGACCCATCTGCCTTCGACGGAGCGGAAAAACTGCTTGTCCGGCTCTGCGCCAAGGGCCTTTTCGACGAGGCCGAGCGGCGCGGCAATCGCAATGGCGGCAGGCAGGACGCAGGACAGGATCACGCTTCTCATCGACGACACCCGGCACGAAAGAGTCTATTCTTGGGACCGGATCGACCATGCAGAAGATTGGTTAATGCTTCGTCACCCGCGATGGGTCGCGCGTTTACCTTATCGGTCGTCCTGGCCGTCCTTTCGTGCCGCGAACGACGTCAGCGCCGAAAGGAAATCGCCGACGCCCGGGCGCTTCACGGCGATGAACGGCAAGGGGCGTGCCGTTTCCATCGCCGCGATGCCGATGCGCGCCGTCATCATGCCGTTGACGACGCCTTCGCCGAGTTTTGCCGAGAGTTTTGCGGCAAGCCCATGGCCGACGATCTGCTGCACGAAACTGTCGCCAACCGCGATCGAGCCGGTCACCGCCAGATGCGCGAGCACGCTGCGCGCCAGCCGGAAGAAGCCGAGCGTGCCTGGGCGGCCGCCATAGAGATCGGACAGGCGCCGGATCAGCCGCCCGGCTTCGAACACGACATAGGCGATGTCGACCAGCGCGCGAGGGCTGACCGCCGTTATCAGCGACACGCGCTTCGCGGCCTCCAAAATCATGACTTTGGCGCGGGCATCGAGAGGCGACAGGATCTCGGTCTCGGCAAGCCGCACCAGATTGGCGCCGTCGATGATCTCGCCGCGCAATTGGGCCAAGGAACGGCGGCCGGCGGCGGTCTCGGGTTTTGCGGCGACGAAAGCCGAGAGCTCGTCGACCAAGGCGTGCGCCGCCTTCGGGTCGTCGCGCGCCACGGCATCCAGGGCCCGTTTCTGCATCTTTTCGACTTCGGCAAGGCGGGCGATGGCGAGGAATTCGCGGATCAGGATGACGAGCAGCGAGAGCAGCGCGATCGCCGCCATGCCGGCCGCCAGCCAGCCGAGCCATTCGGCGCGCGCGAACAGGTCACGAATCAGCTGGTCGGCCCACAGGCCGACCGCCAGCGAGACGAGCACGCCGAGAGCGCCGAAGAACAGCCGGGAAAGCAGCGAACGCTTTCTCGGCGCCGCCGTCGGCGGCGGAACCGCAGCCTCGATATCCGGCTCATCGAAGACGTCGACTTCCAAGGGGATCACGACTGCTATATCCGCTCTCGCGGCACGTGGCCTGCGCGCCGGCGGCTCCTCGGCGGCGCTATTTCGCTGTGGCTGCGGCGGCGCTTCGGTCTCAGGCTCGATGCGGAAGGCCGCCGGTTTGCGGGGCGCGGTCATGCCAGATGATCTCCGATCAGGAACTGCAGCGCGCGGTCGAGCCGGATATGCGGCAGGGACAGCGTGACGCCTTCGGCGGTGCGTTCAAGCTTCGGCGGGCGGAAACGCACGAAGCGGATCGCCGGTTCGGCGTTGTCCGCCGGCGATCCGGAAACGTCGAACACCGCGTCGACCTTTTCCGGCAAATCGCCCGGGAATATGGCGGTTTCGGCCTTTCCGTCGAATGTCTCGCCGTTGATCCTCTCGCTTTTCAGCGGCGTGCCGATGATGACGGGGAGCGTCTCTCGCCCCTGCTTCACCGTGCCTTCGCGGGTCGAGCGAACGGCGGCCATGGCGACGACATCGACGGCGGCGCCGCTGAAATTCGCCCGCGCGACGGCCCGGTCGGTCAGCCGGCGCACGATCGCCTGCAGCCGGTCATGGCTTTCGTGGTGCAAATGGTCCGCCTTGGTCGCGGCCACCAGGATGCGGTCGATGCGGCGCGAGAAGAAGTCGGTCAGGAAATTGCCCCGTCCGGGCCGGAAGCAGGACAGGATCTCGGTTACCGCGCGCTCCAGATCGGCCATCGCGGCCGGGCCGGCATTGAGCGCCTGCATGGCGTCGATCAGCACGATCTGCCGGTCGAGGCGGGCGATGTGCTCGCGAAAGAACGGTTTGACGACATGCGTCTTATAGGCCTCGTAACGGCGCTCCATCATCGCCCGTAGCGATCCGGAGCGCGGCCGGCCTTGCGACAGCGTCGTCAGCGGCGCGAAGGTGAGCGCCGGCGAGCCTTCGAGATCGCCCGGCATCAGGAAACGGCCTGGCGGCAGCGTCGACAGCGCGCGGTCGTCGAGCTTGCACGCCTTGAGATAGGCGGCAAAGCTTTCGGCCAATCGCCGGGCGGTCATCTCGTCGGCGTCGGCATCGGGATCGATGGTGGAGGCCAACTCACGCCAGGCCTGCGACAGGTCGCAGCGGACGGGCAGGGCGGCCAACTCGAGCGCCTCGCGCGAAAAATCGGCGAAGGATTTGCCGAGCAGCGGCAGGTCGAGCAGCCATTCGCCGGGATAGTCGACGATGTCGACAGATAGTTTTCCGGCTGAAAACAACCGGTTCCAGCCGGAAGCCGACTCATATTCGATGGTGAGCCGGAGCTCGGAGATCGCGCGGGTCGAGTCCGGCCAGACGCGCTCGTTCACCAAAGCCGCGACATGATCTTCATACTGGAAACGCGGAACGGCATCGTCCGGCTGCTCCTCAAGGAAGGCGCGGGCGATGCGGCCGGATTTCTGCGCCTCGAACAACGGCAGGCGACCGCCATGGATGAGATTGTGGACGAGGGCGGAGATGAACACCGTCTTGCCGGCGCGCGACAGGCCGGTGACGCCAAGGCGCATTGAGGGAGAGAAGAGCCCGGCGGCGCGGCCCGACAACGTGTCGAGCGCAATCCTCGCCTCGTCGGTAAAACTGGTCAGCGATGATGCCAAATCAGGCCTCTGGTTGCGCGTCAGCGCCCGATATAGGCCCTGCACCGCGCGTTTGAAATGGCCTCAGAGGTCGGCCGGCGTGAGAAAGGCTTCGAGATAGCCGTTGCCCTGGGCCGCTTCGGCAAGGTTGCCGGGAAAGCGCACCACGGCAAGACCGGAGGTCGGAAAACCATGATTCATCATGCCGCGCGCCGCCTGCTCGCCATCTCCGGACACTGCCACGGCCAGATCTTCGGTCATGGGGTTGTGGCCGATCACCAGAAGCTGGCCAGCGTCCCGATTTTTGCGGATGATCTCCAGATAGCCGGCCGCATCCTCGCTGTAGAGCGTGTCGAAGAACAGCACCCGGCCGGTGTCGGTGCGCCCCGCCAGGCCTTCCAGCGTCTGCCTGGCCCGCTTGGCGCTGGAGCAAAGAGTGACGTCCGGCACATAGTTGCGGGCCCGCATGGCCTCTCCGATCGCTTCGGCATCGGCCATGCCCGATTCGTCGAGCGGGCGGTCGAAATCGCGCATGCCGGGCAGCGCCCAGCCGGCTTTGGCATGCCGCAACAGATAAAGTCTGCTCAACCGGACCCCCATGGCCTGCCTTCGTGACAAAGCGCGATTAGTCACCAGAACGATGTCATGCACAATGGTCGGCCGGCAACTGCAACGAATCAGGTGCGAATTCGTTTTCTGCCGTTGAACAACATTGTGGCCGGAGTTGCCGATGCAAGACTAACAATTGCGTGAAACTGTCGCCGATAGCGCTTGTGCAGGCTCTTTTCCCCGAATATATAGGCGCCAAATTTTGGGGTTGTTGGGTGAGTCGAATGAACGATATCGTTACCGCCAATTACGTACCCTCCGAAGACGAGCCGTTCATGAACGAACGGCAAAAATCGTACTTCCGTCAAAAGCTTATCACCTGGAAGAACGACATTCTGCGCGAAGCGCGCGAAACCCTAGAAATCCTCCAGCAGGAAAACGCCAACCATCCCGACCTAGCCGATCGCGCCTCCTCCGAAACAGACCGTGCCATCGAATTGCGCGCCCGCGATCGCCAACGCAAGCTCATCTCGAAAATCGACTCCGCGCTCCAGCGTATCGACGAAGGCACCTACGGCTATTGCGAGGAGACCGGGGAGCCGATCGCGCTGAAGCGGCTTGATGCGCGTCCGATCGCGACGTTGTCGATCGAGGCGCAGGAGCGTCATGAACGCCGCGAGAAGGTCTATCGCGACGACTGACGCGATCCAACAGGCAGGAACATCAAAAATGGCCGGAATTCCGGCCATTCTTGTTTTCAGCGCTCCCATTGTCTTTGCCGACAAAGGCGCGAAAGGCCCGCTTGCGCCGGTGGCCGGTCAGCGCTTGTGGCTGCCCAACTCGCCAAGCAGCTTGGTCATCTCGTCATCGAGCGAAGGCTTGGCCGCGGGCTTGCCGGGTGCCGGCTGGGAATGCGTCTCGTCGAGAGAGGTCTCGAGCTCGTGCATCAGCGTGTCGTCGATGGACTCGTTCGGGGGCGGCGGCGCATATCGGGTGCTGCCGTTCGTCGTTCCGTAGCCCGGCAGCGGCATAACCTTCGCCGTCGGCTGGCTCGGCGCCGCCGGCTTGGGCGCGGGTGCGGGCGCCGGCGCGCGCGGACGTGCGACGGCAGCCGGCTGGGCGGCAGGCGGCGGCGCCGGCCTGGCGGGGGCGGGTGCGGGCGCCGGTTGCGGCGCGCGCGGGCGTTGCGCAACTCCTGTCTGCTGCTGACCGGCGTCGCCCGTCAATGCCGGGCGGCGCAGCGCCGCCAGCCTGATGTCGCGCTCGACCACGACATCGGTCGGCCCGCCGATCAGGATCAGATGCTCGATGTCGTCGCGGCGCACCAGGACAAGCCGGCGATGGCTGTCGACAGCGGTGGCATCCATCACGGCAAGCCGCGTCTTGCGGTTCCTGCCGCCGGCGACGAAGGTGCCGAACGTCAGGTTGCGGACCACCTTGATGGCGAGCAGGACGACAACCAGCATGATGAGAGCCGCTACCGTCCACAAGATTGCAGCGACATAACCCGGGCCCGCTACATTATCCAGCCACTGCATCGGTGCACCCCAATCGCCATCTTTGAAGTCAGGGAACACTAGACCGTTGGGACCAGCGACCGCAAGTTCACATCATCCATCGTGAACAGTTTGAAACATGAATCGTTGATTTTATCGGACATTTGCCGCCGAGGCCTTTTCCGCTACAGGAGAATGTGATTCAACCGGCCGTCCGTGCCCGTCGGACACCGGAATCACGAGCAGGGGGAACATGGCCAAGGAAGCGCGCGGCGATTTCTATCCGGTACCGATCGTCGACCAGAACACGCGTCCGGGCGCCGTCACCAGGCTCATCGTCTTCATCGTCGTCTTGACCGGCGCCGCGATCGTCTTCGGACTTTTCCGCGAGCGCCTCGGCGATCCTTTCCTGCTCGGCATGCTCGGCGTGCTCGCCATGATCGGCGTCGGCTTCCTGTTCGCGACCGCGATCGGCTTCGTGCAGATCGCACCGCGGTCGACCGGCGACGAATTGTCAAAAGCCTTCGTCGACTCCATGTCGCAGGGCCTGCTGGTCACCGACACCAAGGGCCGCGTCGTCTACGCCAACCGCGCCTATGCCGACATGACGGGTGCCGCCTCGGCCGCCGATCTCAAGACCGTCGAAGGGCTGTTGTCGGATGTTCCCGAAGCCTCGATGACGATCTACCGGCTGGCGTCGGGCCTGCGCGACGGCCAGGCTGGCGACGGCGAGTTCCGGCTGGCGCAGTCGATCAAGCCGGGCGCCGAGCCGGGCGCGCGCTGGTACCGCGCCCGCGCCCGCGCCTTCAGCATGCCCGGACAAAGGCTGCCGATGCTGGCCTGGCAGCTGGCCGACATCTCGCAGGAACGGGCGGAGCAGGAGCGTTTCTTCCTCGACCTGCAGAAAGCCATAGACCATCTGGACCATGCGCCGGCCGGGTTCTTCTCGGCCGATCAGGAAGGCCGGGTCACCTATATCAACGCCACGCTTGCCGAGTGGCTTGGCATCGACCTCGCCTCCTTCACGCCGGGCGCCATCACGCTGCCGGAAATCATCGCCGGCGACGGCATGGCGCTGGTCCGCTCGGTCAAGGCCGATCCCGGCACCACGCGCAACGCCGTCATCGACCTCGACCTCACCACGATGAGCGGCCAGGCGCTGCCGGTGCGCTTCATGCACCGGGTTTCGGCAAGCCGCGAAGGCGTGAACGGCCCGACCCGCACGATCGTGCTCAACCGCACCCAGGGCGAGGACGCTTCCGCGGAGCTGCGGGCCTCCGAGGTTCGCTTCACCCGCTTCTTCAACTCGACGCCGATGGCCATTGCCGGCGTCGATGCGAGCGGACGCATCCTGCGCACCAACGCGCCGTTCCTGCAGCTGTTTTCGTCCGTGGTCGACCGCGACGCCGTCGACCGGCGGGTGCGCTTCGAAACGATCGTTCACGAACGCGACCGGCCGGCATTCGCCGCCGCCTTCGAGAAGGCGCGGCAGCGGCAGGCCAATATCGAGCCGATCGATTCCGTCCTGCCCGGCAATGAGGAGCGCCACATCCGCTTCTACGTCAATGCCGTCGCCGACAGCGCGGGCAGCGAAGGCGCCGAGGAGGCGGCGATCGTCTACGCGGTCGAGACCACCGAGCAGAAGGCGCTCGAGGGCCAGATGGCGCAGAGCCAGAAGATGCAGGCAGTCGGCCAGCTCGCCGGCGGTATCGCGCACGACTTCAACAACGTGCTGACCGCCATCATCATGGCGTCCGACCTTCTCTTGACCAACCACCGGCCGTCGGACCCGTCCTTCCCCGACATCATGAACATCAAGCAGAACGCCAACCGGGCGGCCTCGCTCGTGCGGCAATTGCTCGCCTTCTCGCGCAAGCAGACGCTGCGGCCGGAAGTGCTCAACCTGACCGATGTTCTGGCCGATCTCAGGATGCTGCTCGCGCGCCTCGTCGGCAACGACATCAAGCTGAAGATCGACCACGGCCGCGACCTGTGGCCGGTCAAGGTCGATATCGGCCAGTTCGAGCAGGTGGTGGTCAATCTCGCCGTCAATGCGCGCGATGCCATGCCGAGCGGCGGCGATCTCACTGTGCGCACCCGCAACGTCACCGCCGACGAGTGCAAATCCTTCGCCTACCGCGAATTGACGCCGGCCGACTATGTGCTCGTCGACGTCGAGGACACCGGCAGCGGCATTGAGCCCGAGGTGCTGAAAAAGATCTTCGAGCCCTTCTTCACAACCAAAGAAGTGGGCAAGGGCACCGGCCTCGGCCTGTCGATGGTCTACGGCATCATCAAGCAGACCGGCGGCTTCATCTTCTGCGATTCCGAAGTCGGCAAGGGCACGGTGTTCCGTATCTTCCTGCCGCGCCACATCGCCGAGGTGAAGAAGCAGGCCGAGCCTGGCGAGGTGCCGTCGACAGCGGCGACTGCTCCGGCCAAGACCGCCGATACCGCAAAAGATCTTTCCGGCTCGGCCACGGTGCTTCTGGTCGAGGACGAAGATGCCGTGCGCATGGGCGGCGTCAGGGCGCTGACCTCGCGCGGCTATACCGTGCACGAGGCGTCGTCCGGCGTCGAGGCGCTTGAAGTGTTCGAGGCGCTCGGCGGCAAGGTCGATATCGTCGTGTCCGACGTGGTGATGCCGGAGATGGACGGACCGACATTGCTCGGCGAGCTGCGCAAACGCCAGCCGGACATCAAGTTCGTGTTCGTTTCGGGCTATGCCGAGGACGCGTTTGCGAAGAACCTGCCGGCCGAGGCGCATTTCGGTTTCCTGCCGAAACCGTTCTCGCTCAAGCAACTGGCGACGATCGTCAAGGACGTGCTGGAATCCTAGGGCGTTCAGCGCTTCCTTGGATTGCTCTAAATAAGCCAGAGCTTGCGCATTGCGGCAGTCCTGCCATGATGGTCGCCGGATGGGTCTATCAGGGGTGATAGCGCGTGACGCCGCATATCGAGGCGGGCCGGGGGGGCTATGCCGAAACGGTGCTGTTGCCGGGCGATCCCGAGCGCGCGCAATGGATGGCGGAGATGTTTCTCGAGGCACCGCGCTGCGTCAACCGCCGAAGGGGCGCGCTGGGCTTCACCGGCCGGTTCCGCGGCAAGCCGGTCAGCATCCAGACGACCGGGATAGGGGCGCCGTCTTTCCTGATTTATGCCTTTGAGCTGATGGAGTATTACGGCGTCAAAACGCTGATCCGCACCGGCACATGCGGCGGCTTGTCGGAAGACGTGCCTTTGCGCGGCGTCGTCATCTCCAGCGAGGTGCGGGCCGAGAGTGCAATCAGCGGGCAAGTGTTCGGGCTTTACCAGTCGGCGGGGCCGGACCCGGCGCTGCATGCGCGGGCGCTGCAATGCGCCGCCGATCTCGGTATCGCCTGCAGCGCCGGACTGACGATCTGCAGCGACGTCTTCCACCATCCCGATGGCCGCGCTCGGTTTGACGAGCCGATGGCGCTGGGGGCGTTGGCCGTCGATATGGAAACCAGCGCGCTCTATCGGATTGCGGCACAGTTCGGCGCTCGAGCGCTGTCGCTGCTGACCGTCGTCGACCATGTCGCCACCGGCGAGCTGATCGACGATTCGGAGCGCCAGGCGCTTTTCACCGACATGACCCGGCTGGCGCTCGAAGTCGCAGTCGAGAGCAGTTAGGCGGCTTCCTGCTTCAATGCGGCCTGGTCTTCGGCGCTGGGCCGATGGCCGCGCAAATAGAGCGCGCAGGTCGTGCGCAGCATGGAAGCGAAGTTCGGGATCTGGCCGTTGATCTCGATCGCCTCGTCATAGAGCTTCGAGATGAATTTCGGCGTCGTCAGTCCCTGGCTGTCGGCGATCTCGTCAAGCAGACCCCAGAATGTCGCCTCGAGCTGGATGCTGGTCGAATGGCCGTCGATGCGGATCGACCTGTTGATCTGCCGGTAGCCTTCCGGGTCCTGCCCGGCGAAGACTCTGCACATCGGTACCTCCCGTTGTTGTTTGTCTTGGGCGCCGATTGGGTTGGCTGGCGCCTTTTTGAACACTGCCTGCGTTGGTCATTTTCGATCCGATAGCCGCCGACGGCAATCGGACTTTCGTCCTTAAAATTGGAGCGACACTAGCCGTTTTCCTGCTCCACGCGTGGTAATCGGCTGCCACCACCATTTTTCGCCGGCGCGCATAATCGGCTTCGAAAGCATGAGAGCTCACGGAGTCCGATTTGGCGAAGACGATCCATTCCATGATCAGGGTTCTCGACGAAGCGCGCTCCGTCGACTTCTACAACAAGGCCTTCGGCCTCGAGGTCGCCCAGCGGCTCGATTTCGAGACCTTCACGCTTGTCTATCTCAGCAATGAGAGTTCGCCTTTCGAGGTGGAGCTGACCGTGAACAAGGGACGTACCGAGCCCTACGCGCTTGGCGACGGCTACGGCCATCTCGCCGTCTCGGTCGCCGATCTCGACAGCGAACACGACCGGATCGGCGCGCTCGGTCTCAATCCGAAGAAGATTGTCGAGTTCAATCACGACGGGGCGCTGATCGCCCGCTTCTTCTTCATCGAGGATCCCGACGGCTACAAGGTCGAGGTCCTGCAGCGGGGAGGGCGCTTCCAATAGGGGATACGCCGCGGAGAGGCGCGGCGCCAGCAACGGCACTCTCAGGGGTGCGAACAGGAAGCAGGGAGGAAAATCATGGTTACAGTCTACGAGAAGAAACCGGGTTATGAGAGAAAGGCCGGACTATCTAGGCGCGAGCTTCTGAAACGTGGCGGCGCGGGCGCGCTGCTCATCATCTCCGGCAGCGCCGTCATCAGCCCCGAACACGCCTGGGGTCTCGAAACCTGGGCACTGAAGCCCGAAACGATAGCGACGCTGATCCAGGTGGCGCGCGACATCTACCCGCACGACCAGGTGCCGGACAAATATTACGCCATTGCCGTCAAGGGCCATGACGAGACGGCCGCCAAGGACCCTGCCCGCAAGGAGCTGATCGAGAAAGGCATCGCCGAGCTCGACAAGAAGGCTGGCAAGGGAGGCTATCGCGGGCTTGGCTGGGAAGAGCAGCGGGTGGCGCTGCTCACCGGTATCGAGAAGACGCCGTTCTTCCAGGCGGTGCGCGGCGGTCTTGTCGTCAGCCTCTACAATCAGAAGGAGGTGTGGCCGATCTTCGGCTACGAAGGCGAGTCCTACTCCAAGGGCGGCTACATCGCGCGCGGCTTCAACGACATCGAGTGGCTGTAGGCCGCTCTGTCACGAACCGCTTTTCGACAGATTTCATGGGAGGAAACCATGGCAGCACAATTTGATCTCAACAATGACGGAGTGGTCGTCATCATCGGCTCGGGCGCGGGCGGCGGCACGCTCGGCAACGAGCTCGCCCAGAAAGGCATCGACGTCGTCATCCTCGAGGCGGGCGCACGCCACGAATATGAGGACTTCATCAACGACGAGTGGGAGTCGTTCGCCCAGCTCGCCTGGAAGGACAAGCGCACCACTTCGGGCGACTGGCGCGTGGCCAAGGATTTTCCGAACCTGCCGGCCTGGATCGTCAAGTCGGTCGGCGGCTCGACCACGCACTGGGCCGGCGCCTCGCTGCGCTTCCAGGAGCACGAGTTCAAGGCGGCCGCGACCTACGGCAAGGTCAAGGGCGCCAACCTCCTCGACTGGCCGGTGACGCTGGCCGAGATGGAGCCGTATTACGCCAAGGCCGAAGCCAAGATGGGTGTCACCGGCACCAACAATTGGCCGCGGCTGCCGGGCAACAACAATTTCAAGGTGCTCAAGGCCGGCGCCGACAAGCTCGGCTACAAGGAATGCCATACCGGCAACATGGCCATCAATTCGGTGGAGCGCGACGACCGCAATTCCTGCCAGCAGACCGGCTTCTGCTTCCAGGGCTGCAAATGGGGCGCCAAATGGTCGACGCTCTACACCGAGATCCCGAAAGGCGAGGCGACCGGGCATCTGGAGGTGCGGCCGAACTCGATGGCAATCAAGATCAATCATGACGCTTCAGGCAAGGTGACCGGCGTCGTCTATGCCGACAAGGACGGCAAGCTGCAGGAGCAGAAAGCCCGCATCGTCGCCGTCGCCGGCAATTCGATCGAGAGCCCGCGCCTGCTGCTCAACTCGGAATCATCGAAATTCCCGCACGGGCTCGCCAACTCGTCGGGACAGGTGGGCAAGAACTACATGCGTCACACCACCGGCTCGGTCTATGCCATCTTCGACAAGCCGGTGCATATGTATCGCGGCACCACCATGGCCGGCATCATCCGCGACGAGGCGCGCCACGATCCGTCGCGTGGCTTCGTCGGCGGCTATGAGATGGAGACGCTGTCGCTCGGCCTGCCGTTCATGGCGGCCTTTCTCAACCCCGGCGGCTGGGGCCGCTCCTTCACCACGGCGCTCGATCATTACGACCATATGGCAGGCCTGTGGATCGTCGGCGAGGACATGCCGCGCGAAGAGAACCGCATCACGCTGCACAAGGACGAGAAGGACGAGCACGGCATGCCGATCGCCGACGTCCATTTCGACGATCATCCGAACGACGAGGCCATGCGCAACCATGCCTACAGCCAAGGCCAGGCGCTCTACGCCGCGGTCGGCGCGACGCGGACCTTCCCGACGCCGCCTTATCCTTCGACCCACAATCTCGGCACCAACCGGATGAGCGAAAAGCCGGAGGACGGCGTCGTCAACAAGCACGGCCAGTCGCACGATATCAAGAACCTGTTCATCTCAGACGGCAGCCAGTTCACCACGGGTGCGGCGGAGAACCCGACGCTGACCATCGTGACGCTGGCGATCCGCCAGGCTGACTACATCGCCGCCCAGATGTCGGCGAAAACGATCTGACCTCCCGACTGCCTGCTGGCGCGGGACCCAAACGGGTTCCGCGCCTTTTTTATGCGGGCTATCTTTTGGTGCAGGTCGAGGCTGTGAAGGCGCCGTCCTGCTGTTTCATGATGATGTCGAACGAAGGACCGCTCGGGTCATCCAAGGTCGCCTGGGTCATCGAGACCGAATTGCCGCCGCTGGTGTAGCCGCCGAGCGGACCGAGCCAGGTGATCTCGCCATTGGGATTCATCTGGTAATTGTAAGGCGGCGGCGCGACGCCGAAGGTCACCGGGCCGCTATAGAGGCTGCCCTTGATGGTGATGTCGCCCAGGTTGAGGAACAGGCCGAGCAGGTAGACCTCGCAGTGGTAGACGCCGTCCGGCAGCTTGCCGTCGGCAAAATCGGCGCGGGCGCCGCCGGCGGCGGACACAAGAAGCAGGAAAGCCAGGATTGTTCGCAGGGCCATGACGTCGCTCGTTTGCACGGCGACCTTGCCCCATTTCGCCATGAGCCCGCAACAGGGCCGACAAAGCTATCCTTGCCTATGTGGTGAAATCATAGGCATTTTTACAATTTGGGCAAAATCTAGGCAGAGGTGCGTAAACTTTTCTCAATCCTGCCGCGTTGCAGTAGAGGCGACAGTTGCGCGGCTATCATATAACCGACTGTAATCACTGCATTATCGCGAAAATCAGTTCAGCGCATTCCTATCTGGCACGTCGCTTGCACCGCTAATATTGCGATGCAAAACAACCAGCTTGGGAGTGTGTCATATGAGGGGTAACTTCGCGAAAATAACAAAAATCCTGTCCGCCGGCGTCGTCGCGGCTGGTCTGCTGGCTTCAGCTTCCGCCAAGGCGGCTGAAGACACGATCAAGGTCGGTATCCTCCATTCGCTGTCGGGGACCATGGCGATTTCGGAGACGACGCTGAAAGACGTCATGCTGATGCTGATCGACGAGCAAAACGCCAAGGGCGGCCTGCTCGGCAAGAAACTGGAGGCCGTGGTGGTCGATCCGGCGTCCAACTGGCCGCTCTTCGCCGAAAAGGCGCGCGAGCTGATCTCGAAGGACAAGGTCGCGGCCGTGTTCGGCTGCTGGACCTCGGTGTCGCGCAAATCGGTTCTGCCGGTGTTCTCGGAACTCGACAATATCCTCTTCTATCCCGTCCAGTATGAGGGCGAGGAGAGCGAGCGCAACGTCTTCTACACCGGTGCGGCGCCGAACCAGCAGGCCATTCCGGCCGTCGATTACCTGATGAGCGCCGATGGCGGCTCGGTGAAGCGCTGGGTGCTTGAAGGCACCGACTATGTCTATCCGCGCACCACCAACAAGATCCTCGAAGCCTATCTCAAGTCGAAGGGCGTGCCGGCCGAGGACATCATGGTCAACTACACGCCGTTCGGCTTCTCCGACTGGCAGACCGAGGTCTCGGCGATCAAGAAATTCGGCTCGGCCGGCAAGAAGACGGCCGTGGTGTCGACCGTCAACGGCGACGCCAACGTGCCGTTCTACAAGGAGCTCGGCAACCAGGGCGTCAAGGCCGAGGACATTCCGGTCATGGCCTTCTCGGTCGGCGAGGAAGAATTGGCCGGTCTCGACACCGGGCCGCTGGTCGGCCATCTCGCCGCCTGGAACTACTTCGAAAGCATCGACACGCCGGCGAACAAGAAGTTCATCGACGACTGGCACAAGTTCATCAAGAACGACAAGCGCACCACCAACGACCCGATGGAAGCCCACTATATCGGCTTCAACATGTGGGTGAAGGCGGTGGAGAAGGCCGGCACCACCGATCCGGACAAGGTCATCGACGCCATGGTCGGCGTTTCGGTGCCGAACCTGACCGGCGGCTATTCGACGATGATGCCCAACCACCACATCACCAAGCCGGTGCTGATCGGCGAGATCCAGGCCGACGGCCAGTTCGAGACCGTTTCGCAAACGCCCGGCCTCGTCATGGGCGACGAATGGTCCGACTACCTGCCGGATTCCAAGGACCTGATCTCCGATTGGCGCGCGCCTCTGTCCTGCGGCAACTTCAACGTCGCCACCGGAAAGTGCGGCGGCAAGGGCACCAATTAATCCCGGTCCGTGATCCCAGGTCTGTCGGATCGCGGAGTGGCCCCGCGATCCGAGACCGCCGCCCGGGCAGGTTCCTGACCCGCCCGGGCAAGATCCCTGAAACCTAGTTTTGCGCAATTCCGGACGGAAAACCGCTTCACACTTTTCCTGGAATTGCTTGAGAAAGCTGCTTGAAAACGACAATGCTGCTGCTGCGCGCAATTGGTCTGATGTTGCTGCTGACGATGGCTGGACTGACGCCGTCGAAGGCGGCTGAGGCCGACCTTCGCGCATCGATCGGCAAATTCGCAGCTGCAACCGGCTTCTCGGCTACCGAGGCCGTCGTGCGCGAGCTTGCCGCGAGCGGCGATCCCGCCGTCGAGCGGCCGCTTTCGGCGCTGGCCGACGGCAATCTCTACATCCGCAAGGCCGATTCCCAGGTTTTTGTCGGCAAGGAGAGCGGCGACAGCATCGAGCTGCTCGATCCGCTGAGCGGCGAGAACGCCGCCGAAGCGGCCAAGGCCGACCTCACCAAGATCAAGGTCAATAACGGGCTGCGTCGTGTCATCCGCGACGCGCTGGGCACGCTGACCTTGCGCGCCAAGGACGCAAGCGTGCGTCTTGCCGCGGCAATGACGATGTTCAAGACGCCCGATGCGGCGAACATCGGGCCGCTGGATGCCGCAATCGCCGCCGAAATCGATCCCGGCGTCAAGGCCCTGTTCGAGCAGGCGCGCGCGGCATCGGTTCTGGTTTCCGACAAGCCCGAAGCCGATAAGCTCGCGGCGATCTCGGTCGTCGCCGCGCGTGGTGATCGCGACGCGCTCTCGCTGCTCACCTCAGTTGAGGCGAACGCCCAGGGCGCGGTCAAGGAGGCGGCAGCCGCCGCGATCGGCAAGATCAACTCCAAGCTGGCTTTGTGGGATGCGGGCCAGAACATCTGGTACGGCATTTCGCTGGGATCGGTGCTGCTGCTTGCGGCGATCGGGCTTGCCATCACCTTCGGCGTCATGGGCGTCATCAACATGGCGCATGGCGAGATGGTGATGCTCGGCGCCTACACCACCTTCGTCGTCCAGCAAGTTATCCGCACCTCGTTTCCGGGCCTGTTCGACTGGTCGCTGGTGATCGCGCTGCCGCTCGCCTTCCTTGTCGCGGGGCTGGTCGGCCTTGCAATCGAACGCGGCATCATCCGCTTCCTCTATGGCCGCCCGCTGGAAACGCTTCTGGCCACCTGGGGCGTCTCGCTGGTCCTGCAGCAGGCGGTGCGCACCATCTTCGGGCCGACCAACCAGGAGGTCGGCAATCCGTCCTGGATGTCGGGTTCGTTCGATGTCGGCCAGCTGGCCATCACCTGGAACCGGCTGTGGATCTTGGTGTTCGCGCTCGCCGTGTTCGGTGTGCTGCTCTACGTCATGAAGCGCACGCCCTGGGGGCTGCAGATGCGCGCCGTCACCGCCAACCGCCGCATGGCCACCTCGATGGGCATCAGGACGCCTTGGGTCGACGCGCTGACCTTTGCGTTGGGCTCGGGCATCGCCGGGATCGCGGGCGTGGCGCTCAGCCAGATCGACAATGTCTCGCCCAATCTCGGCCGCGGCTACATCATCGACAGTTTCATGGTCGTGGTCTTCGGCGGCGTCGGCAATCTGTGGGGGACGCTGGTCGGCGCCTTCTCGCTCGGCATCATCAACAAGTTCCTCGAGCCCTATGCCGGCGCGGTGCTCGGCAAGATCGTCGTTCTGGTGCTGATCATCCTGTTCATCCAGAAGCGTCCGCGCGGCCTGTTCGCGCTGAAGGGCAGGGCGGTGGAAGCATGATCGCGCAGCGCTTCCTTTCCGCCGATCGCCGCATCGGCATTGCCATCTTCGTCCTGCTGGCCGCCGCCATCATCGTGCCCCTGCTCGACCTGGCGGTCTCGCCGCAAAGCGCCTTCTACATCCCGCCTTACATCGTGGCGCTGATTGGCAAATATCTCTGCTACGCGCTGCTGGCGCTGGCGCTCGACCTGGTCTGGGGCTATTGCGGCATCCTTTCGCTCGGCCACGGCGCCTTCTTCGCGCTTGGCGGCTATGCGATGGGCATGTATCTGATGCGCCAGATCGGCTCGCGCGGCGTCTACGGCAATCCCATCCTGCCGGACTTCATGGTGTTCCTGAACTACAAGCAGCTGCCCTGGTTCTGGTACGGCTTCGATCATTTCTGGTTCGCGGCGCTCATGGTGCTGGCCGTGCCTGGCCTGCTCGCCTTCGTCTTCGGCTGGTTCGCCTTCCGCAGCCGCGTCACCGGCGTCTATCTTTCGATCATCACCCAGGCGATGACCTATGCGCTGCTGCTCGCCTTCTTCCGCAACGACATGGGTTTTGGCGGCAACAACGGCCTGACCGATTTCAAGGATATACTCGGCTTCAGCGTCCAGGCCGACGCCACGCGCTCGGCCCTGTTTGCGGCCAGCGCCGTTACGCTGGCGCTCGCCGTCTTCGTTACCGCTGCGATCGTGCGCTCAAAATACGGCAAGCTCCTGATGGCGGTGCGCGACGCCGAAAGCCGCACCCGTTTCCTCGGCTGGCGGGCGGAGAACGTCAAGCTGTTCGCCTTCACGGTCTCGGCTATCATGGCCGGCATCGCCGGCGCGCTTTACGTGCCGCAGGTCGGCATCATCAATCCCGGCGAATTCGAGCCGTCCAACTCGATCGAGGTGGTGATCTGGACCGCCGTCGGCGGGCGCGGCACCATTGTCGGCCCGATCGTCGGCGCGCTGCTGGTCAACGCCGGCAAGTCCTGGTTCACCGGCGTGCTGCCGGAATTCTGGCTGTTCGCGCTGGGCGGCCTGTTCGTCGCCGTCACGCTGCTTTTGCCCAAGGGCATCGTCGGCATGTGGGATGCCTGGCGCAGCCAGGCCAAGGCGCTGCGGTCAGCTTCGCTTGCGGCGGAAGCCGGCGCCGATCCCGAAGAGCCGCCGGAGCCGAAGATCGTGCGCTCGGCGGCGACGACGCCCGGCGCCTGGTCTGCCACCGGCGCCGAGCCGCAGCCAGCGGAGTGAACGATCATGAGCAAGTCGAACACCATCCTTTATCTCGACGGCGTCTCGGTTTCCTTCGATGGCTTTCGCGCTATCAACAACCTGTCGCTGGTGCTCGACAAGGGCGAAATGCGCGCGATCATCGGGCCCAACGGCGCCGGCAAGACAACGATGATGGACATCGTCACCGGCAAGACGCGGCCGGACGAGGGCGAGGTGTTCTTCGACGGCGAGGTGGATCTCACGCGGCATGACGAGGCCGAGATCGCCATGATGGGCATTGGCCGCAAGTTCCAAAAGCCGACCGTCTTCGAGAGCCACAGCGTCGAGGACAATCTCATGCTGGCGCTAAAAGGGCCGCGCTCGATCTTTCCCGCGCTGTTCCATCGCCGTTCGGCGGCCGAGACGCGGCGCATCGACGATATCCTCGGCATCATCCGTCTCGGCGACAAGCGCGGCGAGCTCGCCGCCAATCTCAGCCATGGCCAGAAGCAGTGGCTGGAGATCGGCATGCTCCTGGCGCAGGACCCAAAGCTTTTGCTCGTCGACGAGCCTGTCGCCGGCATGACCGATGCGGAAACCGAGGAGACCGCGCGTCTGCTCAAGGACATCGCCCGCGACCATTCGGTGATCGTCGTCGAGCACGACATGCATTTCGTGCGCGAGCTCGGCGTCAAGGTCACCTGCCTGCACGAGGGCTCGGTGCTATCGGAAGGCACACTCGATTTCGTCTCGGCGGACGAGCGTGTCGTCGAAGTCTATCTGGGGCGGTGAGCATGGTTTGGCGGGTTCCATTTTGCCGTTTCGATTTCGCCTTCCTGAAGCGCTGGAGAAGGGGCTGACCATGCTCGAGGTCTCCAATGCCACGCTGCATTACGGCGCCGCCCAGGCGCTGCGCGGCGTTTCGCTGAAAGCCGGCGCCGGCAAGATCACTTGCGTGCTCGGCCGCAACGGCGTCGGCAAGACCAGTTTGATGAGATCGATCGTCGGCCATCACCGGCTGACGAGCGGAAGCGTTGCCTTCGAGGGGAAGGCGCTCGACCGGAGCGCGGCGTATGACCGCGCCCGGTCGGGCATCGCATTCGTGCCGCAGGGCAGGGAAGTCTTTCCGCTGCTGACGGTGCGCGAAAACCTGGAATCCGGCTTCGCGCCGCTGCGGCGCGCCGACCGCAACATTCCGGCCTATGTCTTCGAGCTGTTCCCGGTGCTGAAGCAGATGCTGTCGCGGCGCGGCGGCGACCTGTCCGGCGGCCAGCAGCAGCAGCTCGCCATTGGGCGCGCGCTGGTGATGCGGCCCAAGCTCCTGGTGCTCGACGAGCCGACCGAAGGCATCCAGCCTTCGATCATCAAGGATATCGGCCGCGCCATCCGCTATCTGCGCGACCAGGCGGGAATCGCCGTGCTTCTGGTCGAGCAATATCTCGACTTCTGCCGGGAACTTGCCGACGAGGTCAACATCATGGATCGGGGCCAGATCGTGCATACCGGTCCTGCAGAAGACCTCGACCGGGCGGATGTGCGGAAGTTTCTGACAGTCTAGAATCGTTTGCTCGACTTCGGTCGACATCGCGAGGCGGCAGCAACCCCAGTATTTCTCTCCGCTGGCCAGGCCGAGCTCTGGCGCGTTGAATACCGCATGCTAGTCTTTTCTTGGCCCTGGTGAGTCGGCCGCTTTCCGTATCAGTTGCGAATGAGGGGGAAGGCGCGGACTCCGTCCGCAAGTTCCACGCAAGCCAATCCACCTAGCTTTCCCCGCAGTGATTGTCGGTCAATGCGTCCAAAAAGAATTTTGCCAGGGGACGGCGATGGAACGTTTTGTCGAGGACTACCAAAAGCGGCGCCTCACCGAGCGCGTCGACATCATGACCGCGATCAACATCCTGATGTCGCAAGGCTATGACGAAGATCATCTCCTGGATGAGATCACCAAGGTTTTCTACGTCGATCTCGACGCCTTCAACGAAGTAATCTCACACCATTGAGTTTGCACGCGGCGGTAAAACTCAGCCGGCGCGGCGAAAATCCAGGACGCGGTTGCGGCCGCCGCGCTTGGCGGCATAGAGCGCCTTGTCGGCGGCGCTGAGCACCTTGTCGAAGCTCATGCCATCCCTGCTGCCAAATGCGAAGCCCGCGCTGACCGTGCAGCGCAACGGCCCGGTTTCCGTCTCAACAATGCGCGCGGCGAACGCGGCCCTGACACGTTCGGCCGTCGCCTCGGCCGTCTCTGGCAAGGTGCGCCTCAACACCATCGCGAATTCCTCGCCACCCATGCGGGCGACTGAGTCGCTCGGACGCAGGTCAGCGGAAAGCACTTGGGCAAAGACCTTCAACACTTCGTCTCCCGCGGCGTGGCCGAATTGGTCGTTGATCGCCTTGAAGCCATCGAGGTCGAACACCACCACCGCCGTGAAAGCGCTGACCGGCGTCTTGCCGTGCAGGTCGAACAACGCGCGGCGGTTGAGCAGCCCGGTCAGCACGTCGGTCTCGGCCTCATGCTTGTGGTGGCGCGCGAGCCGCCCCTGGTTGAGCGCCAGCGACAGCGCGCCGATGCCGGTCATCGAGGCGATGACGATGACCAAGCTCAGATCCTCCGCCCAGTTGCTCGGCGCGTGGCCGAGGATGAGCTTGCCGTCCCAAGCCAGCACGGCCGCGCAAAGCACGAAGGAAACAGCGGTCAATGAATAGAGCAGCGCCACGCCCACGAGTTGCGCCGGTGCCTCCTCGCGACCCTTCCAATATTCATGCGCGGTGCCGAATAGGAGCAGCGCGGCAAGGAAATTCTCAAGCATGAAGCCCAGACCGTCATAGCCGAGCGCCATTGGCGGTAACGCAAGCGCAAAGGAGATGGCAGTGCCAAGCGTGATGCGCGGCAGCGGCGAGCGGCCGGTCCGGAACTGGTGGGCGGCGCCCAACATCACCGAGAAGCCGAACAGCAGCAGCCCCAGCGCCAGGATGCCGAGGACTGTTCCGGGCGCATCGATATAGGCGTCATAGACAAAAACCTCCGCCACCACCACCAGCACGCTGGTCGCCCATGTCAGCAGGAATCTGTCGGAACGGGCGGTCAGCCAGGTCCCGAACAGGGTGAGGCTGAGACAGGCTGCGGAGAAGCCGACGGCCAGCAGCAATGAATTGTAGTCGAGAAGCATGCGCTCGCCCTTGCCGCCGCCGGGTCTCTGCAACCTGCCGTGCGTTCTATTAGTGCAGCAAGGAAGTATCGATTACGTTACGATAGCGGTGAAGATGCCATAATTCCGCGGCGTCAGAGGACCGCCACCAACAACAGCAGGATGATGCCGACCCCCATCATCAGCAGACCCGGCCAGTTCTGTGACAGGCCGAGGAAACCGAGGCCGCGCCGGCGTGGCTCAAGCGTCGGGCCAGGCGTTGTAAGGTTTGGCACCCGGCGATCCGAGGCTGCAGCTGCCGGATCGCTAAGTTTCCCGCGCCTGAGGACCGCGCCGGCCATGTACACAATGCCGGCGACAATGAGCAATGCCCCGATGAGGATGACAGCCATATCACCTCGCTTTCTTTGGGCTCCCCCGATACCGGAGCCTGGGCCGTGGTTCCGCGAAAGCTCAACCGCTGTGAAAACCGGCTCCCGGCGAGAAAGGCAAAACGGTCAAGATGCCCCGTAAGTTCCGGCGGAGCTCGCCCATTCAATCGGTCACCCGCTTCATCAGTGCCATGGCGCCGAACGGCGCGCGCACCTTGCCCTCGGTGATGAAGTAGACGAACACGTCGCGCGGCTTGACCGGCGCATCGGTCTTGGGATCGGCGCGCGGCAGGTCGGCGGGCTGCTTGCCTTGCGCCCAGGTCTTCACCCGTCCCGCCCATTCGTCGAGGCCTTTCGGCGTGTAGCAGTCAGGGTTGTCGTCGCTGCCGGTCTGCAGCCGCGCATAGACGAAGTCGCCGGTTACATCGGCGATCGCCGGATATTTTGCGTGATCGGCATAGACGATCGCGGCGTTGTATTTTCGGGCGAGCGCTGGAAACTCCGGCACGACGAAGCTGTCGTGGCGCACCTCCAGCGCGTGACGCAGAGGCACACCGTCCTGCTTCTCGGGCAGCAGCTTCAGGAAGGCTTCGAAATCGTCCGCGTCGAATTTCTTGGTCGGCGCGAACTGCCACAGAATCGGGCCGAGCTTCTCGCCGAGCGCGGCAACGCCGGAGCCCAGGAAGCGCATCATCGATTCGCCGGCCTCGCCGAGCACCCTCCGGTTGGTGACGAAGCGGTTGCCTTTGAGCGAGAAGACGAAACCCTCCGGCGCTTCGTTGGCCCACTTGGCGAAAGTCGGTTCCTTGAAGCTGGAATAATAAGTGCCGTTGACCTCGATGGTCGGGACCTGCCGGCTGGCGTAGTGGAGTTGCTTGGCCTTGGCGAGCTTGTCCGGGTAGAAGGAGGTGTCCCAAGGCTCGAAAGTCCAGCCGCCCATGCCGGAGCGGATTTTTCCTTGGCTCATTATCGTCCTCCTCTGTTCAAATGTGATCAGGCGGCTCGGTCGACCGACTTCATCATGTCGACCAGGGTCCATCCTGGCCGGTGTGGGTTGGCGCGGCGACCCGTTTCCCGATAGCCGTAGGCGGAATAGAGCGCGATGTTCCGCTCCATCCGCGAATTGGTGTAAAGCCGCACCTCCGGTACGGCCCACAACCGCGCCTGCTCGTCGGCGAAGTTGAGCAGTTTGATGCCGAGTTTTTTACCTTGGAAGGCCGGCGCGACGGCGATGCTGAAGATCATGGCGTGGTCGGGATGCCGTTCGAGGACGATCAGCCCGGCCAGTCCTCCGTCCTCTTCGAGCAGCCAGACCTCGCCGCGCTCGATGCGCGGCGCGTAGTCTTCCGTCACCGGAATCGGCGGGGCGCCGAACAGAGCGGTGTAGGACGCATAGGCAGCCGTCGTCACCGCGGCAACGGCCGGAAGATCACCGGAAAGCGCTCTTCTAATTGTCATTCAAGCGCCCTTCCGACGAAATGCGCGCTCACTCCGCCGCTTCGCGTTTGCCTCCGGGGCGCCGCTCCAGCAGCTCCTTGAGGAACTGGCCTGTGTAGCTGCGCTTCTCGCGCACGATCGCTTCCGGCATGCCGGACGCCACCAGCTCGCCGCCGCCGTCGCCGCCTTCGGGGCCGAGGTCCAGCACCCAGTCGGCGGTCTTGATCACTTCGAGATTGTGCTCGATCACCACCACCGTGTTGCCCTGGTCGACCAGCTCGTGCAGCACTTCGAGCAGCTTGGCGACGTCGTGGAAATGCAGGCCGGTGGTCGGCTCGTCGAGGATGTAGAGCGTCTTGCCGGTCGCCTTGCGCGACAATTCCTTGGCAAGCTTGATGCGCTGCGCCTCGCCGCCCGAGAGCGTCGTCGCCTGCTGGCCAATATGGATATAGCCGAGGCCGACCTGCTTCAGCGTCTCCAGCTTGTCGCGTACACCGGGCACCGCCGAGAAGAAGTCGACGCCTTCCTCGACCGTCATGTCGAGCACGTCGGCGATCGACTTGCCCTTGAACAGCACGTCGAGCGTCTCGCGGTTGTAGCGCTTGCCGTGGCAGACGTCGCAGGTAACATAGACATCGGGCAGGAAGTGCATCTCGATCTTGATGACGCCGTCGCCCTGGCAGGCCTCGCAGCGGCCGCCCTTGACGTTGAAGGAGAAGCGGCCCGGCTGATAGCCGCGCGCCTTGGCTTCGGGCAACCCTGCGAACCAGTCGCGGATCGGCGTGAAGGCGCCGGTATAGGTCGCGGGGTTGGAGCGCGGCGTGCGGCCGATCGGCGACTGGTCGATGTCGATGACCTTGTCGAGGAATTCCAGGCCCTCGATGCGGTCGTGCTCGGCCGGATGCTCGCGCGAGCCCATGATGCGGCGCGAGGCCGCCTTGAACAGCGTCTCGATCAGGAAGGTCGATTTGCCGCCGCCGGACACGCCGGTGACCGCAGTGAAGGTGCCAAGCGGGATTTCCGCCGTCACGTTCTTGAGATTGTTGCCGCGCGCGCCGACCACCTTGATGCGCCGGTTCTTCTTCGCCTCGCGCCGCACTGCGGGCGTTGCCACTTCGAGCTCGCCCGACAAATATTTGCCGGTGATCGAGGCAGGTGTGGCCATGATCTGCTGCGGCGTGCCTTGCGCGATGATCTGGCCGCCATGGATGCCGGCCGCTGGGCCGATGTCGACGACATAATCGGCATGCAGGATGGCGTCCTCGTCATGCTCGACGACGATCACCGTGTTGCCGATGTCGCGCAGGTGCTTGAGCGTATCGAGCAGGCGCGCATTGTCGCGCTGGTGCAGGCCGATCGACGGCTCGTCCAGCACATAGAGCACCCCGGTGAGGCCGGAGCCGATCTGCGAAGCGAGCCGGATGCGCTGGCTCTCGCCGCCCGACAGCGTGCCGGAATTGCGCGACAAGGTCAGATAGTCGAGGCCGACATCGTTGAGGAAGCGCAGCCGCTCGCGGATTTCCTTCAGCACGCGGACCGCGATCTCGTTCTGCTTGTCATTCAACTGCGCCGGCACGTCGGTGAACCACTGGTCGGCCTTGCGGATCGACATCTCGGTGACTTCGCCGATATGCTTGCCGCCGATCTTCACCGCCAGCGCTTCCGGCTTCAGACGGTAGCCGTTGCACGCGGGGCAGGGGGTGGCCGACATGAAGCGCTCGATCTCCTCGCGCATCCAGGCGGACTCCGTTTCTTTCCAGCGTCGGTCGAGATTGGGGATGACGCCCTCGAAGGTCTTGGTCGTCTTGTAGGAGCGCAGGCCGTCATCATACTGGAAGGTGATCTCGCGCTCGCCCGTGCCGCGCAACACGGCTTCTTTGGCCTCGGCGCTTAGATCCTTGAACTTGTCGCCGAGCTTGAAGCCATAGACCTTGCCCAGCGCTTCCAGCGTCTGCGCGTAATAGGGCGAGGTCGATTTCGCCCACGGGCTGATGGCGCCGTCGCGCAGCGACACGTTCTCGTCCGGCACGACGAGGTTGGGATCTATGGCGCGCTGGCTGCCGAGGCCGTCGCAGGTCGGGCAGGCGCCGAATGGGTTGTTGAAGGAGAACAGCCTGGGCTCGATCTCCGGAATGGTGAAGCCGGACACCGGGCAGGCGAATTTTTCCGAGAACAGGATGCGCTCATGCGTCTCGTTCTTCGACTTGTTGACCGAATCCTCGCCGGTCTGGCTGGCGTCGAGCGGCCTGTCGGCGAATTCGGCCACGGCAAGACCTTCGGCAAGCTTCAGCGCGGTCTCGATCGAGTCCGCGAGCCGCGTGGCCAGATCGCCCCGCACGACAATGCGGTCGACAACGACGTCGATGTCGTGCTTGTATTTCTTGTCGAGCGCCGGCACGTCGGCGATCTCGTAGAAGACGCCGTCGACCTTGACGCGCTGAAAGCCCTTCTTCTGCAGTTCCAGCAGTTCCTTGCGGTACTCGCCCTTGCGGCCGCGCACGATCGGCGCCAGCAGGAACAGGCGCGTGCCCTCGTCCAGCGCCAGCACGCGGTCGACCATCTGCGAAACCGTCTGGCTTTCGATCGGCAGGCCGGTGGCCGGCGAATAGGGGATGCCGACACGCGCGAACAGCAGGCGCATGTAGTCGTAGATTTCGGTGACGGTGCCGACGGTCGAGCGCGGGTTGCGCGAGGTGGTCTTCTGCTCGATCGAGATGGCGGGCGACAGGCCGTCGATCTGGTCGACGTCCGGCTTCTGCATCATCTCGAGGAACTGGCGGGCATAGGCCGACAGGCTTTCGACGTAGCGGCGCTGGCCCTCGGCATAGATGGTGTCGAAGGCAAGCGACGATTTGCCGGATCCCGACAATCCGGTCATGACGATCAGGCTGTCGCGCGGCAGGTCGAGATCGACGTTCTTGAGATTGTGTTCGCGCGCCCCGCGAATGGAAAGGTATTTATGGTCGGCCATCGCCGGTCGCCGCCTCAGATCTGGAATTTGCTGGATTGGCGGGATTGTCCCGGCCATCCCCTATGTAGGTATTTTCACCGCCACGTCGAGAGACGCCACAATCTCGACGGGACAAGCCGATCATGGGTTTAACCGTCTTTCGCGCGACCGGGCAAGCGGAAAGAACAAAGGTCGAACACGCTCCTGACAAAGCGTTGTGGAAACAATCGCTCAAGCGTTGTGAGAACAATTGTCCAAGCGTTGTGGAAACAATCGGGGCCGAGCTACGCGCCGTTGGGTGTGTCGAAGCACTCGACTTACCTGCACGTAACCTCGAGGCGATCACATTTTTCGGTAACCGACTATTCAACAGTTGACGTCCCGGGCCCAGGGGAGCAGTCTCAAACGCGTCAACGAAGCCGGCCGTCTTTCGATGGCCTCGCCGCCCAATAGGCGGTCTGCGAGACGCCGCAGGCGATAGCGATTTGCGCTTCGAACGACATTGTCGCAACGGACCCAGGAGCGGAGCATGACGCCACCGGACAGTCCCTTGAGGCTCCACACTGAGATGGAGCCGCGGCGGGCATAAGTGCCAGGGCAGACTTGAAACGCCGGCCCGACAAACCGTGACTTGCCGATTCTTAACAATCAGAGACGATAGTCGGATCGTCGGCTGAACGCCGCGTTGCATCCGAAACAGAACGCCGGCAGTCCACTCCCGGCTAAAATTGGATTATCAGATCCATGAAAGCCCCGTCCACCTGCGGAAGCAGTGGCGGGGCTTACATTTTGTGGTGTTCGCGTTTGACCCGCTCGCAATCAATGGTTCGGGATCCGAGCGCCGCCCGTGGCCATATCGATCGTTATGCTGCCACCGATCCTGACATCGGTGTCGCCGATCTTGAAGGAACCGTCGCTGCCGGCCGGTAGCGCGTCTGGTTCCGGCTGCGGCGCCGGCTTGGCGATGCGGTAGTCGCCGCTGACGCCAGGCAGTTTCTGCGCCGAACTGTCGTCGGCAAGGGCGGCGCCGGCCACCAGCGCGCCGGCAAGCGCGGCGAGGGCAACGCACAAGTGCCTGGATTGGAACGGATCGATCATGCGCGGACTATAGGGACGCGGCTAGGGCAATGCCAGACGCGCGGCGATCAATTTGCCGCGCGCCTTCCCGCAACGTCAGGCCGCTTTCTTGCGCGTGTCGTAGACGTGGTCGACAAGGCCCCAAGTCTTGGCTTCCGCGGCGCTCATGAAGTAATCGCGATCGAGCGTGCGCTCGACCTCCTCGTAGGTCCGGCCGCAATGCTTGGCGTAGAGCTCGGTCATATGCTGCTTGGTACGCACGATGTCCTCGGCATGGCGCTGGATGTCTGAGGCCTGGCCCTGAAAGCCGCCCAGCGGCTGATGCAGCACGATCCTTGTGTTGGGCAGCGCGATCCGCCGCCCCGGCGCGCCGGCCATCAGCAGGAAGGAGCCCATCGAGGCGGCAAAGCCCATGCAGACCGTCGACACCGGGCAGGAGATGTACTGCATCGTGTCGTAGATGGCGAAGCCGCTGGTCACCATGCCGCCCGGCGAGTTGATGTAGATCGAGATCTCCTTGTCGGGGTGGTCGGACTCCAGCGACAGAAGCTGCGCGCAGACCAGCGCCGAGACGTTGTCGTTGATCTCGCCGTTGATGAAGACGATGCGCTCGCGCAGCAGCCGCGAAAAAATGTCGAAGGAACGCTCGCCGCGGCTCGATTGCTCGATGACCATCGGCACCAGATTGGCAATGCTCATGACGGGTTTCCTCGGTCCTCTTTTTGATCAGGCCGCGCGCAGCATCATGCAGGGCGCGTTGGCGGCGATCGGGTTCTTGCGCGCGTGAAGCGAGAGCCCGCAGCCAGCGCCGGCAATGGCGAGGACAGGTTCCGCCACCGGCACGAAGCCGTCATGGACGATGCTGAGATGCGTGCCGCCTGAGGCGGTGCGCGTCAGCGTGAAGGTGACGATGCTGTCGAAGGCCGGAAACCGGTCGCGGTCGTTCGCGTCGGGCCGCTGATGCCAGGAATAGCGCAGCAGCCTGCCGGGCTCGGCCTCGAGCACCTCGCATTCGATCGGCGCATCCGGTCCGGCAAAGGCGAAGCGGCTGCCGGCTTCCGGCTTGATGTCGTTCGGCATCATCCAGGCGGCGAGCAGTTCCGGCTCGGTCAGCGCCCGCCAGACCTTTTCCGGCGGCTCAGGGAGGTCGCATTCGAAGCTGAGCGGCGCTTCGTTGACAATCGGGTTTTCGGTTGCCGTCATTGGTCCATTCCCTTCAGAACCGTCTTCAACTTCTCGATGCGTTCCGGCCAGAAGGCGCGGTAGCGTTCGATCCAGCCGAGCAGCGGGTCGAGCCCTTGCGGATCGGCGCGATAATATGCGTTGCGGCCGGCGCGCCGCTCGACCACCAGGCCGGCGCCGCGCAATACGGCAAGGTGCTGCGAGACCGCCGGCTGGGACACCCTCATGCCGGCGCGCAGCTCGCTCACGCTCATCTCGCCAGCGGTCAGCCGCTCGTAAACCGCGCGTCGCGTCGGGTCGGCCAGAGCGCGGAAAATCTCTGCTTCGATCATGACAGAAGCATAAGTCGATACTTATCGATTTGGCAAGCTTCTATTTGATCGCCATATCAGAATGCACGTCCACTCCTGCCTTTGCTGACATTCCTTGACAGAAAGTGCAGCTATGACTAGAACGAAAAGAGAACAAAAACCTTGTGGGAAAAGCCAGCCTTTTGCGGGCGGCGACGACCCGCAGGCTATAAGGTGAGCGACTTGAAATTTGTTTCGGATGAGCGCGGAGAAGTAAGATGGCGGGTAGCGTCAACAAGGTCATTCTGGTCGGCAATCTCGGAGCGGATCCTGAAATCCGCCGCCTGAATTCCGGTGATCCGGTCGTCAACATTCGCATCGCCACGTCGGAAAGCTGGCGCGACAAGAACTCGGGCGAGCGTAAGGAAAAGACCGAGTGGCATAACGTCGTCATTTTCAACGACCAGCTCGCCAAGGTGGCCGAGCAGTATTTGAAGAAGGGCATGAAGGTCTATGTCGAGGGTCAGCTGCAGACCCGCAAATGGCAGGACCAGACCGGTGCCGACAAATACACCACCGAGGTCGTGCTGCAGAAATTCCGAGGCGAGTTGCAGATGCTCGACGCGCGCGGCGAGGGCGGCGGCGGCCAGGTCGGCAGTTATTCCGGTGGCGGCAACAGCCGAGGCTCGGATTTCGGCCAGTCCAGCCCGAATGAAAGCTTCAACCGCGGCGGCAGTGGCGGCTCCAGGGGCGGCGGCTCGTCACGCGAGCTGGACGACGAGATCCCGTTCTAAGCGTCTCGAAACGGCCGTCTGAGGGGAGGCGTCATGTCGCTCGGACCGCTTCTGTCGGCGCCGCCTCCCATTCCATGCCATGCATTCGCGGCCTTCGCCGCTTTGGCCATCGGCGGCGCCCAGCTGGCGCTGCCGAAAGGTACTGTGCGTCATCGTGTGCTGGGCTACACCTGGGTGGCGTTGATGCTGGTCATCGCCATATCGAGCTTCTGGATCCAGCAGATCCGGCTCGTCGGTTCGTTCAGCCCGATCCATCTGTTGTCGATCCTGGTGCTGGGCACCGTGCCGCTGGCGGCCTGGTACGCGCACACGCATAAGGTAACCGCGCATCGCGGCGCCATGATCAAGCTCTATCTGTTCGCGCTGGTCGGCGCCGGCATCTTCACGCTGCTGCCGGCCGGATCATGCACGCCGTTGTGTTCGGCCAGTAAGGCGTGTTGATATTCAGGTGAGGCCGGCCTGACCTGAATATCAACACGCCTTGGCGGACGGCAATTTCTCAAGGAAGGTCAACGTGAAAGCACGCATCAAATGGGTCGAGGAACGCACCTTCGTCGGCGAGTCCGGCAGCGGCCACAAGGTCGTGCTGGGCACGGCGCACAGGCCGGAAGGCAAGACGCCGGGACCGAGCCCGATGGAACTGGTGCTGATCGGCACCGGCGGCTGCTCGGCCTATGATGTCGTGCACATCCTCGAGAAGGGCCGGGAGGCGGTCGAGGATTGCGTGGTCGAGCTCGACGCCGACCGAGCCGAAGCCGACCCAAAAGTGTTCACCCGCATCCACATGCATTTCATCGTCAAGGGCAGAGCCCTGTCGCACGACAAGGTGAAACGCGCGATCGATCTGTCGATCGAGAAATACTGCTCGGCCAGTGCCATGATGGCCAAGACGGCGACAATCACGCATGATTTCGAGGTGGTCGAGACGGCGGCGAAGTGAGGCAGTAGGCAGTAGGCAGTAGGCTACTGTTCAAGCGGCCATCAGCGCCTTGATGCCGTCCGCCACGAACTGCACGGCAAGCGCCGCGAGAATGACGCCGAGCAGACGGGTCAGGATCGAGCGGCCGGTCTGGCCGAGGATGCGGTCGATGCGCTCGGACAGCACGAAAACCAGAAAGGTGATCACCAGGCAGATCGCTATGATCCCGACCAGCGCCGCCTGTGCGCCAAAACCCTGGAAGGAGCCCGATAGCAGCACGGTTGCCGAGATGGCGCCCGGACCGGCGATCAGCGGGATTGCCAGCGGGAAGGCGGCGATGTTGTGAATCATGTCCTTGGTGATGGCGACGTCGCCGATCTTCTCCTTACGGTCCTGACGGCGCTCGAACACCATTTCGAAGGCGATGAAGAACAAGAGGAAGCCGCCGGCGACGCGGAAGGCCGGCAGCGTTATGCCGAACACCGACAGGATCGAGGCGCCGGCAATCGCAAACAGCGCCATGACCAGGAAGCCGATCACCGAGGCGCGGACCGAAACCTGCTGGCGCTCGTCACGATTCATGCCGCGCGTCACGGCAAGGAACAGCGGCGCCAGTCCCGGCGGGTCGATGGTCACCAGGATGGTGACGAAGGCGTTGAACAGGCTGTCGAAACTCGGCATCGCTGGTCCCCTCCCGCCGGGCGAAGCCCAGGTTTTGCAATTGGTAGAGCAAAGCCGTGGCGCTGGAAAGCGGGAAGGAAATGGTGTGCGAAGCTGCGAAAGCAGGCGCGAAGGATCGCTACTTTCAATTCCTTGCGGCTTTTCGATCGCTATTGAGGTTCATTTAGGCGACGAGCCAGAAACTCGACCTCCATGCGCCAGGTCGCGCCGCCATCATGCGAGCGCTCGCCGAGCCAGCGAAACGAGTTTTCGGTAATGCGTGAAAAGCTCCAGCGCACAGACGCGCCGGTGCCGTCGGTACCGACCTGGACGATCGTGCCGTCCTCGGCGTGGCCGAGTTGGCGGCTGTAATACTGGTTGCGCGGGTCGCTCCAGAAGATGTGCCAGGCGTCGGCGCCCGGATCGTAGACACGCAATGTGGTGCCGTAGAAGGTCCATGCTCCGAGCGAAGTCTGGGCCCCGGTGTTCCGCGCGGGCAAGATCCAGACGTCCTGCACGGCGCGGCCTTCGAGAACCCAGCCGAAATGCACTTCGCCGCGACCCGCGAGCCTTGTGCCATCCTCGAGAATGCGTGTGGCATCGAACGTCCATGCGCCGATGAAGCGGCCATAGAGTTTCAGCTTTTCGGCAAGGTCCGGTTTTGGGCCGTCGCTGTGCAGGGCCTCGGCAAAAGGATCGGTCATTGTTGCTGCCTCGTTTGTCAGGAGAGGGCCAGCAATAGCGGTATGGCAGTGTTCTGCGCTTGGGAAAAATTGCTATCTTTCAGCCATGACGACCGCGCAGAAAACTCTGGCTTCCGGACATGGCTGGCAGGTGTCCGACGTGGTGTGCACGGCCATCGCCGGCGACAAGCCATTCGAGGAAGAGCATTGCAGCTTTTGCGTCGCCGCCGTGACCAGGGGCACGTTCCGCTATCGCACGCGCCAGGGGACGGCGATGCTGGCGCCGGGCGCCATCCTGCTCGGCAATCCCGGCGCCTGCTATGAATGCGGGCATGAGCACGGCGCCGGCGACCGCTGCCTCTCCTTCCATTTTTCGCCGGCCTATCTGGAGCGCGTCCTGGCCGACCTGCCGGATGTGAAACGGCTCGGCTTTACCCATCCACGCCTGCCGCCCTTGCCGGCGCTGGCGCCTCTGCTGGCCGAGGCGGAGGCGGCACGGGAAGCGGGCGACGGCGACGCATTCGAGGAACTGGGCCTGCGCATGGCCGGGGCGGTCGCCACGGCTGCGGCCGACACTTCCACAGCTGGCCGGGCGCCCAGCCGCCGCGACCAGAAACGCGTTGCCGAGGCGGTGCGGCTGATCGAGCTCAACCCCGATCGACCATTGTCGCTTGCCAAGCTCGCTGCCGGCGTGGCGACAAGCCCGTTTCACTTCCTGCGCACGTTCCGGCAGGTTGCCGGCATGACGCCCTATCAATTCCTGCTGAGGACGAGGCTGCACCGCGCCGCGGTGCGTCTGCGCAGCTCGAGCGCGGCGATCTCGACGATCGCCTTCGATGCCGGCTTTAACGATCTGTCGACCTTCAACCGCCGGTTCCGGCGCGAGATGGGACAAGCTCCCGGCGTGTATCGCGCCAGACGGACCAGAGGGCGCTAACGCCGGCTGAAGCGAAATCGACCTTGGCCATATCGTCGCAATCAGCGATATCCATTTGAAATTGCCATCAAAATTGTCTCTGGAAAAGTCCGGCCGACATTGGAGTTTCGGCGAGGCTTCCTATATAAGCGGTGAGTGATTCCCGACTGGATTGTGACCTGATTTGACCGACCAGAAGACACCGCGCGGGCCGGACGGCGGCCCCACCGGCATCGAGCCGATTTCGATCATCGAGGAGATGCAGCGCTCCTATCTCGATTACGCCATGAGCGTGATCGTCAGCCGTGCGCTGCCCGACGTGCGCGACGGCCTGAAGCCGGTGCATCGCCGCATCCTCTATGCCTCGCATGAGAGCGGCTACCACTGGAACCGCAAATATGTGAAATCGGCCCGCCCGGTCGCCGACGTGATGGGTAAATACCATCCGCATGGCGATGCCTCGATCTATGACGCGCTGGTGCGCATGGCGCAGGACTGGTCGCTACGCGTGCCGCTGATCGACGGTCAGGGCAATTTCGGCTCGATCGACGGCGATCCGCCGGCGGCGATGCGCTACACCGAGTCCAGGCTCACCAAGGTCGCGCATGAGCTCTTGGAGGACATCGACAAGGAAACCGTCGATTTTCAGGATACTTATGATGCGTCCGGCAGCGAGCCCAAGGTACTGCCGGCCCGTTTCCCGAACCTTCTGGTCAACGGCTCCGGCGGTATCGCCGTCGGCATGGCCACCAACATTCCACCGCACAATCTCGTCGAAGTCTGCAACGGCGCCATCGCTCTCATCGACAATCCGGCGATCGACCTGACGGCGCTGATGGAGATCGTGCCCGGTCCGGATTTCCCGACCGGCGGCATCGTGCTTGGCCGTTCGGGCATCTACAATGCCTATTCGACGGGCCGCGGTTCGATCGTCATGCGCGGCCGCGTCGAGATCGAGCAGCGCGGCAATGACCGCGAATCCATCGTCGTCACCGAGATTCCTTATCAGGTGAACAAGGCCTCGATGATCGAGAAGATGGCCGAGCTGGTGCGCGACAAGCGCATCGAGGGCATTTCCGACATCCGCGACGAGAGCGACCGCCAGGGCTACCGCGTCGTCGTGGAGTTGAAGCGCGACGCCGTAGCCGACGTTGTCCTCAATCAGCTCTACCGTTTCACGCCGCTGCAAACCTCGTTCGGCGCCAATATGGTGGCGCTCAACGGCGGCAAGCCGGAAGTGCTGACGCTGATCGACATGCTGAAGGCCTTTGTCGGCTTCCGCGAGGAAGTCGTCAGCCGTCGCACGAAATATCTGCTGCGCAAGGCGCGCGAGCGGGCGCATGTGTTGGTCGGGCTGGCGATTGCGGTCGCTAATATCGACGAGGTGATCAAGCTGATCCGCACCGCGCCGGATCCGCAGACGGCGCGCGAGCAGTTGATGGAGCGGCGCTGGCCGTCACACGACGTCGCTCCGCTGATCCAGCTGATCGACGATCCGCGCCATCGCATCAACGAGGACGGCACCTATAATCTGTCCGAGGAACAGGCGCGCGCCATTCTTGACCTGCGCCTGCAGCGCCTGACCGCGCTCGGCCGCGACGAGATCGCCGACGAATTGAACCAGATCGGCGCTGAAATCGTCGATTTCCTTGATATTTTGTCATCGCGCGCGCGTATCCAGCAGATCGTCAAGCACGAGCTGGTCGCGGTCCGCGACGAGTTCGGCACACCGCGCCGCACCGAGCTGACCGACGGCGGTTCGGATATGGAAGACGAGGACCTGATCCAGCGCGAGGACATGGTCGTCACCGTCAGCCATTCCGGCTACATCAAGCGCGTGCCGCTTTCACTCTACCGAGCGCAGCGCCGCGGCGGCAAGGGCCGCTCCGGCATGTCGACCAAGGAAGAGGATTTCGTCACCCGCCTGTTCGTCGCCAACACGCACACGCCGGTGCTGTTCTTCTCCTCGCGCGGCATCGTCTACAAGGAAAAGGTCTGGCGGCTGCCGATCGGAAACCCGCAATCGCGCGGCAAGGCGCTGATCAACATGCTGCCACTCGAGCAGGGCGAGCGCATTACGACGATCATGCCGCTGCCGGAGGACGAAACCAGCTGGGGCGAGCTCGATGTGATGTTCGCGACCACGCGTGGCACCGTGCGCCGCAACAAGCTGTCCGACTTCGTCCAGGTCAACCGCAATGGCAAGATCGCCATGAAGCTGGAGGAAGAGGGCGACGAGATCCTCGGCGTCGAGACCTGCACCGACAATGACGATGTGCTTCTGACAGCGAATTCCGGCCAGTGCATCCGTTTCCGGGTCTCCGATGTGCGTGTGTTCCAGAGCCGCAATTCCGTCGGCGTGCGCGGCATAACCATGGCCGAGACCGACCGCATCATCTCGATGTCCATCATCGAGAACGTCGATGCGTCGCCCGCAGAGCGCGCAGCCTATCTGAAGCGCGCCGCGGCGGAGCGCAGGCTTGCCGCCGGCGGAGCCGGCGAGGAGGAGGAGATCGCGCTCACCAATGAGGAAATCGGCGAGGAAGCCGAGCTTTCCGAGGAGCGCTACGAGTTCCTCAAGGCGCATGAGAAGCTTGTGCTCACGGTGACCGAATATGGCTACGGCAAGCGCTCGTCGTCCTACGATTTCCGGCTGACGGGCCGCGGCGGCAAAGGTATCCGCGCCACCGATGTGTCGAAGGTAGCCGAGATCGGCCGGCTGGTCGCGACGTTCCCGGTCGGCAATGACGATCAGATCATGCTGGTTTCGGACGGCGGCACGGTCATCCGCGTGCCGGTCAACGGCATACGCTTCGCCAGCCGGGCCACTAAGGGCGTGACGATCTTCAACACGGCCGAAGGCGAGAAGGTTGTATCGGTGGAGCGGATTTCGGAACCGCAGTCGGACGAAGAGGCCGAAGACGTGGCTTCAAGCGAGACCGGCACCGACGACATGGGCGAAGGCGAATAGGTTCAAGCTTCACCGGCCTCTCTGGGCCGGTGCGATCATGATCAGTGGCGACGGTAGACGTTGCGATGGGCGAAACCATCGAGCCGCTTGGTATTGGCCTTGACGCGCACTCGCGCTGCTTCCTGATGCAACCCGAATGCAGTCGCGATCAGCATCACAATGGTCATTGCAGTGGCAAGCATGTAGATCAGCATTTGCGTGTTCTCCTGGGCGTACAACGATGAGGTGGGGATTTGGTTTCACCGCTTGAAGCGGCAACCTAGTGAACGCTGCGTGAAATGTTCGTGATTGCCACATTCATCTGTCGTTCATCGGCGCGAAAAGGTTCACGGCAATGCAATTAATGAGATTTGCCTTTGTCCGAGAGGGTCGCTAGAAGCCTGCCATGACGGAACGCACCGCCCTTTACGCCGGCTCTTTCGACCCGCTGACCAATGGCCATCTCGATGTGCTGAAAGCGTCGCTGGCGGTGGCCGACACCGTCTACGCGGCGATCGGCATTCATCCGGGCAAGAAGCCGTTGTTTTCCTTCGAGGAACGCGTTGAGTTGATCGAGGCCGCAACCAAGGTCGAATTCGGTCGCGACAGCGATCGTATCAAGGTCGTGTCCTTCGACGGGCTGGTCATCGACGCGGCCCGCAAGCACGGCGCCTCGATCATGATCCGGGGGCTGCGCGACGGCACCGACCTCGATTACGAAATGCAGATGGCCGGCATGAACGAGACGATGGCGCCCGAATTGCAGACGGTTTTTCTGCCCGCCAGCCCGTCGGTGCGCACCATTACCGCCACACTTGTGCGCCAGATTGCGTCGATGGGCGGCGATATCCGCCCGTTCGTGCCTGCGGCCGTTGCCGGCGCGCTCGCCGCCAAGTTCACCAAATAGGTTTTCCCGGAGATACCCATGCAGCTGAAGAAGCTCGCTTCGTTCCTTGTCGTGGTTGCCGGCCTTTTCGCGGCGTCCTTGCCGGCCGTCGCCGCCGACAAGGAAAACACCATGATCATCACGCTCAAGGACGGCGACGTGACCATCGCGTTGCGTCCCGATCTGGCGCCCAAGCATGTCGCGCAGATCAAGAAGCTGGTGCGCGACAGCGCCTACGACAACGTCGCCTTCCACCGCGTCATTGACGGCTTCATGGCGCAGACGGGCGACGTTAAATTCGGCAACATGAAGAAGGGGTTCGACCCCGAAGCCGTCGGCACCGGCGGCTCCGATCTTCCCGACCTGCCGGCCGAGTTTTCGCAGAGCGAGCAGTTCGCGCGCGGCGTGGTCGGCATGGCCCGTTCGCAGGACCCGAACTCGGCCAACTCGCAATTCTTCATCATGTTCGCGCCGGCGCCGAACCTCGACGGCCAGTACACCATCGTCGGCAAGGTGGTCGGCGGCATGGATCTCGTCGATAAGATCAAGAAGGGCGATGAGGCCGACAACGGCACGGTCACCGAGCCCGACCGCATGATCAAGGTTCGCATCGCCGCCGACAGTAAGTAACTCGCTCAATTTTCAAAGGAATTTCCGACATGGCTGAGATCAAGGATCGCGAGAACGCGCTCATCATGGAAACGACCAAGGGCCCGGTCGTCATCGAAATGTATCCCGAGCTGGCGCCCGGGCACGTCGCCCGCATCAAGGAACTGGCGCGCGAAGGCGCCTATGACGGCGTGGTGTTCCACCGCGTCATCGACGGCTTCATGGCGCAGACCGGCGACGTCAAGTTCGGCAATTCGAGCAAGCCCACTTATGCGCCGTCGCGCGCGGGTATGGGCGGCTCCGACAAGCCAGACCTCAAGGCCGAGTTCTCCAACGCCAATCACGGCCGCGGCGCCTGCTCGATGGCTAGGGCCCAGAACCCGAACTCGGCGAACTCGCAGTTCTTCATCTGCTTCGACGACGCGGCCTTCCTCAACCGTCAGTACACGGTTTGGGGCCAGGTCATCGAAGGCATGGAGAATGTCGACAAGATCAAGCGCGGCGAGCCGGTGCAGGATCCCGACAAGATCGTGTCGCTGAAAGTCGCGGCAGACGTCAAGTAAAGGCGGAACGATGATGGGCGCTGTCTGGTCCCTGCTCGGCATCCTGTCCGGCGCCTTCATCGCCATCCAGGCGCCGATCAATTCGCAATTGGCTAAGGGCCTCGGCCTTCCGGTCGCGGCCGCCGCCTTTTCCTTCCTGTCCGGTGCCATCGTGCTCGGCATCATCTCGATTTCGGTGATGAAGCTGCAGGGCATCTCGCTCGACTGGAAGGCGCCGGCGCCCTGGCTGTTCGTCGCCGGCGGCATGCTCGGCGGCTTCTATGTGACGCTGTCGACGATCCTCACGCCACGCATCGGCGCGGCGGCGCTGATGGCCTTCCTGGTCGCCGGCCAGCTGATCGCCGGCATGCTGATCGACCGCGCCGGCTTCCTTGGCGTGGCGGTGCGCGAAATCTCGCTTGGCCGTGTCGCCGGCGCTGTGCTGCTCTTGGCCGGAGCGCTGCTGGTGCGGCTGACCTGAGCGTCGGCTGTTTCGTTCGACGGCAATTGCTCGCAAGGCGCGGCAACAAGACGGTGGCGAGAGCGCGGCGATCGGGTTATTGCCGCAGGCATGAAAGTGGACCTCTTCGATTTCGATCTTCCCGAAGACCGCATCGCGCTCAGGCCGGCCGAGCCGCGCGACAGCGCTCGGCTGCTGGTGGTGAGGCCGGGTGCCGGTTTCGAGGACCGGACAGTCCGGGACCTGTCGGCGCTGCTTAAGGCCGGCGACGTGCTGGTGTTCAACGACACCAAGGTCGTCCCGGCGCAATTGAAGGGCATCAGGCTGCGCGGCGAAGCGGCGGCGCAGGTCGAGGCGACGCTGCACATGCGCACCGGCCCCGACCGCTGGCTGGCCTTCATGCGACCGGGAAAGCGCATCGCCGCCGGCGACCGCATCCAGTTCGGCCATGACGGCAGTTCCTGCTTTCTGGGCCGGCTCGACGCCACGGTGCTTGAAAAAGGCGAGGGCGGCGAAGCGCTGCTCGGCTTCGATCTGTCGGGCGCCTTTCTCGACGAGGCGCTGCATGCCGTCGGGCATATCCCGCTGCCGCCCTACATTGCGTCGAAGCGCGAGGACGACGAGCGCGACCGCGCCGATTATCAGACGATCTATGCGCGCGAGGAAGGCGCGGTGGCCGCGCCTACCGCCGGCCTGCATTTCACCCCGGAGCTGTTCGCGGCGCTCGACGCCAACGGCATCGAGCGCCGCTTCGTCACGCTGCATGTCGGCGCCGGCACTTTTTTACCGGTGAAGGCCGACGACACGACCGACCACAAAATGCATGCCGAGACCGGCTCGGTAAGCCCGGAGACGGCGGCGGCGCTCAACGCGGCCAAGGCGCGGGGAGGGCGGATCATCTGCGTCGGCACGACATCGCTGCGGCTCTTGGAGAGCGCGGCGCGCGACGACGGCAGGATAGAGCCTTGGTCCGGACCCACCGACATCTTCATCACGCCCGGCTATCGCTTCCGTACGGCCGACATGCTGATGACCAATTTCCATCTGCCGCGCTCGACGCTGTTCATGCTGGTCTCGGCCTTCAGCGGGCTGGAGACGATGCGCTCGGCCTATGCGCATGCCACCGAGAACCGCTACAGGTTCTACTCCTATGGAGACGCAAGCCTGCTTTTTCGTGCGGAGACGAGCAATGGACGATGACCTCGACAGCATGGACCGCGATACGCTGATCGCGGAGGTGAAGAAACTGCGCGCCGGCATTCGCGCGCATCGCGACGCGACCGGGCATGATCTGTGCTGGCATCATCCTGACCTCTGGGAGCTTTTGCCGGAAAGGACCGAGCCGGCGATTGCCGTGCCGCCATGGCCGAAATTCATGCGCGGCTGCATCCGCTACCGGCAGTCGCTCGACGAGCAGGCGCCCGGCGCGCCGGAGCACGACAAGGAATTCAATGGCTGAGACTTTTTCATTCGAGGTGCTTGCCACCGATGGCAAGGCGCGGCGCGGCCTGGTCTCGATGCCGCGCGGCGAGATCCGCACGCCGGCCTTCATGCCGGTCGGCACCGGCGGCACCGTCAAGACCATGTATATGGACCAGGTGCGCGGGGTCGGCGCCGACATCATCCTCGGCAACACCTACCATCTGATGCTGCGACCAGGCGCCGAGCGCGTGGCCAGACTCGGCGGCCTGCATGAGTTCGCGCGCTGGCCGCATCCGATCCTGACCGACAGCGGCGGCTTTCAGGTCATGTCGCTGTCGAAGCTCAGGAAGCTAACCGAACAGGGCGTCACCTTCCGCTCGCATATCGACGGCGCGCCCTACGAGATGTCGCCGGAGCGATCGATCGAAATCCAGGGACTGCTCGATTCCGACATCCAGATGCAGCTCGATGAATGCACGGCGCTGCCGGCCAAGCCCGAGGAGATCGAGCGCGCCATGGAATTGTCGCTGCGCTGGGCAGAGCGCTGCAAGGCGGCGTTCGGCGACCAGCCAGGCAAGGCGATGTTCGGCATCGTCCAGGGAGGCGACAGCGCGGCCTTGCGCGTGCGCTCCGCCCAGGCGCTGAAAGCGATGGATCTGAAAGGCTATGCGGTCGGTGGGCTCGCGGTCGGCGAGCCGCAGCCGGTGATGCTGGAGATGCTCGACATCACCTGCCCGGAGCTGCCGGCCGACAGACCGCGCTACCTGATGGGCGTCGGCACGCCGGACGATATCCTGAAATCGGTGGCGCGCGGCATCGACATGTTCGACTGCGTGATGCCGACCCGCGCCGGCCGCCATGGCCTTGCCTACACGCGCCGCGGCAAGGTCAATCTCAGGAACGCCCGCCATGCCGACGATCCGCGCCCGCTCGACGAGGAAAGCGACTGCCCGGCCGCGCGCGATTATTCGCGCGCCTACCTGCATCACCTGGTGCGCTCGCAGGAAGCGCTCGGCGCCATGCTGCTCACCTGGAACAACCTGTCTTATTATCAGAGGCTGATGCAGGACGTCCGAGCAGCCATCGAGGCGCAGGCTTTCGAAGCGCGCGCCGCCGAGATTACCGAAAGCTGGGCGCGGGGCGATATCCCGGTCCTCTGATCGGGGAAGCGTCGGAAAACCTTTCATAAATCAGATCAAGAGTAAGTATGCCTTGCCATATCGAGGCAAGGGGCGGCACGACTTTGGTAAAGATGGACGTGTCGATCGTCGACCATAAAGCAGCAAGCGCTAATTTTTACCGGCCAGGTTCTGCGGCGACCCAGCAATGGAGTTACAGTCTATTACTTGTAATTTCAGGGGTCGTGCTTGTCGGCCTTATCTTGCGCCTGCTCGGCGCGCGCGGGGATCTCTGGCACGACGAGATCTGGAGCATCACGCTGCTGAAGCCGCTGACCTCGATCGACCAGATATTCTGGCGTGTGAACCACGACAACAACCACTTTCTCAACTCGATATACCAGTATGTCGTCGGGCCCGATGCCGCGCCGCTGGTCCAGCGCGGCTTCTCAATAACGCTCAGCGGATGCACCGTCATTGCAGCCGCGGCGATATCGCGCGGACGCTGGGCAATGATTGGGTCGGCGCTGCTGTTTGCGTTGAGCTATCCGATGGTTCACTACGGCTCGGAGGCGCGTGGCTATGCCGGCCTGGCGCTGTTCACACTCGTTGCGGTGGCTCTTCTGGAGCGCTGGTTCGACAAGCGGGGTGCGTACGGCGTCGCTCTTGCTGTCGCAATTCTGCTTGGCTTCCTTTCCCACCTGACAATGGTCGAAACGGTGGTGGTGCTAACGGCCTGGACGGCGTGGCTGAGCTGGCGAGGCAGCCGCAGTCTGATTGTCGTCAACAAGGAGGTCGTCCAAGCCTTTCTGCCTGCTTTCCTTGCCGTGCTTCCGCTTGCCGCGGCAATGCTTGTAGGCGCACGATGGTTCAGCTTCAATATCGGCGGTTTTTCCTCTTTCTCGCTCGAGAAATTCGCCGCCGGCTATGGCGGAATGATCCGCTATCTTTTCGGTCTACCGGACTGGATCGGCGACTGGACGTGCGTCGCGGTGACCTGCATCCTGGTCTTGGCACATGCAGGCGTCTCGCGCGATCGCCGGGCCAGCCTTTATGCCATCGGCGTCGTCGGGCTGCCCGCCCTGATGGCGGCGGCGCATCTGCCGAATGTTGAATTCCCGCGCTATTTCATTGTCAGCGGAACCTTGTTGCTGCTTTGGGCCGGAGACTTGATCGGACGCGGCTTCGACGCCGGCGGTAAGAGAAGGCTTTTTGCCGCCGGGATGCTCGTTCTTGTGGCCGGCGGTAACGCGGCGTTGCTGGCCCATTTCTATGAGCATGGGCGCGGTTCCTATTCCGGGATGGTGGACGAGATGACAAAGAGCGGCGCCGCCACATATGCCACCAACGCCGATTTCCGCACCGGCATGGTGGTCGATTATTTCGCTGCGCGCATCGGCCGCCAGGCATCGCTCGTCACCCAGGACAAGATTTGCACCGGACGCGCGGACTGGCTGATTCTCGAAGGCGATACCCAAAAACAGCCGGAGCGCGTGGATTTCGATTGCGCGCTTGCCTACGAACGAGCCGGAGCCTCGACCTTCTGGGGCCTCTCCGGTCTGGGCTGGACACTGTATAGCCGCCGAGATTGAGCGGTCATGCGGGGCGGGCTCAGGTACTGACCGAAGTCGAGGCGCGCAGGCTGCAGCCGGTGATCTTGAAGCTGCCGTCCGCTTGTTGCTGCAGCGTATAGACCGCCTCATAATCCTTGCCGTCGGGCCCGACGATCAGCACCTGCTGGATGATCGAGCCGGGTCCGGTCTGCTCGACCTTGCCGAAGGAATAGGACCGGGGCTTGCGCACCGGCGCGTAGCCGTTCGTCACCATGTTCATGAAGGTGTCGACGGTCGGAAAGATCTGCTTCACGTTCGGCGCGGCGAAGCTGTAGGCGGTGGCGCCGTCATCGGCGACGAAGGCCTTTAACTGGCTGTCGATGACCGACTGCGCGGCCTTGATCTCGGCGTCGCCGGCGAAAGCAAGCGAGGCTATCAACATCGGAACAAGAGCAAGTGCGAACAAAGCGCGGCGCATGGCCTGCCTCCCCGGAATTCGCTTTGGCGAATGCAATCTAACATACGCATCGCGCCATGGCGTGGTTTCACCGGGATGCGAAGATTTCACCATTTCAGCGTCGGGAAGCGGGATCAGGTACTCTTCGAGGTGCGCGGCGCGGGAAGCTTGAAAGCCGGGCAGCAGTCTGCCACAAGGGCCGCTTATTCATGAAGCAGGCTGGCAGGACCGGGCAATGAAGGCATTTTTCGTGCAGATCAAGTGCGACCTGGGCAAGTCCTATGAGGTTGCCAGCGCGCTCGCCGATGCCGAGATCGCCTCCGAGATCTACTCGACCGCGGGCAATTACGACCTGCTTGCCAAATTCTATATCGACGACGAGGAAGACGTTGGCCATTTCGTCAACGAGCGGGTGCAGATTCTGCCTGGAATCAAGGACACCTTCACCATTGTGACCTTCCGGGCGTTCTGACCGGGCCTGTCTGTGCCCCGCCGGGAAGCAGGAGCTGACCCAGCCTTGCTGTCCGTGCCTTGATTTTAGGCAATTTGCATAGAGTGGCCGCCGCGGCTTCCTAAATCTCCGATTGCGCTTGATTTTCTCCGGCGAGGCCAGTGAAATGGTCTCAGAGGGGAGTACGCGATTGGCAGCGTTCGACGAAATGCTTCCGGAAGTTTCCGGATTGAGAAGACCTTATGAGGCTTACGATCGCTGGCTGAAGGAGCAGGACCCAGCCAGGCTTACCCAGAAAATGCAGGATGCCGAGCGCGTCTTCCGCAAGACCGGCATTACCTTTGCCGTCTATGGCGAGCAGGAAGCTTCCGAGCGGCTGATCCCTTTCGACATCGTCCCGCGCATCCTCTCCGGCCAGGAATGGCGCCGGCTGACGCAAGGCATCGAGCAGCGCGTGCAGGCGCTGAACGCCTTTCTCGACGACATCTATCATCGCCAGGAGATCCTGCGCGCCGGGCGGGTACCCAAGGACCTGATCGCCAGGAATGAGGCCTTCCTGCCCGAGATGATCGGGATCAGGCCGCCGGCCGGCGTCTACACCCACATTATCGGCGTCGATATCGTCCGCATCTCGGAGAACGAGTTCTACGTGCTGGAGGACAATGCCCGCACGCCGTCGGGCGTCTCCTACATGCTGGAGAACCGCGAGACGATGATGCAGCTCTTTCCGGAGCTGTTCCAGAAGATCAAGGTTCGGCCGGTCGAGAACTACCCACAACTCCTGCGCCAGTCGCTGGCCGCGGTGCGGCCGCAAAGCAGCAAGGGCGCGCCAACGATCGCGGTGCTGACGCCGGGTTCGTACAACTCGGCCTATTTCGAGCATGCGTTCCTTGCCGACCAGATGGGCGTGCAACTCGTCGAAGGGCAGGACCTACGTGTCGTCGACGGCCATGTGGCGATGCGTACGACCGAAGGTTACAAGCAGATCGACGTGCTCTACCGGCGCGTCGACGACAACTTCCTCGATCCGCTGACCTTCCGGCCGGATTCCGCGCTCGGCGTGCCCGGCATCATGGATGTCTACCGCGCCGGCAACATCACCATCGCCAACGCGCCGGGAACCGGCATCGCCGACGACAAGGCGATCTATTCCTACATGCCGGAGATCGTCGAGTTCTACACCGGCCGCAAGGCGATCCTCGGCAACATCCCGACCTGGCGCTGTTCGGAGCCCGACAGCCTCAAATATGTGCTCGAGCACATCCACGAGCTCGTCATCAAGGAAGTGCACGGCTCCGGCGGCTACGGCATGCTGGTCGGCCCGGCGGCGACCAAGAAGGAATGCCAGGACTTTGCAAAAAAGCTGCAGGCGAAGCCCTCGAACTACATCGCCCAGCCGACCCTGGCGCTGTCGACCTGCCCGATCCTGACCGAAAAGGGCCTGTCGCCGCGCCATGTCGATCTTCGGCCGTACGTGCTGGTTTCGGATCGTATCCAGATCGTGCCCGGCGGCTTGACGCGCGTCGCGCTCAAGGAGGGGTCCTTGGTGGTCAATTCCTCACAGGGGGGCGGGACGAAGGATACGTGGGTGCTGGATGATTAAGAGCGAATAGAGAGTAGCGAATAGCGAGTAGGGAAAAGGGGGATACGACGGCAATCAATTCCTACAGAGATCTGATTGTTTGGAAGGCGGCTTTGAGGTTGGCCGTGGATTGCTATTCGGCCACGAAAGCTTTTCCAAACAGCGAAGCGTACGGAATGACCTCTCAGATAAGACGCTCGGCGGCTTCCATCGCAGCGAATGTTGCGGAAGGTCACGGAAGAGAAAATACGGGAGCTTTCATTCAATTTCTTCGGGTAGCGCAGGGCTCTCTGAAAGAGTTGGAGACACATCTCATCCTGTGCGGAGAGGTTGGGCTGATGGTCGAAGCGAAGGTCGCCAGCTTGCTTGGCCAAACTGACGAAATAGGAAAGATGCTACGTTCGATGATCCGGAGCCTGCAGCAAAAGTCATGAAGTCTTTTTCTCCCTATTCGCTACTCGCTATTCGCTATTCGCTCGACACCGGAGCAAGCTGATATGCTTTTGGGCCGCACCGCAAACGGTCTCTACTGGATGAACCGCTATATCGAGCGGGCCGAAAACATGGCGCGCCTGGTCGATGCCGGCCTACGCATGGCGTTGACGCGCACCCAGAGCGCTTCGGAGGAATGGAACTCGGTCCTGCTCAGCGCCGGCTCGGACATCGCCTTCAGCCAGAAGTACCAGGACTATACCGCCGCCAACGTCTCGGACTTCCTGCTGCGCGACACCTCGAACCCGTCGAGCACGATGTCGTCGATCGAGACGGCGCGCAACAATGCCCGCATGGTGCGCACGGCGCTGACCCGCGAGACCTGGGAAAGCATCAACGAAGCCTGGATGTCGCTGAAGCGCATGCTGGCAAGGCCGATCGACGAACGCGACCTGCCGACGGTCCTCGATGCAATCAAGCGCGAGACGGCGCTGATCCGCGGTTCATTCTACGGCACCATGCTGCGCAACGAGATTTTCGATTTCTCGCAGCTCGGCACCTATGTCGAACGCGCCGACAACACGGCGCGCATCCTCGACGTGAAATATTATGTGCTGCTGCCGTCGCTGTCCTGGGTCGGCTCGACGCTAGACAACTACCAGTGGGAATCGATCCTGCGCTCGGTGTCGGCGCATCGCTCCTATCGCTGGGTTTATGAAGCCGACTACAAGCCGACGAATATCGCCGACTATCTGATCCTCAACGTGCGCATGCCGCGCTCGCTGACTTTCTGCTACCGCTTCCTCGGCGAGCATTTGAAATTCCTCGCCGACGATTACGGTGAACGCCATGCTTGCCATGGCACGGCCGAGAAGATCCAGGCGCTGCTCAAAAGGGGTTCGATCAAGGACATATTCGATCATGGCCTGCACGAGTTCCTGGCCGAGTTCATTCGCGACAACACCAGGCTGGGCGACGAGATCGCCCAGGACTACCGGTTCTATTGAGGCCAGCCGAGGCGAGCGTTATGCGGCTCAAGATCACCCATCGTACCGAATACAGCTACGATCAGCCGGTGCAGTATCTGCTGCAGCGGCTGCGCCTTTGGCCTTCCAGCGGGCGCACGCAGACCGTCGGCTCCTGGGCGGTCAAGGTCGAAGGCGCGCGCGAGGAGGTGCGCTTTGCCGACCATTTCGGCAACGAGACGCGGCTGGTGAGCGCCGAGAGCGGCCAGAATTCGATCACTGTCGAGGCAGCCGGAGACGTGACCACGCATGACACGGCGGGCGTGACAGGTCCGCATCAGGGCTTTGCGCCGCTCTGGCTGTTCGGACAGCCGACGCCACTCACCGTCGCCGGCGAGGGCATACGTGAACTGGCCGGCACGCTGGGCCAGGGCACCGAGATCGAGCGACTGCACCGGCTGATGGGCGCTATCGGCGAACGCGTCGCCTACAGGCCGGGCACGACCAGCGTCGTGACGCCGGCGGAGGAGGCGCTCGCGTTGAAGTCCGGCGTCTGCCAGGACCACAGCCACATCTTCATCGCCGCCGCAGTCGCCCTCGGCTTTCCCGCACGCTATGTCAGCGGCTACCTGATGATGGATGCGGCCGTCGAGCAGGCGGCAAGCCATGCCTGGGCCGAGGCCTATGTCGTGGGACTCGGATGGGTTGCCTTCGACCCGGCGAACGGTATCTCTCCCGACGAACGCTATGTGCGGGTGGCGACGGGGCGTGACTATCGCGATGCCTCGCCGGTGTCGGGAATACTGCTCGGACAGGCGCAAGAGAAGCTTGCCGTCACCGTCACGGTAGAGCAGTAATCTGCGCCGGAATCGCTAGCAGAAGAGCAATCATGACCTATTGCGTCGGCCTCAAGATCGATAGCGGGCTCGTGTTCATGTCGGACACGCGCACCAATGCCGGCATGGATTCGATCTCGACCTTCAAGAAGATGCATGTGTGGGAACAGCCCGGCGAGCGCGTCATCGTGCTGATGTCGGCGGGCAACCTTGCCACGACGCAGGCCGTTGTCAGCCTGCTCGACGAGCGTAACAAGGCGGTCAGCGACCGTCATCCGAAGCTGCTCGAAACTCCCTCCATGTACCAGACGGTGCGGCTGGTCGGCGATACAGTGAAGGAAGTGATAGAGCATGCCTCGCCGAATGGCGACAAGGCGGATTCCTACTTCAATGCCTCCTTCATCCTCGGCGGCCAGATCAAGGGCAGCCCGCCCAGACTGTTTATGATCTATCCGGAAGGCAATTTCATCGAGTCGACCGACGACACGCCTTTCTTCCAGATCGGCGAGACGAAATACGGCAAGCCGATCATCATCCGTGCCTATGATCGGGCAATGAGCCTGGCCGAAACGGTGAAGCTGCTTCTGGTGTCGTTCGACTCGACGCTGAAATCCAACCTCTCGGTCGGGCTGCCGCTCGATCTGCTGTTCCTGGAACAGGATGCGCTCAGTGTGGGGCTGAACCGACGGATCGGCCATGATGACCCTTACTACCGCACCATATCGGACGGCTGGTCCAACGCGCTGAAAATCGCTTTTTCAAATCTGCCGGATTTTCCGGGATAGGCTTTGCGAGAGCGGTTCGACTGGCCGGTATCTTCGACGGCCGCTGGGGAGGGAAAATATGGACAGCGACGAATTCCGCGATTGGTCGAGGCGCGCCGCCGACTGGGGCGCTGACTATCGCGCCAACCTGCGCGACCGTCCGGTGCGGCCGGCGATCGCGCCGGGCGAGATTTTCAGAAGCATCGAGGCGTCGCCGCCGGAAATGCCGGAGTCGATGGACAGGATCTTCGCCGACTTCGAAGAAAAGATCGTGCCGGGCATGACGCATTGGCAGCATCCGCGCTTCTTCGCCTATTTTCCCGCCAATGCAGCGCCGGTTTCGGTGGTGGCCGAATATCTGGTCTCGGCGATGGCCGCGCAATGCATGCTGTGGCAGACCTCGCCGGCGGCGACCGAACTCGAAACGCGCATTGTCGACTGGATGCGCCAGGCGCTCGGCCTGCCCGTGGGCTTTTCCGGCGTCATCCAGGATTCGGCTTCCTCGGCGACGCTTGCGGCGGTGCTCACCATGCGCGAGCGGGCGCTCGACTGGCAGGGCAACAAAAAGGGGCTGGCCGGGCAGGCGAAGCTACGCGTCTATTCCTCCGACCAGGTCCATACCTCGATCGACCGAGCCATCTGGGTCTCCGGCATCGGCGAGGACAACCTTGTCCGTATCCCGGTCGCCGGACGTTTTCGCGCCATGGATACGCACGCGCTCGAGGCCGCGATCGTTGCCGATCGCAAGGCCGGCCTGCTGCCAGCCGGCATCATCGCCTGCGTCGGCGGCACCAGCACCGGCGGCACGGACGACATCGCGGCGGTGGCCGCGGTCGCTCAGCGGCACGGGCTTTACCTCCATGTCGACGCCGCCTGGGCAGGGTCGGCGATGATCTGCCCGGAATACCGGCATTTCTGGGCCGGCGTCGAAGGCGCCGATTCCATTGTCTTCAATCCGCACAAGTGGCTCGGCGCGCAGTTCGATTGCTCGATCCAGTTCGTGCGCCAGCCGGAAGATCTGGTGCGCACGCTGGCCATCAAGCCGGAGTTTCTGAAGACGCTGGGTCATGACGGCATCATCAACTATTCGGAATGGTCGGTGCCGCTCGGCCGCCGCTTCCGCGCCCTGAAACTTTGGTTCCTGCTGCGCGCCCATGGCCTCGAGGGCCTGCGCACCATGATCCGCAACCATGTCGCCTGGAGCGCAGGGCTTGCCGCGCGCCTTGCCGGGGAAGAGGATTTCGAGCTCGTCAGCGAGCCAATGCTTTCGCTGTTCTCGTTCCGGCACCGCACGGTGGCAGGCGCCGACCCTGACGAGCACAACCTCCGCCTCGTCGACGCCATCAACACCGACGGCCGCATTTACCTGACTCAAACGCGGGTAGATGGGCGCGTGGCGATCCGCTTTCAGGCGGGGCAGTTCGAGTCGACGGCGGCAGATGTCGATGCGGCGTTCGACGTCATAACCGAGATTGCGCGGCGCGTATCCTGAGGCAGCAGACCTGTTCCACACTGGTTTGCCTTTTTCAATCAGGTGATTTTCGTTAGCCGGCTTATACCTTTTCTTCGCTTTCGTTTTCCGATATAGACGGGGAAAAACGAAAATGGAGGACGCGCAATGTTTCTTTCGCCACGCCATGCCGAGATCATCCAGAGGGCGAAAGACCATGGCCGGGTGCTGGTCGATGACCTGGCGACGCATTTCAACGTGACGCCGCAGACCATCCGCAAGGACCTCAACGACCTGTGCGATCAGCGCCTGCTGACCCGTATCCATGGCGGTGCGCTGTTCCCGTCCGGCATCGAGAACATGGAGTACGAGGCACGCCGCAAGATTGCCGCCGACGAGAAGGAGGCGATCGGCAGCGCGGCGGCGCGGCTGATTCCTGACAATGCTTCGCTGTTCATCAATATCGGCACCACCACCGAGGCCGTCAGCAAGGCGCTGCTCGACCATAACGGGCTTATGGTCATCACCAATAATATCAATGTTGCCAATAGGATGCGCATCTACCCCACGATCGAGGTGGTGATCGCCGGCGGCGTTGTGCGCGGTTCCGACGGCGGCATTGTCGGCGAGGCAGCCGTCGATTTCATCCGCCAGTTCAAGGTCGACTACGCCGTCATCGGCGCCTCGGCGATCGATCATGACGGCGCGCTGCTCGACTTCGATTTCCGCGAGGTGAAGGTTGCGCAGGCCATCATCGCAAATGCCCGCCACGTCATCCTGGTTTCCGACCGGACGAAATTCGAACGCACCGCGCCGGTCCGGATTGGCCATCTTTCGCAGGTGAATACCTTCATCACCGATCGTTGCGAGATCCCGTCGATTCGCAGGATTTGCGAGGAAACCGAAGTCCGGCTGATCGAGACAGCGTTCGAATAAGGCACGCCTCGACGGCTTGCTCAGCCGACTGCGATATTTCGTTTGACATTCGCTTTGAGTTCGAAATAATTCCGTCACGGTTTCGTAAAACACAAAAATGGTGCAATGCGAAATCGTTGGAGGAATCTTTGGACGCATATCCGATCCATGACATTTTCGTCATCGGCGGCGGCATCAACGGCTGCGGCATAGCCCGCGATGCCGTTGGCCGCGGATTTTCAGTTTACCTTGCCGAAATGAACGATCTCGCCAGCGGGACCTCCTCCGGTTCGACCAAGCTCATCCATGGCGGCCTGCGTTATCTCGAATTCTTTGAATTCCGGCTGGTGCGCGAAGCGCTGATGGAGCGCGAGGTTCTGTGGAAGAACGCGCCGCACATCATCTGGCCGATGCGCTTCGTGCTGCCCTATGCCAAGGGCCTCAGGCCCGCCTGGCTGATCCGGTTGGGATTGTTCCTTTACGATCATATCGGCGGGCGCAAGCTGCTGCCGGCGACGAAGACGCTGGACATGGCCCGCGATCCGGCAGGCAAGCCGCTCAAGCCTTTGTTCCGCAAGGCTTTCGAGTATTCGGACGGTTGGGTCAACGACGCGCGCCTGGTGGCGCTGAACGCGCGTGATGCCGCCGACCGGGGTGCCATTATCCGCACCCGCACAAAAGTCGTCAGCGCGCGGCGCGACGGCGCGCTTTGGACCGTGAAGGTGCAGAATGTGCTTACCGGGGAGACCGAAGAGGTCCGCGCGCGGCTTCTCGTCAACGCTGCCGGCCCCTGGGTCGATCACGTGCTCTCGACCGCGGTCGGCCAGAACGACGTCCACAATGTCCGCCTCGTGCAGGGCAGCCATATCGTAGTCGGAAAGAAGTTCGACGACCCGCGCGCCTATTTCTTCCAGAACAAGGATGGCCGCATCATCTTCGCCATTCCTTACGAGGAAGAATTCACGCTGATCGGCACCACCGACCGCGACTATCCGGGCGATCCGCATGAGGTGAAGATCTCCGACGCCGAGATCGACTATCTGTGCGCGGCGGCAAGCGAATATTTCGCGCAGCCGGTGAAGCGGTCCGATATCGTCTGGACCTATTCGGCGGTGCGCCCGCTCTATGACGACGGCGCCTCGAAGGCGCAGGAAGCAACGCGCGATTATGTGCTGAAGGCCGATGGCGGGGAGGGTTCTGCCCCCTTGCTCAACGCCTTCGGCGGCAAGATCACCACCTTCCGCCGGCTGGCCGAATCGATGTTGGAGAAGATCGAAGGTTTTCTCGGCAAGCGCGGCAGGCCGTGGACGCATGATGCGCCGCTGCCCGGCGGCGATTTCGCGGCGACCGGCTTCGATGCCCAGGTTGCCAGGCTGAAAAGCGCCTATCCGTTCCTCGACCAGCGGCTGGCGCGCCGCTTCACCCGGCTCTACGGCACGCGGGCGGAAAGGCTGCTCGGGCTCGCCAAGTCGAATGCCGATCTCGGCCGCAATTTCGGCGCCGACCTTTTCGAGGCGGAAGTTCGCTATCTGGCCGAAAACGAATGGGCGGTCACCGCCGAGGACGTGTTGTGGCGCCGCACCAAGCGCGGCCTGCATTTCAGCCGCGAGCAGACGGCGGCATTGGAAGAATTCATGCGCGGACTGAGCAGCCGTCATGTCGCGGCGGCGGAATGAGGATCGACCGCTGATGCGCAAGGCCTGGGAGGAGGCGTGATGCTGGAATTGAGGAACGTGACGAAGACCGTCGGCGCGCAGGAGCATATCCGCGACGTGTCGCTGACGCTTCAGCACGGCTCGCTGAACGTCCTGCTTGGGCCGACGCTCTCCGGCAAGACCAGCCTGATGCGGCTGATGGCGGGCCTCGACGCGCCGACTTCGGGCTCGGTCTGGTTCGACGGCAAGGACGTCACCGGACAGAAGGTGCAGAAGCGCAACGTCGCCATGGTCTACCAGCAGTTCATCAATTACCCGGCGATGACCGTCTACGAGAACATCGCCTCGCCGCTGCGGGTCGCCGGCGTCGAGCAGGCCATGATCGACAAGGAGGTGCGCAACGCCGCGGCGCTCTTGAAGCTGACGCCCTATCTCGACCGTACGCCGCTCAGCCTGTCCGGCGGACAGCAGCAACGCACCGCGCTTGCCCGCGCCATCGTCAAGAATGCCAGCCTGGTGTTGCTCGACGAGCCTTTGGCCAATCTCGACTACAAGCTGCGCGAGGAATTGCGGGCCGAATTGCCGAAGATCTTCGCCGCGGCCGGCACGATCTTCGTCTACGCCACGACCGAACCGCACGAGGCGCTTTTGCTCGGCGGCAACACGGCAACGCTTTCGGAAGGCCGCGTCACGCAATTCGGCCCGACGGTCGAAGTGTTCCGCAAGCCCATCGACCTGGTGACGGCGCGGACCTTCGCCGATCCGCCGCTCAACACCATCGTGCTCTTCAAGAAGGGGTCGGATTTCCTGCTCGAAGGCGGCGTCAAGCTGCCAGTGCCGACGGAACTCGCCGGCATTGCGGATGCCAGCTACACGATCGGCTTCCAGCCGCATCATTTGTCGCTGGAGCGGCCGAACGCCGGCGCCGTGCCGGTGCGGGCCAAGGTCACCATCACGGAGATCACCGGCTCGGAAAGCTTCGTCCATCTCGATTTCGCCGATGCGCGCTGGGTGATGCTTGCGCATGGTATTCTCGATTTCGAGACGGACGACGAGGTCGAGGTGTTCATCGATCCGCGCCACATCATGGTATTCGACCATAACGGCCGCGCCGTGACGGCGTCGAAGCTGGCGGCCTGAGGGGAAAACGATGGCGCGCATCGAGGTCAACCACATCCGCCACTCCTACCTGCCCAACCCGCAGAAGGATTCCGACTTCGCTCTGAAGGAAGTGCACCATACTTTCGAGGATGGCGGCGCCTACGCGCTGCTCGGGCCTTCGGGCTGCGGCAAGACCACCTTGCTCAACATCATTTCGGGACTGCTGCACCCCTCGCACGGGAAGTTGCTGTTCAATGGCCGGGACGTGACCAGGCTGTCGACGCAGGAGCGCAATATCGCGCAGGTGTTCCAGTTCCCGGTCATTTACGACACCATGACCGTCTACGACAATCTGGCCTTCCCGCTGCGCAACCGGCGCGTGCCGGAAGCCGATGTCGATCGCAAGGTGCGCGAGACGCTCGACATGATCGATCTCGCTTCGATGGCGAACAGGAAGGCGCGCCGGCTCACCGCGGACCAGAAGCAGAAGATCTCGCTTGGACGCGGCCTGGTGCGCTCCGACGTCAACGCCATTCTGTTCGACGAACCGCTGACGGTCATCGACCCGCATATGAAGTGGGTGCTGCGCTCGCAGTTGAAGCAGCTGCACCGCCGCTTCGGCTACACCATGGTTTATGTCACGCATGACCAGACCGAAGCGCTGACTTTCGCCGACCGCGTCGTGGTCATGTATGACGGCGAGATCGTGCAGATCGGCACGCCTGCCGAACTTTTCGAGCGTCCGCGCCACACCTTCGTCGGTTATTTCATCGGCTCGCCGGGCATGAACGTGCTGCCGGTTGCGCTGGAAGGCAGGACGGCGAAGCTCGGCGCGCAGCACATCGAGTTACCCGGCGTGCCCAAGGCTGAAGCCGGCGCCGTCGAGCTCGGCATTCGTCCCGAATATGTGCGGCTCGGCCGCGAGGGCATGACGGTGCAGGTCAGCAAGGTCGAGGACGTCGGTCGCCACAAGGTCGTGCGCGCCAATCTCGAGGGCAGGGAGATCGCCGCGGTGATCGGCGAGGATGACGAAGTGCCGGCCGAACCGAAAGTCCGCTTCGATCCGGCCGGCATCAACATCTATGCCGATTCCTGGCGCGTCGAGATGGGGGCATAGATGGACAAGACCTGGAACAACAAGGCCTGGTTCCTTGTCCTGCCGGTGCTGGTGCTGGTGGCGTTCTCGGCCGTCATCCCGCTGATGACGGTCGTCAACTATTCGGTGCAGGACACGTTCGGCAACAACGTCTTCTTCTGGGCCGGCACCGAATGGTTCGAGGACCTGCTGCACTCCGACCGCTTCTGGGAAGCGATGGTGCGCAACCTGATCTTCTCCTTCATCATCCTGGCGATCGAGGTGCCGCTCGGCATCTTCATCGCGCTCAACATGCCGAAGAAGGGCTGGGGCGTGCCGGTCTGCCTGGTGCTGATGGCGCTGCCGCTGCTCATTCCGTGGAACGTCGTCGGCACGATCTGGCAGGTGTTCGGCCGCAACGACATCGGCCTGCTCGGCTATTACATCAATGCGCTCGGCATCGACTACAACTACGTCCAGGATCCGATCGATGCCTGGGTAACCGTCATCATCATGGATGTCTGGCACTGGACCAGCCTGGTCGTGCTGCTTTGCTATGCCGGCTTGGTCTCGATTCCCGACGCCTTCTACCAGGCGGCCAAGATCGACGGCGCGTCGCGCTGGGCTGTGTTCCGCTACATCCAGCTGCCCAAGATGCAGCGCGTGTTGCTGATCGCCGTGCTATTGCGCTTCATGGACAGTTTCATGATCTATACCGAGCCCTTCGTCGTCACCGGCGGCGGTCCCGGCAATTCGACCACCTTTCTGTCGATTGACCTGGTCAAGACGGCGCTCGGCCAGTTCGACCTCGGCCCGGCGGCGGCGATGTCGCTGGTCTACTTCCTGATCATCCTGTTGTTGTCGTGGGTGTTCTACACCGTGATGACCAACTACGACGCGGAGCGCTGAGATGGCGGGCGCCAACGAAACGACGCGCGTGAGCGAGACGGCGGTCACCGAAGTGGGCAGCACGCTGTCGCAGGACGAGGTGGCGAAGCTGATGCGCCGCCGCGGCGAGGAATCACGCTGGTGGTGGATCGTGCCGACGGTCTACATCGTCGTTATCCTGCTGCCGATCTACTGGCTGATCAACATGAGCTTCAAGACCAATGCGGAGATCGTGTCGTCGCTGACGCTGTTCCCGCATAATCCGACACTGGCGAACTATCGCACCATCTTCACCGACCCTTCGTGGTATTCGGGCTACATCAATTCGATCACCTATGTGGTGATGAACATGGTGATATCGGTGGCGGTGGCGCTGCCGGCGGCCTATGCCTTCTCGCGTTACCGCTTCCTCGGCGACAAGCATTTGTTCTTCTGGCTTTTGACCAACCGCATGGCGCCGCCCGCGGTGTTCGCGCTGCCGTTCTTCCAGCTCTATTCAGCGTTCGGCCTGATCGACACCCATATTGCCGTGGCGCTGGCGCACTGCCTGTTCAACGTGCCGCTCGCGGTGTGGATCCTCGAAGGCTTCATGTCCGGCGTGCCGAAGGAGATAGACGAGACCGCCTATATCGACGGCTATTCCTTCCCGCGCTTCTTTCTGAAGATTTTCATGCCGCTGATCGCGAGCGGCATCGGCGTCGCCTGCTTCTTCTGCTTCATGTTCTCGTGGGTGGAGCTCTTGATCGCGCGCACGCTGACCACGACGGACGCCAAGCCGATCGCCGCCACCATGACCCGCACGGTCTCTGCCGCCGGCATGGATTGGGGTCTGCTCGCCGCCGCCGGCGTGCTGACGCTGATCCCCGGCGCTTTGGTTATCTGGTTCGTGCGAAATTATATCGCCAAGGGCTTTGCCCTGGGGAGGGTCTAAAGCCATGAATCTCGACTTCTCCTGGATGGCGTGGACGTGGCCGACGGCCGCCTTCTTCATCATCATCGTGCTGATGCTCTTTGGCATGGGCGTCTGGGAATATGCCTCGCCCGGCGGTCATCCGCGCATCGGGGTGCTGCGCTTCGAGACGACGCGCGGCGATCGTTTGTTCCTGTCGCTGCTTGGCAGCGCATTTATCCATCTCGCTTGGCTGGGTCTGGTTGGACCCAACCTGTGGTGGGCTCTCGCTCTCTCCGTGGTCTACGCCGTTGGCGTGTTCCGATACGTATAGAGGGGGAATAGCCGGAGCGGCCGCGTGCTGGCGGCCGCCCCGGATCGCACTTGCAACTTAAGACTGGAGGAGACACATGCGACGGCAATTTCTAACATCGACGACAGCCCTTGTCCTTTTGCTGGGAGCGGGCCATGCCTATGCCGGTATGGACGAGGCAAAAGCCTTTCTCGACAAGGAGATAGGCGACCTGTCGACGCTTTCACGCGCCGACCAGGAAAAGGAAATGCAGTGGTTCATCGACGCAGCCAAGCCGTTCGCCGGCATGGACATCAAGGTCGTTTCGGAAACCATCGCCACGCACCAATACGAGTCACAGGTGCTGGCGCCGGCCTTCTCCGCCATCACCGGCATCAAGGTCACACATGACGTCATCCAGGAAGGCGACGTCGTCGAGAAGATCCAGACCCAGATGCAGACCGGCCAGAACCTCTATGACGGCTGGGTCAACGACTCCGACCTGATCGGCACGCATTGGCGCTACCAGCAGGTGCGCAACCTGACCGACTGGATGGCGAATGAAGGCAAGGACGTCACCAATCCGAACCTCGACCTGAAGGACTTCATCGGCACCTCGTTCACGACGGCGCCCGACAAGAAGCTCTATCAGCTCCCCGACCAGCAGTTCGCGAACCTCTACTGGTTCCGCTACGACTGGTTCAACGACGAGAAGAACAAAGCCGACTTCAAGGCCAAATACGGCTACGACCTAGGCGTTCCGGTCAACTGGTCGGCTTATGAGGACATCGCCCAGTTCTTCACAGGCCGCGAGATCGACGGCAAGAAGGTCTACGGCCATATGGACTACGGCAAGAAGGACCCGTCGCTCGGCTGGCGGTTCACTGACGCCTGGCTGTCCATGGCCGGCAATGGCGACAAGGGCATTCCGAACGGCCTGCCCGTCGACGAATGGGGCATCAAGGTCGACGAGAAATCGCGTCCTGTCGGCTCCTGCACGGCGCGTGGCGGCGATACCAACGGCCCGGCCGCGGTCTACTCGATCCAGAAATATCTCGACTGGCTGAAGGCCTACGCTCCGGCGGAAGCCCAGGGCATGACCTTCTCCGAATCCGGCCCGGTGCCGGCGCAGGGCGGGGTCGCGCAGCAGATCTTCTGGTACACCGCCTTCACCGCTTCGATGGTCGACGCCGGCGCCAAAGCGGTGCTGAACGACGACGGCACGCCGAAGTGGCGCATGGCGCCGTCGCCGCACGGCGTCTACTGGAAGGACGGCATGAAGCTCGGTTACCAGGACGTGGGTTCCTGGACACTGATGAAGTCGACGCCTGACGATCGCGCCAAGGCCGCCTGGCTCTACGCGCAGTTCGTCACCTCGAAGACGGTCGACGTGAAGAAGAGCCATGTCGGCTTGACCTTCATCCGCGAGAGCACGATCCACGACAAGAGCTTCACCGAGCGCGCTCCGAAGCTCGGCGGCCTGATCGAGTTCTATCGCTCGCCGGCCCGCGTCCAGTGGTCGCCGACCGGCACCAACGTGCCTGATTATCCGAAGCTGGCGCAGCTCTGGTGGCAAGCGATCGGCGATGCCTCGTCCGGCGCCAAGTCGGCCCAGGAAGCGATGGACTCGCTCTGCGCCGAGCAGGAAAAGGTCATGAGCCGCATCGAGAAGTCGGGCGTCCAGGGCGACATCGGCCCGAAGATGGCCGAAGAGCACGATCTTGCCTACTGGAATGCCGACGCGGTCAAGAAAGGCAATCTCGCTCCTCAGTTGAAGATCGAGAACGAAAAGGAAAAGCCGGTCACCATCAACTATGACGAACTGGTGAAGAGCTGGCAGCAGCAGTAACTGCATGACGCGGGCGTGCTTGCCCATGTAGGAAGTGCAGGGGAGGCGGCTTTGCCGTCTCCCCTGTTGCATGAGAAGCGGAGGGATGCGGAATGAGCGGTTTTGTGCTGGCCATCGATCAGGGAACGACCTCGACCAGGGCGATACTGTTCGACGACAAGATGAAAGTCGCCGGCACCGGCCAGCAGGAATTCGCGCAGCATTATCCGGCTTCCGGCTGGGTCGAACATGACCCGGAAGACATTTGGGCAAGCGTTCTCGCCACGGTGAAAGCGGCTTTGAAGGCCGCCGGCCGCACGGCTTTGGATGTAGCCGCGATCGGCATCACCAACCAGCGCGAGACCGTCGTCATCTGGGACAAGGCGACCGGCAAGCCGATCCACAACGCGATCGTCTGGCAGGACAGGCGCACCGCGCCGCTCTGTCAGAAGCTGAACAAGCAGGGGCTGGAGAAGACATTCACGAAGAAGACCGGCCTGCTGCTCGACCCCTATTTCTCCGGCACCAAGATCGCCTGGATGTTGGACAAGGTGAAGGGTGCCAGAAGCCGCGCCGAGAGGGGCGAACTGCTTGCCGGTACCATCGACAGCTTTCTTATCTGGCGGCTGACCGGCGGTAAAGTGCACGCCACCGACGCGACAAATGCCTCGCGCACGCTGGTCTACAACATCGAGAAGAATATCTGGGACGACGAGCTGCTTTCGATCCTGAAGATTCCGGCCGCGATCCTGCCGCAGGTGAAGGACTGCGCCGACGATTTCGGCGTCACCGAGAAGAGCCTTTTCGGGGCCGAGATGCGGATCCTCGGGGTGGCCGGCGACCAGCATGCGGCGACCATCGGCCAGGCCTGTTTCGAGCCCGGCATGATGAAATCGACCTATGGCACCGGCTGCTTCGCGCTGCTCAACACCGGCGCCGATCTGGTGCGTTCGAAGAACCGGCTTTTGACCACCATCGCCTATCGGCTCAACGGCAAGACAACCTATGCGCTGGAAGGCTCGATCTTCATCGCGGGCGCAGCCGTGCAGTGGCTGCGCGACGGCATCAAGGTGATCGGCAAGGCCGAGCAAAGCGGAGTATTGGCTGCGGCCGCTGACCCTGCGCAGCAGGTCTATCTGGTGCCGGCCTTCGTCGGCCTCGGCGCGCCGCATTGGGACGCGGATGCGCGCGGCGCGATCTTCGGGTTGACCCGCAATTCGGGCCCGGCCGAGTTCGCCCGCGCGGCACTGGAATCGGTCGCCTTCCAGACGCGCGACCTGCTCGACGCGATGCGCAAGGACTGGAAAGGCGCTTCGGCCAAGACGGTGCTTCGCGTCGATGGCGGCATGGTGGCATCCGACTGGACCATGCAGAGGCTCGCCGACATTCTCGACGCACCGGTCGACCGTCCGACGATCCTGGAGACGACGGCGCTGGGCGCGGCCTGGCTTGCCGGGTCGAGGGCGGGTGTCTGGCCGAAAGCGAAGGACTTCGCCAAGAGCTGGGCGCTGGAGCGGCGCTTCAAGCCGCAGATGGACGCCGCAACGCGGGGTGCGAAACTGGCCGGATGGCGCGATGCGGTGCGCAGGACGCTGAGCTCTCGCTAACATCGGAACGAGAGAGCCCGTGCCTCTCGAGGCACGGGCTCAGTCAACGGCCCTGGGTACTGACTGGAGGCCGTCAGTAGGGCGAAACGCACTGCTGACGCGGGCCGTTGTTAGGCTGGAAGGTGTTGTCCGAGGCGCGATAGGAGCGGTAGCGGTCGTAGCACCACTGCACGTGCGAGTTGCCGCGATAGACGCGGTTGTTCTCGCTGTTGACGATGGCGCCGGTGATCAGCGCGCCGGTGGCGAAAGCTGCCAGCGGAAACCAATAGTCGCCATGCCGGCGATAGCCGCGGCGATACTCGCGATAGCCGCGATGGCCGTTCCAGTAGACGGCGTCACCACGACGCGAGAAATCCCGGTTGAAGCTGCGGTGCCTTCTCCAGTCCCGATACTGCACGGTCTGAAGATCTGACGACAGGCCCTGGGGTTGCGGTACATAAGCTGGCTGAGCGTTGACCGGCACCATCTCCGCCGCGAGGAACGACGCCGAGAGAGCGGTTGCCAACAGGCCGGATGCGATCTTGTTCATTGATCTTCTCCTCGATGGTTGATGGGGACGTCCTGTTTTGCGAAACGGGCCCGGATTGCAATGGTTCCCGTTCCACCATCAGCCCATTGTGTCAGCCCATTGTTATTGTAGGGCTTTCTGAAGCAGCCCCAGGTCGGGTCATTGGCGCAGGCATCGAAAGCCGTTCACCCTCGGCGCCCCTTCGAATCCGTTCAAGAAACCCGCCTTGGAAGCCCGTCTTTTTCCGGTTGACCGGCCGCGACACTCTCCCTATGTTCCGCGCAATTTCGAGGGCGGCGTTCCGAGCCCACGGGAGCGCGTAGCTCAGCCGGTAGAGCAACTGACTTTTAATCAGTAGGTCATGGGTTCGAATCCCATCGCGCTCACCAAAATTTTTAACACCCAAATAGATGCGAGATCCGACCCACGGGCGCTTCCATGTCCGGGGCGATCGAAGCAGCACATTTGTCTGCGTCTCCGGCAATCGGAACAAAAGCTTGCGCGCGGCTGTTTCCCTGTTGAAGGGACCGCAATCTGGGATGCGGATACAGTGGACGTACTGAACTTGGAACTGGCCAGGGCCAGGCTGCGCGTCAAGCGCGCAGAAACTTCGCTCAATCATGCAAAAGAAATGCTGGATGAAGAATGTGGCGTCGGGATCAATCTCGCGCTGTGCGACCGCATAAGGTCGGAGAAGAAGCGAGTGGCGGAGGCCAGAAAGCGGCTGATGAAGATCGCTTCGACCGCCTCAGCGTAATGGGGTGACTTGCCCGAAGGCAAGAGAGATCCTGCCGCGTTGCCTTGTCCCTGGATGGGGTCGTGGTTAAACTCGGCGCCTCCGAGGGAGGCTCCAGGATGGCACTTGACCTTTCGGTAGATGCACAGGCGCCCAAGGCGGCGACGCCGCCGGGCAGATATCTTTTCGGCCCGGTCGCCGATTTCCTCATGCTCGGCGGCAGCGCGTTTCTGATCCTGCCCGTGCTGTTCTTTGTTCCGCGCGATTATGAAGGTCCATTGGCCGCGACGATGGTCGTCGTGGCCTATCTGGTGAACTATCCGCACTTCGCCCACTCCTACCAGATTTTCTACCGCAATTTCGGCCGCAAGGTGCGTGGCGAGGGCTACGACAGAAGCCTGCAGCTTCGCTACATTTTCGCCGGCGTCATCGTGCCAGTGGTGATGGCCCTGTTCTTTGCCTATGGCGCGGCGACGTCGAACACGCGGCTGCTCGGCTTTGCGGCCAACGCGATGTTCTTCTTCGTCGGCTGGCACTACGTCAAGCAAGGCTACGGCATGCTGATGGTCGACGCCGTCCTGAAGCGCAAATTCTTCGACGACCGGGACAAGAAGGTGCTGCTCGTCAACAGCTATGCGGTGTGGATCCTGGCCTGGCTGCAGACGAATACGGCCGTGACGCAGGGGCAATATTACGGCCTTCAATATTACACCTTCGCGGCGCCGTCATGGATCACCGACATTGCCGTGCTGGCGGCCGTCGGATCGACGGCGGCCACGCTTTTCATGCTGGTCAGCCGCTGGCGAAGGAATGGCGGCGGACTGCCTTACAACGGCATCGTGGCCTATGTCGCCTCGCTCTATCTCTGGATCCTGATCGCCAGGATTAACCCGCTCTGGCTGCTCGTGGTGCCGGCGCTTCACTCGCTGCAATATCTGGCCGTGGTGTGGCGCTATCAGACCAATGTCGAGCGTGACGTCTTGGATGCCGCCCGGGATCCGGAGCCGAAGATACTATCCGTGCTCGGGCCCCGCTATCGGTTGCGGGTGCTGGGATTCATCATCGGTGGCGGCGCGCTTGGCTATCTCGGCTTCTGGCTGATCCCGTTCGTGCTGACCGCCCTGGTTCCCTACGACAAGCAGGTGCTCGGTTCGTCGCTGTTCTTCTTCATCGTGCTGATCTTCATCAATGTGCACCACTATTTCCTCGACAATGTGATGTGGCGCCGCGGCAATCCGGAAGTGTCCAAATATTTGTTCCGGTAGAAGGATCCAAATCCGGAACTGAAGCCCGCAGGTCACGCGATCAGCGACACATTCCCGCCGGCGTGACGCTCGAGCCGCCCGGCAAGGTCGAGTTCCAGGAGCACCATGGCAATCTGCGCGGCGCTCAGTCCCGTGTGGCGGATGATCTCGTCTATGCCTGTCGGCGTAGGCCCGAGCGCTTCCAGCACATCGGCGCGGTCGTTTTCGCCTGGCGGCGGCATGGCTGATATGTCGGGCGCCTCGGCAAGTGGGGCGGTTCTTGGAAGCCGGGTGCCGGCAAGCGGCGCCAGCGCGCTAAGGATATCGGCGGCTTCAGTGACCAGCGTGACGCCGTCCTTGAGCAGCGCGTTGCAGCCGGCGGCGCGCGGATCGAGCGGCGAGCCCGGCACGGCGAAGACCAGCCGGCCCATTTCATTGGCCAGGCGCGCGCTGATCAGCGAGCCGGAGCGCTGCGCCGCCTCAACCACCACCAGTCCAAGCGCCATGCCGGCCACCAGGCGGTTGCGGCGTGGGAAATCCTGCGCGCGCGGCTGCCACCCGAAGGGCATCTCGGAAACGATGGCGCCGCCGCGATCGGCGATCTCATCGCAAAGGCCGGCATTTTCAGGTGGGTAGGGGACATCGAGCCCGCCGGCCAGCACGCCGACTGTGCCGGTCGAAACGCTGCCTTTGTGCGCGGCCGTATCGATGCCGCGCGCCAGGCCGGAAACGATGGCGTAGCCGTCTCGGCCGAGATCGGCCGCCAGCATGCGCGCCATCTTGATGCCGGCCAGCGAGGCATTGCGAGCGCCGACAATCGCCACCGCCGGCAAGCGGAAGACCGCGCCTTCGCCTTTCACCGCGAGCAGCGGCGGCGGGTTGTCGAGAGTCTTCAATAGGGGCGGATAATCGGCCTCGCCGATGCCGACAAAGCGGGCGCCGGCGCGCCGCGCGGCCTCCAGCTCGGCTTCGGCCTCGGCGATGGAGGGGATGCGGACGATGCGATTGGCGCCGCCGGAGATCATCAGCTCCGGCAGCATTTCAAGCGCGGCTTCGGCCGAGCCGAAGCGGTTGATCAGCTCGCGAAACGAGGCCGGGCCGACATTGGGCGTGCGGATCAGGCGAAGCCAGGCAAGCCGCTGCCGATCGCTGAGACGCGGGCCGGCAGCCAGGGCGCTCATCCCTTCGCCCCGATCTTGCCCTCGGTGCCGGCGAGCAGTCGCGAGATGTTTGCTCGATGCTTGACGATGACGATCAGGCTCATCAGCGCGAACAGGCCCGCGATCTGCGGCGTGCTTGTGACATAGAGCGCGATCGGCACGACCACCGCGGCCGCCAATGCCGCCAACGAGGAATAGCGGAACAGGAAGGCCATTGCGAGCCAGACGACGGCGAAGACAAGCATGCCTTGCCAGGCAAGGCCAAGCAGCACGCCGAGATAGGTGGCGACACCCTTGCCGCCCTTGAAGCCGAGCCAGACCGGGAAGAGGTGGCCGAGAAAGGCACCGAAACCGGCCAACAGTCCGAAGTCCGGCGAAAAATGTCCGGCGATCAGCACCGCGGCAGTGCCTTTCAGCGCATCGAGCAGCAGAGTGGCGGCAGCAAGGCCCTTGTTACCCGTCCTCAGCACATTGGTCGCGCCGATGTTGCCGGAGCCGATCTGGCGGACATCGCCGAGCCCGGCCGCACGGGTGATCAGGAGCCCGAACGGGATCGAGCCGAGCAGATAGCCGAAGACGAGCGCGATCACGTAACCCAATGTTTCCCCCATATTTCCTGCCGCCCGGTTTCTCTCCCTATGATTGATACACTGTGCGCGATGCAACCATAGTTTGCAAGTGCTGGCCCTGCTTGGGCGTGAATTTATCATAATGGTAGAGTCGGGAGGGTTCGCCAAGCAAGTCTATGCTGGGCAGGCTGAGCAGGGCTCAAGCGATGCGGTGGCTTATGCGGAAAACACCGTGCGGCCCGCCACCACCGTTTGCAGGACCGTGCCCTGCAGACGCGCGCCCTCGAAACAGGTGTTCTTCGAGCGCGAGCGCAGACCGCTCTCGCTGACGATCCACGGCTCGTCCAGATCGACCACCGCGAGATCGGCCGGCGCCCCCGGCTTCAGCGTGCCGCCCGGCAGGCCGAACAGTCTGGCCGGCGCTGTGGACAGCGTCTCGATCAGCCTCAGCAACGGCACGTCGCCATTGTGGTAGAGCCGAAGCGCCGCCCCAAGCAGCGTCTCCAGCCCGATGGCGCCGGCGGCGGCGTCGGCGAAGGGCAGGCGCTTGGTGTCGACGTCCTGCGGATCGTGCGAGGAGACGATGATGTCGATCGTGCCGTCCTCGATCGCCTCGATCATCGCCAGCCGGTCGTCCTCGGCGCGCAAGGGCGGGGTCAGCCGGAAGAAGGTGCGGTATTCGCCGACATCGTTCTCGTTGAGCGACAGATTATGGATGGCGACGCCGGCTGTGACATTGGCGCCCTCGGTCTTGGCACGGTTTACCGCGCCGGCCGCCATCGCCGACGAGATTTTTGCCGCGTGGTAGGCGCCGCCGGTCAGCCGGGCCAAAGCCAGGTCGCGTTCGAGCGGGATCAGCTCCGCCTCACGCGGAATGCCCGAGAGGCCGAGCCAGCTCGCATAGAGCCCTTCGTTCATCACGCCGGACGAGGCGAGGTTGGCATCTTGCGTTTCGTGCGCGATGACGCCGCCGAAATCGCGGGCGTAGGTCAGCGCGCGGCGCATCACCAGCGCATTGGCGATCGTGTGGCGGCCGTCGGTGTAGGCGACGGCGCCGGCCTCGCGCAGCAGGCCGAACTCGGTCATCTCGCGGCCTTCGAGGCCCTTGGTGATCGCTGCCGACGGGAAGATGTTGACGCTAGCGGTGTCGCGTGCCGTGCGCAGCACGAATTCGACCAGCGCGACATTGTCGATCACCGGATCGGTGTCCGGCATCATGACGATGGAGGTGACGCCGCCCGCCGCCGCGGCGACGCTTGCCGAAGCGATGGTCTCGCGATGCTCGCCGCCTGGTTCGCCGATGAAGACGCGCGCGTCGACAAGACCTGGAATGATCGTCTTGCCGGCGCAGTCGACGACGGCGGCGCCTTCCGGCACGCCTTGGTTCAACGCGGCTTTCCCGGCAGCGACGATCTTGCGGCCGTCGACGATGACGCTGCCGATCTCGTCCACGCCGCGCGAGGGGTCGACAATGTGCGCCTTGCTGAAGACGGTCACGCTCATGCGCCGCGCCCCTCATGGTTGCGGCGCGGATCAAGCAGCGCTTCCATCACCGCCATGCGCACGGCGACCCCCATCTCCACCTGTTCCTGGATGACGCTTTGCGGTCCGTCGGCGATCTCGGAGGCGATCTCGACGCCGCGGTTCATCGGGCCGGGATGCATGACCAGCGCATCGTCCTTGGCAGCTTTCAGCTTCTCGGCATCAAGGCCGAAATAGCGGAAATATTCGCGGATCGACGGCACGAAAGCGCCTTCCATGCGCTCGCGCTGCAGGCGCAGCATCATGACCACGTCGGCATCCTTCAGGCCTTCGGCCATCGAGCGCGACACGATCACGCCCATCCTGTCGATGCCGGACGGCAGCAATGTCGAGGGCGCGACGACGCGCACCTGCGCGCCAAGCGCGTTCAGAAGCATGATGTTGGAGCGGGCGACGCGGGAATGCAGGATGTCGCCGCAGATCGCCACGATCAGCTTCGACAGCGGCCCCTTGGCGCGGCGGATGGTCAGCGCATCGAGCAGCGCCTGCGTCGGGTGCTCGTGCGCGCCGTCGCCGGCATTGACCACCGAGCAGCCGACCTTCTGGGCGAGCAGGGCAGCCGCGCCCGCCGATTGGTGGCGGATGATCAGGATGTCGGGGCGCATGGCGTTGAGGGTTATGGCCGTATCGATTAGCGTCTCGCCCTTCTTCACCGAGGAGCTTGCCACCGACATGTTCATGACGTCGGCTCCGAGACGCTTGCCGGCGAGCTCGAAGGAGGATTGCGTGCGGGTCGATGCCTCGTAGAACAGGTTGATTTGGGTGCGGCCGCGCAGCGTCGAGGTCTTCTTTTCCGATTGCCGCGAGATCGCCACGGCCTGGTCCGCCCGATCAAGCAACAGCTCGATATCGGCGGGGGAAAGATCGCGGATGCCCAGAAGATGGCGGTGGGGGAAGAGCGGCAGGGACGAAGCGTCGGTCATCTCAAGGCGCTGCTATAGGGTGCGGTCCGGCCTGCCGCAAGCGCCAGCTTTGGATTGCGGGCGTTCTCCCCGGTATTTTCGTCGCGCGCCTTCCGTGGCTTGGGCTATAAGGCCCAGTGGCTTCGGATTCGCGACCGCGGGCTTGGAAATGGTAAGAACCTCTCGGCCAACTGAAGGATTGGGCAACTGAAGGATTGGGCAACTGAAGGATTGGGCGTGACCGACGAGGTGATCAACCAGCCGCCGCCATTGGCAGGCGGCAATGCATGGCGGGGCGATCCGTTGCTCATCCAGCTAGCCGAGCGTTTTTCCGACCCCGTTCGCAAGGATCTCGACGGGCTTGGCCGGTTCGTGATGACGCAGGAAGCGCAGGAGCTTGCCCGCCTCGCCAACACCGACACGCCGAAATTGCGCACCCATGACCGCCAGGGCCGTCGCCTCGATCTGGTCGAATATCATCCGGCCTATCATGCCTTGATGCGCCGCGCGATCGCCGGCGGCCTGCATTCTTCGGTATGGGAAAACGGCGATGCCGAGATCGGCCGCCGCCATCAGGTGAGGGCGGCACGCTTCTACCTGACCGCTGAGCTCGAGACGGGGCATCTTTGCCCCATTACCATGACCAGCGCTTCGCTGGCGGCCTTGATGGCAAGCCCGAAGCTTTTCCGCGAATGGGCGCCGCGCGTGACGACGCGCAAATACGACCAGGCGCAGAAGCCTCCGGTGCAGAAGACCGGGCTGACGCTCGGCATGGGCATGACCGAGAAGCAGGGCGGCACCGATGTGCGCGCCAACACCACCAGGGCGGAGCGCACCGGCAGTGGTTTTTACCGGTTGACCGGCCATAAATGGTTCATGTCGGCGCCGATGTCGGATGCCTTCCTGGTGCTCGGGCAGGTTCCGGAGGGGCTGTCCTGCTTCCTCGTGCCGCGCATCCTGGGCGACGGTTCCGGCAACGGGTTCCGTTTCCAGCGGCTGAAGGACAAGCTCGGCAACCGCTCGAACGCCTCGTCGGAGGTGGAGTTTGTCAACGCGATCGGCGAGATGGTCGGTGACCCGGGCGCAGGCGTGAAGACGATCATGGACATGGTGACGCTGACCAGGCTCGACTGCGCGGTCGCTTCGTCGGCGCTGATGCGGGCAGGCCTTGCCGAGGCCGTCCATCACACGCGTCATCGCCAGGTGTTCGGCTCCAACTTGATCGACCAGCCGCTGATGCAGCGGGTTCTGGCCGACATGGCGCTCGACGTCGCCGCGGCCACGGCGCTGTCGTTCCGGCTGGCGCGCTCTTTCGACGAGGCGGCAAGCGATCGCGGCGAGGCGGCCTTTGCCCGCGCCATGACGCCTGTCGTCAAATACTGGGTCTGCAAGATCGCGCCGCAGCTGCTTTACGAGGCGATGGAATGCCTTGGCGGCAACGGCTATGTCGAGGAAGCGCCGCTTGCCCGCTACTACCGGGAGGCGCCGGTCAATGCGATCTGGGAGGGCTCTGGCAATGTCATGGCGCTCGACGTGCTGCGCGTGCTCGGCCGCGCGCCCGGCCTGTTCGAGGAGGTGCTGACCGGCATCGACCGCGATCTAGGCACCGGCGGGCGCGGCACCATCGGCGTGCTGAAGGCCGCCATGCAGGTCGCCGCGAACGACCAGGGCTCGGCGCGCCTGCTCACCGAACAGCTGGCGCTTTCGGCCGCAGCGGCGGAGCTGCGCAGGCTGGGAGCAGGGCGGATTGCCGATGCTTTCGTCGAAACGCGGCTGGGCGGCCAGTGGCGCACCACCTACGGCATGCTCGATTCGCGCCATGATGCGCGCATGATCATCGATACGCTCTATCCGCCGGTGACCTGATCCGCCTCTAAATCTCTAAATCAAGAGATTGAGCATCACGTCATCCGAAAACCGCTTCACGCTTGTTCGGCATCATTCCGTAGAGCGCATCGCGCCGAAACGGATTCGGGCGACGCGCTTCAAGTCATTGTTGTGATGCATGTCGCCCAGAACCGCTGCGCACTTTTGGGCGACATGCATTAAAGGCAGATTGCCGATCTGTGGACAGCTGTTAACCTTAACAAATGGTTTCCGTTGCGGCGAACCGTTGCAAAGCCCACTCTCCACTTTGCTGGAGTAGGGAAGGGTTAACCATGACCTCCCCGAACTCCGCCAGCGGGAAACGTATGCGGCACGTGTTGAGCTCAGTTCTGGCCTTGCATTGGGCGGTGGTTTTCGCCCTGCTTGCCTATATCTGCATGGACGGCAGCCGCGGCATAGCGACGGCGCTTGGCGTGCTTGGCCTCTCAGTCCAGGCCAACGGGCTTCCCGGGCTGGAAAATGTTGCCGTTCTGGCGCCGCTTTCCATCGCGCTCCTGATCGTCGCGGTGTTGTTCTGCTGGGCCTTCGTCGAAACGCTGCTGAACGCGGCGGCAAGGCCGGACGCGGGCGAGAGCGTGGCGCGGACCGCCTTTATCGCCGCATCGCTCCTGCTTTCGCTGATCCTCGTCGGCGGCGTGGCGCAAGGCATAAACGGCCTGTTCATGATCGTCGCCATCCAGATGACGGCGCTGCTTGCCTCCTACATCGCCGTGCTGGCTGAACGCCGCTCCACCTTTGCAGCAATGCACTTGCCCGAGGGTGATATACGCGCCGCCTCGCGCATGGCAATGGGAGCCGCGCACAGCTCGCTTCTTTCCCGCATATCCGGCCGCCCGGAAAACAAGCCTGGAGGCAGGCGCTGATGCGCACGATATTCACGCTCTGGGCTGCTCCGATGGCCATCTTTTGGGGATGGTTCTTCCTGTCGGCCAACGACATGAATTTCGGCTATGCGATGCTGAGCCGACAGGTGCACGATTTCGCTTTCCAGCTCTACGGCCAGATGCTCGGCGTCGATCCGGCGATCATTCCGGGCATGGTGGCGCGGACCTGCGTTTTCGACTTTTTCCTGCTCATGGGACTTTGGGCCTTCCGCCGCCGGCGCAACATCGCCGAATGGATCAAGCAGCGCCGGCACGGCGATATCAGCCCCGATCGGCTCGGCCCAGCGACTGAAGCCGGTCCAACGCTCCCTGCAGAATAAAGGCGGCGGCCGCCGAATCGATCTTGCCGGCGCGCTTTTTGCGCGAGAAATCCATCTCGATCAGTGTTCGCTCGGCCGCGACCGTCGACAGCCGCTCGTCCCACAGCACGAAGGGCAGGTCGGAAAACGGCGCCATGTTGCGGACGAAGGCGCGGGATTTTTGCGCTCGGGGCCCTTCCGAGCCGTCCATGTTGACCGGGAGGCCGAGCACGACGGCGCCGACATTGTCCTTGTCGAGCTGAGCGAGCAGTTGGGCGGCATCCAGCGAAAATTTCTTACGCAGGATGACCGGGCGCGGATGGGCGAAGGACAGCCCGCGGTCGGAAACCGCCACACCGATCGTCTTGTCGCCGAGATCGAGCCCGGCGAGCGTCTTGCCGCCGGCAAGCCGCGCCGGCAGTTCCTCGATTGAAATAATGCCCAACGACTTCCTCTGATATCCAGGCGTCACATCCTTTTGACGTGTAGGAGGAGGGCGCCACTTTCAATTTGCGACTAGCGTTCTATCTTCCGGCAACGGAGAAATCGAGGAAAGCGTTCATGAAACTGACCTGGTACGGACATTCGGCATTCCGCGTCGAGACCAAGGACGCCACCATTCTCATCGACCCCTATCTGGTCGGCAATCCATCTTGGACGGGCGGCTGGGAAGGGCCGGCGGAAGGCGTGACCCATGTTCTCCTGACTCATGGCCACAACGACCATGTCAGCGGCGCGGTCGAAGTGCTGAAGAAAAGCGGCGCCATGCTGGTCGCCAATTTCGAGATCTGCATGTACCTCGTCGGCCAGGGCGTCAGCGGCGACAAGATCAATCCGGGCAATATCGGCGGCACCGTCGATTGCGGCCCTTTCACCACGACCTTCGTCCAGGCGCTGCACTCGTCCTCCTTCGGCGGCGAAGGCGGCACGAACACCTATCTCGGCAATCCGGGCGGGCTTGTCCTGCACTTCCCCGAGGACAAGACGCTCTACCACATGGGCGACACCGACATCTTCTCCGACATGGGGCTTATCAACGAATTGCACGAACCGAAGATCGGCATCGTGCCGATCGGCGACCGCTTCACCATGGGCGGCGCTGTGGCGGCCCTTGCCTGCCGCCGCTTCTTCGGCTTCGATACGGTCGTTCCCTGCCATTTCGGCACCTTCTCGATGATTGACCAGACCGCCGACAAGTTCGTCGCCGGCATGGAAGGCTCGGGCGTAAACGTGGCGCTGCCGGACATCGGCAAGGCGATCACGATGTAGGTTTCTTTGTGTCGGAAGGGCTCTGCTCCCAAGCCAGGAAAAGATACGCTGCAGACAGGCCGGCAAACCGTGGCAGCCATTATCACTGCGAGGGCGTGGCATTGCCGCGTAAGCGCCCGGGGAGCGACCGCGTGGCGATCGAACCGGCATGATCCGTGTTGCACGCTGAGCGCCGCGCCGCTATAGCCCGAACTGGTTTTCCCGAGGCGATAGAACATGTCCGTTGATCTTCAGACCGTGAAGCGCGTCGCGCACCTTGCCCGCATAGCGGTGAGCGAGGAGGACGCCGAGCGCATGACCGGCGAATTGAACGCCATTCTCGGCTTCGTCGAGCAGTTGAACGAGGTCGATGTTTCGGGCGTAGAGCCGATGACCTCGGTCACGCCGATGGAGATGAAGAAGCGCCAGGATGCCGTCACCGACGGCAACAAGGCCGCCGACATCGTCGCCAACGCTCCGGCGACGGACGAGAACTTCTTCCTCGTTCCGAAGGTGGTGGAGTAGAGCGTGGCTGTCGAGATCGCCGTCGAGACGCCTTTGCAGGACGACGTGCGCGCGCTGGTCGCCGAACTCAACGCCGCGCTGCTCGAACTGACGCCGCCCGAGCACTGCTATCATCTCACCGTCGAGCAGATGGCCGACGAGGGTACGACGGTGTTCATCGCTCGCGACAACGGCCTTGCCGTCGGCTGCGGCGCGCTCAAGCGCCATGACGATACGGTCGGCGAGGTCAAGCGTATGTACACGCGGCCTTCGCATCGCGGCCGCAAGATCGGCGCCGAGATCGTCGCACGTGTCGAGGCGCTTGCCCGGCAGGAAGGGCTGAAGCGCCTGGTCCTTGAAACCGGCGATCGGCACCCCGCCGCCTGGACCGTCTATGAGCGCGCCGGATTCTCGCGTTGCGGACCGGTGCTGGATTATCCCGATTCCGAGTGGTCGGTGTTTTACGAAAAGAGCCTTGCCTGATGAGCGATCTCACACATCTCACCATTTCCGAGGCCCGCGCCAAGCTGCGCGGCAAGGAGATCACCGCGGCCGAGATCACCGAGGCCTATCTCGCGGCGATCGATCGCGCCAATCCGGTGCTCAATGCCTATGTGACTGTGACCGCCGACAAGGCGCGCGACATGGCCAAGGCTTCCGATGCCAAGTTGGCCACGGGCGAGGGCGGCGCGCTGGAAGGCATTCCGCTCGGCATCAAGGACCTGTTCGCCACCGAAGGCATCCACACCCAGGCCTGCAGTCACGTGCTGGACGGCTTCAAGCCGCGTTACGAGTCGACCGTGACCAGCAATCTGTGGGCCGACGGCGCCGTCATGCTCGGCAAGCTCAACATGGATGAGTTCGCCATGGGCTCGTCCAACGAGACCTCCTATTACGGCCCGGTGATCAATCCGTGGCGACGCTCGCGTGTCGATACGGTCGTCATGCCGACGACGCATCAGGGCGATGGCGGCTTTGTGTCCGCCGGCGGTACGAAGACGGCGCGGACCTTGGACAACGCCCAGCTGGTACCGGGCGGCTCGTCGGGTGGGTCAGCTTCGTCGGTGGCCGCCTTCCTTTGCGCCGGCGCCACCGCAACGGATACCGGCGGCTCGATCCGCCAGCCAGCCGCCTTGACCGGCACGGTCGGCATCAAGCCGACTTACGGGCGCTGCTCGCGCTGGGGCATCGTCGCCTTCGCTTCCTCGCTCGACCAGGCCGGGCCGATCGCGCGCGATGTGCGTGACGCCGCGATCCTGCTGAAGTCGATGGCCTCCGTCGACCCGAAGGACACGACCTCGGTCGACCGTCCGGTGCCGGACTATGAGGCGGCGATCGGCAAGCCGATCAAGGGCATGAAGGTCGGCATTCCGAAGGAGTACCGTGTCGACGGCATGCCGGAAGACATCGAGGCACTCTGGCAGAAAGGCATTGCCTGGCTGAAGGACGCCGGCGCGGAAATCGTCGACATCTCGCTACCGCATACCAAATACGCCTTGCCGGCCTACTATATCGTGGCGCCCGCCGAGGCTTCGTCGAACCTCGCCCGCTATGACGGCGTGCGCTACGGCCTGCGCGTGCCCGGCAAGGACATCGTCGACATGTATGAGAAGACCCGCGCCGCCGGTTTCGGCCGCGAGGTCAAGCGCCGCATCATGATCGGCACCTATGTGCTGTCGGCGGGCTATTACGACGCCTACTATCTGCAGGCGCAGAAGGTGCGCACGCTGATCAAGCGCGACTTCGAGAACGTCTTTGCCGCCGGCGTCGATGTGATCCTGACGCCAGCGACGCCGTCGGCCGCCTTCGGCATCGCCGACGAGGACATGGCCTCCGATCCGGTCAAGATGTATCTCAATGACATCTTCACCGTGACGGTGAACATGGCCGGCCTTCCCGGCATTTCGGTGCCGGCCGGCCTCGACGGCAAAGGCCTGCCGCTCGGCCTGCAGCTGATCGGCCGCCCCTTCGACGAGGAAACGCTGTTCCAGACGGCCAACGTCATCGAGCAGGCGGCGGGGAGGTTTCAGCCGGAGAAGTGGTGGTAGCGTCGCCCCTCATCTGACAAGGGGCGATGCATGTTCTACTATCTTTCCAAGATTCTGTGGTTCTTCATCCAGCCGATCAACCTGGCGATCTTCCTGCTGCTCGCCGGCCTTTTGGCCGCGCTGTTTGGGCGCCGGCGGCTGGCGGCCGCGGGCAGTGTGCTCTGCATCGCGATCCTGGTCCTTTCGGCCTGGACGTCGGTCGGCGCGATGATGCTCAATCCGCTCGAAGAACGCTTCCCCAAGCCGTCCTTGCCCGAGAAGGTCGACGGCATCGTCGTGCTTGGCGGCGGCTTCGAGGGCGCCATCAATCTGGCGCGCGGCGGTTACGAGCTGAACAGCAGCGGCGACCGCATGGTGGAGACAGCGATCCTTGCGAGGCGCTTTCCCCAAGCGAAGATCGTCGTATCGGGCGGCAATGGCTCGCTTTTTCTCGATGGCGAGGGCGACGCCGACACGGCGCCGCGGCTGCTCGGCGCCTTAGGCGTTTCCGCCGATCGCCTGATCCTAGAGGATAAATCCCGCAACACTTACGAGAATGCGGTGTTCTCGCGAAAACTGGTCGAGCCGAAGCCGGGCGAGACCTGGCTGCTGGTAACCTCGGCTTTCCACATGCCGCGCGCCAAAGCGCTGTTCGACAAGGCGGGTTTTGCGACCGTTCCGTGGCCGGTCGACTATCGCACCTCGGGAAGGGAAGGCGTCGGCCTCTACCGCGACAATCCGGTGGATTCGGTGCAGGCGACCACCATCGCATTGCGCGAATGGATCGGGCTTTTCGCCTACAGGCTGTCCGGCAAGATCGATCAGTTCTTTCCCGGGCCGGGCGGCTGACCGAGCACGGCTTGCCGCGCCGCCGAGAAGAACTGGCGCCGCACCAGCACGGCCAGAAGCACCAGCGTCGATATCACGAAGACGACCGGGTCGACGAACCAGCCGAGATAGCCGATCGAGAAGAAGACGGCGCGCAATCCGGAGTTGAAGTGCTTGCCGGCAAGCACGTTCATGCGGGTCGCCCGCCACACCGCCGTTTCGCTGACCGGGTTGCGCGAAGCCGGGCCATGCGGAGTCGGCACCGCGCCGATCAGGATCGAGCAATAGTTGAACAGGCGGTAGGCCCAGCCGAATTTGAAGAAGGCGAAGGCCAGGACAAGCACCAGGCCGAACACCTTGGTCTGGAAGGCTTCGCGTGACGAGGCCGCGCCGAAGGGCAGGTCGGCCAGAACCTCAAGTACGCGGTCGGAGGCGCCGAGCAGGGCAAAGCAGCCGCCGAGCGCGATCAGCGAAGAGGAAGCGAAGAAGGCGGTGCCTTGCTGCAGGCCGCCCATGATGGCGGTGTCGACGATGCGGATTTCACGCTCGGCCATATTGCGCATCCAGGCCTCGCGCTGGGCGTTCATTGCCGCGGTCAGCGACATGCGACGGACCAGCTTGCCGTCCGAGGCGAGCGTGTGCGCTACCCAGACGACCAGGAAGAAAGCCAGCGCCGCCAGATCGGCCGTCGAAAGATGAAGTGAATCGCCCATCCAGTGCTTTTAACACAAGGGGTGCCGGCACTTCGACAGGCGGCAAGCGATGTCGCTGGCGGAGCAAACAAGGTCGGCAGCCGCAGCGCCGCGCCATGCAAAACAGCGGAAACATCGCGGGGAATTCCTATATGTTAGCCTTGAGCGGTCCTCAGGAGACGACGCCCCAGTGTTCCTTTCGGTTTTCGACCTGTTCAAGATCGGCATCGGCCCATCGAGCTCGCACACCATGGGGCCGATGACGGCCGCGCGCCGTTTCCTCGACGAGATCCTGGCCGGCGACTGGCCCCGGCCCGCCGGCGTCAAGGTTGACCGCATCGGCGCCAGCCTGCACGGCTCGCTTGCCTATACCGGCATCGGCCACGGCTCCGACCGCGCCGTCATCCTCGGCTTGGCCGGCCAGACACCGCAGACGGTCGATCCGGACGAAGCCGACGGCATCGTCGCCCGCATCGGCGCGGAGAAGCGGGTTTCGCCGCCCGGGCATCCGACATACCGCTTCGATCCCGCCAAGGACCTCGTGCTCGACCGCAAGACGCCGCTGGCCGGCCATGCCAACGGCATGGCCTTCTATGCCTATGATGCGTCCGACCGGCTGCTGCTCAAGCGCATCTATTATTCGATCGGCGGCGGCTTCGTGGTTTCCGAGGAAGAGCTGCAGCGCATGAAGGCAAAGGGCTCGGTGACGACCGAGGGCAAGAAGGTACCGTACCCCTTCAAGAACGCCGCCGAAATGCTGGCCATGGCGGCCAAGAGCGGGCTTTCGATCGCCGAGATGAAGCGCGCCAACGAGGAAATGCATATGTCGCGCGAGGAGCTCGACGAAGGCCTCGACGCGATCTGGGGCGCGATGAAGGGCTGCATCGATCGCGGCTTGTCGCAGGACGGTATCATGCCGGGCGGTTTGAAGGTGCGCCGCCGTGCGCGGCAGCTGCACGACAAATTGCAGGAACAGTGGCAGCAGAACAGGCCAAATCCGTTGCTCGCCAATGATTGGCTTTCGATCTACGCCATGGCTGTCAACGAGGAGAACGCTGCCGGCGGTCGCGTGGTTACGGCGCCGACCAATGGCGCTGCCGGCACGCTGCCGGCAGTGCTGCGCTACTGGCTGCATTTCCATCCCGAAGCCGACCAGCCGAGCATCCGCGACTTCCTGCTGACGGCCGCCGCCGTCGGCGGCATCATCAAGTCCAACGCCTCGATCTCGGGCGCCGAGGTCGGTTGCCAGGGCGAGGTGGGTTCCGCTTCGGCGATGGCCGCCGCCGGGCTTTGCGCCGTCATGGGCGGCACGCCCGAGCAGGTGGAGAACGCCGCCGAGATCGCGCTCGAGCATCATCTCGGTATGACATGCGATCCTGTCGGAGGCCTTGTGCAGGTGCCCTGCATCGAGCGCAACGCGCTTGGCGCGGTGAAGGCAGTGACGGCGGCCTCCTTGGCCATCAAGGGCGACGGCACGCATTTCGTACCGCTCGACGCCGCGATCGAGACCATGCGCCAAACCGGCCTCGACATGAACGAGAAATACAAGGAAACCAGCCTCGGCGGCCTCGCGGTCAATGTGGTGGAGTGCTGAGGTCTTATCGAGACCCCAGGCTGGCCCTGTGGAGAAGTCGCTCAAGGCGTTGACGCGTCAACCCTTGCGGCTAAATCTTGGGGCATGTCACTCAATCTTATCAAACTGTGCGTCGGTTGCGACAGCGTCGAGGACCTCGAAGAGTGGATCGCCTTCCGCCTCGACGAGCGGCGCCGTGCGGGCGAGCCGGCCGAGCACTGGCACACCACCCGCATGGTGCCGACGCGCGGCGACGAGATCACCGACGGCGGCTCGCTCTATTGGGTGATCAAGGGCAGCGTGCAGTGCCGGCAACTGATCACCGAGATCCGGCCCTTCGTCGACGGCGAGGGCATCGGCCGTTGTCATCTGGTGCTCGATCCTGAGGTGGTGCGCACCGACTGGCAGCCGCGCCGCGCCTTCCAGGGCTGGCGTTATCTCAAGCCCGCCGACGCACCGGCCGATCTCGGCAAGGGCAGGGCGGCACTCGCCGAAATGCCGCCGAAGCTCAGGCTCGAACTCGCCGAACTCGGCCTGCTGTAGCGCCGCGCCGGCCGGCAAACCCACCGCTGGCCCTTCGGCTCGTCCGATGTGGGACTTGCAAGCGCCGGACCTTGGTCCCATCCTATTTGTTATGCTCGGTCATCCGTATGGCGATGCTAGTCGATGGGTGTGATCCTCGCTTTGGCAGCGGTGCTTGTGGTGCTTTTCGGCGCCGCCATGCTCTTTGTGCGCGCTGATCCCGCAAGGATGGCCGATAGTCTGAGATCGCTTGGACCGGCTTTTCTGGGCTTGGTCGGGGCGCCCATGCTGGTCTTCGGCCGCAGCCTTATCGGCGGACTGCTTTTGCTCGCGGCGCTGGCCTGGGCCGGCTGGATACGCACGAGGCGGCCTCCGGCGCGCGCCGCCGCTTCCAAACATTCGACGGTGCGCACTGCCGCGCTCGAAATGGACCTCGACCACGACAGCGGAAAGCTCGAGGGGCTCGTCCTGGCCGGGCGTTATGAAGGCAAGATGCTGGGCGCAATGGGGCTGACGGACCTGCGCCAGCTTCACGGCGAGCTCAGCCCGGACATGGAGAGCCGCCAGCTCCTAGAGACGTATCTTGACGGCCGTTTTCCCGTCTGGCGCAAGGACGCGCAGCCGCACGGTGGCGAAGGGCTGGGTGTTGCGCCAGGTGCGGGCTCCATGACTAAGGAGGAGGCCTACAAGGTCCTTGGTCTTGAAGCGGGGGCTGCCGCGGCGGATATCCGCAAGGCGCACCGCCGCCTGATGCAGCGCCTGAACGCCGATGTCGGCGGCACGTCTGTCCTGGCGGCGCGGATCAATGAAGCCAAGGACGTCCTGCTCTCCAATCACGATTAGTCTCCTTCGACGCGGGTACTTTCCCGGAGATTTCAACAGCCGCCTATTGCTCGACGGCGTAGCACGAGATTTTCTTGCGCTTCAGGGCGTCGCAGGCCTTCCAGGCGGCGTCCTTCGAGCCGAAGCCGCCGAAACGGGCGCGGTAGTAGGTGGTGCCGTCCTTGTCGAAAGCGACCGTGAAGCCCGATGCGTCCGCCAAGACCCTCGGCGCCTGCTTGCTCGTCTTTTCGAGCAGCGCCTGGGCTCCGGTTTTCGTCGGCGACGATGCAACCTGAACGACCCAGCCGGAGGGCACTGACGATGTCTTGACCGGATCGATCGCCGGTGCTGCGGGCGATGGGTCGGCATAAGCGGTGACGACCTGGGCCGAGGCTTCCTCGGTTTTGGCGGGCGGCGCCATCGCGGCCACGGCAACCGTCTTCACCTTCTTGATCTGGATCACCGGCTTCGTCTCTTCGGCGACCTGTTGGCTGTCGTCCTGGACGTCATCATCGGCTGAGGCGACGACAGCGTCATCCGTAGCCGGCTTGGCGTCCGGAGTCGGCGCGTCATGCTTGGGCAAAAAGACCTTGGCCAAGGTCTTGATCGGATTGTCGTTGCCCTTGGCGATGAGATCGCCGCCGCCGCGCGTCGAGGCGCGCGGCAGATAGGTGTTGATAAGCGCGGCCATCTGGTTGTCGCGGCTGCGGCCGGAAGCGCCGCCCATCACCACCGCGACGAGGCGACGGTCGCCATCGGCAACGGAGGAGACGAGGTTGTAGCCTGACGCGCGAGTGTACCCGGTCTTGATGCCGTCGACGCCCTTGATGCGTCCGAGCAGACGGTTATGGCCGTTGATGCGCTGACGGCCATATAGAAACGAGCGCTGCGAGAAATAACCGTAATATTGCGGATAATGCTCGCGGAGCGCGATGCCCAGCATCGCCATGTCGCGAGCCGTGGTGAACTGGCCGGGGTCGGGCAGGCCGTTGGCGTTGCGGAAGACGGTGCCGTTCATGCCCAGCTGGCGCGCCTTGGCCGTCATCATGCGGGCGAAATTGTCTTCGCTGCCGCCAAGCATCTCGCCAAGCGCGGTCGCCGAGTCATTGGCAGATTTCGTCACGATCGACAGAATCGCGGTCTCGACCGGAACCGAGCCGCCGGCGCGCACGCCGAGCTTGGTCGGCGCCTCGGCGGCGGCATGAGCGGAAAACGGAACCGGGGTGTTCTTGCTGATCCTGCCCTTCGCCAGCGCTTCGAAGGTGAGGTAGAGCGTCATCATCTTGGTAAGCGAGGCGGGATAGCGCCGGCCATTGGCGTCAGCGGAGTAGAGCACCTTGCCGGTCTTGGCGTCCACGACGATGGCCGAGGCTCTTGCTGCCATTGCTGACGCTACGTCGGCGACGACAACCGTCATCGCGAGCGAGGCGATCATAATTGCCTTGAGGGAGAAAGATTTGGAGACTAGCCCCGACAACGCCTGACGCACCGTTACTTACCCTGAATTTCGTTGCCCCGGAGGCGGCAAAGGGAGTGCCGGCCTCACTTCCAGCCAAGCTATCGCGCCCAGCGTTACCAATCCGTTTATGGTAACCGCCGCGTTCACCATTTTTCGGCAAATCGAGCTTCTCTTTAATCGAATTTTACCGGCCGCCGGTGCTGGACCCCCTGCATACCAAGGGGATTCTTGACTTTTGTGCATCGCACAATATATTGAGGTGCATTGCACAAGGGCGCCCGGGGCAAAAAGGGCGTTTCAACCAAAGGGAAGTATGAAATGACCCAGACCTATGAGGACTTCACGAAATACGGCAAGGAATTTGCCGACACCGGGCTGAAGAGCTTCGCCTCGCTCACCAAGGGCGCGCAGGCGATCGCCACTGAAGCCGGCGAATACACTAAGAAGAGCTTCGAAGCCGGCACCGCCGCCTTCGAGAAGCTGTTCGCGGCCAAGTCGATCGAGAAGGCCGTCGAGATCCAGGCCGATTACGCCAAGCAGAGCTATGAGAGCTTCGTGGCCGAGGCCAGCAAGATCGGCAATCTCTATGCCGAGCTCGCCAAGGAAGCGTACAAGCCCTTCGAATCGGTGGTCGCCAAGGCGAAGTAATTTCGCCCGATCACACCGGACACGGCCAGCGGGCCAATCAAAAGGACCCGGTCGCGAAAACGCGGCCGGGTTTTTTCATGCGTGATCGCAACCTGACGCACCTTGCCGCATTCACGATTGAGAAATTCGCTGCAGTTTGCCCACCTAGCCATATTGTCAGCTAAACAGAAGGGCTTAAAATCGTCCATCGAGAACCTACATGTTGAACTCGCATGAGGATTCGAAAAGGCTGGACTACGTGACGATCGGTTTGACTGCCACGGCAGGCGTGGTGCGAATGCAAAGTGACGGAGACCGCAACGATCCCGGTCGCGGCACCGCTGTCATCACGCGCACCAAAACCAAGACCAAGAAGCCCAGTCTCTACCGGGTCCTCATTCTGAACGACGACTACACCCCGATGGAGTTCGTCGTTCACGTCCTGGAACGATTTTTCCAAAAGGACCGCGAAGCCGCCACACGCATCATGCTTCATGTTCACAATCATGGAGTGGGCGAGTGCGGCATCTACACATTCGAGGTGGCCGAGACCAAAGTGTCCCAGGTCATGGATTTCGCCCGACAGAATCAGCATCCGCTGCAATGCGTGATGGAGAAGAAGTGAGGTAACATGCCGGCTTTCTCCCAAGGCCTGGAAAAGGCGCTACATCAGGCGCTGACATTCGCCAACGAGCGGCATCATGAGTATGCGACGCTCGAACATTTGCTGCTCGCCCTGATCGACGATACCGAGGCGGCCGCCGTCATGCGCGCCTGCAACGTCGATCTCGACGAGCTCAAGCATACGGTTCTCACCTATATCGACACCGAGCTCGACAACCTCGTCACCGGTTATGACGAGGATTCGAAGCCGACGGCAGGTTTCCAGCGCGTCATTCAGCGCGCCGTGATCCATGTGCAGTCGTCCGGCCGCGAGGAAGTGTCCGGCGCCAACGTGCTCGTCGCCATCTTCGCCGAGCGCGAGAGCCACGCTGCCTATTTCCTGCAGGAACAGCAGATGACCCGCTACGACGCGGTCAATTACATCTCGCATGGCATTGCCAAGCGCCCAGGCGCTTCGGAATCGCGCACGCCGCGCGGCGCCGAGGACGAGCAGGGCGGCCAGAACGGCGCCGAACCGCAGGAAGAGGGCGGCAAGAAGAAGCAGCAGGACGCGCTGACGGCCTACTGCGTCAACCTCAACAACAAGGCGCGCGCCGGCAAGATCGATCCGCTGATCGGTCGCGACAGCGAGATCAACCGCACCATCCAGGTGCTGTGCCGCCGTTCCAAGAACAACCCGCTCTATGTCGGCGATCCGGGGGTCGGCAAGACGGCGATCGCCGAAGGTCTCGCCAAGCGCATCGTCGAAGGCGATGTGCCGGAAGTGCTGCAGGACGCCACCATCTTCGCGCTCGACATGGGCACGCTGTTGGCCGGCACCCGCTATCGCGGCGACTTCGAGGAGCGGCTGAAGCAGGTCGTCAAGGAGCTCGAGGACTATCCGGGCGCGGTGCTGTTCATCGACGAGATTCACACGGTGATCGGGGCCGGCGCCACCTCAGGCGGCGCCATGGATGCATCGAACCTTCTGAAGCCGGCGCTGTCGTCCGGCGCCATCCGCTGCATCGGCTCGACCACCTACAAGGAGTTCCGCCAGTTCTTCGAGAAGGACCGCGCGCTGGTGCGGCGCTTCCAGAAGATCGATGTCAACGAGCCGACCATCGAGGACGCCATCGAGATCATGAAGGGCCTGAAGCCCTATTTCGAGGAGTTCCACAAGGTCCGCTACACGAGCGAAGCGATCAAGGCCTCGGTCGAGCTGTCGGCGCGTTACATCAACGACCGCAAGCTGCCGGACAAGGCGATTGACGTGATCGACGAAACCGGCGCTTCGCAGATGCTGGTGCCGGAAGCCAAGCGCAAGAAGACGATCGGCATCAAGGAGATCGAGGCGACGATCGCCACTATGGCGCGCATCCCGCCGAAGACGGTCTCGGCGGATGATGAGAAGGTGCTGCAGGGGCTCGATATCGAGCTGAAGCGCGTGGTCTACGGCCAGGATACGGCCATCACTGCGCTGACCTCGGCGATCAAGTTGGCGCGCGCCGGCCTGCGCGAACCGGAGAAGCCGATCGGCTCCTACCTGTTCTCAGGCCCGACCGGCGTCGGCAAGACGGAAGTCGCCAAGCAGCTTGCCGCCTCGCTCGGCGTCGAGCTGATTCGCTTCGATATGTCGGAATACATGGAACGCCACACCGTCTCGCGGCTGATCGGCGCGCCTCCCGGCTATGTCGGCTTCGACCAGGGCGGCCTGCTCACCGACGGCGTCGACCAGCATCCGCATTGCGTGCTGTTGCTCGATGAGGTCGAAAAGGCGCATCCGGACCTGTTCAACATCCTGTTGCAGGTGATGGACCACGGCAAACTGACGGATCACAACGGCAAGCAGATCGACTTCCGCAACGTGATCTTGATCATGACCACCAATGCGGGCGCCTCGGACGCGCAGCGTGCGGCGATCGGCTTCGGCTCGACCAAGCGCGAGGGCGACGACGTCGAGGCGATCAACCGGCTGTTCACGCCGGAGTTCCGCAACCGCCTGGACGCGATCATCCCGTTCGGTTCGCTGCCGGTGCCGGTTATCCATCAGGTGGTGCAGAAGTTCGTCATGCAGCTTGAGGCCCAGCTCTCCGAGCGGGGCGTCACCTTCGACCTGTCGCCGGATGCAATCGCCTGGCTGGCCGACAAGGGCTATGACGAGCGCATGGGCGCGCGTCCGCTCGGCCGCGTCATCCAGGAGCACATCAAGAAGCCCCTGGCCGACGAGGTGCTGTTTGGCAAGCTCAAGAAGGGCGGCACGGTGCGCGTCACCGTCGAGAAGAAGGAAACCGGCGAGTCCGGCCTGAAGCTCGAATCGCTCGCCGACGAGTCGCCCGTGCAGCCGAAGAAGGAAGAGCCGGAAGACTCGCCGAAGCCGAAGAAGGCGGTGGCCAAGAAGCCGGCGCCCAAGAAGGCCGTGGCGCAGAAGCCGGAGCCGAAGGGCAAGGACGGCAACAAACGCAGCCTTGTGCCGCAACTGCCGCGCAAGGGCTGATCGGCCTTCATTTGAAATGCAAAAGAGCCCCGGCAATGGGGCTCTTTTCTTTTGAGCGGTCAGCGCGCAGTCACCGGGTCGAAGGCTGGGTCAGCTTCCCAGCGCCGCGCGGATCTTGCCGGCGTTCTCGGCCAGCACCTCAGGCTTCTCCATCTGACCGGAATGCGGCTTCAACGGCACGCCTTCGAAGCGCGGCACGACGTGGACATGCAGATGGTAGACGGTCTGCCCGGAGGCCGATTCGTTGAACTGCATGAGGGTGACGCCGTCGGCGTCGAATGCCTTTTTCACTGCCACGGCCACCTTCTGGACGACCGCGAACAGCGGACCGAGCGTTGCCGGATCGGCGTCGAGCATGTTGCGGGACGGCGCCTTGGGCATCACCAGCGTGTGGCCCATGCCTTGCGGCATCACATCCATGAAGGCGACGACCGCATCGTCCTCGTAGACGCGGTGCGACGGAATCTCGCCGCGCAGGATTTTCGCAAAGATATTGCCGGGATCATAGGCTTCGGCCATGGGGTGACACTCCCAATTGCATTCACCGTCCGGTGTAGCGAAGCCGCCGATGGGCGGCAAGGCGCTCGGGCGAGATCGCTGAAGCGCGTCGTAAGGAATGGATTCGGGCGACGCGCTTTAAGTCTCTGTTTTCATGTTTTCATCGCAGCGGCATGGCGCGCGGTGAGGCCGGCTATTCCCCAAGATCCTTGCGGAAGGGCGTGTGCTCTTCGAGATATTCGGCCATGCGCTCGACCTCGCGTCGCTCGCGCCTGAGATAGTCGGCGACGGCGTTGCGCAAGCCGGGATGCGAGAAGTAGTGCGCCGAATGCATGGTCACCGGCCTGTAGCCGCGCGCCAGCTTGTGCTCGCCCTGCGCGCCTGCCTCCACCACCTTGAGCTTGCGCTCGATCGCGAAATCGATCGCCTGATGGTAGCAGACCTCGAAATGCAGGAAGGGGTGATCCTCGATGCAGCCCCAGTTGCGGCCGTAGAGCGCGTCGGAGCCGATGAAGTTGATGGCGCCGGCGATATAGCGGCCGTTCCGCTTTGCCATCACCAGGAGGATGTCGTCGGCCATGCGCTCGCCGATCAGCGAGAAGAACTGTCGGTTGAGATAGGGCCGCCCCCATTTCCTGCCGCCGGTATCCATGTAGAAGGCGAAGAAATCGTCCCAGGCGCTTTCGGTGATGTCCTTGCCGGTCAGCCAGTCGATCGAGATGCCGTCGGCAAGCGCTTCGCGGCGCTCCTTCTTCATTGCCTTGCGCTTGCGCGAGGCAAGCGTGGCGAGGAAGTCGTCATAGGTCGAAAAGCCTTCGTTGAAGAAATGGAACTGCTGGTCGGTGCGATGCAGGAAGCCCGCCGCTTCCAGTGTCGCCACATCCGGCTCGGTGGCGAAGGTGACATGCGCGGACGAGACGCCGAGCTTGTCGGTCACCAGCTTCAGGCCTTCCGCCAGTCCTGCCTTCACCGCACTTTCATTCTCGCCTTTGCCGACCAGCAGGCGAGGGCCGGTGACCGGTGAAAACGGCACCGAGCATTGCAACTTGGGATAATAGCGGCCGCCGGCGCGCTCGAAGGCGTCCGACCAGCCGTGGTCGAAGACATATTCGCCCTGGCTGTGCGATTTGAGGTAACAAGGGACGGCGCCGAGAAGCCTGCCTTGCGCGGTTTCCAGCCGCAAGTGATGACCCTGCCAGCCAGTGCGCCGGACAGCGCAGCCGGAATCTTCCAATGCGCTTAAAAAAGCGAATGAAACCAGCGGGTTGTAGCCGTTTTCTTGGTCGCCGCGTGTGGTTCCGGCAAAGCCGTTCCATTCTTCGCAGGTGAAGGCGCCGATACCCGCCGCGATGCGGATGGCATAATCCGCGTTCGCTGCCCGTCCATCGTCTTCGTCGCCCTGATCCATGGGGCTTATTTAAGCTTCGCAGGGGCAGCTACAAGTCACGTTTGAGGCACTCGGCTCAGCCAACTCTCACCAGGCCGGGATCGAAACCCTCGAAGGTCATCTGGTCGGCATATTTGAAGGTGAGGTCGACCGCCGGCTGGTCATGCACGGTCCAGGTAATGACCGGCATCTTCAGCTTTTCGCGCACGAAGCTGACGAAGGGGTTGGGCAGGTCGCCGGCAGCGTAGGAGGTGAAGGCGAGGTCGTGCGCGAGCATCGCGAAATGCGCCTCGATCAGCTGGTTGTCCCTGCCATAGGCGGTCAGCCCGCCGGGGATGCCCGGGGCGTCCTTGGCGAAGTCGCGGATCAGCCAGTGATCAAACGACATGATCGCCACCTTGCCGTTGTAGCGCTTGAGCAGCCGGCCGACGCTTGCCACCAGCCCGGCATCATGGCCGGGAACGCCTTTCAACTCGACCACCAGCGGCACACGGCCGTCGATCAGGTCGAGCGCCTCCTCGAGCGTCGGCACGTGGTCCTTGGTGCCGCCGACCTTGAGCGCCGCCAGTTCGGCCGCGGTGCGTTGCCACACGAAGCCATCCTGGCCGGTGAGGCGTTTCAGATCGCCGTCATGGATGATGACCGGGACGCCGTCGGACGAGACATGCACGTCGCATTCGATAGCGTAGCCGCGCTCGGCCGCCGCGGCGAAAGCCGACAGCGTGTTTTCCCAGCGCGTCTTGTTCATGTCGTGGAAGCCGCGATGCGCGACGGGCTGCGCAATCAGCCAGGACAGATCGGTCATGTTGAGCCTCATTCGACTTCGAAGATCGCTTCGATCTCGACCGCGGCGTTGAGCGGCAGCGAGGCGGTGCCGACGGCGGAGCGGGCATGCTTGCCGCGCTCGCCGAGTGCGGCGACCAGGAAGTCGGAGGCGCCGTTGGCGACAAGATGCTGCTCGACGAAATCCGGCGCGGAGGCGACGAAGACGGTGATCTTGACCAGGCGCCGGATCTTTTCGAGATCGCCTAGTGCGGCCTTGGCCTGCGCCAGGAGGTTGATGGCGCAGAATTTCGCGCCTTCCTTGCCTGCAGCGGTGTCGATGTCGCGGCCGAGCAGCCCGCTTGCCTGCAGCTTGCCGTCCTTCAGCGGCAACTGGCCGGCGGTGAACAGCGTGTCGCCGGTGCGGCAATAGGGCACGTAGTTGGCGGCGGGCGCGGCGGCGGCCGGGAGGGTGACGCCAAGATCGCTTAGCCGCTTTTCGATTGTTTCGCTCATTGGTTTTCCCTATTGCTGGAAGACGCCGCGTTGGCCGGGCCGAAATTGCTATTTTTGCCTCGCTTCCGCCATGACTTTTTTTAAGCTGGACTATCTTTCCCTGCGGTCTGCCTCGCGGCCGCGACGATCGGAGCAACGCATGCGCGCAACGCGCCTTTTTCTCGCCGCCGCCTGTTTCTCGGCGATGCTCCCGATGGCGCCGGCCCTTGCTGTGCCCGCGCTGCAGGCGCATCGCGCCGTCTACGATCTCACGCTCAACAAGGCCTCCGACCGCTCCGGCATTACCGGCATCACCGGCCGCATGGTCTATGAGTTCAATGGTTCCGCCTGCGAAGGCTATACGGTGAAATTCCGCTTCGTCACTCAGATTGCCACCGCCGACGGCACGAAGCTGACGGACCAGCAGACGACCACGTTCGAGGATGCCGAAGGCAAAACTTTTTCGTTCGTGACGAAATCCTTCACCGACCAGAATCTCGACAAGGAAGTGAAAGGCATCGCGACCCGGGAGCAGAAGGGCCTCAAAGTCGAGATCGACAAGCCTGAGAAGAACAGCCTCGAGCTTGCAGCGACGCAGTTCCCGACCCAGCATTTGGTCGAGCTGATCGGCAAGGCCGAAAAGGGCGAAAATTTCTACCAGACCAATCTGTTCGACGGCTCTGAGGACGCCAACAAGGTGATGACCACCACCGTCATCGTCGGCAAGAAGACCGATGTCCAGAAATCCGACCCGGAGGCGCCGGCGCTGGCCAAGCTCGCGACCGACAAATACTGGCCGGTCGACATCGCCTATTTCGACGATACCGACAACAAAGGCGAAGAGGTGCCCGAATACCGGATCAGCTTCAAGCTGCACGAGAACGGCATCACCCGCGACCTCGTCATGGACTATGGCGAATTCTCGATGACCGGCAAGCTGGTGAACCTGTCGCTGTTCGATCAGACCAAGCCTTGCCCGGCGTCGAAATAGCAATTGCTGACGGCAGCCGGCCCGGATTGCAGGCTTGGCCTCCGAATACCATGCGTGAGGCTCACCGAATGCGGTGGGCCTGATGGCAGTCTATGTCGATGCGGCGATCTGGAAATGGGCCGGCCACCGCTGGTGCCATCTGCTGGCCGACAACACCGACGAACTCCATCGCTTTGCAGCCGAGCTGGGCCTTAAGCGTTCGTCCTATCAGGGGCCACCCAAGACATCGGCGCCGCATTACGATATCACTGGCTTCGAGCGTGATCGCGCGGTCAGGCTTGGGGCGATCGAATGCAGCCGCGAGGACATCGTGGCGATCTTTCGCCGCGTCCGGGTTCCGAATGGGAAGGTAAGACGATGACGATGACGGCGTTCCTGGCTTATTGCGTCGCGATCTCGTTGGCCGCCGCCACGCCTGGACCGGCGATGTTCGCGGTCATCACCAATGGTCTGTCGCGTGGGTTCTTGCGGGCTTTCATAGCCGGCATGGGGGTCGCCGCCGGCGACGCCGTCCTGGTCACCCTGGCGTTGCTCGGGTTGGTGGCGTTGGCCCAGACCTTCGAGTGGATTTTTCTTTTGCTGAAATACGCCGGCGCCGCTTACCTGGTCTTTCTCGGCATCAGGATGTGGCGGGCGGCCGCCCAGAAGCCGGACGACTCTCGTCAGACACAGGCGCGGCTGTCGCGGTCCTTCTTTCTCGGCGCGTCCATTGCGCTCGGCAATCCGAAGGCCATTCTGTTCCACGCCTCCATCATGCCGCTGATCCTCAACCTTGACACCATGACCTTCGCCGATGGCCTGCTCGTGGTCCTTGTCGTGGTCAGCGTCAATATCATCACCATGGGCCTCTATGCCGCGATGGCGGGGCGGGCAGCCGGATGGTTCAAGACCCCGAAGCGCATGCGCCTCATGAACAGGCTCGCTGGCGGGGCGATGATCGGTACCGGTGCGCTGATTGCCGCACGTTGATGCGCGAAGTGACGCCCGGCTTGCGTTTGTGACGCTTCCCCTCTATATGCGCGCTCATTCCACACACGGACTTTGGTGTCTGCCCGGGAGAAATCCGGCTGAGACCTCCGGTGGCATCAGGACATAAGTCCGAAATGCCTGTGTCCGTGGAGGCCAACCGGAAAGGAACTAAAGAATGGCTCTGCCAGATTTCAGCATGCGCCAGCTTTTGGAAGCTGGTGTTCACTTCGGCCACCAGACCCACCGCTGGAACCCGAAGATGGCGCCTTACATTTATGGCGCCCGCAACAACATCCACATCATCGACCTGTCGCAGACGGTGCCGCTGCTGCACCAGGCCCTGAAGCAGGTGTCCGACACCGTCGCCAAGGGCGGCCGCGTGCTGTTCGTCGGCACCAAGCGCCAGGCGTCCGACATCGTCGCCGACGCGGCGCAGCGTTCGGCCCAGTATTATGTCAATTCGCGTTGGCTGGGCGGCATGCTCACCAACTGGAAGACGATCTCGAACTCGATCCAGCGCCTGCGCAAGCTCGACGAGACGCTCTCCGGCGAGGCCCAGGGCCTCACCAAGAAGGAGCGCCTGAACCTCGACCGCGAGCGCGAGAAGCTCAACAAGGCTCTCGGCGGCATCAAGGACATGGGCTCGACGCCGGACCTGATGTTCGTCATCGACACCAACAAGGAAGCGATCGCCATCCTCGAGGCCAAGCGCCTCGGCATTCCGGTCGTGGCCATCATCGATTCGAACTGCGACCCGGACAAGATCGACTTCCCGATCCCCGGCAATGACGACGCGGCCCGCGCGATCCAGCTCTATTGCGACCTGATCGCCAAGGCCGCCATCGACGGCATCGCCCGTCAGCAGGGCGCGCTCGGCGTCGACATCGGCGCTTCGGCGGAGGCTCCGGTCGAGCCGGCGCTCGACGCTCCGGCCGCAGAAGCTCCGGAAGCTTGATAAGGAAGGCCGGATCCCGGCCTTCATCTTTCCAATAAGTTGGCGCGCTAAAGCGCTTTTGCCGAGCGCATCACCCGAGTCCCGGTTGGTGCGTCGGCGCATTTGAGACAAAGAGGCGACAATGAGCATTTCGGCTGCACAGGTCAAAGAACTCCGCGACTTGACCGGCGCGGGCATGATGGACTGCAAGGCGGCGTTGAACGAGACCAACGGCGACATGGAAGCGGCCGTCGACTGGCTGCGCAAGAAGGGTATCTCCAAGGCCGACAAGAAGGCCGGGCGCACTGCCGCCGAGGGCCTGATCGGCGTCGACGCCGGCGTGCGTGAAGCCGCCATCGTCGAGGTCAATTCCGAGACCGACTTCGTCGCCCGCAACGAGCAGTTCCAGGAACTGGTCCGCAATGTCGCGAAGGTCGCGCTCGCCTATGGCGCAACCGAAGCGGTTGCCGCCGCCAAGTATCCAGGCTCCGACAAGACGGTCACCGAGACCGTTAAGGACGCGGTCGGCACCATCGGCGAGAACATCAATTTCCGCCGTTCGGCCAAGCTCACCGTGCCGCATGGCGTGGTGGCGACCTATGTCCACAATGCGGTTGCCGATGGGCTGGGCAAGCTCGGCGTGCTGGTCGCGATCGAGACCACCGGCAACGAGCATGCCGCGAACGCCTTTGCCCGCCAGGTTGCTATGCACGTCGCCGCCACCAACCCGGTGGCGCTGACGGCCGATGAGGTCGACCCGGCGCTGATCGAGCGCGAGAAGGCGATCTTTTCCGACCAGGCGCGCCAGTCGGGCAAGCCGGAAGCCATCATCGAGAAAATGGTCGAGGGCCGCCTGCGCAAGTTCTACGAAGAGGTGGTGCTTCTGAAGCAGGCCTTCGTGCTCAATCCCGACATCACCGTCGAGAAGGCGCTGAAGGATGCCGAGAAGGAGATCGGCGCTCCGGCGAAGATCACCTCCTATCTGCGCTTCGCGCTGGGCGAAGGCATCGAGAAGGAAACGACCGATTTCGCGGCGGAAGTCGCGGCCGCGGTCAAGAAATAGCTCCGATCCGAGGGGAGCGCGCGGCGTTTCCTTAAGGTGACGAGCTCACGAGCTCAGGCGACTCGGCCGGGTGTCCGCATGGACGCCCGGCCGATTTCTTGTGCGGTATCGATAAAGGCCCTGAGCTTCGGCGCCATCGACGCGCGGCGCGGGAAATAAAGGAAGAGCCCGGGCTCTTCGATTGCTGTCTTCGGCAGGATCTGGACGAGGCGGCCGGCTGCCAGGTCGGCGCGCACCAGCGGCTCGAAGGCGTAGGCGAGCCCGACGCCGGCCAGCGCCAGATCGATGGCGCCAAGCGAATCCGTGACGACGGTCGTGCCGCGCGTCTCGACAACGACATCCTTGCCGTTGTCGTTCAGGTCCCAGCGGTAAAGCGCGCCTGACCGAACCAGCCGGTAGCCGATGCAGTTGTGATTGGCGAGATCGGCCACGTCGCGCGGACGGCCGTGCTTTGCGACATAGGCGGGAGAAGCAACGATCACGGCTTTGAACGGTGGCGTCATCCTGACGGTGACCATGTCCTGCGCTATCATTTCACCCAGCCGGATGCCGGCGTCAAACCCTTCCCCGACGATATCGATAAGTCCCTGATCGGCAACGATCTCGACCCTCACGTCGGGATAGCGTTCCGCCATCGCCGCGACCACCGGCGTCACCGCCAGGGGGATCGCTATGTTGGAGGCGTTGATCCTGAGCAGGCCGGCGGGCCTTCCCTTCACGCCTCGAATGCGGTCCATCCGCTCGGCGATGTCCTGCAGGGCAGGGCCCGCAGTCTCCACCAGCGCTTTGCCTGCCTCAGTCAGCGAGACGCTGCGCGTCGTGCGCGCAAAGAGCGGCTGGCCGATGCGCTCCTCCACCAGCCGCACCGCATGGCTGACGGCAGACGGGCTCATGCCCAGCTCAGCCGCGGCAAGCGCGAAGCCGCCGCGTCGGGCCACGGCGACAATGACCGGAAGGTGTGTGAGCAGATCGCGATCCATTCATGAATGATATCGCACAGTCTTTGCGAACAATGCAATCTTATCGATGCCCCTGAGCCGGCTCATATTGGCTTCAACACATCGGCGGCGGGCTGATGGCCAAGGAGAGACCAAATGAACGCGTTGAGACATGTAACTTTTGCCGCAGGAATGGTGCTGGCGCCGGTCGATGCCGGCGGTGCCGAACCGGCCGGCTGGCAGGCCCTTGCCGACGAGCGCGCCGTCATCCGCATTGCCGACGCCATCGACCGCGCGGTGGATGCACAGGACTGGAAGCTGGCGCGCAGCTATTTCGCCGAGCGTGTCACCGCCGATTTCAGCAGCCTGTCCGGCCAGCCCGCGGCCAACATCGCGTCCGACGACCTGATCGGCGCCTGGGCGGGCAACCTCAAGGGCAGCAAGACCAGCCTGCATCTGCGAACCAACCATCAGGTCGTGCTCGAAGCCGATGCCGGGACTGTCCGCTCCAATGGCTATGCCTGGAACCGGATGGAAGGCAATGGCGATCCGCTCTGGGAAGTCTGGGGCACCTATGAGCACCACCTGACACGCTCAGCCTCCGGCTGGAAGGTCGACGGCTTCACCTTCCGCATGACGCATGAGCGCGGCAATCCCTGGGTCAAGGCCACCCCCGGCCAGTGACCGGCAGGAAATCAGTTCAGAATCGGGAGACCACCACCATGCCCATGACCTATTACACGCTTGGCAACAGCGGCCTGCGCGTTAGCCGGCTGGCGCTCGGCACCATGACCTTCGGCACCGAATGGGGCTGGGGCGCGGACAGGGACACAGCCCGCGCGATCTTCGACGCCTATGTCGAAGCGGGCGGCAACTTCTTCGACACGGCCGACCTCTATACCGGCGGTACCGCCGAGACCTGGCTCGGCGAGTTCGTCGCCGAGCGCGGCCTGCGCGATAAGGCGGTGATCGCCACAAAATTCACCATGAATTCCGAGGTCGGCAATCCGAATGCCGGCGGCAACGGCCGCAAGAACATTATGCGGGCCGTGGACGCCTCGCTGAAACGGCTCGGCACTGACTATATCGACCTTTATCTTCTGCATGTCTGGGACAGGATTACCCCGGCTGAGGAGGTGCTGCGCACGCTGGACGACCTCGTTCGCGCCGGCAAGGTGCGCCATATCGGCCTCTCCGACGTGCCGGCCTGGTATGCCGGCCGCGCCCAGGCGATCGCCGAACTGCGCGGCTACGAGCCGGTCTCGGCGCTGCAGCTCGAATATTCGCTCGCCGAGCGCGCCATCGAACATGAATATGTGCCTTTCGGCACCCGTCATGGCGCCGGCATCATGGTGTGGAGCCCTTTGGCCAGCGGGCTCCTCAGCGGCAAATACAAGCCGACGCAAGCCGGAAGGGCCGGGCGGCTCGACGGTTTCCGCAACACCACGCATCCCGGCTTCCAGAAGTTCAGCGACCGCAACTGGGCGATCGTGGCGGAACTCGAGAAGGTGGCGGCCGAGCTCGGCCGCAGCATGGCCCAGGTTGCGCTCAACTGGGTGGCGACGCAGCCAGGCATCGCTTCCGTCATCCTTGGAGCGACGAAGCTCACTCAGCTGCAGGACAATCTCGGCGCGCTCGATTTTTCGATTCCCGCCGAGCTTCGCGCGCGGCTGGAAACGGTCAGCGCCACGCCTGCGCCGTTCCCGCATTCCTATTTCGGCTCCGAGATCCAGGTCCGGGTGACCGGCGGCGCCGTGACCGGCGACAAGCCGGCCGGTTATTCGCCCGCGGTCATGATCGAAGGCGAGGCAGTCAGCGTCTCCAGCCGTTGATCAAAAGGGCGGCAACTGATCGAAAAAGCCTGGAATTTTGCACGAGGGCGCGGCGTGACATCGCCGCGCCCTTCGTGTATCGGGTCAATCCGTCATGACAGCATCGCCGGATGAAGCGGGGGTGGTTTTGCCTCCAAAATTGCCGCGCCGAGATATTCGAGGAATGAGATGACGGTGAAGCCCCTCTATCGACGTGTCGTGCTGAAGGCTTCCGGCGAAGCGTTGATGGGTGAGCAGCATTTCGGCATCGATGTCTCCGTTGTCGACCGCATCGCCGCCGACATTGCCGAGGCGCGCGCACTGGGCGTCGAAGTGGGTGTCGTCATCGGCGGCGGCAATATTTTTCGGGGCGTGGCTGTGGCCTCGAAAGGCGGCGACCGGGTCACCGGCGATCACATGGGCATGCTCGCCACCGTCATCAACTCGCTGGCGCTGCGCACCTCGCTCAACAAGATCGGCGTCGATGCCGTCGTGCTTTCGGCGATCGCCATGCCGGAACTTTGCGAGAGCTTTTCCCAACGCCAGGCGACAGCCTATATGAACCAGGGCAAGGTGGTCATCTTCGCCGGCGGCACCGGCAATCCGTTCTTCACCACCGATTCGGCCGCGGCCCTGCGGGCTGCCGAAATCGGCGCCGATGCGCTGTTCAAGGGCACGCAGGTCGACGGGGTCTATTCGGCCGACCCCAAGAAGGACCCGAACGCGGTCCGTTTCGACCGCATCAGCCACGCCGAAGTCATCAAACGCGGGCTTGCGATCATGGACACAGCCGCGATTGCACTTGCGCGTGAAAACAACATTCCGATAATCGTCTATTCGATCCACGAAAAAGGTGGTTTCGGCGATATTCTAAGGGGCGGCGGCCATTGCACGGTCGTCGCGGACAAATAAGCGAGGCCGGCATCCGTTGAACGGTACCGCGGACGGCACGACGGCATAAGCAGTGAACCCGGCGAACGGGTCGAGGAGATGATCATGAGTGGCGAGTTCGAAGACCTGAAGCGACGCATGGACGGGGCGATCGCCGCCTTCAAGCACGACCTGGCGTCGCTGCGCACCGGCCGAGCCTCCAGCAACCTGCTCGACGCCGTCCAGGTCCAGGCCTACGGCACGACGATGCCGATCAACCAGGTGGCCAACGTGACGGTGCCGGAGCCGCGCATGATTTCGGTCTCGGTTTGGGACAAGTCGATGGTCAGCGCGGTCGACCGCGCTATCCGCGAAGCCAATCTGGGCTTCAATCCGATCGTCGACGGCACCAATCTCAGGATCCCGCTGCCCGAACTCAATGAGCAGCGCCGCAAAGAACTGGTCAAGATCTCGCATGGCTATGCCGAGAACGCACGCGTCGCGGTGCGCCATGTCCGCCGCGACGGCATGGATTTCCTCAAGAAGGCTGAGAAGGACGGCACCATCGGCGAGGACGATCAGCGTAAGCGGTCCGACCAGGTCCAGAAGCTGACCGACGAGATGATCAGCACCATCGATCACCTGCTTTCCGATAAGGAAGCTGAAATCATGCAGGTTTAGGGTCGGGGTTTTCCGGCTCGAAAGCGAGACCATGGCAACCCCCGCGCATGTCGCGATCATCATGGATGGAAACGGACGCTGGGCCAAGGCGCGCGGCCTGCCGCGCCTTGCCGGACACCGCGCCGGCGTCGAGGCTCTGCGCAAGACGGTCCGCGCCGCACCCGAGCTCGGCATCTCCTATCTGACGGTCTACGCATTTTCATCGGAGAACTGGTCGCGGCCGAAATCCGAGGTCAGCGACCTCATGGGGCTTTTGAAGCTGTTCATCCGCCGCGATCTTGCCGAACTGCATCAGAACGGTGTGCGGGTGAGGGTGATCGGCGACAAAGAGGGGCTGCAGCCCGATATCCGGGGGCTGCTGCAGGAGGCCGAATCGCTGACCGCCGGCAATGAGGCGCTGACACTGGTCATCGCCTTCAATTACGGCGGCCGCGACGAGATCGTGCGCACAGCGCGCAAGCTGGCGGAGGCCGTCGCGCGCGGCGACATGGCGAGCGAGGCGATCACGGCCGAAAGTTTTGCCGCATCGCTCGACACAAAGGGCATTCCCGATCCCGAGCTGGTGATCAGGACCAGCGGCGAGCTCAGGCTGTCGAACTTCCTTCTCTGGCAGGCTGCCTATAGCGAGCTCGTTTTCCTGCCTTGCTATTGGCCGGACTTCAGCCGCGAGCACCTGGCCGACGCCTTGCGCGACTTTGCCGGCCGTGAAAGACGCTTTGGCGGGCTCGCCGCCCGCGATGTCGCGCTTTAGGCGCCGCACCCATGAGCAACCTCCAGCAGCGCGTCATCTCGGCAATCGTGATGGCGGCTCTGACGCTTGCGCTCACCTGGCTCGGCGGATTGCCGTTCCGGCTGTTCTGCGCCGCAATAGCGGCGCTGATCTTCTATGAATGGACGCGCATGGCGCGTGCCGGGAACGGCGCGGCGCTCGGCTTCCTGCCGGAAGCACTGATTCTGATCTTCGTCGGCGCCCTGATCGCCGGCCTGCCGGCCTTGTGGCTGCTGCTCCTCGTCGCGATCCTGGTGGCGGTCGCGGCCATTGTCGCTCGGACCAAGGGGGCCGCGCCGTGGGAAGCCTCGGGGGTGGCCTACGCAGCACTATCCGGCTTTTCGCTCGCCTATCTCCGTGACGACAATCATTCCGGGCTGATTGCGATTCTCTTCCTGTTCGCCGTGGTCTGGGCAACCGACATAGCTGCCTATTTCGTCGGCCGCGCGGTCGGCGGCCCGAAGCTCGCGCCGTCAATCTCGCCCGGCAAGACGCAGAGCGGCGCGCTGGGCGGCGCCGTCGGCGGCGTTATCGCCGGAGTTTTGCTCTCAATCGCAGCCGGCGCCGGCAATCTCGTTCAGCTTGGCCTGGTGGCGCTTGCTCTGTCGATCGTTTCGCAAGCCGGCGACCTGTTCGAATCATGGGTCAAGCGCCGGCACGGCGCCAAGGATTCGAGCAATCTCATTCCCGGCCATGGCGGCGTCATGGACAGGGTGGACGGGCTTGTCGCGGCCGCGTTCGCACTGTACGTCATGGGCTGGGTCGCGGCGGGCGCCGAGCATCCGGCATTGGGGCTTTTTCCAAACTGAACGACACAGCAGTAAGGCGAAAAATGGCGCGCGCCACCGATTCGCCCGGATTGATGCCACAGTCGCGGTGGAATGTCGCTCGCGGGCGAATTTGAGGGCATGACTTGAACGACATCTTTCACGCGGTTTTCAGTACACAAGGCTTCGTCCTTGGCACGCTCGTGCCGTTTTTGTTCGTGCTGACCGTCGTCGTGTTCGTCCACGAGATGGGCCACTATCTGATCGGCCGCTGGTGCGGCATCGGCGTGAAGGCTTTTTCCATCGGCTTCGGCCCCGAGCTCTTCGGTTTTTACGACCGCCGCGGCACGCGCTGGAAGCTTTGCGCCATTCCGCTTGGCGGCTACGTCAAATTCGTCGGCGACATGAATGCGACTTCGAGCCAGCCGAGCACGGAGGAGATCGAATCGCTGACAGAGGCTGAGCGCGAGGTCGCCTTCCACACCCAACCGATCTGGAAGCGCGCTGCTACCGTCGTTGCCGGGCCGCTATTCAATTTCCTGCTGACGATCGCCGTGTTTGCGGTGCTGTTTTCCCTCTATGGCCGTCCGGTCCTGGAGCCGATGGTGGCCGAGGTGACCGCCGGCAGCCCGGCGGAAAAAGCCGGAATCCAGCCAGGCGACCGATTCGTCAAAGTCGATGGCAGCAAGGTAGAGACCTTCGCCGACGTGCAGCGGCTGGTTTCAGGCCGGGCTGGCGACGCCATCACCTTCACCATGCTGCGCGACGGCAAGGAAATCGACGTTACGGCCGCGCCGGAGCCCATGGAGCAGCAGGATGCACTGGGCAACAAGGTCAAGGTCGCGGTCATCGGCGTCGTCAACAACGCCGAACTCGGCCAGCCGCGCCTGATCTCCTACACGCCGGCCGGCGCCGTGGTGGCGGCGGTCGAGGAAACCGGGCACGTGATCGAGCGCACCGGCCAGTTCCTGCAGCGCTTTGCGCTTGGACGCGAGGACAAATGCCAGTTGGGCGGTCCGATCAAGATCGCGAAGATGTCGGGCCAGGCAGCCAAGCTCGGCTTCGAGTGGCTGGTGCAGCTTGTTGCATTTCTGTCAGTCGGAATAGGATTTCTCAATCTGCTGCCGATTCCCCCCCTCGACGGCGGCCACCTGTTGTTCTACGGCGTGGAGGCCGTCATCAGGCGGCCCGTCTCGGAGCGAACGATGGAGATGGCCTACCGGACCGGGTTGTTCCTGGTGCTCGGATTCATGGGCTTCGTATTTTGGAACGATCTGTTTGGATGCTGAAATCATGAAGAAATTTGGCTTCAGCTTCGGTCATATTGAGATGCCGTTTACCATGCGTGGGGATATGCGTGACGCGAAAGCCACGCGGTACGGTTAAGTAAATACAAATTAACCGGGAGCCTTGCGTGTAGGGAAAATCCGGTTAATACGGTAAGGGAAAATACCGCACGTCCGGTTTTCTCGCCGTGGGGACTACGAGAAAAAGGTACAAAAGCCCGATGAAGGCAGCATCCAAGTTTCTGAGCGCCGCTTCCGCGGCGGCTTTGTCCGCCGCTCTGGTCGTGCCAGGCGCGCTCGCAGTGCAGTTCGCCGCCACGTCGGTGGCCGAGGCCGCGGTCATCTCGCGTGTCGAGGTCAGCGGCAACCAGCGCGTCGATGCGGAAACCATCCGCAATTACATTTCGATCAAGCCGGGCAAGCCTTTCTCCAGCTCCGATATCGACGACGCCGTCAAGGCGCTATTCGGCACAGGTCTGTTCTCGGACGTTCAGATCAACCAGGTCGGTTCGAGCCTGGTCGTCAAGGTTTCCGAATACAAGGTCGTCAACCAGGTCCTGTTCCAGGGCAACAAGAAGATCAAGGACAACGCGCTTCAGATGGGTATCCAGCTGAAGCCGCGTGCAACCTTCTCGCAGCAGGCGCTGGACGCCGATGTCGAGGCGATCAAGACGGCTTACAAGCGCATTGGCCGCGACGACGCCGCGGTGACCACGCAGGTCATGGATCTCGGCGACAATCGCGTGAACGTTGTCTTCAACATCAACGAAGGCGGCCGCACCCAGATCGCGGCGATCAACTTCGTCGGCAACCACGCTTATTCCAGCCGCCGCCTGTCGGACGTCATCAACACCAAGCGCTCGTCCTGGCTGTCCTTCGTGCTGCGCGACGACGTCTATGACGAGGACAAGCTGCGCGCCGACCAGGAGCTGCTGCGCCGCTTCTACTACAATCACGGCTATGCCGACTTCCAGGTCGTCTCGGCCGTCGGCGAGCTTGACGACGCCACCAACAAATACACGGTCACCATCACCGTGCAGGAAGGCGATCGCTATACGTTCGGCGACGTCAGCGTGGAAAGCACTATCCCGGAAGTCGATTCGAAGTCGCTGGAATCGGCGGTCGAAACCCACAAGGGCGACGTCTACAATGCCAAGGACGTCGAGGATTCGATCGTCGCGTTGACCGAGAAGGTCGCGGGTTCGGGCTACGCCTTCGCCCAGGTGACGCCGCGCGGCGACCGCAATTTCGAGAACCACACCATTTCGGTTGTCTACACCATCGACCAGGGCACCAAGGCCTATGTCGAGCGCATCGAAATCCGCGGCAACGACCGCACGCGCGACTATGTCATCCGTCGCGAATTCGACGTCAGTGAAGGCGATGCCTTCAACCAGGTTCTCATCCAGCGCGCGAAGAAGCGGCTGGAAGCCCTTGATTATTTCCAGTCTGTCGACATTTCGACCGTCCCCGGCTCGGCGCCGGACCAGGTCGTGCTGGTGGTCACCGTGGTCGAGAAGTCGACCGGCGAATTCTCGATCGGCGCTGGTTATTCGACTGGCGGCGACACGCCCGGCCCGTCGATCGAAGGCTCGATCACCGAGCGTAACTTCCTCGGGCGCGGCCAGTACATCAAGCTGTCGGCCGGCGGCGGCAGGCATTCGCGCGACTATGCCATTTCGTTCACCGAGCCTTACTTCCTCGGCCGGCGTATTGCGGCGGGCTTCGATATTTACAAGTCCACCCGCGAATACGATCACTACGACACAGACACAACCGGCGCGACGATCCGCTTCGGCCTGCCGATCACCGACAACGTTTCGACGCAGCTGGCGTACAATATCTCGCAAGAGAAGTATTCGATTGCTGATAACTGTCTGACAGGCGGCGTGTATGTTCCTGGCAGCCCATGCACGATCTCTCCGGCCATTATTGAGGGTGTCGGCGAGAGCCCTTGGCTAAAGTCATCGGTCAGTTTGGGCTTGGTCTACAACACCATCGATGACATGAAGAACCCGCATGAGGGTCTCTACGTCACTGGTGTAACCGAAGTTGCTGGTCTCGGCGGCGATGCTAAGTGGGTCAAAGTGACCGGGCGTGCAAGCGTGTATCAGACGTTGTCGGAGCAGCTCGACCTTGTCGGCCTCGTTTCTGGCGGCGCAGGCTACATTGCGGGCTATGGCGACAACGGTCTGCGTATCTTCGACCAGTTCCAAAGCAACGATCGCATGATCCGCGGCTTTGAGTATGGCGGCATCGGCCCTGTGGATCCGCTCACGGGCGATCATCTCGGCGGCACGACCTATTTCAATGCGTCGGCCGAAGCGCAGTTCCCGCTGCCTGTCATTCCAGAAAGCTTCGGCTTGCGTGGTGCCGTGTTTGCCGATGCGGCAACGCTTTACGGAACCAAGATTACTTCGGTTGCGCAGGAATCGACGGACATGAAGCTACGCGCCTCGGTCGGTGTCGGCCTGATGTGGGCGTCGCCGTTCGGCCCGATCCGCATCGACTATGCGATCCCGGTCAAGAAAGAGTCGACCGACGACGTGCAGGAATTCAACTTCGGTATCGCGACCCGCTTCTAACTTTGTGGTTGCGATGGTTCCGGGCCGGATGACGGCCCGGAGTGGACCGATCCAACCCAGCTGGATATTACTTCTGGAATGACCGATCCGGTGTTCTTCGCGCCTTCACGCCGGTACACGGCTGGCGAGGTCGCGAATCTGACCGGCGCCAGCCTGTTCGATTCCGATCAGGCCGAAATTGCCATCGAGGCGCTGGCTCCCGCCAACGAGGGTGGCAACGGCGCGCTCGTCTTTGTCGACGGCAAGCGCAATTTCGCCTTGATGCCGTCGCTCAGGGCGGCCGCGGTGCTATGCCCCGCCGATTTCGCCAGCAAGGCGCCGCCGGGCATTGCGGTGCTCATGCATCCACGCCCGCAGCAAGCTTTCGCGATGGTCGGGCGCCTGTTGTTTCCGCAGGCTGCGACTCCGGGACCATTGACCGGAGAAACCGGCATATCGCCCCATGCGTTTATCGATCCATCCGCGCATATCGAGGACAGGGCGATCGTAGAGGCGGGCGCCGTGATCGGTCCCGGCGTATCCATCGGCAGCGGCACGGTCGTTGCGCCCCACGCCGTTGTCGGCCGTTCCTGCCAGATCGGCCGCGACGGCTTCATCGGCCCTGGCGTCAGCATTCAATATGCGCTTATCGGCAACCGCGTCATCATCCATGGCGGCGCCAGGATCGGCCAGGACGGTTTCGGCTTCGTTGGCGGCGCCAAAGGGCCTGAACGCGTGCCGCAGATCGGCCGCGTCATCATCCAGGACGATGTCGAGGTGGGCTCCAATTCGACCATCGACCGCGGCGCCATGTCCGACACCGTCATCGGCCAGGGCACCAAGATCGACAATCTGGTGCAGATCGCCCACAATGTTCGCATCGGCCGCAATTGCATTATAGCCGGGCTTTCGGGTATTTCCGGTTCCGTCGTCGTCGGCGACAATGTCACCATGGGCGGCGGTGTCGGCCTCGCCGATCATCTGACCATCGGGCCAGGAGCCAAGCTTGCTGCGAGAAGTGGATTCATGAACAACGTGCCGGCAGGCGAGGTCTGGGGAGGTTACCCGGCGCAACCCATGGCGGAAGCCATGCGCGAGATAGCGATGCTGCGCAGGATGGCCAGGACGCGCAAGCAAGGCGACGGAAATGGCTGATACGGTGGCAACTTCACTCGACGCGGTCGACATCATAGGGCTTATGAAGCTCCTGCCGCACCGCTATCCGTTCCTGCTGATCGATCGCATCGTCGACATAGACGGCGACGAGTCCGCCGTCGGCATCAAGAACGTGACCATCAACGAGCCGCATTTCCAGGGCCACTTTCCCCAGCAGCCGGTCATGCCCGGCGTGCTCATCATCGAGGCCATGGCCCAGACCGCGGGCGCGATCTGCATTCGCAGCCTCAACACCGAGAAGCCGTCGCTGGTTTATTTCATGACCATCGACAACGCGAAATTCCGCAAGCCGGTCGTTCCGGGCGATCAGCTCAGGATCCATGTCAAAAAAATCAAGAAACGCGGCAACCTGCTTAAATTCGCCTGCGAGGCGATGGTTGACGGCGCGAAAGCCGCCGAAGCCGAGGTTTCGGCCATGATGGTTACCGGCTGACGGTTCGAAATGCTCATGAAAGTCGCGACATTCATTCATCCTTCCTCGATCGTCGAAGAAGGAGCCAAGCTCGGCGAAGGCGTCCGCATCGGACCCTTCTGCCATGTCAGCGCCGATTCGATCCTCGGCGACCGCGTCGAACTGGTCAGCCATGTGTCGGTGATGGGCGCCACGTCCATCGGGGCCGGGACAAAGGTCTATCCAATGGCGACGCTAGGCGCGCCGCCGCAAAACACCAAGCACAAGGGCGGTCGCACCACTCTGGTCATCGGAGCGAACTGCACGATTCGTGAAGGCGTCACAATGCATGTCGGCACCGACACCAGCCGTGGCGAGACGACTGTGGGCGACAACGGCAACTTCCTCGCCTACGCCCACATCGCCCATGATTGCGTCGTCGGCAAGTATGCCACCTTCGCCAATGGCGCGACGCTGGGCGGACATTGCGAGATCGGCGACAACGTCTATATCGGCGGCCTGACCGCCGTTCATCAATTCGTGCGCCTCGGCGACAATGTTTTCATCGGCGGCTGCGCGGCGGTCGTTGGCGACGTCATTCCTTATGCCATCGCCGCCGGCAACCGCGCCAAGCTGCGTGGCCTGAACATCATCGGGCTCAAGCGCTCCGGCCTGCCGCGTTCCGAAATCTACCTGCTGCGCAAGGCTTATAGGACGATCTTCGATCGTTCCCGCACCGTCGGTGAGAATGTGGAGCTCGCGAAGGCCGAGTTCGCCGGGTCGCCAACGGCCATGAAGATCATCGATTTCATCACAAGTCGCGGCAAACGGCACTTTGCCGTCCCATCGCTCAAGGGCGACGGCGACGATGACAGCGGCGATGACGAGGGCTGAGCCTGCCAAGGCAGGGCTCGTACTCGCGCCAGGCTCCAGGGTCGGCATCATCGCCGGTGGGGGCAGCCTGCCCGTCGAAGTTGCCGACGGCCTGGTCAAGCAAGGTTTTGTGCCCTTCGTGATCATCGCCGAGGGTGAGGTCGACCGCGAGGCGGACTTTTCCGCCTACGAGCGGCAGACACTGGCACTGGAAGATATCGGCCTGCTGCTTCCTTTGTTGAAGCGCAATGAGATCACGCATCTCGTTCTTGCCGGCGAAATCAAGCGCAGGCCGCGTTTGAGCAAGATTCGACCGACATTTGGTTTGCTGGCCATAATACCTTCCGTGATCAGAGCGCTGAGACGCGGCGACGACGGCTTGCTGAAGGTGTTGACCCGAAGCCTTGAAGATCGGGGCATTGCGGTGGTCGGCGCGCATGAGGTCGTTCCTGAACTGACGGCCGGCGAAGGCACGTTGACGGCGGCTCGTCCAAACCAATCCGACTGGCGCGACATCAAAGCCGGGCGCGCCGCCGCCAAAGCCATTGGCGCGCTCGATATCGGCCAGGCGGCGATTGCGATAGGAGGTCGAGCCATCGCGCTGGAAGGCATCGAGGGCACTGCCGGCCTGCTCGACAGAACGCGGGAATTGCGCAGCCACGGCAGGCTGGCCGGCAAGGCGCGCGGCGTACTGGTCAAATGCGCCAAGCCTGGGCAGGAGCTGCGCGCCGACTTGCCCTCCATCGGCCCGCAGACGATCGAAGCCGCACACGCCGCCGGGCTGGCCGGCATTGCGCTGGAAGCCGGCCACGCCCTGATTCTCGAAGGTCCGGAAACGCTGGCGCGCGCCAATGCTCTCGGCCTGTTCATCGTCGGCCTACCCGCCATGGAGGCGGCCAACAGGGAGCCGGCTAATGGTCGCTGACAAGCCGCTCAAGCTCGCGATCGTCGCCGGCGAGGAATCCGGCGATCTGCTTGGCGCCGACATCGTGCGGGCGCTCGAACGCACGACCGGCCGCAAGGTGCAGCTCGTCGGCATTGGCGGCCGCCACCTGCAGCAACTGGGGCTGACCCCGCTCTTCGATGGCGGCGAGATCGCGCTGATGGGCTTCAGCGCGGTGCTGCGCGACCTGCCGCGGCTGATGCGCCGCATCAGCCAGACGGCGGCGATGATCGCGGCCGAGCGGCCCGATTGCCTGATCACCATCGACAGTCCGGACTTTTCGCTGCGTGTCGCAAAGAAGGTCCGCGCAACGGCACCGGCCATTCCGATCGTCCATTATGTCTGCCCGAGCGTATGGGCCTGGCGGCCGGGCAGGGCGGTGGCGATGAAGCCCTATGTCGATCACATCCTCTGTATCCTGCCGTTCGAGGTGAAGGCGCTCGCTCGTCTTGGCGGACCGCCGGGCACTTATGTCGGCCACCGGTTGACGCAGGATCCGGGCGTGCTTGGCGCCGCCAAGGCGCAGAGCCAGCCGCGCGATCTCGCCGACGACCGCATCAAGACGGTGCTGGTGCTGCCCGGCTCGCGCCGTGGCGAGGTGCGGCGGCTGATCGAGCCCTTCGGCAAGGCGATGTCGGCGCTGCGCCAGCGCGGCCACCGCCTGCGCTTGCTGTTGCCGACGGTGCCGCATGTCGCCGAGCTGGTGAAGGCCTCGATCGCGAGTTGGGACGACAAGCCGGAAATCATCACCGAGCCGGAGCGCAAATGGCAGGCCTTCGGCAAGGCCGATGCAGCGTTGATCGCCTCTGGGACGGTTTCGCTGGAACTGGCGCTCGCGGGCGTTCCGATGGTTTCCTGCTACAAGCTCGACCCGATCGCGCGCCAGCTTCTGCAGCATTTGGTGACGACGTGGTCGGCGCTGCTGCCCAATTTGATATCCGACCGCGCGCTGGTGCCGGAATTCTACGATCAGTATGTCCGGCCGGAGAACCTGGCGCGGCAGCTGGAAGCCCTGTTTGCCGACACCGGCATGCGCGCCTGGCAAAAGGCGGGCTTTGCCGAGATTGCCCGGCGCATGGCGACCGAGCGACCCTCGGGCGAGATCGCCGCCGAGGTGGTGATGGGGTGCATAAAGAGAGCGAATAGGGAGTAGCGAATAGCGAATAGGGTTGTGTCGGCTTTGCCGCTTTCCCCCATTCGCTACTCGCTATTTCGCTATTCGCTCAATTACCTTTTGGCAATCGGCACGTAATCGCGTTCCGTAGCGCCGGTGTAGAGCTGGCGCGGGCGGCCGATCTTCTGGTGCGGATCCTCGATCATTTCCTTCCACTGCGCGATCCAGCCGACGGTGCGGGCGACCGCGAACAGCACGGTGAACATGGTGGTGGGGAAGCCCAGCGCCTTCAGCGTGATGCCGGAATAGAAGTCGACATTCGGGTAGAGCTTCTTTTCGATGAAATACTCGTCGGTCAGCGCGATCTTTTCCAGCTCCATCGCGATGTCGAGCAGAGGATCGTCCTTGATGCCGAGCTCGCCCAGCACCTCATGCGCGGTCTTCTGCATGATCTTGGCGCGCGGATCATAGTTCTTGTAGACGCGGTGCCCGAAGCCCATCAGCCGGAACGGGTCGTTCTTGTCCTTGGCGCGGGCGATGAACTCGGGGATGTGATCGACATGGCCGATCTCGCCCAGCATGTTGAGGGCCGCTTCGTTGGCGCCGCCATGCGCCGGACCCCACAGGCAGGCGATGCCGGCGGCGATGCAGGCGAACGGGTTGGCGCCCGACGAGCCGGCCAGGCGCACGGTCGAGGTCGAAGCGTTCTGCTCGTGGTCGGCGTGCAGGATGAAGATGCGGTCCATGGCGCGCGCCAGCACCGGATTGATCTTGTATTCCTCGCACGGCACGGCAAAGCACATGTGCAGGAAGTTGGCCGCGAAGCCGAGATCGTTCTTCGGGTAAATGAAGGGTTGGCCAATATGGTACTTATAGGCCATCGCCGCGATCGTCGGCATCTTGGCGATCAGGCGCATCGAGGCGACCATGCGCTGATAGGGGTCCGAGATGTCGGTCGAGTCGTGATAGAAGGCCGACAGCGCGCCGACCACGCCGCACATCACCGCCATCGGATGCGCGTCGCGGCGGAAGCCGGTGAAGAAGCGCGACATCTGCTCATGCACCATCGTGTGGCGCGTCACGCGATAATCGAAGTCGTCCTTCTGCGCCTTGGTCGGCAACTCGCCGTAGAGCAGCAGATAGCAGACCTCGAGGAAGTCGCCGTGCTCGGCGAGCTGATCGATCGGGAAGCCGCGATGCAGCAGGATGCCGGCATCGCCGTCGATGAAGGTGATCCCCGATTCGCAGCTTGCGGTTGAGGTGAAGCCGGGATCGTAGGTGAAGGCGCCGGTGGTGCTGTAGAGCGAGCCGATGTCGATGACGTCGGGCCCGACCGTCCCGCTTCGCACCTTCAATTCGTGCGTCTTGCCGGCGAGCTCGAGCCTGGCGGCCGACTCGCGCGTTTTGCTGCCCGGTTCCGGTTTTGTCGCAGCTTCGCTCATTCTCAACTCCTTTTGTTCCTCATGCCGGCAAGGCAATTCCTGCAAACGACACGTCGAAGTCACCGGAATGCGCGAACTCGCCACCGCATTTTAGGAGGTGCGTGCCAGATTGGGCCAAGCCCAATGTTGCACTGCGAAACACACCTTTCAATGCCAATCTTCTTGGGCCAGCTCGCTCCTAATCGATTTGATCTCCAATGCGCGCAAGGCTTTCCTCGCGGCCCAGCACGGCAAGCACGTCGAACACGCCTGGCGAGGTGCTGCGGCCGGTCAATGCGGCTCTCAGGGGCTGCGCTACGGCGCCCAGCTTGTACCCGCCGGCCTGCGCGAAGTCGCGGATCGAAGCCTCGGCCGAGGCGGCGTTCCAGTCGCCCTGAACAGAAGACAATGCGCTATGCGCGCCGCGCAGAATCGCGCGCGCATCCGCGTTGAGCAAGCCCGCCGCCTTCTCGTCCAACGGCAACGGCCGCTCGACGAACAGGAACGCCGCGCCGTCGACCAGTTCCAAAAGAGTTTTCGCCCGCTCCTTGAGGCCGGGCATGGCGGCAAGCAGTTGCGCCTTGCGCCTGTCATCGAGCTTTGCCGCGAGCGCCGGGCCGCCTTCGAGATAAGGCAAGGTGGCGACGAAGATGTCGAACAGCGCCCGGTCGTCCATCTTGCGCATATGGACGCCGTTCAGCGCCTCGAGCTTGGCGAAGTCGAAGCGGGCCGCGCCCTTGTTGACGTCGCCGATGTCGAACCAGGCGATCATGTCCTTAATCGACATCACCTCGTCGTCGCCATGGCTCCAGCCGAGCCTGGCCAGATAGTTGAGCAGAGCCTCGGGCAGGTAGCCCATGGCGCGATATGCCTCGACGCCGAGCGCGCCGTGCCGCTTCGACAGCTTGGCGCCGTCGGCGCCGTGGATCAGCGGGATGTGCGACATCGACGGCACATCCCAGCCCATGGCGTTGTAGATCACCGTCTGGCGCGCGGCATTGGTCAGGTGATCGTCGCCGCGGATGATGTGGGTGACGCCCATGTCGTGATCGTCGACGACGACGGCATGCATGTAGGTCGGGACGCCATCGGAGCGCAGGATGATGAAGTCGTCGAGATCCTTGTTGGGGAAGCGCACCTCGCCCTGCACACGGTCGTTGACGATCGTCACGCCCTCGGTCGGCGCCTTGATGCGGATCGCGCCCTTGACGCCTGCCGGCGCCTCGGAGGGGCCGCGGTCGCGCCAATGGCCGTTGTAACGCGGCGGCAGGCCTTTGGCACGTGCGGCCTCGCGCATCGCCTCCAGTTCCGCCGGCGTCTCGTAGCTGTAATAGGCCTTGCCCATGCGCACGAGCTGCTCCGCCACCTCGCGGTGACGCGGCGCGCGCTCGAACTGCGAGACGGCGTCGCCATCCCAGGAGAGGCCAAGCCAGGTCAGCCCGTCGAGAATGGCAGCCGTGGCGGCTTCGGTGGAGCGCTCGCGATCGGTATCCTCGATGCGCAGTAGCATCGTGCCGCCAGTGTGCTTGGCATAGAGCCAGTTGAACAGCGCCGTGCGCGCCCCGCCGATATGCAGGTAACCTGTAGGCGAGGGGGCAAAACGGGTGACGACCTTGTCGGACATGGAACTCTCGAGGAAGCGCTGAAAAATGCATGTTTCGCGCAGACTTCCACGCGACCGGCGTTCATGTAGCATAGGCGGTCTGGGGCGCAAGGGGCAGACCCGATGGCTGGACGTGGCCGGGGCGCGGAGGAGAGCGGGGGAACGACAGCAGGCGTCAGCGAACGCCTGATGTTTGCTCATGCCGTGCCCGAAGAGGGAACGCCGCTTTCGCTTCCGGCGCCGCGTCCGCCAGCCGGGCTTCTGCCGACCGGCGGCGGCACGTTACCGCCAGCCTCGCCGACAGCCAACGACGGCCGGATCCGCAGACGGCTTGGCCGCGTTTCGCTTCCTGCTCTGCGCCGAAGCGTTGGCACGGCGGCCGCGACCGAGCTCGACCGTGGCGTCGGCTTTCTGCTGGTGCCGGTGTTCCTGGCAGCCGGCGTGATCTGTTACTTCTCGCTGAGCGCCGAGCCGGACCTCTACAGGCCGCTCGCGGCGGTCGCCCTGATGGCGGTCTGCGCGGCGGTCTCGCGTTCCCGGCACAGAACGCACCTTGTCTTCATGGCGGCGTTTTTCTGCGTCTTGGGCTTTCTCGCGGCCAAGGTGGAGACCTGGCGGATGGCGACCCCGATGCTGGGTTCCGAAATCCAGACACGGCTGACGGGCCGCCTCGTCACCGCCGAGGCGATGGCCAACGGCCGTGTCCGGCTCACCATAGATCTGATATCCACGGAGCGTCCGAAGCTGCGCTACGCGCCGGACCGCATCAGGCTGTCGGCGCGCAGGATCCCGTCCGGCATGTCGGCCGGGTCGATGCTGACCGGCTATGCCAAGCTGCTGCCGCCGACAGGTCCGGTTCGGCCTGACAGCTACGACTTTTCCTTCGACAGCTATTTTGCCGGCATCGGCGCCAGTGGCTTTTTCCTGGGCGATCCGAAACTTGTCGCGCCGACCCCGAGTGCGCCAACGGAGGTGCCGTTTGGCGCACGCGTGGCATCGGCCGTAGAAAACGGACGCGAGGGAATTGCCGACCACATCAGGAGCAGCATCGGCGGTTCCGAGGGCGAGATCGCGGCGGCGCTGATCGTCGGCGTTCGTGCCGGCATTCCGGACGAAATCAACGAGTCGATGCGGCGGACCGGCATCTACCACATCATTTCGATCTCGGGACTGCATATGGCGCTGGTCGCCGGCACGATCATGGTCCTGCTACGCGGCGCCTTCGCGCTGTTTCCGGATTTCTCGTCGCGCCGGCCGGTGAAGAAATATGCCGCTGGCATCGCGCTGGCGTCGATCGCCGCCTATCTCGTGATCTCCGGCATCGTGGTGGCGGCCGAGCGAAGCTTCATCATGCTTGGCGTGATGCTGGTCGCCGTGCTTTTCGACCGCGCAGCGCTGACCATGCGCAACCTGGCGATCTCTGCCATCGCCGTCATCCTGGTCTCGCCGCATGAAGTGGTCGGCCCGAGCTTCCAGATGTCCTTCGCCGCCACCGCCGCCCTGGTCGGCGCCTATGCCGGCTTTGCCGACTATCGCGCCGGCAAAACGACCGCGCCGCCGGCAAAGCGTTCGTTTCTCGGGTTCTTATCGCGAAAACTGGCGATTGGAGCGGGTGGCGCCGCCGTGACGTCGCTCATCGCGGGCAGCGCAACATTGTTGTTTGCCATCTGGCACTTCCAGCGGGTGTCGCCGCTCAGCCTGCTGGCCAATCTGGCGGTCATGCCGATCGTCTCATTGGTCGTCATGCCGTTCGCCGTGCTGAGCGCGCTGGCCATGCCCTTCGGCTTCGACGGTCCCTTCCTCTTTGTCATGGGCAAAGGCCTGACGGCGATGATCGCCATTTCGGCATGGATTTCCGAGCGCTCACCGGTCGACGCCGTGGGGCTGATCTCGATTCAGTCGGTGCTGCTGGCGACGGTCGCGCTGGTCATCGCGACCATGGCTACCACTTGGCTGAGGCTTGCCGCCGTACCTTTCGCGCTCGCTGCGCTGCTGGCCATTCCGCACGTCCGCACACCGGACGTGCTTATCTCGGAGGATGCGCATCTGGTGGCGATGCCGATCGGCGGCGGCGAGCTTGCCGTCAATCGCGAACGCTCCAACGAGTTCACCACCGACAATTGGAAACGGGCGCTGAAAGCCGAGGAAATCGTGCCGCCGGAAAGGTTCGCCAAAGATACGCTGGACATTGCCGATCCCGTCGACCTGCCGCCCGGCTCGCCCTTCTATTGCAGCGGCGATCTCTGCATCGGTCGGCATCCTTCCGGCGCGATCGTCGCGCTCGCCGAGACCCGCGACACCGCCCGGCCGGCCTGCGGCTTCGCCGACCTCATCGTCATCAACGACGCCACGGCCTATAACCCGTGCCGCGATCCGCGTGTGCTCGTCGTCACCAAGCGGCAGCTGGCGCGCGACGGCAGCGCCGCCGTTTTCTTCGATCCGCAATCGGCAACCGCGCGGCCAACCGTCCGCTACGCGGTCGTAGAACCATACCGACCCTGGCACGAGCAGCGGAAATACACGCGCGAGGCGAGGGGACTGGCGCCCTATAAGCAGCCGGAAAAACCAGCCGCCGCACCGGCCCAATAGATTGTCGTCCGGGCGAAGAAGGCCGGGCAGTTCTGCTCAGTAGCGGCGGATAAGTCCGACGAGCTTGCCCTGAACCTTGACCCGATCCGGTCCGAAGATCCGGGTCTCATAGGCCGGGTTGGCGGCCTCGAGCGCGATCGAGGCACCCTTGCGGCGGAAACGCTTAAGCGTCGCCTCCTCATCGTCGACCAGCGCCACCACGATCTCGCCCGGGCTTGCCGTGTTGGCATTGCGGATGATGACGGTGTCGCCATCGAAGATGCCGGCCTCGATCATCGAGTCGCCCTTGACCTCCAACGCGTAATGCTCGCCGCCCATGATCATGTCCGGCGGCACCGAGATCGAATGCGTCTGGTGCTGGATGGCGTCAATCGGCACGCCGGCGGCGATGCGGCCCATCACCGGAATGGATACGGCCGCCGCGGCCTCGTCGTCATTGCTTGGTCTCGGAGTGCGCGATGGCGTCGTCGGCTTGACCTGGCGACTGAGATTGCCTTGGCCGCCCTGGATGACGCTTGGCGAAAACTTCTTCGCGGCATTCAGGCCAGGCGCGATCGAGTCGGGCAGGCGCAGCACTTCCAGCGCGCGCGCCCGGTTCGGGAGCCGGCGAATGAAGCCGCGTTCTTCCAGCGCAGTGATCAGCCGATGGATGCCGGACTTGGAGGCAAGGTCGAGCGCCTCCTTCATCTCATCGAATGATGGAGGAATCCCGCTCTCCTTCAGGCGTTCATGGATGAACATCAGGAGTTCATGTTGTTTGCGCGTCAGCATCGGCGGCCCCCACGGGTTCTGAAACCAGAATCAGAAAAACAAACCCAGAACAAACACTATCTGTTCCAGTTGTGTTCCGCAACCGTTTAAAGTTTAGTGAATTTGTTAAGGCTGCCGAAACAATGTCGCATCCGGTGACGGCCGGCTGCCCCTCCTGGGGCAGCGGCATTGATTCCGCTCGATTTTGGAGTTCCCCTTAAGCTGAAATACAACCCGACACGATCACGAAGCAGTGGTTGGGATCACGTCGGCTCGTACCGTAAGCGCGTGGCACCGTGAACGAAACGAACCCAAAATGCCAACGTTGGCGAAGTTCCGATCCGCAGTCTTCGCCGTCTATGGACCAGCTAACATAGGACCAAAGGTTCTTGCCCTGTCGCCGACGGTGGTGAGACAACCCCCTTGGCCAGATCGAAATGGAGCGGCAGCACAATGAGGGGAATTCCTGATCTCGCCGAAGTCGAGGCGATGGATGCCGCGGATCCGCTGCGCGCCATGCGCGATCGCTTCGTCTTGCCGGAAGACGTCATATACCTCGACGGCAATTCGCTGGGCGCCGCTTCGATCGACGCCTTCAGCGAGATCGAGACTGCCGCGAGGCAGGAATGGGCGCGGGATCTCATCCGCGCCTGGAACACCGCCGGCTGGTTCGATATGCCCATCGAGCTGGGTGACCAGCTAGGACGGCTGATCGGCGCGAAACCCGGCCAGACGGTCGTTTGCGACACGACTTCGATCAACATCTACAAGGTCCTGCATGCGGCACTTGCAATGCGGCCCGAGCGTTCGGTGATCGTTGCCGAGGACGACAGCTTTCCGACCGACCTCTACATGGCGGAAGGCGTCGCATCGACGCGGCCCGGCACGGTGCTGCGGCTCGAAGGCGCAGATGCCCCGACGATTGAGGAACTGGTTGACGATCGCGTCGCGGTCATCCTGGTCAACCACGTCAACTACAAATCCGGCCGGCTGCGCGACATGGCGGCGCTCACCCGCAAGGCTCATGAAGCCGGCGCGCTGATCGTGTGGGACCTCTGCCACACGGCGGGTGCGCTGCCGGTTGATCTCGACGGCTCGAATGCCGATTTCGCCGTCGGCTGCACCTACAAGTATCTCAATGGCGGGCCGGGCTCGCCAGCCTTCATCTACGCCGCGAACCGCCACCACCGCGACATTCGCCAGCCACTCAGCGGCTGGTGGGGCCATGCCCGGCCTTTCGCGTTCGAGCAGGGCTACGCCGCGGGCACGGGCATCCGGCGGTTCCTGTGCGGAACGCAGCCGGTGCTGTCGATGCGCGCGCTGAAAGGCGCGCTGGATATCTGGAACGACGTCGACATGACGGCCGTGCGGAGAAAAAGCGTCGCGCTGACGGACCTGTTCATCCGGCTTGTCGAGGCCAGATGCGGCGGCTTCGGTCTTGAGCTGGAGAGCCCGCGCTCACGCGCCGAGCGCGGCAGCCAGGTGTCGTTCGCCCATCCGCATGGCTACCAGGTGATGCGTGCCTTGATCGAGCGCGGCGTGATCGGCGATTTCCGCGCGCCATCCACCATTCGTTTCGGCTTCACGCCGCTCTATGTCGGCTACCGCGATGTCTGGAATGCGGTCGAGGTGCTGCAGGACATCCTGCGCACTGGCATCTGGCAAGACGCGCGCTTTGCCATCAAAACAACCGTTACCTGACTTTCAATCGGCGATGCCGAACAAATGACCTGATCGCGGAGACACCGTTGCTGGGACATCGTATTGTCGACTGGGATGACGCCTATGCAAATGGCGCCAATATCGCGGGCGGCGACCGCTGGCCGGCTGCGTGGGATCGGCCGGCGCGGGCGTTTCGCGAAAGGCTGCTGTCAGAGGGCAGGGCGCGGCTCGATGTTGTCTACGGCGAAGCGCCGCGCAAGCGCTTCGACCTGTTTCTCCCGTCTGCGGCGCCAAGGGGGCTCGTCGTGTTCATCCACGGCGGCTACTGGATGGAGTCGGACAAGAGCTCCTGGTCACATCTGGCTGGAGGCGCGCTCGGCCGCGGCTTTGCCGTCGCCATGCCCTCCTACACGCTGTGCCCGCAGACCAGGATCAGCGGCATAGTCGGCGAGGTCGCTGCAGCGATCGAGAAGGCGGCGGCCATGGTCGATGGTCCGCTGATGCTGACCGGGCACTCGGCCGGCGGGCATCTCGCCAGCCGGATGGTGACCACGGCCTCACCGCTATCATCCGATGTGGCGCGGCGCATACGCCAGGTCGTTTCGATTTCAGGCCTGCACGACCTTCGGCCGCTGATGTTCACAGCGCTGAACGAGACCCTGAACATCGACGAGCCGGAAGCGCGGAGCGAAAGCCCGGCATTGTTGCGGCCTCGACAGGGAGCCTGCATCACCTGCTGGGCCGGCGGCGGCGAGCGTGCGGAATTCCTGCGCCAGAGCGCGTTGCTCGCCAACATCTGGACCGGGCTCGGCGCCTCCACCCGTTCAGTGGTCGAGCCGGACCGACATCATTTCAACATTGTCGATGGCCTCGCCGACCCGGATCATCCCCTGACCCGTACGCTGGTGGACGAATAAGGGTTACGATCGACTTCGTCGACGTATCAGGATCGACTTCGTCGACGCCTAGCGCAGCATGAGCACGCTGCATTCAGCGCCGGCTTCCGCCGCCGGCGCAAAGGGCTCGCGCACGATCAGGCCGTTGGCGTCGGCGAGCATCCGCAGCATCGAGGAGTCCTGGATTCCGAAAGGTATCGCGACCAAGGTGCCGGCGTCCTCGCGCACGACGGCGCGCACATAGTCCTGCCTAAGGTCGTTGGCCCGCATCGCGGTGCCAAGCCGGGCCGTTCGCATATCCTGATGGTGATCGCGGCCACCGAGCCGGGCAAGCAGCGGTTTCAGGAAGAGTTGCGAGCAGACAATGCTTGCCACCGGATTGCCGGGCAGGCCGATGCAGCGGATATGGCCAAGCCGGCCAAACATCAGTGGTTTGCCGGGGCGCATGGCGATTTTCCAGAAATCGAGCTGCATGCCTTCGCCGGTCAGCACGCTATGGACGAGGTCGTGGTCGCCGACCGAGGCGCCGCCGAGCGTGACGATGACATCGGCGTCCGCCTCGACCGCTTTCCGGACCAGCGCGGCAATCGCCTCCTGGCGGTCGGCGGCGATGCCGAGATCGAGCGCGAGCGCGCCGACCGACTGGGCGGCGGCTCCAACGCCGTAGGCATTCGACGAAATGATCTGGTCGGGGCCGAGCGCGCTGCCCGGGGGCAGCAATTCGTCGCCGGTGGCGATGATCGCGACCAGCGGCCGGCGCACGACGTTCAGGGCTGGGTGGTTGGCCGAGGCCGCCAGCGAAAGGGCCGCTGCATCGAGCACGCGGCCCTTTTCGAGCAGCACGTCGCCCTGGCCGAAGTCGAGCCCGCGGCGACGCACATTGCGTCCTTCCGTGGTCGGCTCCGTCACTTCGATCCTGCCATTGCCGAGATCGCGGACGTTTTCCTGGATGACGACCGTGTCGGCGCCCTCCGGCAACGGCGCTCCGGTGAAGATGCGCACGGCCTGGCCTTCCCCGACGGTTCCGGAGAAACCGCGCCCGGCAGGCGCCACGCCGATGACCTCGAGTAGCGCCGGCGCCGAGGCGACATCGGAGAAGCGTGCGGCATAGCCGTCCATCGCGGAGGCATCGAAAGGTGGCTGCGTGCGCAGCGCGACCACCGGCTCGGCCAGCACGCGACCCGCCGCGTCAGCCAGCGGAACGCGCTCGCCCGGCAGAGCCGTCACGCCGTCGAGCAGGCGTTCGAGCGCCTCGGTGACCGGGAGCAAGGCCATTATGAACCTGCCTTGTAGTCGCCTGATTTGCCGCCGGTCTTCTCGACCAGCCGGACGCCGGAAATCACCATCCCGCGGTCCGCTGCCTTGGCCATGTCGTAGATGGTGAGGCAGGCGACTGAAGCGGCGGTCAGCGCCTCCATCTCCACGCCCGTCTTGCCGGTGACGCGGGCGAGCGCGGTGACCTTGAGACCTGGCAAGGAATGGTCCGGCTCGATCTCGACGGCAACTTTGGTCAGAAGCAGCGGATGGCAGAGCGGGATCAGTTCGTGCGTCTTCTTTGCGGCCATGATGCCGGCGATACGGGCAGTCCCCAATACGTCGCCTTTCTTGGCGTCGCCGGCCAGGATCATCTCCAGCGTTTCCGGCTGCATGGAGACAAACCCTTCAGCGACTGCCGTGCGCGTCGTCTCGGCCTTGTCGCCGACGTCGACCATATTGGCTTCGCCTTTAGCGCCAAGATGAGTAAGGGAGACCATCCTCAAACGGCCTCGGCACGCGCCTTGCCGGTGAGCAGCAGTTGCGTGGCGGCGGCCACGTCGGCCTGCCGCATCAGGCTCTCGCCGACCAGGAAGGTGCCGATCTTGCTCTTCTCCAGCCGGCGGCAATCCTGATGCGTGAAGATGCCGCTTTCACTGACCAGCAGCCGATCCGCCGGCACCATGGCCGCCAGCCGCTCCGAGACGTCGAGGCTGGTTTCAAAGGTTCTGAGATCGCGGTTGTTGATGCCGATCAGCCGCGACGAAAGGCGAAGCGCGCGTTGCATTTCGTTTTCGTCGTGCACCTCGACCAGAGCGTCCATGCCGAGCTCGAAGGCGGTCGCTTCAAGGTCCCGGGCAAGCGCGTCGTCGACGCTCGCCATGATGATCAGGATCGCGTCGGCGCCCCAGGCGCGTGCTTCGTAGACCTGGTAGGGATCGAACAGGAAATCCTTGCGCAGAGCCGGCAGGCGCACCGCTGCCCGAGCGGCTGTCAGGAATTCGGGAGCGCCCTGGAAAGACGGGGCGTCCGTAAGCACCGAAAGGCAGGCGGCGCCACCTTGCTGGTAGGCCTGTGCCAATGACGGCGGATCGAAATCGGCGCGGATCAGGCCCCTGGAAGGGCTGGCCTTCTTGATCTCGGCGATCAGCGCGAAACCGCCGTCTCGGCGCTTGGCTTCCAGCGCGGCAAGGAAGCCGCGCGGCGGCTCGGCGTCCCCGGCCTTCGTCTTGATCTCGGCGAACGACACGGCGAGCTTCGCCGCGGCGATCTCTTCACGCTTGTAGGCTTCGATCTTGCGCAGGATATCGGACAAGGGGTCTATCCGTTCGAAATCTCGATGAGCTTGTCGAGCACCGCAAGCGCGCGGCCGCTGTCGATCGCTTGCGCCGCCGCCGCGATGCCGTCGGCCAGCGTCGTCACCTTGCCGGCCACAACCAGCCCGGCGCCGGCATTCATCAGCACCGTATCGCGATAGGCGCCGGCGGCTCCGCCAAGCATATCGCGCAATTCCTTGGCGTTGTAGGCCGCGTCGCCGCCGCGCAGCTCTTCCTTTGTGTGTCGCTTCAAGCCGACGGCTTCCGGCGTCAGGGTGAAGCTGCGGATTTCGCCGCCGGCAAGCTCAGCCACCTGGGTCTCGCCCGTCGTGGTGATCTCGTCATAGCCGTCGCCATGGACGACCCAGGCGTGATCGGCGCCCAGCGCCTTGAGCGTCTCGGCCACGGGCATGATCCACTCCGGCAGGAAGACGCCGACCATCTGGCGGCTGACGCCGGCAGGGTTCGACAGCGGTCCGAGCAGGTTGAAGATGGTGCGCGTGCCGAGCTCGACGCGGGTCGGCCCGACATGCTTCATCGCCGGATGATGCGCCGGCGCGAACATGAAGCCGACGCCGGCCTCATGGATGCAGCGTCCGATCGTCTCCGGCGGGATATCTATTCTAACGCCCAGCGCCGTCAGCACATCGGCGGAGCCGGTCAGCGAGGACAGGCCGCGATTGCCATGCTTGGCGACCGGCACGCCGGCCGCGGCAATGACGAAGGCCGAAGCGGTCGAGATGTTGACCGAATGCGAATTGTCGCCGCCGGTACCGACGATGTCGATGGCGCCTTGCGGCGCCTCGACGCGCAGCATCTTGGCGCGCATCGTGGCGACCGCGCCGGAAATCTCGCCCACCGTCTCGCCGCGCACGCGCAGCGCCATCAGGAAGCCGCCGATCTGGCCTGGCGTCGCGTCGCCCGACATGATGATGTCGAACGCCTCGCGCGCTTCCTCGAAGGAAAGCGCGGTGCCCGATGCGACCTTGGCTATGTGTGTCTTGAGAGCGCTCATCGTGTCTGTGCTTGCGAAACCGCGTTCGGATCGATGCGAACGTCATATTGCGACTGCAACTGCGCCACCAGCTGGTCGAGCAGATCGTCGGACATGCCGGCGCCGAAGGACTTCTGCGCGTCTTCCGGCACTGCGCTGCCATCGGCGCCTGCCGGCTCGAAGACCTCGGCGACCTTGAACAGGATCTGGCCGTCGCCGGTGGGCGAGGGGATCAAACCGGTGCCGCCTTCGCCGACGCCGAACATCGCCGCGGCGCCTTCCTTGCCGAAATCGGCATCGTCGGCTTCGCGCTTCAGGCCGCGCTTGGTCTGCTTGTCAAGCTTGAGCTCGCCGGCGATGACGTCGAGCGCGGTGCCTGCCTTGAGGCGCTTCTCCAGCTCCTGAGCCTTGGCGTCGAGCCGCTTGTTGGTCTCGGCCTCCGTCCAGTCGGCGACGACCTTCTTGCGGACCTCATCCAGCGTGCGGTCGCGCGCCGGCGTGACCGACTGCACTTCGTAGAAGACGAAACCGTTGCCGGCAGTCGTCAGGCCCTCGTTCTCGGTATTGGGCTCCGCCGCGAACACCGACTTGATCAGCTCGGCCGATTCCGGCAGGTCGTTGACGATCGTGCCGTCCGGCCGCTGGCCGGTACGGTCGATGGCGTCGATGGTGACGACCTTGAGCTTCAACTTCTCGGCGGCCTGGGCCAGCGAGGCGCCCGAGGCGCGGGTGTCCTCGTAGCTGTCATGCACATCGAGCAGGATGCGGCTTGCCTCGCCAAGCGCCAGGTCCTTGCGGATCTGGCCGGACACTTCCGAAAGCGGCTTCACCACCTGCGGCTTGATCTCGGTGACGCGCAAGAGCACGGGACCGAAGGCGCCCTGGACGACCTGGCTCACCTCGTTGGCATTGAGCGAGAAGGCGGCATCGGCCACCGCCTTGTCGGCGATCTTGTCCTTGGCCAGCGTGCCGAGCAGCGTGTCGGCCTGCGTCTTGCCTTCGGCGGTGACGAGCTTGTCGAAGGTAGCGCCAGCCTTCAGCGAATCCAACGCGGCCTTGGCCGCATCCGGAGTCTTGAACACCAGCTGCTCGATGGTGCGCATCTCGGGCGTCGTGTAGCGCGCGATGTTCTTGTTGTAGTCCTCGCTGATCTGCTGGTCTGTCACCGCGGACGGATCCATGATGTCCTGCGGCTCCAGCCGGACATAGGAGAACTTGCGGTATTCCGGCGCGGCATAGTTCTTCTTGTTGGCGTCGAAATAGGTTTTGAGGGCGCTGTCGGACGGCGCCTCGATCGGCTGCACCAGCGTCTTGGGCAGCACGACATAGTCGATCGTGCGATCCTCGCCGCGATAGAGAGAAACCGCCTTCAGGAAAGTCTGCGGAACCTTGAGGCCGTCGGAGATTGCCTCGACGATCTGCTGGCGCACGGCCACCTGCGAGCGGTTTCTGAGATAGTCCTCGGGCCGCATGCCGAGCTGGCGGAGCAGATACTCGAAGGTGCGGCGATCGAACTGGCCGCCGGGGCCTTTGAAGGCCGGATCCTCGCGCGTCAGTTCGGCCAGCCGATCCTTGGAGAGGCCGAGCCCCAGCTTGCGCGCCTGTTCGTCGAGCACTGCGCCCGAAACGAGTTGCGCCAGCACCTGATTGTCGACACCGAGCAGCTTGGCCTGTTCGTGGGTGACGCGCTGGCCATATTGCTGCGACAGAAGGCTGAGCTGGCGGTCGTAAGCGAGGCGGTACTCGTTGATCGAGACCTCCGTGCCGCCGGCCGTGATCACCGCGTGATGGCCGCCCAGCACGCCACCCACCATGCGCGTGGTCGCGCCCCAGGCGAGGAAACTCACCACCAGCAAGGACAGCAACGCCTTCGCGACCCAGGTGCCTGCCGCGCTTCTCAATATACCAAGCATGCATACTTCCGATTTTTGCGCATTTTCGCGTGCGCCGAGTCTGAAACAAGCGCAATAGCGCCCTTCCGGTCCACTGTCGATTGCTTTGTGACCTGATTTTGGTAGTGAGGGCGCTGCTTAATGTCGCTCGGAGAACGCGCCCCATGACCCCTGGAATCCGCCCGCTTGTCGCCGGCAACTGGAAAATGAACGGCACCAGCGCCTCGCTCAACGAGCTGCGGTCGATAGGCAACGGGTTCATGAGCGGGCTCGACGCGGAGACCGAAGCGGTCGTGTGCGTGCCGGCGACCTTGCTGCAGCGCGCCGCCGAGATCCTGTCGCGCACGCCGGTGCGTGCCGGCGGAGAGGATTGCCATCCCAAGGAGAGCGGCGCCTTCACGGGCGAGATTTCGGCCGAGATGCTCAAGGATGCTGGCGCAAGCCACGTCATCGTCGGTCATTCCGAGCGCCGCGAGCTGTTCGGCGACGACGATGCAATAGTCCATGCCAAGGCGTCGGCGGCCTGGCGGGCAGGGCTGGTGGCCATCATCTGCATCGGCGAGACGCGCGCCGAGCGGGAGGCGGGCGCCACGCTTGATGTCCTGTCGCGCCAGCTTGACGGTTCCGTGCCGGCGAGCGCCACCGCCGCCAACACCATCATCGCCTACGAGCCGGTCTGGGCGATCGGCACCGGCCTGACGCCGACCGCCGCCGATGTCGCCGACGCGCATGCGCATATCCGGGGCAAGCTGACCGCGCTGCTCGGCGATGCCGCGGCCAGGACGCGCATTCTTTACGGCGGCTCGGTCAAGCCTTCCAACGCGGTGGAACTGCTCGGCGTTGACAATGTCGACGGCGCGCTGGTCGGCGGCGCCAGCCTGAAGGCAGCCGACTTCCTGGCCATAGCGGAAGCTTATATGAACATGGCTTAGCCTGCGTTGAGATTCAGGTGATGCCGGCCTGCGAACGATGGTTTCCTGCGCTTCCGGTGCTCACGTACTTTAGTACGCTCCGCTCCGGTTCTCGGAAACCACCGTTCTCGGCTCGGCCTGACCTGAATCTCAACACACCCTAGCCGTCTCCCGGGCTCGCGTGGGCTAAATCGTTGTAATGGCCGCATTGGTTCCCATATTCCCGGCCACGGGCTTGGAAATGCCGCCAAAGCATTGTAAGGAGCCGCCTCCAAATCATCGGTCGTATGCGCGCTCGCGCAAGGCCTCGCCAGGATAAATTATGGAAACCGTACTGATCGTCGTCCACCTCATGGTCGTGCTCGCCCTCGTCGGCGTGGTGCTGCTGCAGCGCTCCGAAGGCGGCGGCCTGGGCATCGGCGGCGGTTCCGGTTTCATGACCGCTCGTGGCGCCGCCAACGCGTTGACGCGCGCCACCGCGATCCTGGCGGCAGCCTTCTTCGTGACGTCGCTGGCGCTGTCGATCCTTGCCCGCTACGGCGAAAAGCCGATCGACATCCTCGACCGCCCGGCAACGTCCAGCCAGGGCAACGGCGTGCTCAACCAGCTGCCGGGATCGAACGGACCGGTGGGCAGCTCGCAGCCCGCAGCCCCGACCGGCGGCTCTGCTCCCGCGGCTCCGGCTGGCGGTGCGACGAGCACCACGCCGCTTGCCAACGGCGCCACAGCGCCGGCTCCGGCCACAACGCCTGCTCCGGCGCCCGCGAATCCGAGCACCGCGCCGGCGACCAACGGCGTCACCTTGCCGGTCACCCCTCAGGTTCCGAACCAGTAGCCGGACAAGCACTGCCGCGATCTGTTGTTCTTTGAACACAGTCGCGGCAAATGCGCGCCCGATCACGAAGATTCAACCGGGCGTGGCGCCTGCCTCAGCTTGAGGCGATGACAGCTAATCGATTATAGATTGCGCGCGGCACTTTTGGCGTCCTTGGGGGACGCCGGGCGACGCCGTGGGCAACACGCATTGAACGATCGGATCTTCGCCATGCAGCTTCGCAGCTTCATCATTTTGGGAGTCTGTGCCGTCCTCGGCATGGGTTCCGCGGCCCTTGCCGGACCGGCAACTATGGTCTCCTCCCCGTCGGTAGAGAAAACCGATGCCATTCCCGTTGCCGCCGCCAAGAGCGACGCATCGCAGCTGAGGCTTCTCAAGAAGAAGAAAAATCCGACCTCGGACGATCTCGCGCAGATCGGCAAGCTCGAGGCCAAGATCGCTACCGACAAGCAAGCGGCAAACGATAAGGCGCTCGAAGCTCGCAAGATGGCCATGCGCGAGGCCGCCAAGGCCAAGGCTGACGCGGCGCGCCAGGAATGGCTCGCCAAGAAGGGCACTGCCGCGACGGCTGAGGTCGCCGACGCCAAGCCGGCCAAGAAGACCACCAAGATCATCGCGCCGCTGGACCCGGTGGCGCAGATCATGCCGGTCAAAGCCGAGGAGCCTATCCCGGCTGAGGTCATGAACATCACCGCTACCGGCAACAATGGCGAGTTGCGCAGTGAGCAGCCCGGCCAGAAGCAGACGAGCAGCGGCGGGCTGTTTGCCGGCCTCTTCGGCGGCTCGTCGGTGAGCTCGATCAGTTACCTGCCCGAGACCCGTGCGCTTGATTCGGCGCTGGCCAAGAAGGCCGCCAAGCGGCCGTTCAAGGTGAAGCCGGAATTCGTGCCGCAGGACGTCGCGTTCACCGGTTATGAGCCGGGCACCATCGTCATCGACACCAGCGCGCGCCGCCTCTACCTCGTCGAGTCGTTTTCCACGGCACGCCGCTATGCCATCGCGGTCGGCCGCGAAGGCCTGCAGTTCAAGGGCACGGTAGCCGTCGGCGACAAGCAGGAATGGCCGCGCTGGATACCGACGCTCGACATGCAGAAGCGCGAGCCGAAGCATTACGGCCAATACAAGGACGGCATGCCCGGCGGCGGCGAGAACCCGCTCGGCGCGCGCGCCATCTATCTCTATGACGGCAAGAAGGACACGCATCTGCGCATCCACGGCACAATCGCGCCGCAGTCGATCGGAACCAGCGCCTCCAATGGCTGCTTCCGCATGATCAACGAGCACGTCATGGACCTCTACAGCCGCGTCAAGATCGGCACGAAGGTTGTTATTATCTAAGGCTTTCCGTCAAACTGCCGAAAGGGCCGGCATCGCCGGCCCTTTTGTTTTGACTGAATCCAAGCCCGTGCGGGCCCCGTCGCCATTTTGGGAAAAAGCCTTCGCGGCGGTTTTTTCTCTGGCGGAATCAATCAGGCCGCGTTAAGCGATGACTCCCATGGCGCGATATGTATTCATCACAGGCGGCGTGGTTTCCTCACTCGGAAAAGGCATCGCCGCAGCAGCTCTTGGGGCTCTTCTGCAAGCGCGAGGCTATCGCGCGCGGATCAAAAAGCTCGATCCTTATCTCAATGTCGATCCCGGGACGATGTCGCCGTATCAGCACGGCGAAGTGTTCGTGACCGATGACGGCGCCGAGACCGACCTCGATCTCGGCCATTACGAGCGATTCACCGGGCGCTCGGCGAACCAGCAGGACAACATCACCACCGGCCGCATCTACAAGAACATCATCGAGCGCGAGCGGCGCGGCGACTATCTCGGCGCGACTGTGCAGGTGATCCCGCACGTCACCGACGAGATCAAGCATTTCGTACTGGACGGCAATGACGACTACGATTTTGTGCTGTGCGAAATCGGCGGCACCGTCGGCGACATCGAGGCGATGCCGTTCCTGGAAGCGATCCGACAGCTCGGCAACGATCTGCCGCGCAACAACGCCGTCTATGTACATCTGACCCTGATGCCCTACATCCCGACGGCCGGCGAACTGAAGACCAAGCCGACGCAGCATTCGGTCAAGGAACTGCGCGGCATCGGCATCGCGCCCGACATCCTTTTGGTGCGCGCCGACCGGCCGATCCCGAAGGAGGAGCGCCGGAAACTTTCGCTGTTCTGCAACGTGCGCGAAAGCGCCGTCATCCAGGCGCTGGACGTGCCGCATATCTATGACGTGCCTTTGGCCTATCACCAGGAGGGCCTCGATTCGGAAGTGCTGGCGGCCTTCGGTATCGACCCGGCGCCGAAGCCCCGCATGGAGCCGTGGCAGAAGCTTTCCAACCACATCCACAATCCGGAAGGCGAGGTGACGATCGCCATCGTCGGCAAATACACCGGCCTCAAGGATGCCTATAAATCGCTGATTGAGGCGCTGTCGCATGGCGGCCTCGCCAATCGCGTCAAGGTCAAGCTCGACTGGATCGAAAGCGAGATCTTCGAGAAGGAAGATCCGGCGCCGTGGCTGGAGAAGGTGCACGGCATCCTCGTTCCCGGCGGCTTCGGCGAGCGCGGCTCGGAAGGCAAGATCCTGGCGGCAAAGTTCGCCCGCGAGCGCAAGGTGCCTTACTTCGGCATCTGCTTCGGCATGCAGATGGCCTGCATCGAGGCGGCCCGCTCGCTGGCGGGTGTCGACCATGCGTCGTCGACCGAGTTCGGCCCGACCGACGAGCCCGTCGTCGGCCTGATGACCGAGTGGCTGAAGGGCAATATGCTTGAGAAGCGCAGGGCCGCAGGCGATCTCGGCGGCACGATGCGGCTTGGCGCCTATCAGGCCGAGCTCGCCAAGGGCTCGAAGATAGCGGATATCTACGGCGACACGCAAATTTCCGAGCGCCACCGACATCGCTACGAAGTCAACATCGACTACAAGCAGCGGCTCGAGGATTGCGGCCTGGTGTTTGCCGGCATGTCGCCCGACGGCGTGCTGCCGGAGACGGTCGAATATCCTGACCACCCATGGTTCATCGGCGTGCAGTATCACCCCGAACTGAAGAGCCGGCCGCTCGACCCGCATCCGCTGTTCGCCAGCTTTATCTCGGCTGCAGTGGATCAGTCGCGGCTCGTCTAGGTGTGCTGATATTCAGGTGAGGCCGGCCTGGAAATGGCGGCTTCCTGCGCTTCCGGTGCTCACGTACGAAAAGTACGCTCCGCTCCGGTTCTCGGAAACCACCATTTTCGACTCGGCCTGACCTGAATCTCAGCACGCCTTGGCTCCGGCCTGCGTGCCAGCTATGCGGACCGTAATGCAAACTTATGTCGCGCTGCTCTACAGCATCATCCTGGACGAGGGGCGGCGGGTGGTCATGTCCGACCTGAAGGCCATGGCGGAAAGCCTCGGGCTGAAAAACGTCCGCACGCTGGTGGCGACAGGCAATCTGGTGTTCGAGGCGCGCACAGGCGAGCTTTCAAAGCTCGAGCGCCGGCTGGAAAAGGCGTTCGAGAAAAGCTTCGGCCGGCATGTCGACATCATCGTGCGCGGTGCCGAGGACTGGCTGAAGCTTGCCGCCGCCAATCCGTTTCCGGGCGAATCAGCGGACGCGGCCGATCAGGTTGCGGTGCGCGTGATGCGCGAGCCGCTGCCCGCGCACACCGTCGAAGCCCTCCAGCCCTATGCAGCCGACGACGAGTTGGTGCAGGTGGTAGACGGCGATATCTGGCTTGTCTTCTCGCGTGAGCGGCCGAACTCGCGGCTGCTTGCCGCCGCCAATCACAAACGCCTTGGCATCGGCACGTCGCGCAACTGGAACACGGTGCGCCGTTTGGCGGAGATGGTAGGCAGTAGGCAGTAGGCAGTAGGCAGTAGGCAGTAGGCAGTAGGCAGTAGGCAGTAGGCAGTAGGCAGTAGGCAGTAGGGTGGCATTCTCTATTGCCTAAGCCCTACTGCCTACTGCCTTGTTTCAGGCCTTCGCCACCTTCGCGCCTGCACCAAGCGCCATGGTGCGCAGCACGTAGTAGACGACGCCGGCGATCGCCACGCCAAAGAACCAGCCATAGACGCCCCACCAGGACGGCAGCCAGTTGGTGAAGTTGGGCAGGATCGAGGAGAAGATGGCGCCGATGCCGGCAGCGATGAAGGCGTTGACATGCCACCCGCTCTGGAAACGGAACTCGCCGTCTTCGCGATAGAGTGCTTCGACGTCGACTTCGCTTTTGCGGATCAGGTAGTAGTCGACCATCATCACGCCGAAGATCGGTCCCATCGTCGCGCCGATGACGTTGACGAAGGAAGCCGCACTGCCTTCCCATGGCGCGAAGGGATAGAGCACCAGGGCGATCAGCGCCGCGATGTAGCCGCCCTTCTTGAAGTCGATCTGGCGCGGGAAGACGTTGGAGAAATCGAACGCCGGCGAGACAAAATTCGCCACGACGTTGATGCCCAGCGTCGCCACCGCGAAGGTCAGCGCGGCGAGAGCGGCCAGGAACCAGCTGTCGAACTTGGCCGAGATCTGGTCGGGATGCAGCAGCACCTCATGATAGACGTCGTAGGCGGCGATCGTGGTGACGCCGGCGACCAGCGAGAACAGGATGAGGTTGACCGGCAGGCCCCAGATGTTGCCCTTGCGCAGGGCCGCATTGTCCGGCGCGTAGCGGGCGAAATCGCAGAAGTTGAGGTAGAGAGCCGAGAAATAGGTCACCCAGATCGCCGCCACCGCGAACAGCGCGGTCCAGGATCCCGGCTCGCCCGGAACGCCGGCGTCCTTGGTCTTGTCCAGCAGCACATCCATCGGGATGTCGCTGGTGAAGGCGAAAGTGCCGGACTTCACGCAAAGATAGATGGCCAGGATCAGCATCATGATCCACACGGCCGGGCCGGCCCAATCCTGGAAGCGACGGACGGTTTCCATGCCCTTCTGGATGATCAGCAACTGCAGCGCCCAGATGATGACGAAGCAGATCACCTCCAGCGTCGAGTGTCCCAGAAGGTGCGAGCTCTTGTTGAACTCGTCGAACCATTGCAGGCGCGTCAGCAGCGCCACGATCGCGCCCGACGCCGCGGCCGTCTGGGCGCCGTACCAGAAGCAGGCGACGATCGCCCTCACCAGCGCCGGGACGTTGGCGCCCCAGATGCCGAAGGAGGCGCGGGCAAGCACGGGGTAGGGTACGCCGGTCTTCACGCCTGCATAGCCGACCATATTCATCAGCGCATAGATGATTAGCGAGCCGATGCCGATGGCGATGATGAAGTTGACGAAGCCGCCGCAGAACAGAAACAGGCTTGCCGCTAGGTAGTAGCCCCAGAGGCTGTGGACGTCGGAGGTCCAGACGTTGAAGATCGAAAACGGTCCCCAGTTCCTGACCGTTGCGGGAGCCAGATCCTCATTGTAGAGGTCAGGCGATGCGCCTTGAATGGTCATTGCAAGTGTTCCCCTTTTTGCAAACGCGCCCTCACGCGTTGACCGCGGAGGTTAAGCCTGACGCAGGGTAACCGGCAAGCAACCCATTTGCCGGCTTTCGCCTTAAAGATATTCAATGAGAATCGCCGTTATCCGGCGGCTCCAGGCCTGCATTGGCTGAGTCGCCAATTGATTTTCGCGCATGTCAGGCGAGGGCCCGCGTTTCGAACTTTTTCCATCGGCAACCAAATTTGTTTGGAACCGATTCGCGGGACGTGCGTTTATTGCGGTTCGACTGCGCTGCGGTCGACCGGGAGGATAATTATGGATCGCTTGCATTTCTTTACCCCAGTGCGAATTGCGCGTGGGCAGGGATACCCTGTGGAGGAAGTCGATAGCGTCTCCGAGGCGATGGTGTTCCTGCGGAAGTGGCCAACGGGAAGACGCGGCCCGGTTTATCAATGCGCCCTGAATTGCTGTGCGGCGGCACTGTCGGGCAAGATGTCGGCCGAGGAAGCGCGCAAAGCCTTTGTCGGCTTTGCCCGCATCACCCGGCTGCTCGACGACGACATGGCGCTGCCGCTGGGCGGCGCATCGATGGACAATGTCCACGCCCTGAGGCGCTAGCGCCGTCACGCCCCCGCGGCTGCGCCTGACAGATGCGACGATGAGGCGTCGGCTTATGGCCGACGTCGCTGCACTGTCGTCGGCTCAGTTTTCTTTGAAAGAGCGTGTGAGCGAAGCCTGCACCGGGGCCAGCATATAGTCGAGCAAAGTGTGCTCTCCCGTCAGGATCATGACCTCCGCCGGCATGCCGGGAGACAAGTGCACGTCATGCAGCTCTGCGAGATCGGCGGTGTCGACCTTGACCTTGGCGAGGAAATAAGGCTCGCCGGTCTTTTCGTCCGTCAGCCGGTCGGCCGACACCGATGTGAGCAGGCCATGGATTTGCGGCAGATGCCGGCTCGGATAGGCCGACAACACCACGCGAGCCGGCATGTCAGGATGTACCACGTCGATATCCGCCGGTTTGATGCGTGAATCGATGACCAGATTGGGCTCGTTGGGAACGATATCAAGCAGCGCCTGGCCGCTTGCGATCACGCCCGATTCGGTCGTTATGCGCAGGTTCATCACCGTTCCGGCGATTGGTGCGACAATGTCGGTCCTGGCCAGCACATCCTGGCGCGAAGGTAATTGGCTGCGCAGTTCAGCCAGGTCCCCTCGCACTTTTGCTAGATCCTCATTGGTGCTCTCGCTGTCCTGTTGGCGCAGGTTGAGGAGTTGGAACTCGGTCTCGCCGATCTGCTGGTCGTTGTGTGCCACTTGCGCGCGGTTCGACGCCTGATTGGCGCGGATCTCGGCCTGGGACCGCTGCAGCGCCAGTATCCGCGGCAGCCGCTCCAGTCCCTGTTTGTACATTTCCTGCGCTGAGGCGATCTCCTGGTCGATCAGCCTGAGCTGCTCGGCCTCGGCGGCAATTACCTCCCTCGATCCTGTACTTTGCTCCTGGATTTGCGCGATGCGCTTGCTGAGGATTTGCGTGCGCCCCGCACGGGTCGCCAGGCGGCTGTCGAGCAGCGCCTGTTCCTCGGCGACCACCTTTCGCGCCGTCTCGCTGTCGATCGATGTCAGCTCCTTGGGGAAGGTGATCCGGTCCTGCCCGGCAAGCTCCGCGACCAGGCGCGCTTCGGTCGCCAGCAGTCGGATATAATGGCCTTGCAACTCGTCGTAGCGACCCTGGGCGTCGATGGTCTTCAGGCTGATCAACACCTGGCCGGCGCTCACCTTGTCGCCTTCCTTTACGTGGATCGCGCCGATGATGCCGCCCTCCAGATGCTGGACGGTCTTGCGATAGCCCTCGGGGCTGACAACGCCGTTGGCGACGACGGCGCTTGCCAGAAGAGCGACGCTTGACCATGCGGCGGTGCCGCCCACGAAGACGATCGCCGACACATAGCCCAGCATGCGCGCGGGCCGCGTCCGTCGGTTCAGGTCGCGGCCGCTGGCGCGGAGGGCAGGTGACCGCCGCCGGACCAAGCCTGAAACCAGCAGCAGGACGAGCACGCCGGCGGCCGCAATCATTGTGATGCGCGTCGGCTGGTTCAGGCCGCGGAACCAAATCGATGCCGCGGCGACCAGATCGCCTGCGGAAATGGACAGCCTGTCCGCCAACGCGCCCAGGCTATCCATCAGCCTGTCCAGCATCGTCGAGAAGTCGCCAAATCGATCACCGCCCATGGCTCACTCCCCCGCCTTCAGGTTTGCTGGCGCATTGGCGGCGATCTTGTCCCGCATGGCCGCCGGCACCGGGATGCGCCTGGGCTGGCCTGCCAGCGCGCCGAGCACCTCGTCGCGCGTGCCGAACATCGAAAGGGATCCGTCGCGGATGAGGGCGATATGGTCGGCAGTGCGCAGAAGATTGGTCTGATGGCTGATGACGACTACCGTGCGGCCCCGCTCCTTGAGCTGCCGGAGCACGTTGAACAGCGCCACTTCGCCTTCGCCGTCGAGGCCGGTGTTCGGCTCGTCGAGGACGATCAGCGGCGGGTCACCGAATAGCGCCCGGGCCAGCGCGATGCGCTGGCGCTGGCCGCGCGATATCCGGGCCCCATGCGGTCCGACTTCGGTGCGATAGCCGCTCGGCAGCCGCAGGATCATTTCGTGGATGCCGGCGAGTTGAGCCGCGGCTATGACCGCTTCGCTGTCGACGTCACGCAGGCGGGCGATGTTCTCGGCGATCGTTCCAGGGAACAGCTCGACCTGCTGCGGCAGATAGCCGATATGCTGACCGAGTTCCTCCGCAGGCCAGTTCCAGACCTCCGCGCCATCCAGCCGGACGTGGCCGAGCGAGGGCCGCAGCGTGCCGACAATGAGACGGCAGAGCGTGGTCTTGCCCGAGCCGGACGGGCCAATCACGCCGCAGGTCTGGCCGGGTTCGACGCCGAAGCCTATCGCGTTCAGCAACGCCTGCGACGTCCCTGGCGCACAATAATGCAGATTTTCGAGCTTCAGCCGGCCTTGCGGGCGGGGCAGGCTGACGCCGGCTGTTTGCATCGATCTGGTCTCGGCGAAAAGCTTCATCAGGTTGCGGCGCGCGGTCCGCGCGCTGACCAGACTGCGCCAGGCGCCTATCGAGCGCTCGATCGGCGCCAGCGCGCGGCTGAGCAGGATGGAAGCCGCGATCATCGAGCCCGGCGTCAGCTCGCGGCGCAGGACGAGATAGGCGCCGAGCCCCAGCACGGCCACCTGAAGGGCGAGACGCAGCGAACGCGACAGGCTTCCGATGATGGTGGTGCGCTGTAAAATCCGGGTCTGGATGTCGATCAGCGATTGCTGGTTTTGCTCCCACCGCCGCAGCGCCGGCTCGGACATGCCGAGCGAGCGCAATGTCTCGGCGCCATCGACAAATTGACCGACGGCGGCCTGGCTGCGGCGAAGCCCCGCTGCCGCATCCTGGCCTTTGCGGCGGGTGAGGAAATCGTTGGCGAGCGCGGCGCAGAACAGGAGCACGGCGCCGGCAAGGCCGACTACACCCAATGCCGGATGCAGAAACCACATGAACGCCAGGAAGACCGGCGTCCAGGGCGCGTCGAGGAAAGTCAGTATGCCATCGCCGGCAATGAAGCCGCGCAGATCGCCCACGTCCTTCAGGCCGGTTTCGAGGTTGCTGCCGGCCAGGCGCGCCTCCATCGCGCGTTCGATCACCGGAACGCTGAGCTGGTCGTCCAGCCACTGGCTGATATGGCCGAGCATCATCCGGCGGGCGTGTTCCAGCAGGCCATAGACGGCGATGGCGCCGATGACGGCAAGGGTAAGCCATAGCAGCGTGTCGATCGACCCGCTCGACAGCACCCTGTCGTAGATCTGCAGCATGTAGACGGTGCTGGCGAGCAGGAGGAGATTGGTAAGCAGGCTGAAGAGAAGGAGGGCGGGCACCTGATGGCGGGCCAGATGCATCACTTCCTGGAATTGCGGTCTTGGCTGCATCACGGACCCCCCGCTTCGATGCCTTTTGTCAGTGCCCGGCCCCGGCGTTGAATTGGCGTCTGGGCCGGTGTCGTTACGGGGGCAGCATCGGCTGCCCCCGTAAGGCGGGCGTCAGGCGATGTCGACCAGAATGTGCTGCACCGCTGTCGTGTCGCCATCCGCGTCCGCGATCTGGACGCCGAAGTCGAGGTGCGCGTCCGGTGTCGTGGTCTGCGTCGAGGTGAAGCCGAGGTCCACGATCTTCAAGACGTCGTTGTCGGTCGGGTCCCAGTTCACCAACGTGGTTTGAGAGCTGCCGCCACCTGAGCCAGTGGCTCGGTTCAGGTCGATCGCCGTGCCGTCGCCGGTGATTCCGTTGCCGGACTGCATGATCTGGGCACCCTGGATCACCCAATTCTCGCCGACACCATTGTAGTCGTTCCTCTCGATGATGATGAGGCCGTCGTTATTGTCGAGTGGGAAGTCCGCTGCGTATGCGGTAGGCACCTGCCCCATTTTGTAGATGTCGGCGTTCTCGATGTAGATCGCCTTCGTGGTATGCACGCTACTGTCCGTGCTGCTGACGAGCTGAAGGATGACCATCAGGTCCTCACTGGTGCCGATCCCGTCGAACTTGATGGCCATGTCGGCCGCCGTCTGGCTGGGGGTGACGATCTCGGTGCCGATGCCAGGGCTGGTGTCGAAGAACCGCAGCGTCAGCAATTCGCCTTTCTGGATGGTGTCGCCAGCGACCCCGTTCGTGCTCTGGGTGGCAGACACCCAGTCCTCGTGGTTGTTGGTGACCAGATCGCCAGGGTTCCACGCGGTGTCGGTGGGTGTCGCGTTGTCGCTGTCGCCGGTGGAGTTAAGACCGAACTTGATGGTATTGGTGACCGAGTTCGCCGTGAACTGCACGAAGAAGTTCCGGTCGGTCGTTTCGGGAGTGCTGTCCGCCTCGAAGAGCTTCTCCACCACAATGTTCGGGTGGCCGACATTGCTCGTGGGTTCCTTGGATAGAAGCTCACTGGTGTGCAGGATGTCTTTGGTGAAGCCCTCCACCGCGTCGTTCAAGGTGATGGTGTAGGTGTCAGCAGCCTTGTTGAAGACTAGGGTGCCGCCCGCCGTGGCCGTTTGGTCGCCAGCCGTATCCGGGTCGCTGTCGTACGAGATTTGCCAGTTGAACGTTGCCTGGGTGGCGTCTTCCGACTGGAGCGTCGCGGACGAGCTAATGAACGGCGTCTGCGTGTTGGGGACAAGACCTGTGAGGTTGCCACCAAGGCTGAGCTGGATGCCGCTAGCCACGACGTCCTGGTCGACAAAGTCCGAGTGCGTGGTGTCGTAGAACGCGGCTGGGTGGGCATCCGCGCCAACATCGTAGCCGAAGGCCCCGGTGGCCGACGCGTTGAGCGTGTTGGCCAGCGTCTCGTGCTGGATACCTGGGGTAACGGGGTCCCCGTCGAACGGCACCGTGATCGTCGGCCCGTCGTCCTTGAAGACGAGGTTCTGGCCGATGTTGAGTGTGGCCGCCTGTTGATCGCCGTCCTTGTCGATGATGGTCGCGGTGAGTTGAATCAGGTTGTCCGCGTCCAGCGTCTTGCTCTCGTCCGGGTCGCTGGTCGGATGGACCACTGCCCGGAGCTGATCCAGGGTGACGCTACCGGTACCGCTAACGGAGACTGTGAACACAAGGTCGTTGCTTGTGGCGGTGCGACCTTCGATGATGGCACCATTGAGCGAGAGGACGACCGCCTGACCGGTTAAGGTGTCGGTAAGTCCGGTCGAGCCCGCTGTAAAGCCGAGCGCATAGGTCACCGTGCCGGCTCCGTCTGCCCCGAAGGCCGAGCTGAAGTTCGCTGCAAAGCTCTTGGTGTCGTTGGTCGTAAGAACCGTGTCATCGACAGTCAGCGTCGGCTCGGTGCCGGTCGTCGAGATGCTCGGCCCGTCGTCCTTGAAGTTGAGGTTCTGGCCGATGTCGAGGGTGGCCGGTGCGTGGTCACCGTCCTTGTCGGTGACGGTCGCGGTGAGTTGGATCAAATTGTCGGCTGCCAGAGTCTTGCTCTCGTCCGGGTCGCTGGTGGGATGGACCACCGCGCGGATCTGATCGAGGGTGACGTTGCCCGAGGCGTCGACAGAGACCGTGAACACGAGGTCGTTGCTCGTGGCTGTGCGACCTTGGATGGCGCCGCCACTCAGCGAGAGGACGACAGGCTGCCCAGTCGCGGTGTCGACCAGTCCGGTCGAACCTGCCGTAAAGCTAAGCGCGTAGGTCACCGTGCCTGCCCCGTCTGCCCCGTAGACCGGGCTGAAGTTGGCGGCAAAGCTCTTCGTGTCGTTAGTGCCAAGAATCGTCTCGTCAACGGTCAGCGTCGGCTCGGTGCCGGTCGTCGAAATGCTTGGTCCATCGTCGTTGAAGTTGATGAAAGAGCCGACTTGTTCGTTGTAGGCGTTGGCCACGTTCCCAGCAAAGTGCACTTCCTTGACGTCGAAATAGTCCTTCTCCGTGTCGATATTCTTGATGGTGAATCGGTCGAACGTTCCGCCCGAGCCGCCCGCGGTCGTGAAATCGACGGTCACGCCCTCGCGGACGTTGTGCAGGACCATTCCGGTGCCGCTGAGATCAACTGTTATGCCCAGGGCGGCGGCCGTCGTCGCGACGCCGTTCAGCTTGAACGTCACTCCGGTGATATTGATCTCGGTATCGTTGTCGTCACCCGGCAACACGGAGCCTTTCGCGTTGTCGTTATTGTTGTAGGCGTGGACCTCAATATCGGCCACGGTGTTGGTGGGTGTGGACTGCGAGATCGAGAAACCTGCGCCGGAGACGTTCTCGATGTGGTCGGTGTAGTTGGGCGCGAGCGGCGTGTCGGTAAAGTTCTTGCCAGCGCTCTGGGTGCCGCCATTTATCAGATCGATCTGAAGCTCACGGCCGAAGCGTACATCCTGGGATGAGACGCCCAGGCCTTGCGTGCTGACGTTGACTTCAGCCTGCACCCCATTGTCGTGAGCGGTGACAAGGATCTTCTGTGAGCTCGCGACGTCGGCGTCGAGGATGTACCAATTGTTGTGTCCGGGAGGGGCGTCGCCGAGCTGGCTGAAATTGAGCACGGTCGTTCCCGTGACCGATGCGAACACCTTGTTGAGCAGATCGATTTGGTCGTTCGGGTTAGTTCCATCCGGATGGAACAACGGCACATACTGAACCAGGTACAGGTCTGCATTGGTGGCGCTGGTGCTGGCCAGCCCAAACGAGAAGGCGAGTGGGCCGGTGGGGGCGGGCATGGTGGCCGCGTTTGAGGTCCCAATGACGCCGATCACAACGTTTGGGTGAGTTTGATCTTGGAACAGCCAGACATAATTGCCATCGACCGTCCGGATGCTGCTGTTCACGCCGACGGTGGTCGAAAACGGAGTTCCGGAGGCATTCTGCGTGAGAATAACCGAGGTGATGGTTTCGCCCGCATTTGCCGTGGCGATCACGAAGTCGCTCTGGAAGGCGACCTCGGGTGAGGCCAGCCCTCCCGGACCGTCGAGGCCCAAGAGATAGGTAAGCGTGTCGTTGGTGCTGTGCGGCGGAAGGGCCGGGTTGATGTCGTCATCCTGCGGGCCGGTGGTCTCGTCGATGATGATGTCTTGAGCTGTGATATCGAGTGCCATTGGAAATTCTCCCTGGTTTCAATGCGGCAGCGCGATTTCAGCCCCAACGCTGGCAACCGGCCGCACGGACGCACATCCGCTGGCCAGGCCAGCGCTACGCGCCATCGTTAAAGAAAGCTGGAGTGGTGAATTGACTCTCGGGAGGGGTAGAGGGGGTTCGGAGGAGCCGCCGCTGATCCTCCGCTCCTTGCCCCGTCAGACATTGCTGGGGGGATGCGTCCTGTGCGCATCGGCAATCCGCCCACGGCGGGCGCCGAAGATAAATGATGAGGGCATACTAACCGCCCCTCCCCAACAGGCATGACTGCCTGCACGCCTCCACTGCTCATATTATGAGCAGCTAATGTTTACTCTTATTTGTGGAAAATTAAAGCTGGACTATTGATTTTTTAATAACTATGTGACTTGGGAAAATGGTCCCTCTCGAAATGGGACTTATGTCCCTGTCGTCGAAGTATCTGAAAATAAAAGAGAATGCGGTATATTGCGCTAACAGATTTGATTATGACAGGGCAAACAGCATTGAATAGGCTTATGCAGACGACGCTCGCCATAGCACCAATGATGGA